>DATJJY010000073.1:0-3785 GCA_035491895.1 Gemmatimonadales bacterium
CGAGCAGCTCGGCGGTGGCTTCGTTCTCTCTCGCGGCCTTGGTGGTGAGTTCCCGGCGAAGAACCTCGTTGCTCAGGTGCGTCAGCGAGAAGCGGTTCACGGCGTCACCTTCGACGGGGGCGGGTGGTCGAGGGCCGACGCAGGGATTCTACTGCGCGCGAATTCGGCTTCCGCTGCTGCCCGCACGCGGCGTGAACGCGTCGCGGGACTCATTTCCGATGACGCGCGCCCCGTCATCTCGTGCACGCCCGCGCACGGAATTCACACGCGCAGCCGCGAGCCGCACTTCACTCGAGCGACTCCTGCCATCGGGATTTGCGGTCAAGTCAAATCGCGGATAAAGCCGCGCTTCGCGTGCGCGAACGCCCACGAAGTCGACGCACGCCCGCCCATGTGGCCGCCGATCAGCAGCGCGCGCTCGGACGCGCCGCGCATCGTGGCCAGGGTTCGGGTCTCAGATCAGAACCGCACCCCGATCAACCGCGCGCGCGCGCCGCCGCCCACGGGCTCGATGGCGCCGAGCGCGGTGGGACCCGGCGTGAGCCTGGCGCCCCGCAGCTCCAGCAGCGAGGTCGGCTGCGGCCGGTGCGAGACGAAGTAGATCCCCGAGGCGAGGCCCGCGCCGGTGCCGACCACGATCCCCCAGCGGATCGGCTCGCCGCTGGCATCCTTCGCCGCCAACTCGATCGCCCCGCCGACCAGGAGTCCGGCGAGCGCACCCCACATCATCGAGCGCGTGATCTCCGCCATCGGGTTCTCGGCGCTGTTGCGGGAGATCTCGACGCTGCCCGCGGCCAGCACTTCGGGCGCCACGGGCCCCGGCGGCGTCTCGGCGGCGAACGCGGGGACCGCGTTCGCGACCATGCACGCGAGGAGCAGCAGCGCGATCGCTCGGCGGAACATGACGAACCTCCACGGCACCGCCGTGAACGGGAACATGGGGGGATGGGCGCGCGACAATTGGACGGGGCCCCCGCCCTCGGGCAGAATCCCTCGCCGCATTCGCCGTGGGGAGACTATCGGCAGCCCCCGCCCGCGCCTCCAGCGCATTTCCGAAACTCCAGGAGTCCGTCTTGCTTTCAGCCACCCAGCTCAAGGTCGGCATGCTCGTGCTCTACAACGGCAAGCCGCACCGCGTCGCCACGGTGATGCACCGCACGCCCGGGAACCTGCGCGGGTTCGTGCAGGCCAAGCTCGTGAACATCGAGAGCGGGTCCAACCAGGAAGTGCGCTTCAGCACCGACGACAAGCTCGAGCGCGCCATGCTCGAGGAGCACAAGCTCCAGTTCAGCTACAAGGCGGGCGACGCGTACCACTTCATGAACACCGAGAGCTACGAGATGATCGAGCTGTCGTCGGAGGTGCTGGGCGAGAACGCCGGCTACTTGACCGAGGGCATGACGATCACGGCCGAGTACTTCGAGGGCCGCGTCGTGGGCATCGACCCGCCGATGTTCGTGGAGCTGGCGGTCAAGGAGACCACGCCCAACATCAAGGGCGCCGCGGTGCAGAACACGTCGAAGCCGGCGATCCTCGAGACCGGCCTCGAGATCAAGGTGCCGCCGTACATCGAGGAAGGCGACCGCGTGAAGGTGGACACCCGCACCGGCGAGTTCGTCGAGCGGCTGTAGACTCGGGTCGGATCCCGGCCGCAGACCGGCGTGTCGCCGGCGGATGGCCGCGAGAACAGGCCGATGCGAGGTCTCCCATGAGTGCCACGCTCCTCTTGGCGGCATGGTTGCTGGCCGCCCCGACGCACGCCCACGCCGCCACGCTCGACACCGCGAAGATCGAGCGGCTCACCGGCGCGAAGGGGCGGATGAACGCCGCCGAAGGCGTGTTCAAGGTCTCGGTGCCGCGTAACGATCTCACCGTGGCCGTCGGGGGCGTGAAGCTCACGCCGCCCTCGGGGCTGACCTCGTGGGCGGCATTCACGCCGGCCGGCGCCGGCGTCATGGTGATGGGCGACGTGGTGCTCACCGAGGACCAGGTCGATCCCGTGATGGGCGTGGCGCTGGACAACGGTCTCGAGGTCACCGCGCTCCACAACCACTTCCTCGGCGAGACGCCACGGGTGATGTTCATGCACATCGGCGGCACGGGGCCGATCGACACGCTGGCCGGCGCGGTGGGCAAGGTGTTCGCCGGCCTGAAATCGCCGGGCGCCCCGATCCCCACCGCGGACGTGGACCCGGCGCGCACACAACTCGACGGGGACGCGATCGCCACCGCCCTCGGGCACCGCGGCGAGCTGGCGGGCGGCGTCTACAAGGTGACGATCGGGCGCACGACGGGCATGCACGGCCACGCGATCGGCTCCACGATGGGCGTCAACACCTGGGCGGCGTTCTCCGGCACCAGCGGGCAGGCCGTCGTCGACGGCGACTTCGCCATGCTCGAGACGGAGCTGCAGCCGGTCCTCAAGGCGCTCCACCGCGGCGGCATCCACGTCGTCGCCATCCACCAGCACATGTCGGGCGAGTCGCCGCGCATCGTGTTCCTGCACTACTGGGGCGTGGGGCCCGCGGAGGCGCTCGCGCGCGGCCTGCGCGCGGCGCTGGACCAGACCAAGCCTTGACGGGGAGGGTCATCGCGCGCCAGCCGATACCGCGGTCGGGGCACGGATCGAGGCGGCGGGATCCACCCGCTTGACCGCACGCCGCGCCGCATCGCAGGCTCAAACTCCCATGCGACTCGTGCGCACGCTGTTCCGGTCCGGCCGCTCGCTCGCCGCGCTGCTGCTGCTCGCGGCGTTCACCGCCGGAGGCGTGGCCGATGCCCGGCACCACCTCTCCGAGCAGGGCTGCGCCGCGGATCGCGGCGGACGCGCGGACCATTGCGTGTGCGCCGGCCTGCACGCGGCGCCGTTCGCGAGCGATGCGATCGCGCAGGTGACGCCGGTCGAGTGCGAGCGCGAGTTCACGCCCGCCGCCGAGGCGCTCGAGCCGATCGTCCGCGCCGCGCACGCCGCGGCGCCGCGCGCACCTCCCCGGGGCTGACGAGCCGGGAGCCCTCGCGGCTTCCATTCGCCCGTCGCGCGCCCGTTCGGCGCGCCCCCCGTAGTCGCATCCGGGAGGAGTCCCATGCGCAGAGTCCTGATCTGCGCGCTGCTCGTGCTGGCGCTCGCGCCGGCACGCCGCGCGCACGCCGGGGTCACGAACCCCGACATCTCGGTGATCGGCCAGCCGTTCATTCGCTGGAACGATGACGCGACCGATCCAACGGCGAAGCGGCCCGTCTTCGACGTCGGCGAGACCGAGCTCGTCTTCGACGCCGCGTTGAATCCCTACGCTCGCGGTTTCTTCGACGTCACGCTCCAGGACGGCCAGATCGACCTCGAGGAGGGCTACTTCTCATTACTGAGAGGCCTGCCCGGTGACGTCCAGATCAAGGGCGGCAAGTACCGGGTCGGGTTCGGGAAGCTGAACCCCGCGCACCCGCACACGTATCCGTTCGCGAATCGGTTCGGCGTGCTGGCGGCCTACCTGCCCGGCACGGAGTCGTACAACGAGACGGGCCTCGACGTGTCGTATCGCCTGCCGCTGCCGGGCTCGACGTCGGTGACGGCGTATGGCGACGTGCTCCAGGGCGACAGCTTCCGGATCCCTCGAACGCCGAGCGGCATCGCGAACGATCCGCTGCTCACGCCGGACGGCGACCGCGCCGACGAGCCGCGGGCGGCGTGGCTCGGCCGGCTCGCGGCGTTCCAGGGGATCGGCGACCGCTCCGGCCTCGAGCTGGGCTTTTCCGCCACGCAGGGCACGAACAACGTCGCCGCGGCCGCG
>DATJJY010000074.1:0-9351 GCA_035491895.1 Gemmatimonadales bacterium
GGCGGGGACGAGCTCCCGGATCGAGAACTACCTGGGGTTTCCCATGGGCATCTCGGGGAATGAGCTCGCCGGGCGAGCCTACGCGCAGGCGCAGAAGTTCGGGGCGGAGATCATTATCGCGCGGGACGCCACACGCCTCAATTGCGACCGCATTCCCTATGTACTCGAGGTCGGGGACGGACAGCGGCTCTCGGCGCGCGCGGTGATCATCGCGACCGGCGCGGAGTATCGCAAGCTGCCGGTCGCGGATGTCTCCCGGTTCGAGGGCGCCGGCGTGTATTACGCCGCGACGTTCATGGAATCACAGCTGTGCGAGGGCGAAGAGGTCATCGTCGTCGGCGCGGGAAACTCCGCGGGGCAGGCCGCCGTGTTCCTGGCGCAGACCGCGCGGTGCGTGCACCTGCTGATTCGCTCGGGCAAGCTCGCCGACTCGATGTCGCGCTACCTGATCCGCCGCATCGAGGACCACCCGAAGATCGAGCGCCACCTCTTCACCGAGATCGTGAGTCTCGAGGGGAACGGGCGACTCGAGCGGGTGGGGTGGCGCGACAAGCAAACGGGTCAGGTAGAGCAGCACGCCATCCGTCACGTCTTCACGATGACGGGCGCCGTGCCGAGCACCCGCTGGCTCGGCGGATGCCTGGCTCAGGACGAGAAAGGGTTCATCAAGACCGGCCGCGATCTGTCTCCGGACGATCTGTCGGCCGCTCGGTGGCCGTCGACTCGGCAGCCGTACCTCCTGGAGACGAGTCTGCCCGGTGTCTTTGCCGTCGGGGACGTTCGCGCGGGCAGCATCAAGCGCGCCGCGTCAGCCGTGGGGGAAGGCTCGATCGCCATCGCCGCGGTGCACCAGGTGCTCGCCGAATAAAGGGAAGCAGCCGATGACAACGAACGGAGTCTGCGCTCACCTCACCACAGTGAAGACGGTGCGGCACGCCAAACGCCGGGAGTGCGTGGAGTGCGTCAAGATCCGCTCCGCCTGGGTGCACTTGCGGACCTGCCAGGAGTGCGGCGTGACGCTGTGTTGCGACAGCTCACCCAACCAACACGCCAGCCATCATGCGAAGGCGAGCGCCCATCCGGTCGTCACATCGGACGAGCCGGGAGAGCGGTGGCTGTATTGTTATCCGGACGACGAGTTCGCCGAGTACTGAGTCGCTTCAGCCCTCAGCTTCCCAGCGCTTCGAGCGCTCGAGCGCCTTGCGCCAGCCGGCCTCGAGCCGTTTGCGCTGCACCGGCTTCATCGCGGGGGTGAAGCGGCGGTCGACCTGCCACTGCGCCGCGATCTGCTGCTGGTTGGTCCAGTAGCCTACCGCCAGGCCGGCGAGGTACGCCGCGCCCAGCGCCGTGGTTTCGGTGACCTTGGGGCGCACGACGGGAACGCCCAGCAGGTCCGACTGGAACTGCATCAGTAGATTGTTGGCGCACGCCCCGCCGTCCACGCGGAGCTGCTTCAGCTTGATCTTCGCGTCGGCCTGCATTGCTCGCAGCACATCGGCCACCTGAAAGGCGATGCCCTCGAGCGCCGCCCGTGCGATGTGCGCCGCGGTCGTACCGCGCGTGATCCCCGCGACCAGGCCGCGGGCGTATTGATCCCAGTGCGGCGCGCCGAGTCCCGCGAATGCGGGCACGAGGTACACGCCTTGCGGGTCGACCACCTGTGATGCGAGGGCCTCGACCTCCGACGACGACTGGATGATCCCCAGCCCGTCGCGCAGCCATTGCACCACCGCACCCGCGATGAAGATGCTGCCTTCCAGCGCGTACTCCGTCTTCTTCCCGATGCGCCACGCTACCGTCGTCAGGAGATTGTTCCGGGACGTGATCGGTGTCGTGCCGGTGTTCATGAGCATGAAGCAGCCGGTGCCATACGTGTTTTTCACCATGCCGGGCTGGGTGCACGCCTGGCCGAACAACGCCGCCTGTTGATCGCCCGCGATGCCCGCGATCGGCACCGCGCCGCCGAACAGCGTCGTGTCGCCGTACGTCTCGCTCGACGAGCGCACCTCGGGCAGCACCGAGCGCGGCACGCCGAACACCTCCAGCAGCTCGTCGTCCCAATCTCCGGTGCGCAGGTTGAACAGCATCGTGCGCGACGCGTTGCTCGGATCGGTCACGTGGACACGGCCGCCGGTGAGGTTCCAGATCAGCCACGAGTCGACCGTGCCGAAGGCCAGCTGGCCCGCCTTCGCCTTGGCGCGCGCGCCCGGCACATGGCGCAGCAGCCACTCGAGTTTCGTACCGGAGAAATACGCGTCCACGACGAGCCCGGTCTTGCGTTTGATCATCGGCGCCAGCCCGCGGGCCTTGAGCCGGTCGCACGCGGCGGCCGTGCGGCGATCCTGCCACACGATGGCGTGATACAACGGCGTGCCCGTCTGGCGGTCCCAGACCAGCGTGGTCTCCCGCTGATTCGTGATCCCGATGGCGGCGATGTCCGCTCCAGTCAGGCCGGCCTTGGCGATCGCTTCAGTCGCTGTGTGCCGCTGTGTCGCCCAGATCTCCTGCGCATCGTGCTCCACCCAGCCGGGCTTGGGGAAGATCTGGCCGAACTCCCGCTGCGCCGAGGCGACCACACTGCCGCTGTGGTCGAACACGATGGCGCGCGAGCTGGTGGTGCCCTGGTCGAGGGCCAGGATGTGCTTCATGGGGACGGCCACACCGTCTTGTACAGCAACGCCGCGACCAGCCCACCGAGGATCGGTCCGGCGACCGGGATCCACGCGTACTTCCAGTCCGAGGACCCCTTGCCCGCGATTGGCAGCAACGCGTGCGCCAGCCGCGGACCGAGGTCGCGCGCCGGGTTGATCGCATAGCCCGTCGGTCCCCCCAATGACAGGCCGATGGCCCACACGAGGACACCCACCAGGAACGGGCCGAATCCCGCGTTCCACCCGTGCACGGGGTTGAGGTTCTGGGGCGTCAGGATGACCAGCACCCCCAGCACCAGCACACAGGTGCCGATGACTTCCGAGAGGAGATTCGCTGGCGACTTGCGGATGGCGGGAGCGGTGCAGAAGACGGCCAGCTTGGACGCGCGGCTTTCGGTGGCGGGCCAGTGAGGCAGGTAGGCGAGCCAGACGACCGCCGCGCCGAGGAACGCCCCGATGAGCTGCGCCCCGATGTACACCGGTACCGATGCCCACGGGAGCTTGCCGAGGAAGGCCATCGCGATGGTCACCGCGGGGTTGATGTGGGCACCGCTGAAGGTGCCGACGGCGTACACGGCCACCGCCACGGCGAACGCCCAGCCCGTGGTGATGACGATCCAACCGCTGTTGTGGCCTTTGGTCTTATCGAGCACCACGTTGGCGACCACGCCGTCGCCGAGAATGATCAGCAGCATGGTGCCGAGCAGTTCTGCGAGAAAAGGCGTCATGGGGCGGCGAAGCTACCGTGCGGATGCTCCGCTTGCCAGGTGGGAGTTGCCGGGCCACAATGGCTGCTATGACAGCCCGTGAGCCGGTTCGCTATCTCGTCTTCTCGGCATCGTTACGCGCCGAGTCGCTCAATACGCGCCTCGCCCGCCTGGCGTCCCAGGTCATCGCCGAGCATGGCGGCACCGTCGATGCGGCGACGATGCGGGACTTCGATTGCCCATCCTACGACCAGGACGTGCAGAGCCGCGACGGGCTGCCGGCCGGTGCGAAGGAACTGTGCCGGCGGGTGGAGGCGCACGACGTGCCGCTCGAGCATCTCGGGGCCGGCGTCTTTCCCGACATGTTCTCCCTCGCCCAGGCGCATCAGGCGTTCGACGCGAACGGTAGCATCGCCAACGCGGAGCTCAGCCGCCGCTTCGTGAGCACCATCGGTGCGTTCATGGACCTGGTCGAGGCGGCGAAGCACTATCCCTGCGTCAAGAAGGCGTGGGTCGAATTCCTCGGCGAGCACCCGGGCTCCGTGATCGATCGGGTGGAGTGAGGGAGATGCCACGCTACGCGGCGTTCCTCCGGGGCGTGATGCCGACGAACGCGAAGATGCCGGATCTCAAACAAGCCTTCGAGGCGGCCGGCTTCAGCGAGGTGCGCACGATCCTCTCGAGCGGCAACGTCGTGTTCAGCGCGCGCGCCGCGTCGGAAGGGGCGATCGAGCGGAGGGCCGAGAAGGCAATGGAGCGACGCCTCGGCCGCAGTTTCCTCACGATCGTGCGATCGATCGACGCGCTCCAGGAGCTGCTCGCGTCTGATCCTTATCGGCAATTCCGGCTCGGGCCGAAGGCGAAACGCATCGTGACGTTTCTGCGCCAGACGCCGGCGCGGAAGATCGCCCTGCCGCTGGAGCAGGACGGCGCGCGTATCTTGGCCATGCGGGGGAGCGAGATCTTGAGCGCCTACCTGCCGACCCCGAAGGGGCCGGTCTTCATGACGCTGATCGAGAAGACCTTCGGCAAGGACCAGACGACTCGTACCTGGGACACGATCGCAAAGATCGCGCGCTGAAACGCGCTAGATTCAAAGGACCAAACGGGAGGAACACACGTGGGGAAGGGTACTATCGCGATTCTGACGGGCGGCGGTGACGTCCCCGGCCTCAACCCGGCGATTCGAGCGATCACGATCCGCGCGGTGCGCGACGGCTACCAGGTTGTCGGCATCCGGCACGGCTGGGGCGGGCTCGTCGACTACGTGCGCGACGCAAAAGCGGACAACAGCGAGCATGTGCAGCCGCTGAGCGAGGCGATCGTCAATCGCGCCGGCCGCACCGGCGGCACCTTTCTCCACACATCGCGCGTGCGGCCGAGCCACCTGCCGCGCGAACGCGTACCGCAGCACGTCACTGGGTATGACCAGCCGATCAACGACATAACGAAGGACGTGCTCAAGAATCTCGAGCACCTCGGCGTCGACGTCCTGATTCCCATCGGGGGCGACGACACGTTGAGCTACGGGAAACGGCTGCACGACGAGGGGATGCACGTCGTGGCCATCCCAAAGACGATGGACAACGACGTCTACGGGACCGACTACTGCATCGGCTTCAGTACCTGCGTGACGCGCACGATCGAATTGACGCACCGGTTGCGCACGGTGGCGGGCTCGCACGAGCGCTTCCTCGTGATCGAGGTGTTCGGTCGCTACGCGGGGTTCACGGCGCTG
Source organism: Gemmatimonadales bacterium (assembly GCA_035491895.1). GTDB lineage: Bacteria > Gemmatimonadota > Gemmatimonadetes > Gemmatimonadales > GWC2-71-9 > DASTHG01. Next base: position 5,097 of record DATJJY010000074.1, read on the forward strand.
TTGCCGACGATGGCCGGGGCCGCCGACCGCTGCGTAATCCCCGAGCATCCGGCCGACGTGGAGCGCCTTGCGGAGCTGCTCACCGCCGACCGCAACAAGAATCCGAGTCGGTACGCCGTCGTGCTGGTGTCGGAGGGGGCGCGGCTGGCGTCGCAGGAGGGGATGAGCTTCGAGGGGGAAGAGACGGATATGTTCGGGCACCGCAAGCTCGGCGGGATCGGGGACCGGGTCGGCGCCGCCTTGAAGGCGGCGTCGCCGCGCTTCAACAAGGGCCGGCGCATCGACGTGGTGAATCAGCGACTCGGCTACCTGGTGCGCTCGGGCGACCCGGACGCCCTCGATTCGATCGTGCCGATGGCGTTCGGCAACCTGGCCCTCGATCTGATCATGCGGAAGGAATACGGCCGGCTCGTCAGCATCCACAAAGGGTTCTACGACAGCGTCCCGATCTCGACCGTGACGTCGGAAAAGAAGACGGTGGACGTCTCGAAATACTACAATACCGACCGGCTGCGTCCCATCTACCACTTCGACGGCGCGCCGCTGTTCATCATGACGAGCGATTGATCCCGCGCCTGTTCACGTGAGACCAGGTCGGGGCCCAACGCGGATGGATCAGGGCCCGTCGAGTGAGTGTGCCCACGCGGACAGCGAGAACGGCCTTCCCAGGAATCGTTCGATGTGCTGCTCAGCCGGTGTCGACCTCCCCGGTTCGAGAATGGCCCGCCGGTAGGCGCGCGCGGTGACCGGGTCCAGCAGGCCGGCGGTGAATCGGCTCAACAAATCGTCAGCGATCACCGCGGACCAGATGTAGGTGTAGTAGGCCGCCTCGTATCCCACCAGGTGGGTGAACGACGCTTCCGGGTGGGTCGCGACGCGGAGTGGCTCGCCCGGGATCGTCGCATCTCGGAGGGCCCGGGCGATGGAGTCGATGTCCCCACCCGGCGAGCGTTGGTGCAGCGCCAGGGACAGCCGCGCCCGGAACAGGAGGCCGCGGATCCCAAAGCCGCTCCGGAGCTCGTCGGGTTGCCGGAGCGCGGCCACGAGGCTGTCGGGCAAAGGCTCGCCGGTTCCGTAGTGTCGCGCGAAACTCCGCAGCACCGCGGGATCGCGTCCCCAGCGCTCAAAGACAATGGACGGCACCTCACGGAAATCGAACTCCGCCGGCAGACCCGATGTGCCGAACCAGGGCCGCACCGCCAGCAGGGCCTCCAGCAGGTGACCGAACTCGTGAAACAGTCCTGCGACCTCCTCGGACCCGAGGAGGCTTGGGTCGCCGGGGCGGTCCCGGACCAGAGACATGTTGATCGCGGCGCGAGGCAGCACGCGGCCGCTCACCCCCCAGCGGATCGACGCCGTGGTGCTGGCGGGGAGCTTTCCGGGGCGCCGGTGGGTGTCCAGGTAGGCGATTCCCGCCAGCCGGCCGGCGTCGAACACGCGATAGGCCTCCACCGTCGGGTGCCAGACCGGAAGGTCGGGGGCGGTGCGGAACTCGAGGCCGAACAGCGTGTCGGCCAGGTGCAGGAGAGCGTCGCGGACGCGCTCGTACGGGAAGTATTCTCGCACCAGCGCGCTGGATGACGCCCCGCTCTGGGCGTTCCTGTCATGGAATGCAACGTACTGTTGGTCGCTCATCCGAAGTGGCCCCTGCTGACCGAGCACCGCCGGAGCCCGCGCCAGTTCACGCGTCACCGCAGGCTCCGAGAGGCGCTGGATCTCGCCCAGAAACCGCTCGACGTCTCTGGGGGAACCCGCCATCATCCCGTCGAACTGGTATGCGGCCCAGGTCGGGTACCCGAGTAGTGTTGCTATCCGGTCACGTGCGCGGAGCAGACTGTCCACGACGAAGTGGTTGGCGGGCGCCCCGCGATTCTGTAGTCGGATGAACGCGCGCTCCCGCGATTCGGGATTGCGGGCATTCTGGAGCACGAATCGCAAGTCGCCCACGCCTACACGGATTCCCCCGGCCGGGCCGCGTGGCTGGGACTGGAGCCAGTCGGGGGGCAACCCTGCCAGCTCGGCGCTGTCCGCGAAGGGCAGCGAGGCGGTATCCAGCCGCAGATTCTCGGTGAACCGCTGCTCCAGACGGCGCTGCTCGTCCCGCAACGCGGCGATCGTTGTGCGCACCGAGTCGTTGCGGTCTACGCCGTCGTGGCGGAACTCGGCGAGCAGCCGCGCGAGGAAGTAGCGCGTCTCGGCGTCGGCGGGCGCCGTATCGATGGCGGCGAGGGCGCGGTACAGTTGCGGATTCAGACGCAGCGCGGCTTGAAAGGCGCCCCGGCGACGGATCCCTTCGGCGGCCGCCGCCCGCACGGCGGAATCGGGATGCACCACCGCCAACAGGCCGACGATCTGCACAGCATTGAAGTGGATCAACAGGTCGTCGTAGGGCCGCAGCGTGTTTTCGACTGTCCGCGTCCCGCGGACCGCCACGATCTGCTCGAGGAAAGACGTCGCCTCAGCGATGCTGTGGTCCACCAGGCCCCGCACATCGGCCGGCGTCAGGCGGTCGAGCCGCAGCTCGACCTCCTGTCCCCGAAGCGGCCCACCCAAGAAGCCCGAGAGGCAAGAAAACAACGCGACGGTTCGCTGGATGTTGGCCAAGGTTGCCAAGAACCCTTGTGTGGTGGCCTTGGCACAATACTGGCCAGCCAAGGTCTCCTTCACAATGCCTTCCCGATGTCTTCACGCACGCCGGGGAGCATTGGTGCATGGGCCGCGCTCGCCGGTTCGGCAGCCTCACAGACGAGCTGAAGCCTGCATTGGCCGACGTGCAGGTGACAGTGGAGGCCGGCCGTTGCCTGGAATGCGGCGGTCCGCTGGCCCCGCCACCCTGCACGCTGGCCTGTCCCGCCGGCGTCGACGTCCCGGGATTCGTCGGGGCGATCGCGCGCGGGGATTTCTCCGGCGCCGCCCGCACGATTTTCGCCGCCAATATCCTCGGCGGCAGCTGCGCACGCGTCTGCCCCGTCGAGGAGCTGTGCGAAGGAGCGTGCGTGCTGGCGCGCGCGGGCCGATATCCGGTGCGCATCGGCCGCCTGCAGCGCTATGCGGCGGATCGGGCCCTGGCGCGGCCGCCCGAGCCCGAGGGACGGGTCCCGAACGGTCGGCGCGTCGCCGTCATCGGCGCCGGTCCGGCCGGCCTGGCCTGCGCCGCTGAGCTCGCCGCCCTCGGATATGCCGTCACGGTGTACGAGGCCCGGGAGGCGAGCGGCGGCCTGATCCGCTACGCCATCGCACCGTACCGCCAGATTGCCGACCCGCTGCCGCAGGAGGCCGAACGCATCGCGGCCCTCGGGGTGCGCTTCGTCATGGGGTTTCCGGTCGATCGGCCCGATCGGCTGTTGCAGATCGAGAACGGCGCGGACGCCGTGTTTCTCGGCGTCGGGCTCGGGAAGGACCTGGACGGGGGGTATCCCGGCGCCGACCTACCGGGGGTCTGGCCGTCGCTCGAGTTCATCGAGCAGCTGAAAACCGGGATCCCCCCCGTGGTGGGACGGCGCGTGGCCGTGATCGGCTGCGGCAATACGGCGATCGACGCCGCCCGTGAGGCGCTGCGACTCGGCGCCTCCCACGTCAGCATCCTGTACCGTCGCACCGTGGCCGAGATGCCCGCCTACGCGCACGAGTATCGCGAAGCCGTGGACGAAGGCGTCGAGTTCCGCTGGCTCACGAACCCGGTGCGTTTCGTCGGGCACGGGCGTCTGCGGGGTGTCGAGTGCGAGCGCATGCGATTGGGCGATCCGGATGCCTCGGGGCGGGCGCGCGCGGAGCCGATCCCGAACAGCACCCTCACGGTTCCCGTGGACACGGCGATCGTCGCGATCGGACAGGCGCCACGCGCCGACTTCCTGGCGTGGATTGCGGGACTCGAGCTGGAGCACGGGAAGATCCGGATCGATCCGACTACCGGTCGAACGACCAATCCGAAGTACTTCGCGGGTGGGGACGCGGTCAACGGCGGGGCGACGGCAGTGGCGGCGGTGGGAGCCGGAAAGCGGGCTGCGCGGGGGATCCACCGGGCGTTGGCTGGTCTCCAGGCGGAGATCGCGGCGCCCGCACCACCCCCGGCGCCTCCCGTCGAAACGGGCGACGTGTGGCGCTACGAACAGCGCGATGCGGCGCTGATCGTCAACCGCGCGTGGTGCAAGGGTTGCGATTTGTGCGTGCAGGTGTGTCCCACGCACATCCTCTCCCTCGACCCTTCGGCTCGGATCGCCGTGAGCGACATCTCCCGCTGCATCTTCTGCGGCTT
>DATJJY010000075.1:0-2307 GCA_035491895.1 Gemmatimonadales bacterium
CTATATCAACGGCCGGGATCCGCTCCCCTACGAGCAGATCCTGCCCCTCGCGGGGATCGCTGCGCAGCGCACCAGCACAACGGCGCTGTTCCTCGGTGTGTCGTTCAGCGGCGTGGCAAACGTGCTGGGTGGCGTCGTAGAGGGCGGGCCGGCGCAGCTCGCAGGCCTGCAGGCCGGGGACACGATCGTGTCGGTCGGCGATATTGCGGTGTCCCCGGACAAGGACTGGGGGCCCACGTTCCGGGCTCGCTACGCCGGGAAATCGGGGCCGGTCCCCGTCGTCGTGCGACGCGACGGCAAGCAGACGACGCTCAACGTGACGCCCGGGCAGCGGACGGTGACGGGCGCGAAACTGTCGCGGATGGCGCATCCGGATGCCAAGGCCGCGCGGATCTGGCGGGGAATCGCGACGGGGACGGTGGACAAGTGAGGTATCTGACGTCTGACTTCTGACGTCAGATGTTTGCCATCAGACGTCGGAATCCGATCTCGGAAAGGATGCGATGGGGCAGATTCGGTTGAAGTTCTTCGCACGGTACGCGGAGCTGGTGGGTGCGGAGGAGCGCGAGTTATCCGTCGCATTACCCGCGACGGTCGCGGACGTGGTCCGCCTGGCGCGTGATGAGATTCCCGGAGCTGCGGCGCTGCCCGAGCGACCCCTCGCTGCAGTGAACCTGCGGCACGTGCGGTTGGACGCTCCCGTGGCGGACGGGGACGAGGTGGCTTTGCTGCCGCCACTTGCCGGAGGCTAGGCCGCAGAATGCTTTCGAAAGACCCGATCTCACCCGCTGCACTGCTCGCCGAGGTGGCCGCACCCGAGCTCGGCGGGACGTGTCTGTTCCTGGGGACCGTGCGCGACGGTCCGGAGGACAGCGGCATCACGGGAATCGAATATTCGGCATACGAGGCGATGGCGATGGCGGAGGTTCAATGGATCCTCGGAGAGGCACGGCGCAGATGGCCAGCGACACGCATTGCCGTGCGGCACCGGCTCGGACTCGTCGCCACGGAAGAGGCGAGCATCGGGATCGCCGCCGCCGCGCCGCACCGGGATGAGGCGTTCGCGGCGTGCCGCTACGTGATCGAGCAGGTGAAGCAGCGGCTGCCGGTGTGGAAGAAAGAGCTGCGCGCCGACGGGTCGGTGCTCTGGGTCGACCCGCAGGGCCGGCCGGCGGTGGTGGGGCCGGCGTGACGAGCAGCGTGCGCGATCGCCTCGGGCGCCCCCTCGGGAGCCTGCGGGTCTCGGTGACCGACCGCTGCAACATGCGGTGCAGCTACTGCATGCCGGAAGCGGAGTACGAATGGCTGCCGCGCGCGCAGATCCTCACCTTCGAGGAGATCACCCGGCTCGTCGGCGTGTTCGCCGGTCTCGGCGTCGCGAAAGTCCGACTGACGGGCGGCGAGCCGCTGCTGCGCCACGACCTCGACCAGCTGGTGCGGATGATCCACGCCAACCGGCGGGTGACCGACCAGGCGCTCACGACCAACGGCGTCCTCCTCGCCCAGCACGCTGCCCGGCTCAAGGCGGCGGGGTTGGGCCGCGTCACGGTGAGCCTCGATACCCTCCGGCCCGATCGAATGGAGCGGTTCGCCCGCACCGCCCGCCATGCCGATGTGCTCGCCGGAATTGGGGCGGCGCAAGGCGCGGGATTCGACCGCCTCAAGATCAACACGGTCGTGGTGCGGGGATTCAATGACGACGAGCTGGGCGATCTGATCGAGTTCGCCCGGGCTCGCGACGCCGAAGTCCGCTTCATCGAGTACATGGATGTGGGCGGGGCGACCCGCTGGTCGGACGGGCAGGTGGTGTCGCGTCGCGAGATCCTCGAGACGATCGCCCGCCGCCACGGTGCGGTCGAGGCGGTGGGAGCCGCCGATTCCCGTGCGCCGGCCGAGGAGTTTCGTCTCCCCGACGGCACGACGTTCGGCGTGATCGCGTCGGTCACCGCCCCCTTCTGCCGGAGCTGCGATCGAAGCCGGCTCACCGCCGACGGCACCTGGTTCCTCTGTCTCTATGCGGCGTCGGGGATCGATCTGCGGGCTCCGCTCCGAGACGGGGCGTCCGACGAGGAGCTGACGGCGCTCATCGCCGCCACGTGGTCGGCGCGTCGGGATCGTGGGGCCGAGGAACGCGCCGCCCTCGGCGAGCGCGCCGTGCTCTACGCGGTCGAAGGGCTCCGGGCCGATCCGCGGCGCGAAATGCACACCCGGGGCGGCTGATGGCGCTGAGCGTCGCCCTGATCGAGCCGCGCATCCCTCCCAACACCGGCAACATCGCGCGGCTCTGCGCCGCCACCGACACACCGC
>DATJJY010000076.1:0-37728 GCA_035491895.1 Gemmatimonadales bacterium
GGTTCGCGCCGAGCTTTCCCCAGAAAAGGCTGGTGCGGCTGATCGGCGCGAGCAGCAGGCCGTCGAGCGCCTGATTCTCGAGCTCGGCCTGAAACGCGCGGTTCAGGCCGAGCATCGCCGCAAAGCTGAACGTCACCCATAAGATGCTCGGCGCCAGGTCGATGGTTGGGACGGCCGTCGGATCCCGCCCGTGCTCGAAGATGACGAGCACCAGCGCGGTGAACACGAACGCCGAGGCGAGGGCGGTCCGGGAGCGGAATTCGAGCTGCAGGTCCTTGCGCGCAATGAGCCACGCATGGCGCACCAGCTCACGCACCGCCCACCACCTCGCGATACGCCGCGGTCAGCGTGGCCGCGTCGCGCGCGGCGCGCGGACCATACGCGAGGAACCGGCCGGCCCGCATGAAGGCGACTTCGCTCGCGAGCTCTGTCCCCTCCTCCACGTCGTGCGTCACCAGCACCGTCGCCCGCCCGCGCGCCGCCAGCTCGCCGAACAGGCGCCCCAACTCCTCGGCCGCCAGCCGGTCGAGACCGGTGAACGGCTCGTCGAGCAGCAACACGGGGGGATCGTGGATCAGGGCCCGCGCGATCGCCGCGCGTTGCGTCTCGCCGCGCGACAGCGTCCGCACCTGTTGCCCCGCCCGCGCTTCCAGTCCCAGCCGTGCAAGCAGCTCCGCCTGGCGGTGGTCGAGGTCCCGGGGAGGCACGTCGTACAGCGTCCCCCAAAAGCGCATGTTCTCGGCGACGGTCAGATGGCCGTACAGCTGCGACTGATGCCCGATCCACCCGATGGAGCGCCGGCCGCCCTCGACGCCGGCCGCGCCGCGCGCGGGGCGCACGAGCCCCGCCAGCACGCGCAACAGCGTCGTCTTCCCCGCGCCATTGGGTCCGAAGATGACGAGCGTCTGGCCGCGATCGAGGGTGAAGCTGATGCCGTCGAGCGCCCGAATGGCGCCGAAGGCATGGGACAGATCACGCGCCCACAGCATCGATGCGCGCGGCGAGCTCGTTCAGGTCGAAGGGTTTCACGAGGTAGGCGCTGTGCCCGAGATCCAGCACGTGCATCAGCGGCTCCATGCTGACGTACGCCGTCGTGACGACGACGGGGATGGTGGCGCGCTTCTGACGAATGCGCTGCAGCAGGGCGATGCCGTCGGTGTCGGGGAGCCGCAGGTCGAGCACCAGGACCTCTGGATCGAAGCTGTCGAGCTGTTGCATCGCCTCGGCCCCGGTGCGGGCGAACGCCATGTCGTAGCGGGCGCTGAAGAAGCGCGCGTACGACGTTTGCAAGGCGGCTTCGTCCTCGATGAAGAGAACTTTGCGCTTGGGACCCGCGGCGGCCATGTCCCGGCAATATACGGCGCGGCCGCTAGATGCGCCCCGCTTCGAGCTCGAACAGATCGTCGAGCTTGGTCAGCACCAAAAGGAAACGCAGCTCCTCGTTCGCGCCGCGCAGGCACACCGTCTGCCGCCGCTCGGCCGCCCGCCGCTGGATCAGCATCAACGCCCCCAGGCCGGCACTGTCCACGGCCTGGGTGGCGGTGAGGTCGATCACCAACCGCCCACTCCCCTCCGGCAGCGCGTCCAGCAGCGCCGCCGCCTCACGGCGGAACAGCGTCCGGGATTCAAGCCCCAGCTCGAGCGGAGCGGCCAGCGTCTTTTCCCACAGCGGTGGCGACATCATCACGGGCGTTGAAGCCACTTCGATGCCACGGCGCTTTCACTTGACAAGCGCCGTGTCCGCAAGAAGTTGCAGTCCTCCAGGGCACAGGCCTCAGCCCGCGCACCGTGGCAGGACGCGTGGCCCGGCGCATGCTGCAAGAGGGGGATACTTTACGCCATGACCGACCGCATCGAAACCTTACTCGACGAGCAGCGCAGCTTCCCACCACCCGACGGCTTCCGCGCGCGCGCCCATGTGCGGGACGAAAGCGTTTACGAGCGTTCCCGGAAGGATCGCGAAGCGTATTGGGCCGACTGGGCGAAGCAGCTCGAGTGGATCAAGCCCTGGGACCGCGTGCTCGAGTGGAAACCACCCCACGCGAAGTGGTTTCTCGGCGGCAAGCTCAATGCCTCCGCCAACTGTCTCGATCGACACGTCACGGCGGGTCGCGGCGACCGCGTCGCCTTGATCTGGGAAGGGGAGCCCGGCGAGGTCCGTCGCCTCACCTACGCCGAGCTGCTGCAGCAAGTCGGCCGCTTCGCCAACGTCCTCAAGTCCCTCGGGGTCGGACGGGGCGATCGCGTGGCGATTTACCTCCCGATGGTGCCGGAGGTGGCCGTGGCCATGCTGGCCTGCGCGCGCATCGGTGCGCCGCACACGGTCGTGTTCGGCGGCTTCTCGGCCGAATCCCTGCGGGATCGAATAAACGATGCGGCGGCGAAGGTGCTCGTCACCGCCGACGGCGGGTACCGCCGCGGCGGCGTCGTACCGCTCAAGCAGAACGCCGACGAGGCGCTCACGGGGACCCCCACGATTCAGAAAGCCGTGGTGTTGAAGCGCACCGGTCAGGCGGTCCCGATGACGGCCGGGCGCGATCTCTGGTGGGACGACCTGATGGCGCAAGCGCGGCCCGACTGCCCCCCCGAGGCGATGGACGCCGAAGATCCCCTCTACATCCTGTATACGTCGGGTACGACCGGGAAGCCCAAGGGCATTCTGCACACAACGGGTGGGTACCTCACCCACGTCTATGCCACGACGAAATGGGTGTTCGATCTCGGCGACGCCGACGTGTTTTGGTGCACCGCGGACGTCGGCTGGGTAACGGGCCACTCCTACGTCGTGTACGGCCCGCTGGCGCTCGGGGTCACCGAGGTGATGTACGAAGGGGCCCCCGATCACCCCACCAAGGACCGGTTCTGGGAAATCTGCGCCCGCCACGGCGTGACGGTGTTCTATACCGCGCCAACGGCGATCCGCGCCTTCATGAAGTGGGGGACCGACCTCCCCGCGAAGCATGATCTCTCGAAGCTGCGCCTGCTCGGCAGCGTCGGTGAGCCGATCAATCCCGAAGCCTGGGTGTGGTATCACACGAACATCGGGCGAGGTCGCTGCCCCATCGTCGATACCTGGTGGCAGACGGAAACGGGCGGGATCATGATCACTCCGCTCCCCGGGCTCACGACCTGCAAGCCGGGGTCGGCGACGATCCCCTTCCCCGGAATCGACGCGCAGCTGCTGGACGGCGACGGGAAACCGGTGCAGGTGGGCGGTGGATACCTCGCGATCACGAGTCCCTGGCCGGGGATGCTGCGTACCATCTGGGGAGACGACGAGCGCTACCGCCAGGTGTACTGGAGCCGCTGGTCCGGGGTCTACTTCGCCGGCGACGGCGCCAAGCGCGACGAACAAGGATACTTCTGGCTGCTGGGACGGGTGGACGATGTGCTGAACGTCGCGGGACATCGTATCGGCACAATGGAGGTGGAGAGCGCGCTGGTGGACCACCCCGCAGTCGCCGAAGCCGCGGTCGTGGGCCGCGCGCACGAGCTGAAAGGACAGGCGCTGGCCGCGTTCGTCACCTTGAAGGAGGGGCACCCTGCGAGCGACACCCTTTCGGATGAGCTGAAAAGCCACGTGGCGAAGAAGATCGGTGCGCTCGCTCGACCCGACGACATCCTCTTCTCGGCCGATCTCCCCAAGACCCGCAGCGGGAAGATCATGCGGCGGCTCTTGAAGGACATCGCGGAGGGACGGACATTGGGAGACACCACGACGCTGGCAGACCCAGCGGTCGTGGCGCGGCTCAAGGACCAGTACGAGTCGCAGGAAAGCTGAAGAGCGCGCTGACTGACACCGCCGCGATCACCGTCATCACCGCCGCGCTCCCTACGCACCACCGGCAAATGGCGTGGAGCACGAACAGCTCGATCGCGGTGAGATAGATCGTGAACAGGAAACCACCGGCGGCGAGCGCCGCCAGGGTGAGGGTCGGCCAGCGACGCTCCAGCTGGGCCGGCTGCAGCCCAATGATCGCCACGGCGAAGATGAGGGCATAGCCGATAACCCCGTAGAACGCCACCGGCACACCGAGCAGCACGCCGTACCGGCTCGCCTGCACGAGCTCGCAGCTCCCTGAGCCGCACTGCAGTGTCCCGATGATCCCGATCTTGTACAGCCACAGGTACAGCGCGATGCAGAACCCGACGAGCGCCAGCAGCGCGATCGTCTGGCGTCGGCGCACTAGCGGCGGCCCTGTCCCGCCGTCAGGCTGTCGACCAGGGACTTGAAGGCGTCGGAATTCGCGTAGCGGCGGCCGTCGAGCTCGCGCCCGTTCACGAAGAAGGTGGGCGTGCCGGTCACGCCGCGCGCCGCGCCCTCCTCATGGCTCACCTCGATCCGTCCCGCGTAGCGCTGGCTGTCCATGCACGCGTTGTACTTGTCGAGGTCGACGCCGATCCCGCGCGCCAGCTCACGGAACGTGGCGGCCGGATTCCGGTTGCTCGCGCCCCAGTCGGACTGGCGCTGGAACAGCATCTCTTCCATCTCCCAGAACTTCCCTTGCTCACCAGCGCACTGGCCCGCGAACGCCGAAACGCGCGACCAGGGGAAGCCAAGCGGATAGTCGCGGAAGCGCCACCGCAGCCTTCCCGTGTTGATCAGCTGCTCCTTGATCGTGGGAAACTGGACGTTGGCGAACTCGCCGCAGTGCGGACATTGAAAATCGGCGTATTCGACCACTTCCACCGGCGCCGTCTCGGCACCGAGCACGTAGCCCTTGAAGGCGCTGTCGGCGGCGGTCACCACCACGGTGGATCCGGCCGGCGTGGCGGCAGCGTCCTGGGAGCCGCCACGCGACCCTTTCCATATCAACACACCCGCCACCACCGCCACCAGCAACAGCAACAGGTAAAACCGCGTCATGCGTCCGCGCTCCCGCGCCAGGGTTCGTCGTCGTCGGGGGGGGGATCGAGATCCAGGTCGTGCAGGCGTCGCACCGACTCCTCCACGATACGGCGGCTCTCGGCGATTTCCGGGGTGTCGTACGTGCGCCGCACTTCATAATGAAACAGCTCGCTGCGCGCATTGCCGAGCAGCTGCTGCAGCTCGGGCGCGGCCTCGAGCAACCGCCCATCCCGGTCCAGCTCCTCGATGCGGCTGGCCAGCGCCCGCAACAGGGCGAGGAGCTGCCGCTCCCGTTCCGGACCGTAGACCTGATCGTGCATGCTCACCCCGGATTATACCATAGGGGCCCGGGAACAGCTTATCCTGGATATGTGTTTGCTTTCATGCGGTGGGCGTTATTAGATTGCCCGCGCAACACCGCCCCCCATTTCGGAAGGAGCGCTTACCGCGCATGGCAAAAAACCGTGAGCCCCGCAAAGTGGTGACCCCGACGGCGTTTGAGCAGGCCCGCGACGAATTGTTCTCCCACATTCTACGTTGTGGTGTTTTGGAAGCGGCGGCGGACCACCAGAAGGAGTGGTTCGACGACACGATGTTGTACCTGGCCGACCGCTATGTGGACTTGAGTCAGCAGGAGCTTGGCCAGCTGCGCACCCTCGGCGAGCGGTACTGCCAGCCGGTCGTGGCTCGCCCGACGCCCGTAGGCGCCGGCGCCTGAGCCGCTGAGCAGCTCCGCCGTGATGCCTCGACGGGCGCCCCAGGGCGCCCGTTCGTATTCAGGGAGCCCACCACCCTGGAAAGTTGCGCCACCGCCATCCGACCCTGAGTCGCAGCCCGTCCCCGAGCCCGACTTCGCCGAACCAGCCCCGGCGCCGGCCCGCGGCGGATTCGCACCCCACTAGCACGACGAGCCCCCCCATACCGCGGTAGGCGCGCGAGCCCACGTAGGCGACGCCGACGCCGACATAGGGCGACATCCCTGTCTTGGCGGACGGCGTGACGAGGAACTGGGCGGTGGCTTCGACGCGCATCCCCGCGTGGCCGTCCACGCTGCCGCCGTCGGCGGAGACGGAGAGGCGACCGTCGCTCGACGGGCGCACACCGAGCTCGATCCCCACACCGTAGAAATCGCGGTGCGCCCACGTGGCGAGGGCGCCCACACCGAGCTCGGTCGCGGTGAGCGCCTGGCCGCGGAGCGGCGCCGCGAGTGCGACGCCGAGGAGCGCCGCCCGCCCTGCACGGCTACTCCAGTGCAACGTCGTAGCCGACCTGTATGTCAGGGGCGAGCGAATTCATGACCGAGCAATACTTCTCGAGCGAGAGGTCGACAGCGCGCCGGACCTTGGTCTCGTCGGCCCCGGAGCCCGCCACCCGGAAGAGAAAGTGGATCGCGGTGAAACGGCGCGGGTGTTCTTCGCGGCGCATTCCCTGGACATCGATGTCGAGCGACCGCAGGTCGACCCGCATCTTCTTCAGGATGTCGACGACGTCGGCGGCGGTGCAGGTTGCACCGGCGACGAGCAGCAACTCCACCGGTGAGGTAGCGATCTTCGAATCACCGTCCACCGTGACGGACGGTCGCCCCGGATGACCACCCTCGAACACCAGGTTCTCGCGCCATTGGATCGTGACCGCGGCCATCGGGCCGCTCAGGCTCTGTCTCCGCTCCACGCTCTGGTCTCCTCTTATGGCAGGGGGGGCCCAGCGTCTCGCCGTGCAGCGGCGCGCCCGTAATCCCAGATGGCATACACCGAGACCGCCGCGGTGGCCCAGGCGAGCGGGCGCGACAGCGGCGAGGCCGCCAGCAATGCGAGCAGCGTGAGGACCTGCATTACCGTCACCGCCTTCCCGCCCGCGCGGGCCGGCAGCGCTACGGGGCGCCGCAGGACGAGCGTCCCGGCGAACGCCAGTACCGCGACGACGTCGCGCAACAGCACAGCGATGATTTCCAGCGGATGGAGCACCCCATGCGAGGCGAGCGTGATGAAGGCCGTCGCCATGAACGCCTTGTCGGCGATCGGATCGAGCACCGGCCCCCAGCGCGAGCCGCCGGTGCGCCGGGCGATCAGGCCGTCGCCGAGGTCGGTGGCGGCGGCGGCCGCGACGATCGCGAGCCGCGCGAGGGAGCCATGCACGAGCGGAAACAGCGCCGCGAGAGGAAACCGCACTACCGTCAGCAGGTCCGCCGCGCCCACGCGCGGTTTCACTTGTGCGGTCATCACCGGCCCGGTACCTTCACCGCGTGGACCTCAATTTGTTGAAGCAGGCGGCGATCTTCCAGGACCTCGACGACGGGGAGCTCGCCCGTGTCGCCGAAGTCTGCCGCGAGCAAAAGTTCACCAGTGGGCAGTACATCTTCAAGGAAGGCGAGCCCGGCAACCGCCTCTTCATCATCTCGGAGGGGGAAGTGCGCATCTCCCGCACCATCCCCGGCTCGGGGGAGGAAGCGCTGGCCGTCCTGAAGCCGGGCGCCAACTTCGGCGAGATGTCGATCTTCGACCGCTCCGAGCGCTCCACCGACGCGATCGCCAACAGTACGTGCACCCTGATCACCATCTCGCGCTCGGATTTCGAGCTGCTGCTCGATTTCAACCGCGACGTCGCCTACAAAGTGCTCTGGTCGGTGGTCCGGCTGCTGTCGTCGCGGCTGCGCGCTACGAACGACAATCTCCGGTCGTTCCTCGCCATGTCCATGTTCTGAGGCCTCGCCCTCAGGTTCAGCTTCCATGAAACGCATCGGATTCGTCATCGGGACGGGACTCGCCCTGACCGGGATGGGCGCGTGCAACCCTGGCAGCGGCCCCTCGAACCTCGCGCAGGTGTTCGTCTCACCCGTCCTGGACTCGATCTTCGTGGGCGACACCCTGGCGCCCCGCTCCGTCACCTATCTGGGGGACAACGGGCAGCCGCAAGACCCCGGTACGGTCACCTGGACGAGCAGCAATTCGTCGGTCATCACGGTCGACCCCGTCACCGGAAAGATCACCGGCGTGAAGGCGGGGTTCGGGCTGGCCCAAGCCACCGCACACGGAGTCACCGGCAGCGCCCTCGTCGTCGTGTCACGGGCGCTGCAGATCTCGCTGCTGCTCGACACTCTCTATCTCATGCCGGGCGACACCATCACCGTCCCGGTGGACGTCAAGCACCAGGCACCCGGCGTCCCGACCGTCTGGTTCACGACCGGGAACAATGCGGTCTTCTCGATCGACTCGGCCACCGGGAGGGACAGCGCCAAGGCCGCCGGTGGTCCCCTCCCGTTCCAGGCGTTCGCCGCGCTCGGACCCGACACCGTCGCCGATACCGGCGCCGTGCGCGTGGTGAGCCTCACCGATACGACGGGGGGCGTCGGCGCGTACACGATTCTCGGCACCGTCGTCCACAGCGTGAATGCCGCGGCGCAGTCGACGAATTATCCGGACGCACTCGCCGCCCAGACGTTCCGGTTGCGGCTGTTCGTCGCGCAGGGAGCGGTGACCGCCGAAGCGGTGGTGGTGACGATCCGGACACAGGTCACGACGCCCGGGACGCTGGTGATCGATTCGATCTCGCCGAATGAAGCGCTGGGCGCCGGGTCCGATCCGCTGTGCCGGCCGCCGCGCAGTTGGGCCAGCTGGTCGACCATCGCCCCGCAGTCGCCGATCGTCGCCCTTTCCCGGCACGCCGGGTCGGTCACGGTGACCCAGATCGTTCCGGTCACGGGCGGCTTTGCGATCAGCGGACGGTTCTCCTTCCTCGCCCAGCGCACCGACCTTTACTCGGATCCCCTCGGCGTGCTGCCGATCCGCGGGACGTTCGTGGCGCCGCTCACGAACACGACCGGCCGGTGCTGACATCGAGCTGTGAGCACGTCTTCGCCGATCTCGGAGGCATCGCGCCCGGCCGCTTGAGCGATGCACAGTCGCTTGGTGCGCTGTCGCTCGCGGCCGCCAACGCCGCGGGCCTCCACCCGGCGGCCCCACCAGTCGCCCAGACCGGTCCGAACGGAGTGGTGGTCGCGCTGGCCTGCCACGGCGGCCACGTCGCGATCCACGCCCAGGCCGAGACCGGCGTCTGTTTCGCCGACGTCGTCGCCATCGGAAAAGCGCAGCCACAGCGCGGCCTCGACGTCATCATCCGGCGGCTCGACGCCCGGGACGTCCGCACCGACGCGCGGCACCGGACGCCGGCCCCGACCACCCATACGGAGCGCGCTTGAATCAATGGTCGAGCTACGCCGCCCTCCCCCTACGGCTGGGCGTGGGCGGCATCTTCCTGCATCACGGCATCATGAAGCTGCAGCTGGGCATTCCGGGGACGGCGGCCTTCCTGCATTCCGTGGGGATTCCGTTCGCCAATATTTTCGCCGTGATCCTGATCGCCCTCGAGACGATCGGCGGAGGGCTCGTGATCCTCGGGATCCTGACGCGCGTGTGGGCGATCGGTTTCGTCGTGGAGATGTGCGTTGCCATCATGCGGGTACTGTTCCCCGGCCACCAGAGCTTTGAGCTCGAGGCGCTGCTCTTGGCGGGGGCGATGAGCCTGGTCGCCCTCGGGGACGGCCCCGTGGCGCTGGGGATGACGCTGAAGCGGGGGTGACCGCTTAGTGCAGGATCCGGAGCAGGCCCGCTTCGGCGCTGCCCCGGATGAAGGACTCCGCGTCGGTGGCGGAGATCGTCACTCCCGTCCGGGCCCAGTCCGCGGCGTCGTCCTTCATCTGATGAACGATCTCCTCCCACGTCCCTTCGTAGACGCGTCCCGCGGTGGTGCGCACGCGATGGATCTCGCCGCCGCTCTTCTTCATCCCCGCAAGCTCCGTGAGCAGGGTGCCGAAGAGCTCCAGCTGCCGCGGGTCGCGGACCTGGCCGTCGGACCCGATCGCCTCGATTTCGGCGAGCAGCAGGTCGTCGGGTGAGGCCTCGGCGGTCAGCTCGCCGAGCCGCGCGTTCCACGGCTTCACCTCCGGATCGTCTTCCGTGAGCTTGTAGACGCTGCGCTTCAGCTCCAGGAGCCGCCAGATCGCCAGGGTGTCGACGTGGTCGTCGGGGGTGGTTCGCTCGAGGTGGAACAGCGCCGCCTCGTACTCGCCGCGGTCGTACAGCAGGTTGGCGAGGTAGATGCGGGATTCCGCGTGGCCCGGCTCCAGCTCCAGCGCGCGGCGCAGCCAGAACAGCGCTCCGCCTTCGTCACCCAGCCGGTGCGATGCGTATCCGACGCACGCCGCGGCCTCGGCCGAATTGGCGTGCGCCGTGATAGCGACCTCGAAGAAGCGGCGCGCCTGATCGAGCACCGACTCGCGGAACAACGCGCGCCCCACCTGCAGCATCAGGTCGTGGTCGTCCTGGAACCCGAGATTCAGGATGCGCTCGAAGCAGGTCACCGCGCCGGGCCGGTCGCCGACCTTCAGCAGGACCTCGCCCAGGCCGGCGAGCGCGTCTTCATGATCGGGATCGAGGGTGAGGGCTTCTTCGAAGCTCTTGCGGGCCCAGGCGAACTCTTCACGGGCCAGACGGGCGTATCCCATCCCCACGTGGAGCTCGACGGCGTTCGGGTAGAGACTCAACCCGTCGCGGAGCACCTCGATGGCGTCGTCGTATTGTCCTTCATTGTACAGCTGATGAGCGCGGTCGTCGTATTCGTCGGAGCTGAGGAACGGTTCCCCAGTCATTCGAACGGGACCCCTTGGAAGGTTGCGCTATGATATGTGGTGGAGGGGAGTTACACAAGCAGGTGACGGGTTCCGAGTGTCGGGTGTCAGCGACGAATCCCTGACACCCGACACCAGGTACCCGTCGTTAGTTCGGCTTCTTCGTGGTGTCGGTCGTCGCCGGGGTCGCGGCCTTGGCCTTCGAGGTGTCGGCCGCTGCCTTCGGCTTCGGCTTCGCTGCATGATGCGACGTCTTCGGCTTCGCCTTCGCCGAGTCCGGCGTCTGCGACGGGGTCTGCGCGGCGGCGAGAACCGGAACAGCCGCGAGCGCGAGCGTGATGAGCATCTTCCGCATAGGTGTTGCCTCCAAGGGTGGTGACTACGCGGCCCACCGTGGACCGCTTCGGCGGTGAGACCCTGTTCCCGGCCTGGGGGTCACAGCCCGTATCAGGGGCGTTCCGGACCCGGCTGCACGCGGCGCGCCCGCGAGACCGCCGCCGGAGCGGGTTTTGGAGGAGGGGGAACATTGGGCAGGAGGCTGCGCACGTGCGCCAGCGCCGCCGCGTGGGACCGGCCGCGCTGGAGATCCTGTACCGCCGCGGCCGCGACGTCGAGGAACCGCAGCCCGCGCAAACCAGCCTGGGCCGCTGCCACGATCAGATCTACCGAGGAGTCCTCGGCGAAGCGGTGGCCGACCAGATCCGCCACCGCGTGCAGCGCCGGTCCGGTCGGCTCGCCGGGCAGCACCGCCGTCAGCTCCCCCACGAGCTCAGGGGACAGGCCCCGCCCCAGCGCTGCAGCCACGGCAGTCACCTCGGCGGGATCGGTCGGCTGGGATTCCCCCGCCTCGCGCAGCAGGGCACGGGCGCTGCGCAGCTGGCTCGCGGACATGCTCACCGCCAGCACGATCCTGTCGGGAGCGACGCCCTTGGCGCCGCCCTCGAATGCCTTCTCGATCAGCGGCTCGGTGGGCAGCCCTTCCCGGTGCGCGGCGACGAGGATCGAATCAATGGCCGTCAACGCCGGGGGAGGAATGCGTCCCGCGAGCCGCGCGAAGCTGCCCTGAGCGCTGAGCCGCGGGGCGGCGGCCAGCAGGCAGGTGACTACCCGCCACGCGATCACCGCGCGAGCGGCCGGACGAACAGCAGCGCGTTCTGGCGGCCGAACCCGTCGTCGAGGTAACGTCCCGCCAGCGGATCGGTGACCCATCGCTCGCCGTCGACGACGAACATGTACTCGTGCTCCCCCACCGGGAGCACGACGGAGGCCCGCCAGATGCCGTCCTGGTCGTCGTCGCGCAACACCACGGCGCCCGGCCGCCAATCGGTGAACGAGCCCACGACTTCGACGGACTTGGCACCCGGGAACCGGCCCACGAACTGCGCGATCCCCTCCTGCTCGCCGAGCACCGGGCCGGGGCCCCGAGCCGGAATGACGGCGATCGCGGCGAGTGCGGCCGCGAGCGCGAGACTCCACACCGGCCGCACCGAGATGGTGACGGCGTGGCGCTCCGTGAGCCACAGCGCTACGCGCTGTCCCAGGCTCCGCGGTGGCCGGCGCACCTCCGCCATCACCCGTGCGGCGACGCTCGCCGCCGGCGCTTCGGCGAGCAGCCGCACGGCGCGCTGCAGCGCCGCGAATTGCTCGCGTTGCGACGGCGTCAGGTCGTCGGACGGCGACTCGCCGTCCAGCACCCGGTGCAGCAGAGGATCGATGTGCGTCATTCGTACTCCTTCAGTGCTTCCAACAGGGCCGCCCGGGCACGGTGCACCCGCATCTTCAACGTCGGGATCCGCTCTCCGGTGACCGCGGCCATCTCTTCGTAGCTCATTCCTTCCACGTGCTTCAGCAGGAACGCTTCCCGCTTCTCCGCCGACAACGTCTCCAGGGCCCGCTCCACCTGCGCCATCTGCTCCGCCCGCTCGGTCGCGGCCTCGTTGTCCGAGGGGTCCGCGATCGGCGGCGCATCGTCCAGGGAGAGGTCCGACGTAGAGCGGCGGGCGAGGTGACTGCGGCAACGATTCCCGACGATGCGGTACAACCAGCTCTTCAACCGGCCCGGGTCCCGGCACGTCGCCAGGTGACGGTAGGCCCGAACCAATCCTTCAGCCACCGCGTCGGCCGCTGCATCCGGATATCCCAACATGCGCGTCGCATATCGGAGCAATCCGGCCTCGTACCGGCGGATCACGATCCCGAAGGCTTCGGCATCGCCCGCCAGGACCTGGGCCACCACCTCTCCGTCGGTCGGCTCCCGGTCCGTTGCGGACAAGACCCCGGCCCCGCTCATTCGGTCACGGTCGGTCACGCGACGCCAACGCTTCCCGCGCGACCAGCAAGAAGCTGGAGCCGCGCAGGCCTTCACCTTGCACCGCGGCGGCGAACGCCTCGAGCGTCGCTTCCGCGCGGCGGCGGTACGTGCTGTCGCCGGTGACCGCCGCCAACCCGAGCAGGAGATGTGCCGCCCAGGCGTTGGGACCCGGCAGCATATCGTCGAGCACGGGTTTCATGCGCTCGTCCTGCACCGCCGCGGGGGCGTCGCGGAGCGCAACGTCGAAGTAGCCGCCGCTGAAATCGGCGAAGTCCTCGTTCAGAATCGCGGCGAGGTCTTTGGCAACGTCGAGATAGCGCTTGCGTCCCGTGGCCGTATACGCCGCGACACAGGCATCTCCGACCTGCACCTGATCCTGCAGCAGGCCGGTGAGCGATCCGTTGGTAACGTGGCGCACACCGCGGCCGGACGCATAGACGCGGCGCAACAACGTATCGAGCGCGGCCACCGCCCGCCGCTGCCCCACGGAGTCGCGCAACGCGTCCGCGGTCGTGATCGCGGAGCCGATCGCATACCCGTCGCGGTCCGCGAACACCTGCCGCCCGTCACCGAACGTCAGGACCCGCAGCACGGCCGCGAGGTGATCGCGTCCGGCGCGCAAATACCGCGGCTCGGCCGTCGCCACCCAGACCAGCGAAAGGACGCGGGCCAGGGAGGCACGCACGATCTCCCGTGGCTCGTCGCTCGTCGCGGCCACCACCACCTCGGTGTCGAGCATCGCGTCGAGCGCCGTCCGGGCCATGGCGAGCGCCGCCGTGTCCCCGCTTCGGATGTATTCGGTGACGAGCAGGGCTGCCGACTGGGTCGATGGGAACCCCAGCAGCGCGTGGCCCGATGACACCGCAGCAGCAAGACTGCCGCGCACCGCCGCGACCTCCGCCACCAGCGCCTGGGGGCGCAGTACGCCGTGGGCGCCGAGCGCGCGCGACAACGCCAGCTGCCGCACGACCGCCGCGCGCCGCACCAGCACCTCGCGCCGCTCCCGGAAGTCCCGCGCCACATCGGGAAGCAATTGCTTCAATCCGCGACCCGTCACGGGGTCGTCGGCCGGGAAGTAGGTCCCGCCGAAGAAGGGTGATCCGTCGGCGGTGAGGAACACGGTGAGCGGGTAGCCGCGCAGCCCCGCGAGCGACAGCACCGCTCCCTGATAGCGCTGCGCCACGTCGGGACGCTCATCGCGGTCCACGCGAATCGGGACGAAGAGCGAATCGATCATGGCGCCGATGTCGGGATCGGAATACACCTCGCGGTCCATCACCGTACACCAGCGGCAGTCCTCGGCGCCGACGTAGAGCAGCACGGGACGATCGAGCCGGGCCGCCAGAGCGAACACCTCCCGGCTCCACGGCTGCCAGCTGACCGGCTGCCGGGCGGCCCGGGCGAGATACGGGGTCGCCGTGTGCGCCATCTGGTTGACGAGCGCGCCGTGCTCGGTAGCGCACGCCGGCGCGACGAGCGCCAGCGAACAGTAAAGGAAGGGGCGACGGTGCATGCGGGTGGACAGAAATGTACATACCCGAGGGTGCGGGTAGCCGTTCCCATGTGCGCAGAATCCCTCAGTGATGCACAAGAAATCCCGCCGTAAGGCTGGGGACGTGGTATACCTCGTCGCCGATCGTGAGCCGCCGGTAGGTATAATCTGCCCGCACGCTCGTCCGGGAATCGATTCTGAAGACGAGGCCCACGCCGGCGCTGTAGCCCGCAGCGGCGCCGGCGTTGCCCGGAGCCACGAACCCCAATACGCTCGGCCCCGCCCGCAGCTCGACGCCCGCGACCGA
Source organism: Gemmatimonadales bacterium (assembly GCA_035491895.1). GTDB lineage: Bacteria > Gemmatimonadota > Gemmatimonadetes > Gemmatimonadales > GWC2-71-9 > DASTHG01. The sequence goes on from DATJJY010000076.1 coordinate 14,583, forward strand.
GCCGAGCGGGATCGTCCCGGCGAGCGAGAAATCGGCGACGCCGACGAGTGCGCCGAGCAGCAGGTATCCCGGGTAGACGTCGACGGAGAAATCGACTCCCAGCGGAGCGTGTGGACTGAACCGCGCGCCGATCTCGAGCTCGTGTTCTCCCTCGAACGGCGCTGCACCAGCCTGGAGACTCACGGCGGCGCCCTGAGCCGACGCCCGCCACGCGATGACGAGGGAGACGAACAGAGTGAGGAGTGGCGTTCTCTTGGCGCGCATCGACGGCCTCCGGTGAAGTGCGCGCCACCATCGCCAGAGGTATTCAAGCCGTTTTCAAGGGGCGCAAGTCGTTGTCCCGTGCCGCTGTGGCGGGAGGGCCACACGGCCGCGCCCGGCCCCCCGCTCCCCGCCCGCTTCTACGGGGTGTTATAGTTGGTCCGGTCCCGGGTCCCCTGGTCCAAGTCCCGCATTCGGCGGGTCAGCCTGGGACTCACGTGCAAGCCCTGCCCTCCGGAGGAGACCTAATGGCAAAGGCTGGAAAGTCCCCGATGGCGGCCGACGAGGGGTACTGCGTGAAGTGCAAGACGAAACGAAAGATCTCGAACCCGCAGGAAGTCAAAATGGCCAACGGCCGCCCAGCGCTCAAGGGAGTCTGTCCGGTCTGCGGCACAGGGATGTTCAAGATCCTACCACCCAAGTAAACCTCGGAAGGCCCGGGCAACCGGGCCTTCGTTGTTTTACTGCTCCGCCATGAACGGGTAGGTGAAGTCCGTGGGTGGGGTGAAATTCTCCTTCACCACCCGCGGCGACACCCAGCGGATCAAATTGAACAGGCTCCCCGCCTTGTCGTTCGTCCCGCTCGCGCGCGCACCGCCGAACGGCTGCTGCCCTACCACCGCGCCCGTCGGTTTGTCGTTGACGTAGAAGTTCCCCGCGGCGTAGCGCAGCGCGGCATGCGCCTGGGATACGGCACTGCGGTCGCGCGCGAACACGGCCCCCGTCAGCGCGTAGGGTGACGTCGTATCGACCAGCGTGAGCGTCTCCGCCCAGCGCCGCTCGGGATAGACGTGCAGCGTGAACACCGGCCCGAAAATCTCCTCGCACATCGTCCGGTACGTCGGGTCGTCGACCTGGAGCACGGTCGGCTGAATGAAATAGCCGTCCTTCCCCTCGGCGCCGCCGCCGAACAGGATCTTGACCCCGGACGCCGAGCGCGCTCCCTCGATGTAGCTCGAGATCTTCTCGAACGCCTTCCGATCGATTACGGCGCCCATGAAGTTCGTGAAATCGGCGGGGTCGCCCACGCGCACCTGCTCGAGCATCGCCCCCACCCGGTCCCGAACGGCGGGCCAGAGATTGTCGGGGACGTAGGCGCGGGAAGCGGCGGAGCACTTCTGGCCCTGGTACTCGAATGCGCCGCGCACGATCGCGGCGGCCAGGGCTGCGGGATCGGCGCTCGCGTGCGCCACGATGAAGTCTTTCCCGCCCGTCTCCCCGACCAGCCGCGGGTAGTCCCGATACATCCGCAGGTTCTGCGACACCGTCTCCCACAGCGACTGGAAGACCTCGGTCGAGCCCGTGAAATGGATGCCGCCCAGGTGACGGTCGGCAAGCAGCGCCGCGCTGATCGGCGCGGCGGGCCCCGGGAGGAAATTGATCACGCCGGGAGGCAACCCGGCTTCCTCCAGCAGCTTCATGATGAAGTAGTTCGAGTAGACGGCGGTGGCGGCGGGTTTCCAGACGACGGTCGTGCCCATGATGGCCGGCGAGGACGAGAGGTTGCCGCCGATCGAGGTGAAGTTGAAGGGGCTGATGGCGTAGACGAACCCCTCGAGCGGGCGGTAGTCCATCAAGTTCCACGTTCCCGGCGCCGACAACGGCTGCTCGGCGTGGATCCGCTCGGCGAAGTGCGCGTTGAACCGGAAGAAGTCGATCAGCTCGCACGCCGCGTCGATCTCCGCCTGATGCGACGTCTTGCTCTGCCCCAGCATGGTGGCCGCGTTGACCGTCGCGCGGTACTTCCCGGCGAGCAGATCGGCCGCCTTCAGGAAGACCGCCGCCCGCTCCTCGAGCGGCGTCCGAGCCCAGTCGGTCCACGCCGCGCGCGCCGCGGCGACGGCCGCAGCGATCTCCGGCGGCCCCGCCTGATGCACCTTGGCCAGGACGTGGTGGTGGCAATGCGGCATCACCGCGTCGCTCGTCGTCTGGGTGCGGACTTCCTTGCCGCCGATGATCAACGGAATGTCGATCGGGCGGGCGCTCAGCTCCCGCAACGTCCGCTTCAGCTCGTCGCGCTCTGGAGTGCCGGGGGCATACGACTTGACCGGCTCGTTCTCTGGAATGGGGATTTTGGGCATGGCGTAATCTATAACTGACGGCTGACAGCGCCTTCAGTTTCGTCCCCCCCGCTTCGCCACCGTGAGGCTATCCGAGATCTTCGTCGCCGTCATCGGCTGCACCGGTCGCTTGCTGCCGCGTGGTATCATCCCGTCGAGATTGGCCAGCTCGAGGGCGCTGACCGCCATCACGGTAGACGCCTGTCGCAGATCCCAATCGATCGCCTTGTCGTACGTGTCGGACTGCGAATGGTGGGTGTGATTGTACCCACGGGTGATCTGATTGAAGTTGAACCCGGGTACTCCGTAGGGAATGAAGGACAGATGATCGGTGCCGCCCTTCATGGCGTCGGTCACCGTATCGGCATTGAGGTCGTGCACCGGTCGCAGCAACGCCCGCCACAGATAGTACAGGTCGGGCCGGCCCTGCAGCGCCTGGCCGGTGATCGCTCCGGCACCATTGTCGAGCACGATCACGGCCTGGATCGAATCGGCCTCGGCGGCGTGCGTCTCGGCGTACTTACGGGATCCGATGAGCCCCTCCTCTTCGCCCGTGAAGAGCACGAACCGGATCGTCCGCTTCGGCGTGACCCCCGAGCGCGCGATGATGCGCGCCGCTTCGAGCGTCGCCATCGAGCCCGTGCCGTTGTCGGTCGTGCCGCTGCCCAGGTCCCACGAATCGAGGTGCGCCCCCACGATGACGACCTCGCCCGGAGCCGCGCTCCCCTTGATCTCCGCCACCGTATTCCACTGCGGCACCGAGTCGGTGGTCATGGCGTTGGTGATGCTGGCCTCGATCTGCGGCGCGCTGCCGGCGGCGAGCAGGCGATCGAGCATCGCGAATTCCTCGTGCGCCACCACGATGCGGGGATAGGGGTAAATCCGGTTCGGCGAGCCGCTCATGTTGAGCAGATCCTGCTCTTTCCCGGCGTCCAGCACCTCCCCCAGCGCACCGGCGTTTCGCAGCATGAAGGGGAGATCGTTGCGGAACTGGGTGATCGCGGCCCGTCGCGCCGAATCGAGTCCCGGGGGAAATCCGAAGAGGCGGCGGAACGAATCCCGCTGCCGCTGCGAGTCGGCAGCGGTCATCGCTGGACCGTCGTTGTTCCAGACGTTGGTCGGAGCGGCCAGCATCACCCACGCGCCCTTCACCCGCGAGCGGTTGGCGGCCAGACTCTCCGGCGTGCTCACGTCGATTCGCACCACCGGGCCTCGCACCGGCTTCCCCCCTGTACCCGGGCACCACGCCCAGCTCGCCGCGACGAGATCGTGCGTGCGCGGCGCGACGAGACGCGCCCACATCGGGCCACGCGTCCACGTCCCGCCGAAGCTCCACTGCTCCAGGTGCCCGCTCAGGCCGTAGTCCTGGAAGCGGCGCATCGTCCAGTCGTTGGCCGCGCGGGCCGCGGGCGATCCGGTGAGCCGCGGGCCGATGACGTCGGACAAATAGGCCAGGTTCTTCATTACCTCGGAGCGGTTCATCCCTTCGTCCATGAGCGCGCCGACGCCGGCGGTGTCGACCGTCAGGGACTGCTGGCCCGCGAGCGGCCCGGCGAGCGACAGCACGAAAACCGCGAGGATTCGAAAGTATGGAAATCGCATACGTCACCCACATGATGAGCGTGAAGAGGAAGGGATCGTACGATGAGGCTACGACGCTACGTAAGGGCTGTCTACCGGCCCGTTACGCCCGCTGCGGGGGAATGGGAATGGTGACGGTGAAGGTGGTGCCGACGCCCTCCGTCGATTTGAGTGCCACCGTCCCTCCGAAGACGTCCTGCGCAACCTTGCGCACCACCGCGAGGCCCGCGCCGCCGCCACCCATCGTCTTGGTGGTGAATCCCGGTTCGAACACCCGGTCCACGAGGTAGGCGGGAATCCCGACGCCCCGGTCGGTGACCGACATGCGCAGCGTGTCGCTTTCGCGATCGAGCCGCAGCGTGATCGGGCCGCGGCGCTCCAGGGACGCCTCGGCCGCGTTGCGCACCAGATTGATCAAGAGCTCGTACAGCAGGTTGGGATCGCCGTTCAGGTGCACCGTCTCGAGCCCGGTGGCGAGCTCGAGCTCCATCCCCTGCTGCCGCAATACACGGCCCTCGAGCGCCACCACGGACCGCGCCACCCGGACCGCATCGAAGCGCTCCCGGCCGCGCACGGTGCCGCGTGCCCGGTCCTGCACCGCCTGCAGGAAGTCGATCGCCCGGTTCAACGCTTCCAGCACCTCCCCCAGCTCCTCCAGCAGCTCGAGGCGCCGCGGAACGGGGAGATCCTCCATGCGGCCGAGGGAATCCATGGTGAGCTGCAGCCCGGCGCGCGCCCCGGTGAGCGGGTTCTTCGCCTCGTGGGCCACCACAGAAGGAAGGGCGAGGAGGTCCTTCAGCGGATCGATGGAGATTGCCGGGGGACGTTCGACCCCGATCGTTTCCCGGCGATCGGAAAGTCCGAGGCAGAGACCCGCCAGCTCGAGCGTCAGCCGGGCCGAGCTGCGGCGCTCCCGTCCTCCGGGCGGTCCTGCCGCGGGCCGCATCCGTACTGGCGCGATAACCCACTCGCCCTGCGGCGGGATCCGGGCCCCCACATATCGGCTGCCATTCCGGATCGGCACCCCCCACTTCTTCAGGGTGGTGTCGAAGTCGATGTGGTTGAGAGCGGGCCGCGGTACGTCGTCGCTGGAGGCGCGGGGAACCAGGGTGGGCCCGTCGGCGACCTCCCAAAGGGTCACCGGCCGGCCGTCGAGAGCTACGCTCGCCTGCCGGAGAATCTCCCCGGCATTCCCTCGAAAGGTCTCGATGACAACCCCCGGCGTTCCCGTGGGGAGAACCATTTTGGCGCGGAAGAGCGCACCTAAAGTAGCAACTATGCCTCGCAAAGGGTACAATCTGAGCCTGCTCAAACCTCCGGAGGTCCTTTTTATGCCGTCGTTTCGTCTGCACATCTCGGGGTTTCTGGCAATCATGACGGTAGGCTGTGGGGGAGGAGGGGGCACCTCGGGGCCGCCACCGGCCAACTCGATGGCGTCTGCCGGTGGGGCGGGTCAGTCGGATACGGTCCTTTCGACCCTCTCCACGCCACTATCGGTCGTAGTGCACGACCCGAACAACGCCCCGGTCCAGGGGGTCAACGTGACCTGGACGGCCCCTACGGGCGGGAAGGTGAACGGGGCGACGTCGGTCGTTACAGCAACCGACGCCAGCGGGGCCGCCTCCGTAACGCTCATTCTCGGGCCGACCGCCGGAACCCAATCGGTAACCGCTGCGGCAGCGGGAGTGACCGGCTCACCCGTGAACTTTTCCGAGACCGCAACTCCAGGAAACCCGTTTTCCCTCGCATTCTCATCCCAGACCGCCACTAGTGGCCCGCCGAGTGGGTCGCTGACCTACAGTGTTGTCGCCAAAGACCAGCACGGCAATGGAGTGTCCGGCGTATCGATCACGTGGGCGGCTACGGTCGGCGGGGGAGGGGTAACCCCTTCCACGAACACGACGGGCGGGAACGGGATCGCGTCAACTCAACATCAACTCGGTCCGGCGGACGGGGAGGACACAGTTACCGCTACATCAACACCAACCTTACAAGGGTCTCCCGTGAAAATTCGAGCCCTGATCGTCACGGCGCCGCTCGTTGACACGATTGGTGTCGGTCCAGGGATCGCCTTCAGCCCAACGTCGGTTGCGCTGAAGGCGGGAGGTGTCGTCACGTTCAAGTGGGCCGACGGCCCCCACGGGATTCACTTTACGTCCGGACCCGCGCCGCTCCCCGCCAATTCCGCCAACATGTCCTCGGGAACGGTCGACTACACGCTCAACAACGCGGGCACATACGGCTATGACTGCACGGTCCATGGCAACTTGATGACCGGCACGATTATCGTGCAGCCATGACAGGCTCGATCACAGTGCAATAGACGGACGCGATCGTTTGTGGCTTGGGCGGGTGGCGAGGGTAGATTTCCCCCGCCACCCTTCCCCTCGAGGCTTCGCCCGTGGTCCGTCCGATGCTCTTCCTTAGTCTCGCGGTCCTGACGACGCGCCTTGCCGCACAGCAGGACCTCTTGATCCACGGCTTCCCGAGAGCGTTACAGGACAGCCAGCGCGGGCACGAGGCGCTGGTACGGGGCGTTCCGAGCCGGGATACGCTGCGGGCGCTGGTACGGCTCTACTCCGCCGTCCCGCACGAGGCCGGCACGGAGCGCTCCCACCACACGGCCGAGCTGATCCTCGCCCGCTATCGCGCCATGGGTTTCGACGCCCGCATCGAGCAGTTCGAGGCGCTGATGCCGCGGCCCGTGATCCGGCAGCTGGAGCTCGTCGGACCGGGGCGCTATGTGGCGGTGCTGCGCGAGCCGGCGCTCGCCCGGGATCCGACATCGGGCCAGACCGACCAGCTGCCGACGTTCAACGCCTACTCCGCCGATGGTGACGTCACGGGTGAGCTGGTCTACGTGAATTACGGCCGCCCCGAGGACTACCACGTGCTCGACAGTCTGGGGATCAGCGTGCGGGGGAAGATCGTGATCGCGCGCTACGGCCAATCTTGGCGCGGGATCAAGCCGAAGGTCGCCGCCGAGCATGGCGCGATCGGCTGCATCATTTACTCCGATCCGAAGGACGACGGGTACTGGGTGGACGACCCCTATCCCACGGGACCGATGCGTCCGTCGACCGGGGTACAGCGCGGCAGCGTCATGGACATGCCGCTGTATCCGGGAGACCCGGAGAGCCCCGGATGGGCGTCGGTGGCCGGCGGCCGCCGTTTGTCGCGAGCGGAAGCCACCACCCTCATGAAGATCCCCGTTCTCCCGATCGGGTACGGCGATGCATTGCCGCTGTTGCGATCGATGCGGGGACCGGTGGCACCGGAATCGTGGCGCGGCGCGCTGTCGATCACCTACCACATCGGGGCCGGCCCCGCGCGCGTGCACCTCGTCACGAAGTTCGACTGGCAGGTGCGGCCGCTGTACGACGTCATCGCCACCGTCCGCGGCGCCATCTGGCCGGATCAATGGGTGATCTACGGCAACCATCATGACGCCTGGGTGAACGGCGCCGAGGATCCGATCTCCGGCCAGGCCGCGCTGGGCGAGACGGCGCGGGCCATTTCGGCCCTGATGAAGACCGGCTGGCGGCCCGCGCGCACCATCATCTTCGCCTCCTGGGACGGCGAAGAATGGGGGCTGCTCGGATCCACGGAGTGGGCCGAAGCGCACGCCGACGAGCTGCGCACCAAGGCGGTCGTCTACTACAACTCCGACACGAACGACGCCGGGTGGCTCGAAGCGAACGGATCCCATGCGCTGGAGCGGTTCGTGATGGAAGTGGCGCGCGACATCCCCGACCCCAAGGTGGGTAAGAGCGCCCTCCAGGCGCGGCTCGACCATGAGCGCTCCCAGCGCACCGCCAAGGACACGACGAGCGATACGACGTTCACGATCGGCGCCCTGGGCTCGGGTTCGGATTACACCGCCTTCATCGACCACCTCGGCGTTCCCGCGGTGGACATCCGCTACGGCGGCGCGGCGCACAGCGGGATCTACCACTCGATTTACGACAGCTACACCTTCTACGAGCGGTTTCTCGACACGGGGTACGTGTACGGGGTGACCGAGGCCCAGACGATGGCGACGGCCGTCCTCCGCATGGCGGATGCGCCGCTGTTGCCATATGACTTCCGCGCCGCCGCGCGCGCCTACCACAAGTACGCCGCGGAGATCGGCCGACTCGCCGCCGGCAACGACACCACGAAAGCGCTCGATCTCTCAGGGCTGCGAGCGGCACTCGAGCGCCTCGACAGCGCGGCGGCCGTCTGGGAGCGGTCGAGCGCGGCGGTGGACGGCGCGGGAACGCTGGAGCAGCGCAGGGCGGCGCTGGCGCAGGTCAACCACCTACTCGCCGGCACGGAGCAGGCGCTCGCCGACACCGCGGGATTGCCGCGACGGCCCTGGTTTCGTCACCTCGTCTACGCGCCGGGCGCGTACACGGGATACGGTGTGAAGACGCTGCCCGGGATCCGGGAGGCCGTGGAAGCGCGTCGTCCGGCGGAAGCGCAGGCCGAGTCCGCGCGCGCCGCGCAGGCGATCGATCGATATGCCGCCGCCATTCGCGCGGCGGCGGAAGCGCTCGACGGTGCGCTGCGCTAGTATTGACACCCCCGGAGCCCCTGGATACCGTGGGGCGTCCACAACCCGAACATCAGGCGAGCGTCCATGAGCACTCCTCCGCCACGCATGTCCATGCCCCGGTCGTCGTTCGCCATCGCGATGAAGGACTACACCCTCATCCGTCCGGGCATCGCCGTCACGATCAGCGCGACCACACTGGTCGCGGCGCTGATCATCGGTGTGCTCCTGATCAAATCCCTGGCGCACGCCTCGGCGACGGTCACGAGCGGAGCCCAGGCGAGTGAGCTGCTGCACCGCTACAATGCCCGCTACGAGGTCTGGCGCAGCATGGCCACGAGCTCCGACCCGATGTACAAGGGCGCCACGGTGGTCGCCCAGCGCGACAGTATCCGCAGCGGGTTGCAGGGAGAGTTGTCGCGCTTCGGGGCGACACTCGCCAACGCGCAGGAAAAGGACCTCGTGCAGCAGGTGCTGGACGGATTGGCCTCCACCGACGCGGCGACCACCACGAAAGCGCGGCAGGCGATGATCGTCCTGCTGCACGACCAGGACACCGCGCTGTTCGATGCGGCTGAAGCATCGCAACGCGGCGTGCTGCTCGCTGCGGTCCTGCTGGCGCTCACGATTCTCGCGGCGGGACTGCTGATCGTGCCGATGGCGTGGTTGTACGTCCGGTACAAGCGCGGCGCGGCGATCGAAGTGAAGGTCTGACGAGGTGGTGGAGGGACCCCGCGACCGCGAGCGCCTCCGCACCGTCGTCGTCACCGATGCCGACGAGTTGGCTACGTTGCTGGCCGACCGGATCGTCGCCACGATCCGTCGCGCCATCACCGCTACCGGCCGCTGCGTGCTGGGCCTCGCCACCGGCAGCACCCCGCTGGGCGTCTACCGCGAGCTGATCCGCCGCCACGCCGCGGGCGAAGTCGATTTCTCGCAGGTCGTCACGTTCAATCTCGACGAGTACTACCCGATGTCGCCGGAGAGCCCGCACAGCTACCGGCGTTACATGTGGGAGAATTTCTTCGCGCATGTCGGGATGAAGCCGGCCCAGGTGCATCTCCCGGCGGGCGACACGCCACCCGACCGCGTCCCGGAAGCCTGTGCCGCCTACGAGCGCGCCATCGCCGCCGCGGGCGGGATCGATTTTCAGCTGCTCGGCATCGGACAGAGCGGACACATCGGCTTCAACGAGCCCGGCTCGGCGGCCGATTCTCGCACCCGGCTCGTCACCCTCGACAGTCTCACGCGCAAGGCCGCGGCGGCCGATTTCTTCGGCGAGGATAACGTCCCGCGCGAAGCGATTACGATGGGCGTCGCCACGATCCTCGAGGCGCGGGAAATCGCGCTGATCGCGACCGGCGAGCACAAAGCGGCGATCGTGCGTCGCGCCGTGGAAGGGGAGCCGTCGCCCGACGTCGCCGCCACCTTCCTGCAGCGGCACGCGGGCGTCACCGCCTACCTCGATCTGGCGGCCGCCGCCGAGCTGACGCGCATCAATACGCCCTGGGTGCTCGGCCCCGTCGACTGGACCCCCGCCCTCACCGAGCGCGCCGTGGTCTGGCTCGCCGAGCGCACCGGCAAAGCCATTCTCAAGCTGACCGCCGCCGACTACAGCGAGTACCATCTGAGCCCGTTGCTCGCACGGGCCGGCGCCCCCGGGCCGCTCAATGGCCAGATCTTCAACCGGCTGCGCGACAAAATCCGCGGCCGCCGCAAGCTGCCGGAAAAACGGCGCGTGCTGGTGTTCTCGCCGCACCCCGACGACGACGTGATTTCGATGGGCGGCATTCTCCGCAAGCTGACGGAAAACCAGAACGACATCATCGTCGCCTATATGACGAGCGGCAACATCGCCGTGTTCGATCACGACGTGCGGCGGCACCTCGATTTCGTCGAACGCGCCGCGAAAGCGCTCGGCGCCGATCCCAACGCGGTCGGGCACGTGCAGCACGAGGTGCTGTCCAATTTCGCGGGCAAGACGCCCGGCGACGTCGACCTCCCGGTGGTGCAGGACCTGAAGCGGTTCATCCGGGAATCGGAAGCGATCTCGGCGCTCGAAGCGGTGGGACTGACGGCAAAGGCGGCGCGGTTCCTCAATTTGCCGTTCTATCGGACCGGAGAGGTGCGCAAGCTGCCGATCGGCGAGGCCGACGTGGCGATCGTGCAGCGGCTGTTCGAGGAGGTGCGGCCCGATTTCGCGTTCGTCGCCGGCGACCTCTCCGATCCGCACGGCACGCATCGCATGTGCAAAGCGGCGATCGACCAGGCGCTGGCGCGCCTCCCCGCCGTGCAGCCCGAGGTCTGGCTGTATCGCGGCGCGTGGCAGGAATGGCCGATCACCGAAGCCAACGTGCTGGTGCCGCTGTCGCAGGACGAGCTGCGCGCCAAAATCCTGGCGATCTTCAAGCACCAGTCCCAGAAAGACACGATGCCGTTTCCCGGGGGCCACGACGAGCGCGAATTCTGGCAGCGCGTCGAGTCGCGCAACGTGGAGACCGCCGCCCACGCCGACCGGCTGGGGTTGCCGGAGTATTTCGCGATGGAAGCCTATCGCGTCGAGCGGGCGCCCGATTCTAGCGGAAAAGCCTGACCGCCGTTTGCAGCGTCTTCGACACCCCCCACGCCAGCGGTATCCCCACCAGCGCCCAGGCGATCACGACCAGCACCCACGACCCCGGGCTCGGCCGGGGCTGCTCGGAATCTTTCGTCATTTCGCCGCTCCCGCTTCATGCGCTTGTCGCTGCTCGTACGCGAGCTGCGCTTCGGTCATGAAATGGCGGTCGGCCACGGGACGAACCATCAGGTTGGCCCAGAAGCCGACGACCAGCAACGCTGCCAGGATGTACATCGTGGTGCTGTAGGCGTCGGCGGCGGGCACGCCACGCCCGAGCTGATAGTCCCGCAGGTAATTGACGACGACGGGACCGAGCACGCCGGCGACCGACCACGCCGTGAGCAGCCGCCCGTGGATCGCGCCGACGTGCTGCGTGCCGAAGAGATCGGCGAGGTAGGCGGGGATCGTGGCGAAGCCGCCGCCGTACATGGTGAGGATCACGCAGAAGATGGCGACGAACAACGGGATGGTCCCCGCCCGGCCCGCCGACGGCGCCGCCGCGTACAGTACGGTGCCCAGGGCGAAGAAGATGAAATAGGTCCGCTTGCGGCCCAGTAGGTCGGACAGCGAGGCCCAGAAGATCCGGCCGGCGATGTTGAAGAGGCTGAGCAGCGCCGCGAAGCCCGCGCCGATGGTCGCCACCTGCACTTTGTCGCTGTCCGCGAGATCCCTGAGCGCTCCGACGCCGCCGATCAGTTTCCCCCCGAAGACCTCTTGCAGCATCGGGGACGCCATGTTGATTACGCCGATCCCCGCGCTCACGTTCATGCACAGCACCGTCCACAGCAACCAGAACTGCGGCGTGCGCCACGCCTGATCGACATGCACCTGGCGGGCGGTGATCATGCCGCTGGCCACGGCCGGAGGTGGCGTCCATCCCACCGGCTGCCAACCGGGCGACGGGAGCCGGTACCCGAACGCGCCGGCCAGCATCGCCACGAAATAGATCGCGCCCAGCGTCACGAACGTCTCCTGCACCCCGACCGACGTCGCCGTCTTGTAGTGATTCATCAGCAGGTTGGCGAGCGGTGAGCCGATCATCGCGCCGCCGCCGAACCCCATGATCGCCATTCCCGTGGCCATGCCGCGCCGGTCCGGGAACCAGCGGATCAGGGTCGAAACCGGCGAGATGTACCCGAGCCCGAGCCCGCATCCGCCGATGATGCCGATGCCGAAATACAGGAGCCAGATGCTGTGGAGGTGAACGCCGAGCGCGCCGACGAGAAAGCCGCCACCCCAGCAGAACGCGGCCACGACGCCCGCTTTGCGCGGACCGGTGCGCTCGAGCCAGCGGCCGAAGACGGCCGCCGAGAGCCCGAGAAAGACTATGCCGAGCGAGAAGGTCCAGCCGAGGGTGCTCACCTTCCAATCGCCGGGCGCCGGAGCGGTCATGCCGATGGCGTGCGACAACGGCAGCCAGAAGACGCTGAGGCCGTAGGCCATCCCGATCGAGAGGTGGATGGCCAGGGCCGCCGGCGGGACGAGCCAGCGGTTGAAACCGGGGCCTGCGATGATCCGTTCCTTGGACAACAGTCCGGAACTCACTCGGGTCTCCCTTCGCCGCGCCTAACGATGGCGCGACCCATCCGATGTCGCTAGAGTCTTTCCATGACCACGACCGCCCCCACTGCCGCCACCGCCGCGCCGCACGCGGCGTCGCAATCGCAGCCGATGTTCCCGCCGCACCTCGCGGCCGTCCTGTTCGCGGCGACGAGCGTCATCGTCGGCGTCATCTGGGACATTTCGTGGCATCGCTCCATCGGGCGCGACACCTTCTGGACGCCGGCGCACATGGGCATCTACCTCGGCGGCATCGTCGCGGGGGTGGCGTGCGGTTGGCTGGTGCTGCGCACCACGTTCGCCGGCACGGACGCCGATCGCCGCGCCACGGTGCGGTTCTGGGGGCTCTCGGGCCCCTTGGGTGCGTGGGTGGCGATCTGGGGGGCGATCGCGATGATCACCTCCGCGCCGTTCGACAACTGGTGGCACAATGCGTACGGGCTCGACGTGAAGATCCTCTCCCCACCGCACGTGCTGCTGGCCCTCGGCTTTACCGGCATTCAGCTTGGCGCGCTGCTGATGCTGGCGGCGCGCCAGAACGACGCGGCACCGGGCGACCCCTACGCCCGCGCCTATCGCTGGTGGTTCGCCTACGCGGCCGGGTTGCTCGTCGCGAACCTGTCGATCATGGCGTTCGAGTACATCGGGTTCCCCAACGCGGCGCATAACGCCCTCTATTACAAGGTCTGCGCCGCCGCATTCCCGATTCTCCTCGTCGCCACGGCGCGGACGTCCACGCTGCGCTGGCCCGCCACTACCGCAGCCGCCGTCTACATGACCGTGACGATCCTGATGATCTGGATCCTGCAGCTCTTCCCCGCGACACCGAAGCTCGCGCCCATTTACAACGCGGTGGATCACTTCGTGCCGCCGCCGTTTCCGATCCTGCTCGTCGTCCCCGCGTTCGTGATCGACCTCGTGCTGCGGCGCGGGGCGGAGAACGACTGGGCCCGCGCGGCGCTCGCGGGGATCGGCTTCGTGGTGGTGCTGCTCGCCGTGCAATGGTACTGGACGAAGTTCCTCGTCAGTCCCCGGAGCGAAAACTTCGTGTTCGGCACCGGGCGGTGGAACTACAACAACCAGCCCGGTCCCTGGCAATACCGGTTCTGGGGTATCCGCAACAATCCGCTGACCGTCCCGAGCGTGGTCACCGCCGCAGCGATCGCCGTCGCCGGAAGCCGAGTGGGTCTGTGGTGGGGCACCTGGATGGCGCGCGTCCGGCGATGAACCCCCGGTGGTCGGGAACGCTCGTCGCGGCCGCCGTACTGCTCGTGGCCAGCGCGCACGTCGGCAGCCCCGACACCGTGTTCGAAGGCGCGGCAGGGCCGTACCGCGTCCGCGTCATCGTGCGCCCCCCCGGCATCGTCCCCGGCCTGGCCGAGATCACGGTACGCCTGCTCTCCGGCAGCGGCCTGCAATCGGTCCTCGTCCTGCCGCTGCGCGGCGGGCGGCCCACCGCCGAGGAGCCGCCTCCCGACAGCGCCAAAGCGGTCCCCGGAGCGCGCGATCTCTACAGCGCCCAGCTGTGGCTGATGGAAGGTGGGGCGTACAGCATCCAGGTCACCGTGCGCGGGGCCGCCGGATCCGGAAGCGTGATCGTGCCCGTGAATTCCATCGCGACGCGCCGTCTCGGATTCGACACACCGCTCGCCATCGCGCTCCTCGGGCTCGGCGCATTTCTGTTCGTGGGGGCGATCACGATCGTGGGCGCCGCCGTGCGGGAGAGCGTGCTCGCGCCGGGAACCGAGCCGGACGCCGGCCGGCGCCGGCGCTCGTGGTGGATCCGGCTCCTCGCCGTGCCGCTGCTCGCCCTCGCCCTGTTCGCCGGAAAGAAATGGTGGGACGCGGACGACGCGGCCCATTCCGCCAGCCTCTATCGTCCAATGGTGGTGAAGACCACCATCGCCACCGGTCCAGGGCACGTCCTCACCCTCGCCATCACCGATTCGGAGTGGCTGGGGCGCCAGTTCACGCCGCTCGTTCCCGATCACGGCAAGCTGATGCACCTGTTTCTCGTGCGCGACGATCTCCAGGGCTTCGCGCACCTGCACCCCTTGATGGTGGACTCGAGCACGTTCCGCACTGCGGTGCCGCCGCTCCCGCCGGGACGCTACCGCCTGTATGCCGACGTCGTACACGAGAGCGGATTCACGCAGACGCTGCTCGACTCGCTCGACGTGCCCGCGAGTCCGGATCCGTGGAGGGCGCTCGACCCCGACGACTCCTGGTGGGAGAGAGATCAGCCGTCAGCTATCAGCTATCAGCTATCAGCTGTTTCGCTCGAGGACGGGTTGACGATGACCTGGGTTCAGGATTCGGCGCCGCTCGTTGCGGGGCGAGACGTTGAGCTCCGGTTCAGTGTCCGCGGGCGCGACGGGCAACCGGTGACGCTCGAGCCATACATGGGGATGATGAGCCACGCGGTGATCGCCCGCGCCGACGGGGCGGTGTTCGTGCATCTGCATCCGGCGGGAACGATCACAATGGCAGCGCAGCTCGCCTATGCCCTGCGCCAACCGGGGGACACGGTACGCGGGGTGCTGGGGAACCGGATTACCGCCGCCGAGCGCGCTACATCTCCGATGGCGTCCATGGTGACGGAGGGCGATCCGGGGACGGTGACGCTGCCGTATGCGTTCCCGCAGTCGGGACACTATCGGATCTGGGTTCAAGTGAAGGTGAATGGGCGGGTGCTGACGGGTGCGTTCGATACGCAGGTGAACTGACGTCAGACATCTGACGTCAGACATCTAGAAAAGCCAAACCCGGCGCTGAAAGCTCGCCGGGCTGACCGGTCGGGTGAGGTGGCCGTCACACCTCAGCCGCGACCAAAAAGACCTCGCTTCATCCTACCTGAGTCTGCTACCACCGTACTGAACCGCGGGTTCCATCAGCTGCGAGGCAATCTGCCCACCCTCAGGGCCCGCCGGGTGGAGGTGCGGTGTACGACCTGTCAGGAATCGGTCAACGGCCTCGGCGGGCACGTGGATTGCGGGTTAGCATTGTCACCGATGCGATTCCCACACCCCGTGCGGCGGCGGCGCGCCGCCTCGATCACCCTGCTGCTCGTTTTCGCCCTGGCGTTCGCGGTGGTACTCGCGTGGCAGGCGGTGGGGGCGTCGCAACACCAGAAGATGCAGGCAGAGCGGGTACTGCGAGATTACTCGGCGTACGCCGCGACGCGGTTCGCCCAGCGCTCCGCGGGGACGCTCTTCTATTACTCTTTTGTGCCGGCGCTCAAGGCCATCGATCATGGGCGCACGAAGTTGGGCCACGTCCCAGATCCCGCTCACTTGTCGCTGCCGGACGATTCGAATGCTGCCGCGACCGCGGCTCCGTTTTATCGTCGTATCCGCTACACGTACGAATTTGACACCGCCACTCATCAATTGGTGTTCGGCGGGGCTGTGCCGTCTGCGACTTGGCGCCGTTGGCTCGCGGATACAGTGATGCAGCGGTTACGGACCCTGCCACCGCCCTCGATGGAGGACCTCGCCTCGGTCATCGGGGGGCCGCAGGGAGAGCACTCGATGCTCACCGTGTTTACGCTGCCGCGGGCATCGGGGCGAGCGCAAGCCCGGGTTTTCGGCCTGGTGAGCGACGTGGAGGCGCTTAACAGTACCTTCGCCGCAGTCGATACGTCGGCGCCGCTGCTCGTGCCGGCGCTGACCGGCGGGGTTGCGCTCGATTCGATCGGCTCGGTGGTGGTGCACGACGCACGCGGCACGCCACTCTACAAGTCGGCCGCGCAATATGCGTCGTCGATCACGGCCCATGACACGCTCGGCAGCTACTTCGCCAACTTGAGTGTCGACGTTTCCCTGCGCCCCGGCATCGCCGGCAAACTGGTGATCGGTGGGCTTCCCCGATCGCGAATGCCCCTGCTCGTCACCCTGCTGCTGTTGACCGCAGGGTTAATGATCATCGCGATGATCCAGCTGCGCCGCGAGTCGGAGCTGTCGGTGCTGCGCACCCAATTCGTCTCCGGCGTGTCGCACGAGCTGCGCACGCCGCTCGCGCAGATCCGCATGTTCGCCGAAACGCTCGTGCTGGGCCGCGTCCGTTCCGACGACGAGCGGCGCCGCTCGCTCGAGATCATCGATCAGGAAGCGAGACGCCTGACACACCTGGTGGAGAACCTGTTGCACTTCTCCCGTTCCGAGCGCCAGTCGGTGCGCGTGGCGCCGGTGCCGACGCTGCTCGGCCCCTGCGTCCGCGGCATGGTCGAGAGCTTCACGCCGCTCGCCGAGACGCGGCGCGTGCGGCTGCTCACCTCACTCCCCGACGGCATTGTGGCGAGCGTGGACGAGAGCGCGCTGCGCCAGATGCTGCTCAATCTGCTCGACAACGCCGTGAAGTACGGGCCCGACGGCCAGACCGTCACCGTCGGACTCGACCCCGTGCGCAACGACCGCACGTGGCTGTGGGTGCAGGACCAGGGTCCGGGCGTGCCGCCGAGCGACCGCGAGCGGATCTGGGAGCAGTTCTGGCGGCTGGAGCGCGACCGCGGCTCCGCGATCGCCGGCACCGGCATCGGTCTGTCGGTCGTCCGCGAGCTGGCGACGCTGCACCGCGGCCGCGTGTGGGTGGAAGGTGCACCGGGCGGCGGGGCCCGGTTCGTGCTCGAGCTGCCAGCCGCGCCCGTCCCCGTGGCTACGTCCACTACCGGCCCGGTGCCGATCCCCGAACCCGCAACGCTGCGAGTCGACTCATGAAGCGCGTCCTGGTCGTCGAAGACAACCGCGATCTCGCCTACGGTCTGCGCAACAACCTCGAAATCGAGGGCTATCAGGTCGAGGTGGCCGACGACGGCCCCAAGGGCCTGATGCGGGCTCGTACGACTTCTCCGGACCTCGTCATTCTCGACCTGATGCTGCCCGGAATGGACGGCTACCGCGTGCTGCGCGCGCTGCGGGAAGAGGGACGCCAGATCCCGATCCTGATCCTGACGGCGCGCGGCGAGGAAGCCGACAAGGAGCGCGGCCTGCGACTCGGCGCGGACGACTACGTCACGAAACCGTTCGGCGTGCTGGAGCTGCTCGCGCGGGTGGAGGCGCTGATGCGCCGGGCGGGTGTCGCCATCGCCGCCGAGGCGGCGGCGCCCCTCGTCGAGCGCTTCGGCGACGTCGAGGTCCATTGCGCGTCACGCACGGTGCTGCGCCACGGCGCGCCCGTGCCGCTGACTCCCAAGGAGTACGAGCTGCTCGTCGCGTTGATCCGCCGTCGTGGCGCGGTCGCCAGCCGGGTCGAGCTGCTCACGGAAGTATGGGGTTACAGCGCCGCCGTCTTGTCGCGCACCGTGGACACGCACATCGCCGAGCTGCGCCGCAAACTGGAAGACGACCTGCAGGCCCCGCGCCATATCCTCACGGCGCGCAAGGCCGGCTACCGACTGCAAACCTGAACCGACTTCGAGGATCGACCATGAGTGCCTTTCTCCTGTTGCTCGCCGCGCTCGGCGCGGGGAGCGACCCCAAGAACGGCGACGAGCTGGTGCGCGCCATGCACGATCGCTACAGCGGCAAATGGTACCAGTCGCTCACCTTCGTCCAGCACAACACGCGCTACTTCGCCACCGACAGCGTGCAGCACTCGACCTGGTTCGAGCGTGCCGCCATTCCGGGAAAGCTGCGTATCGACTTCCGGGACGGACCGGGCTTCTCACCTGATGGTGGGATACTGTTCGTCCACGACTCCCTCATAGCCTTCAAGGGCGACACCGTCGCCCAGTCGACCGCGTTCATCCATCCATTGATGGTGCTTGGCTTCGACATCTACGCCCAGCCGGTGGACTCGACGCTCGACAAGCTGCAATCGCTCGGCTTCGATCTGGCGTCGCTCCGCAGCGACACGTGGCAGGGCCGACCGGTGTACGTGGTCGGCGCGAAAGCCGGGGACCTCCACTCGCGGCAATTCTGGGTCGACAAGGAGCGCCTGCTGTTCGTCCGCATGCTCGAACCGGGGCAGCGCGACACCAGCGCCACCAGCGAAACGCAGTTCAACGATTACCGGCCGTTCAAGAACGGATGGGTGTCCGCCCAGGTGCTGTTTCTGGGGAACGGGCAACGGATCTGGCTGGAGGAGTACGACCAGATTCAGGTCGACGTCCCGCTCACCGATGGGGCGTTCGACGCGCGTCGCTGGAAGACGACGAAGTAACGAACAGCGGTACGATCCGGCTCGCGGGGCCGAGGGGGGCGTCGGTCAGATTCGAGGTCAGCGCGAACGCGATGTGCGCGTCGCGATCCAGCCCGAACGCCGTCGTCCCCCCGACCGAGCCGCCGCCATGAAAGGCGCGGCGGTGGCCCAGCGAGTCGATCGCCACGAACCACCCCACGCCGTACCCCGTCGGTTGCCCGTCGCGCGTCCGTTGGCTCGTGAACAGCAGGTCGAGCGACGCCAGGCGCAGGAAGCCGGCCCCCAGAAGCGCCGATCCGAATCGCACCAGATCTTCGGCGCTCGAGAGAAATCCCCCACCCGCCCACTTGTAGCTGTTGTCGACCGCCGGCGCGACCTGGAACCCACCGTTGACCGTGTCCCGATCGTAGAACGCCGTGCGATCGGTGATGAGGCTGTCCGCGCGATCGGGTGCGGTGTGCGAGAGGCCGAGCGGGCGGATCACGTGCGCGCCCATATAGGAAAGGAAATTCTCGCCTGAAGCTCCCTCCAGCACCGCCGAAATCAGGTTGAAACCGTAGCTCGAGTAGGAGAAGCGGGTCCCCGGCTCGAACAGCAGCGAATCGCGCTCGAAAATCGCCAACCCCGCCGTGACCGATGGATACGGCGTGTGCGAGAGAAACTCGTCCCCCTGATAATGACGGATTCCGGCCAGGTGTCCCCCGAGCTCGCGGGTCGTGACGGGCCACGGTTTCTCGGGGAAGGACGGGACGTAGCGCTGCACCGGTGCGTCGAGATCGAGCTTCCCCTGCTCGACGAGCTGGGCCACAGCGACGGACGTCAGCGGCTTCGAGACACTGCCGATGCGGAACATCGTGGTACGCGTCACCCGCGCGTGGCGTGCCAGGTCGGCATACCCGAACGCCGCCGACCACACCAGCTTGCCGTCGACCGCCACCGCCACCTGCAAACCCGGGATCCGCGGGGCGAGACTGTCGCAGACGAGCCGCCGCGCCGCGTCGATCGCCTTCTGGTAGCGCCCCTCGGCCTGTGCGACCGTGACGAGGCATGCCGGAGCCACCTGGGCTGCGATCGCCCGCGAGGCTAGGAGCACGGCAACACATGACCCTACGACCGCCCGCCTGAACCAATTGTCAGCCATGTGTGCCTCCACCGCCGTCCGACGTCTCTCAGCGATCCTCGAGAAGGTCTGCACAAGCCGCCGCTCGTTTCGGCGGCTCAAAGCCGCCGCTCGGCGCCTGCGGGCGACGCGTCTTGAAAGACTCTGCGTGAGCGCCATTTATGGCGGGTCGCGTCAGCGCCGAGCGCGGACTTCAGGCCGCGTAACGTGGGCGGTCGACCTGCGCAGAGCTTCTCTGGAAAACCTAATCGATGGAGGAGTGATGCGTACGCGTCTGAAGGGGCTGGCTCTCCTGGCGTTGGCAGGCGCCGCCGTTCTTTCCTGCACTCGTTCTGCTGAACGCGAGCGGGGTGCGATGCTGTACAGTGCAATGCCGTCCCACCAGGTGGCCACGTTGAACAAGGACGGCAGGGTGTCGGTCGCATCGACGCCGGAAGCGGCTCCTCGGGCACGAGGCGACGCGGGTGGCGGTGCCGGACTCGCGCTCCCGGGCGCGACCGACGTCCTCCCCAACCTGGTGATTCGGAGTGGAACAGCCACCCTCCAGGTGGACTCCTTGGACCGCGCGATCGTGCTCGTGCGGGCTCTGGCCCGGCGCGTCGGCGGATTCATCGGGTCGAGCACATCGCAATCGGGCCGCGGACAGGTGCCGGGCGCGACGCTCGAGATCCGCATGCCGTCCGACCGCTTCGAGGATGCCGTCGACGGCCTGCGGCCGATCGGCAAGGTCGAGGCGGTGAACGTGACGGCCCAGGATGTGGGGGAGGAATACGTGGACGTGCAGGCGCGCATGGCCAACGACCACCGTCTGGAAGCGCGGCTCATCGAGCTCGTGGCGCAGCGCACCGGCAAGCTATCCGATGTATTGGCGGTGGAGCAGGAGCTCGCGCGCGTGCGGGAGGAGATCGAGCGCTACCAGGGACGGTTGCGCTACCTGCAGACCCGTGCCGCCGTGAGCACCCTCTCTCTCACGATCCACATGCCCATCCCGGTCGTGGACGAAGGCTCTCCCGGCGTGATGGGTGGAGCAGTGCGGGATGCGTGGCGCAACTTCATCACCGTCGTGGCGCTCGTCATCCAGTCGCTCGGCGTCATCATCCCGCTTGCCGTCTGTGCGCTGGTCGCGTGGCCGCTGCTACGCCGCTTTCGGCGCCCCCCGCCGGCAACCCAAACCCACGAGGCGTAAGCGGTAAGCGGTGAGCGGTAAGCGGGTTCGAGTAGCCGCCTGCCGCTCACCGCTCACTGCTCACCGCTCACGCAGTTGGGTCTAGCCCGCGTAGCAGTACGAGCATCCTTTCGACTGCGCGCCGTTCACGGCGACGACACCCGAGGGAACCACCGTGTATCCCGGCAGGACGTTGGCAATCCAGTCGGCCTTGATGTCCTCCGCTTTCATCCCCATCTGCTGGGCGAACATCATGCTGTAGAAGGTGATCGCCATGTTGCAGACGCCGAACCGCACGCCCCGCGCCACCAGCTTCTCGACCGCCGCTTCAGGGAACGGCAGGTCGCCTTCCTTGAGGTTGGCGAAGACGTTCCGCACCGCCGGCGCGTTCGTGCTCTTGTCCTGGATCTTGAAGAACTCGCCAAACTTGTACTTCGCCCACATCGCGTCCTTGAAGGCGATCGGAATCGCCGAATGGCGATGCACGATCACAACGCCCAGATCGCTTTCCGGAACGCCGTACGCCCCGGTACCGGTGAGCAGGAAGACATGGGCCCAGATGAGGGAGAAGCCGTTGTTGGGCTCCACGGCGTCGTACACCTGTTTGTATTTCCCCTTGATCCCATTGAGCCACGCGGCGTAGCTCGCGTCGCCGGTCGCGAGGTCGGCGGATGAATAGTCTAGGGCCTCGACGCGACCCGGGATCAGTCCGCCGAGTCCGACGGCCGCTGCGGCAGTGGCGACGCGGCCCAGGAACCCGCGGCGGTGAGTAGCGAGATTCAGATCGAGCATGGCGACCTACCTCCAGTCTGAGTGGATCAATGTCCCGCCGCTTTCTTGGCGGCGGCGAGAGTCGGATACGCGACATCGGGGGGCGGATCCCCATGCGGCCAGTCGAGCTGCTTCCCCGGAAAATCGGGGCGCGGCTGGGCCACGACGAACGCCGCAACATCAAATGCCTGCTGGTCGGTGAGTGTTCCCGGCTGGTCGAACGGCATGTTGTCCCGCACGAACGACGCAGCGGTGCGGACCCGGGCCATCCCCGCACCGATGTTGAACGACTTCATACCCCACAGCGGCGGCGCGACCGGTGTCCCCTGGCCGTCCGGCCCGTGGCAGCGCGCGCAGGTGGTGCCGAACGTCCGGTGGCCGGCCGCGGTATCCGCCGTGAGCGACGCGAAACGCTGCAGCCGCGCGTTCGGGCCCTGAGGGGGAGCGCCGACGGGGGAACGCCACGACAGAAACGCGAGATAGGCGACGATGTCCCGCATGTCGGGGCTCCCGGGGGGGAGCCCTTTGCCGTTGAGGCTGCGGGTGAAGCAGTCGTTGACCCGATCCTCGATCAGCTCCACGGCGCCGCGGCGGCTGCGGTATTGCGGGAAGCGGGCGAAGCTCCCGATCCAGCTGCCGTTGGCGCGCCGTCCCTGGTCGAGGTGGCAACTGGTGCAGCGCAACGCGCTGCCGTCGTACGACGGCAGACTCTCCCGCGTCGCCGACACCAATGCGAGGCCGCGCCGCACGCTCGCCCCGAAGTCATCGTTGGGGATTTCCGAATCGGTGGGGGAGGTAGTCGCCGGTTTGGCGGGTGGCGGTGGAGCCCGTCGCGTGCACGCAGGAAACACCAGCGCCAGAGCAACCACCCCACTGACCACCGACCACTTACCACTCATAGCAGGATCCCCGCTAGCGTCGCCGAGAGGAAGTTCGCAAGCGTCCCGGCCAGCATGGCGCGGAAGCCGAGCCGCGCGAGATCGTGTTTCCGCTCCGGGGCGAGGGCCCCGATGCCGCCGATCTGAATCCCCACCGAGCTGACGTTGGCGAAGCCGCACAATGCGAAGGTAGCGATCGTGAAAGAAACCGGGCTGAGCGTCGCCTTCATGGGGCCGAGCTGGGAGTAGGCGATGAACTCGTTCAACGCCATGCGGGTGCCGAGCAGGCCCCCGATGGTACCGCTGTCGTGCCACGGTACACCCATGACCCAGGCTATGGGTGCGAAGATCCAACCGAGTACTGTCTGGATGCTCGCCGGGAACCAGGCCACGTAGCTGTGCACCCACCCGAAGCCGCCGTTGATGAGCGCGATGATCGCGATAAAGCTGATCAGCATGGC
>DATJJY010000077.1:0-20115 GCA_035491895.1 Gemmatimonadales bacterium
ACGCCGGTCATGTCGGCGCGAGTCATCTGACGCGGGACCTGGCTGTGCGGGAAGTAGGGGATCGGCGACGCCGCCATGATCGGCCAGGCGCCCCTCTCGAGCGGCTCGTTGTCTCCCTCCCACAGCTTCTTCGTGGCCGCCTTGCGGCCTGCGTGACCGAGCTGCAGGCCGATCTTCGCACGGCTCGACTGGTGCACGAAGTCCACGATCCGCTTCCACGCCTGGACGTGCTCGGCCTTGTACATGCCCGTGCACCCCGGCGTGATGCGACCCTCCCGGGTCACATCGGTCATCTCCGTGAAGACGAGACCCGCGCCGCCGATGGCGCGCGCGCCGAGGTGGAC
Organism: Gemmatimonadales bacterium; assembly: GCA_035491895.1. Lineage (GTDB taxonomy): Bacteria > Gemmatimonadota > Gemmatimonadetes > Gemmatimonadales > GWC2-71-9 > DASTHG01. The sequence goes on from DATJJY010000077.1 coordinate 345, forward strand.
GACGTGCCAGTCGTTCGGCGTGCCGTCCTCGGCGGAGTACTGGCACATCGGCGAGACGACGACGCGGTTCTCGAGCAGCAGCTCCCGCAGCCGAAATGGCGTGAACAACGGGGGCGGGGGACCGTCGGGAAGGGCGTCCACCCGTGCCGTCCGGGCGGCGGTGGTCGCAAACCACCGGTCGACCTCCGCCACGAACCGGGGATCCCGGACCCTGAGATTGTCGTGGGTGATGCGCAGGCTGCGCGTCAGCAGATTGAAGGCGAACTGCACCGGCTCGAGCTGCATGTACCGCTCGGTGTTCTCGAAGAACTCGAGGCTCACCTGGGCGGCGCGCTGCAGGCTTTCGACGACCGGCCGGCGCTCGGCCTCGTACGCCTGGAGGGCGTCGCCGAGCTCCCGGTGCTGGCCGAGCGCCCGCGTCAGCACGATCGCGTCTTCCATGGCGAGCTTCGTTCCGGAGCCGACCGAGAAGTGCGCCGTATGGGCGGCATCGCCCAGCAGCACGATGTTCTGGTGATGCCAGTGGGCGTTCTTGACGGTCCCGAAGCTGCGCCAGATCGACCGGTTCCGCTCCAGCGGGTGCCCCTCCAGCTCTGCGGCGAACAGCTCCTCGCAGAAGCGGATCGTTTCATCCTCGGTCGCCTTGTCCATGCAGGCGGCGCGCCACGTCTCCTCGCGCGCCTCGACGATGAAGGTGGAGTGTCCCCGCTCGTACTGATAGGCGTGGACGCGCCACAGCCCGTGGGCGTCCGCCTTGAAGTAGAAGGTGAAGGCGGGGAAGGGGCGCGTCGTCCCGAGCCAGACGAACCGGTTGGGGCGCCAGTCGATCGAGGGCCCGAAGGCGTGTGTGAACCGGTCGCGCAGCGCGCTGTTGGAGCCGTCGGCGGCAAGCACGAGGTCGGCGCCGAGATAGGGTGTGGGGTCCCGCACGTCGACGCCGATCTCGATCTGCACCCCGAGGTCCCGGGCGCGGTCCGCCAGGACGTCGAGCATCGCCCGGCGCGACAATCCCGAAAAGCCGTGGCCGGTCGACCGCAGCAGCGTGCCGTTGTAATGGATGTCGATGTCGTCCCAGCGGGCCGAGCGGACCGCCATCGCGTCGAACGTCGCGGCATCCGCCTGCTGCAGGTTCTCCTGCGTCGCCTCCGAAAAGACGACGCCGAAGCCGAATGTGTCGTCGAAGCGGTTGCGCTCGAGCACGAGGATGTCGTGCCGCGGATCGGCTTTCTTGAGGAGGATGGCCGCGTAGAGTCCCGCGGGCCCGCCGCCGACGGCGACGATCTTCACCGGGGGACTCCCGCGGCCTTCAGGAGCTGGCCCGCGATGACGAGCTGCTGAATCTCCGTCGTTCCCTCGTAGATCCGGAGCGAGCGCACCGAGCGATACAGCCGGTCGACGGGGTGGGCCGCGAGAACGCCGCGGCCTCCCAGGATCTGCACGGCATCGTCCACGATGCGCTGCGCCGCTTCGGTCGCGAACGCCTTCGCCATCGCCGCTTCGAGGGTGATGCGCTCCGCGCCGTGATCCTTCTCCCACGCTGCCCGGTAGACCAGGAGCCGGGCGGCAGCGAGGTCGGTCGCCATACGGGCGAGCTTCTCCTGGATCAGCTGGTTCGCGGCGAGCGGAGCGCCGAACTGGCGGCGCGTCCCGGCATGCCGCAGCGCCTCGGCGAGCGCGCGCTCCGACATACCGCACGCCGCGGCGCCGACCGTCGGCCGCAACCGATCGAGCGTACCGAGCCCGATGCGGAAGCCTTCTCCCTCGGCGCCCAGCCGGCAGTCGGCGGGGATGCGCGCGTTGTCAAACGCGATGTCCCCCAGCGGATGCGGTGCCGAGAGGGTCAGCGGCCGCACGAAGCGGAAGCCGGGCGTGTCGGCCGGGACGACGAAGGCGGACAGTCCCTTGTTGCCGGCGGCCGGATCGGTCGACGCGAACACGACGTAGAAGTCGGCGATGCCGGCGTTCGAGATCAGCGTCTTCTTGCCGTTCAGCACGTAGTCCGCGCCATCGCGCTGCGCGGTCGTCGCGATGGCACCGACGTCCGACCCCGCCTCGGGTTCGGTCATCGCGAACGCGGCCATCGCCGTTCCGGCGAGAACGCCCGGGAGCCAGCGATGCCTCAGATCGTCGCTGCCGGCGAGGACGATCGGCAGGGTGCCGAGCGCCTGCAGGGCGAACACCGCGTCGGCGAGCGGCGACGCCGCCGCCAGCGCTTCGCGCACGAGACAACAGGCGCGCAGGTGTTGCTCCGCGATGGGGGCGAACCATCCCGCGGCGCCGAGACGCCCGAGCAGCTCGCGGGCGTGGCGCCGCGCCGCGGCGTCGTCGGCCGGCTCGGGATCGGAATCGAGCTCGCGATTCGCGAACGCCGTCACCTGACCCGCCAGGGTGAACAGCGCCGGATCGAGGAATGCCCGGATGACCCCGGTGTCGGGCATCAGGTGAACCGTGGCTCGCGCTTCGCCACGAACGCGTCGTAGGATTCGCGGAAGTTCGGGTGGCGCATCAGCTCGGCCTGCGCTTCGGCTTCGAAGGCGAGCGCGGTCTCCAGGTCCATTGCCGCCTCACGGTTGAGCGCGTCTTTCGTGACGGCGAGCGCAGCGGACGGTCCCTGCGCCAGTCGTTCGGCGACGGAGCGGGCGACGGGGAGCAGCTCGTTCGCGGGGACGACCTTCTGGTAGAGCCCGATCTCGTGCGCGCGGCTCGCGGAGATGAAATCCCCGGTCATGAGGAGCTCGGTGGCGTGGCTCAGCCCGACGAGCCGCGGCAGCAGCCAGGCGGCCCCCATGTCGGCGCCCGAGAGGCCCACGCGGACGAAGAGAAAGGCGATCTTCGCCGTTTCGGCGGCGATCCGAAAGTCGCAGGCGGCCGCGATCACGGCGCCGGCGCCCGCCGTCGTCCCGTTGAGCGCGGCGACGACGGGACGGCGGCAGCGCCGGATCGCGAGGATCAGGTCGCACGTGAGCCGGGTGAAGGCGAGGAGGCCCTGGGGATCCCGTTCGAACAGGCGGCCGATGATGTCTGCGACGTCGCCCCCCGAGCAGAAGCCGCGCCCCGCTCCGGTGAGCAACACCGCGCGCACCCCGGGCTCGGTGTCGAGGACGCGAAAGGCATCGCGCAGCTCTTCGTAGACCTGGAATGTCAGGGCGTTGAGCCGCTCGGGGCGGTTCAACGTGATGGTCGCCACCCCTGTGCCTGCGTCGGCACTATAGAGGAACGATGTGGGTGCGAGCGGCATGCGGGTCCTCGTCGCCTTACGGGATGACCGCGGTGGCTTCGATCTCGACCAGCGCGCCGTCATCGACCAGCGCGCTCACCTCGACGAGCGCCATCGCCGGGTAATGCTTGCCCATGTGGCGGCGGTGCACGTCTCCGAGCGCCTTGCGCGCCGACACGTAGGCGGCGCGGTCGGCGACATAGACGGTCATCCGGCCGATGTCCTCGGGCGCCCCGCCGGCCGCCCGCACGACCGCCAGCACCCGCTCGAGGGCCCCGTTCCATTGTTCCACCAGTCCGCCCGCGTTCGCGGCCGTCTGGCCCGCGACGAACAGGACGCGCCCGCCCGCGGGCCCCAGCATGCCGTGATTCCACCCACTCGGTCGGCCCAGGGGAGACGGGTTGATGATGTCGAAACTCACGCGCGCAGCGCTCCCGCGTCGAGCACGACGGCCTGACCGTTGATCGTCGCCGCCGCATCGTCCACCAGCGCCAGCACGCACGCCGCCACTTCGTCGACGGTGACGAGGCGTGGCTGGCCGGAATGCTCGAGGATCGCGCCTAACGCCCGGTCGCGGGTCGAGCGCGTGCGTTCCATGATCCGTTCCAACGTCGCATCGGTCAACGGGGTGTCGACGTATCCCGGGCAGACCACGTTGGCGGTGATACCGCTCCCCGCCAGCTCGGCGGCGAGTGAGCGGGTGAAGCCGACCACGGCGTGTTTGGCGGCGCTGTAGGCGGCGATGTACTTGTCGCCGTTGAGCCCGGCAATCGACGCGATGTTGACGATGCGGCCATGGCCCCGCTCGCGCATGCCCGGAAGTACGGCCTGGGTGCAGAGCAGGGTGCCCGTAGCGTTCACCGCGAAGAGCCGCTGCCACTCGTCGAGGGTGATCTTCGAGACGGGCGCCGAGGACGCCGTTCCGGCGTTGTTGATCAAGATATCTATCGGGCCGAGCCGCTCGGTGGTGGCGCGCACCAACGCCGCGACGTCGCCCGGTTGCGTCACGTCGCAGCGCTGCATGGCCACGCCGGCGAGCTCGACGGTGTGACGGGCCGCCGCCATCACCCGCGCGCCGCTCCGGGCGAGGGCGAGCGCCACGGCCGCGCCGATGCCGCGCCCGCCGCCGGTGACGAGCGCTACGCGGCCGGAGAGCGTCACCCCACACTCCGCGCCAGCTCGATCATCACCGCTTCCTCGAGGATCGCGCCGAGCGCGGCGATCGTGGCGCGGCCCTCTTCGGCCGTCGCCTCGGAGGGATAGCCGAAATAGGCGCGCGGGCCGCCGGCCTCGACGAAACTCTTCTGGCCCGCCGCGATCGCCGCGGAGAGCGACTTCGCGTTGGGGGGGAGGCGCTGGCGGATGTCCTCGCGCACCAGGTCGGGGCGCAGCGCCATGATCATCGACGTCTCGTAGCGGCCGGCGTGACACGCGCCGCTCTTGAACTCGGCCGTGAGACGGAGCGCCCACGGCTTCTGCGTCACGTCGGGAAAGACGATGCGCATGCGTCTCAGGTGGCGCGCGGCGTCGACGGCGGTCTGCAGCGCCGTCAGGTGCGATGGATCGAGATGCGCGTTGGCGAGGGCGAGCAGCTCGAAGTCGTGGCGCGTGAGGCTCTCGACGATGCCCGCGATCTGGCCGGCGACGGCGTTCGGGTCGACCGAGAGCGTGCCGGGAAAGTCGGCGGCGAATGGAGCCGTCGTGTAGGCGAGGGCGGGGAGCAGCAGCACCTCGAGTCCCCGGACGGCGAGCTTGTCGGCGCCGGCCCGCGCCATCGCCTCGGCGATCCAGACGTCGGTCGAGACGGGGAGGTGGGGGCCGTGCGCCTCGAGCGCCCCGACCGGGAGGATCACCACCGTCCGGTCGCGGTCGGTGCCCCCGGCCTCCTGCCAGGTCAGCTGCGCGAGCTCGCGAACCGGCATCGTGCTGGTATCATCCCCTTATGGGCTTCGCGCCGCCGGAACGATTCAACATCGCCGACTACTTCCTCGATGCCCGCGTGCGCGAGGGACGGGGGCAAAAAACAGCGCTCATCACGGATCAGGGTGCGCTCACCTACATGGAAGTTCAGGCGCGGGCGAACCGATTCGGCCGGCTGCTGCTGGAAGCCGGCGTCCAGCCGGAACAGCGGGTGCTGCTGGCGCTTCCCGATGGTCCCGATTTCGTCGCCGCCCTGTTTGGCACCCTCAAGATTGGCGCGGTGGTCGTGATGGTCAACCCGCAGCTCGACGGTCCGGCGATCGAGTATTTTTACGGGTACACGCGCGCCACCGTCGCCGTCACTGCGCGCGAATCGGCGCGCACCTTCCAGGGAGCGGCCAAGAGCGCGCCGCTGTTGCGCGAAGTCCTCATCGCCGACGAGCCCGCGACGGCCGCCCGGGTGCGCGAGCTCCCAGACGACCTCGAGATCTTCCCGAGCCACCGGGACGACGCCGCCATCTGGTTGTTTTCCGGCGGCACGACCGGACGCCCCAAGGCAGTGGTGCAGACCCACGCATCCTACGCCAACAGCACCGAATGCTACGCCAAGGGCGCGCTCGGCTACCGCGAAAGCGATATCACCCTCTCCATCCCCAAGCTGTACTTCGGCTACGCCATGGGCGCGAATCTGTTCTTCCCCTTCGCGGTGGGTGCGACGGCGATCCTGTTTTCCGATCCCGCGACTCCCGAAACGCTGTTCACGCGGATCGCCCGGCATCGGCCGACGATCCTCGTCAACGTCCCGACGATGGTGAATCGAATGGTGAGCCACCCCGAGGCGGCGCGGCAGGATTTCTCCTCCCTGCGCTTCGCCACGTCGGCGGGTGAGGCGCTGCCCGTGGAGCTGTACAACCGGTGGCGGGCGACGTTCGGGGTCGAGCTGCTCGACGGGCTCGGCACCGCCGAGATGTGGCACATCTTCATCACCAATCGACCCGGCGCGGTCCGGCCCGGGACCATCGGGCAGGTGGTCGCCGGATTCGAGGTCCGGGTATGCGACGACGCGGGGCGAGACGTTCCCGACGGGGAGGTGGGGATGTTGTGGGTGCGCGGCGGGTCGCGCGCCATCGGGTATTGGCAGCAGATGGAAAAGACGGCGCAGGCGTTCCGCGGCGACTGGTACGTATCGGGCGACCTCATCTCACGCGACGCGGACGGCTTCTTCTCGTATCACGGCCGCGCCGACGAGATGCTCAAGGTGTCCGGAAAGTGGCTCTCGCCGCAGGAGGTGGAGGGCTGCCTGCTGCAGCACCCGGCCGTGCAGGAGGCCGCGGTCGTGGGGGTCCTGGGTGACGGGGGCCTCACGAAGCCGCACGCGTACGTCGTGGCCCGGGAGCAGCGACCCGATCTCGCGGCCGAGCTCAAGGCGTTCGCCGCAGAGCGGCTCGAGGGATACAAGGTGCCGCGGGAGGTCGTCTTCCTCGACGCGCTGCCGCGCACGCATCTCGGGAAGGTCGATCGCGGAAAGCTGCGCGCCGGCTAACTCGTGGCGTTGACCGCTGCGGCGGCCTCGTTAGCTTCCAGTTCCGGACATGCCCCGGAACGAAACCAAGAGCACCACCCTCCTCGACGCCCGCGCACTCGCGCGGGCGCTTCAGCGAATGGCGGTAGAGATCCTCGAATTGGCCGGCTCTTCCCGCGACCTCGTGCTGGTGGGAATCCAGCGCCGCGGCGTGGAGCTGGCCGAACGCCTGGCGCGGATCATCGAGCAGGAGGAGGGCGTGACGGTCGGGCGCGGTGCGATCGACATCACGTTGTATCGTGACGACCTCGAGCTCGTGGGCCCGAAGCCGGTGATCGGGGAGACGCGGTTACCCACCGACCTGTCGGGGACACACGTGGTGATCGTCGACGACGTGCTCTATACCGGCCGTACAGTGCGCGCCGCGCTCGACGAGCTGGCCGACTTCGGGCGGCCGCGGCGCATCTCGCTCTGCGTGCTGGTCGATCGTGGGGGCCGCGAGCTGCCGATCCAGGCCGACGTCGTCGGGAAGGCGGTCAAGGTCGGATCCGGCGCCCGGGTCGACGTGCTGGTCGAAGAGCTGGATGGGACGGACGCCGTGAATCTCGTGGACCCCGAGGCCGGCGCATGAGCCCGGCGCTCGGGAAAGACCTCGTCGGACTCGAGTCGCTCAGCGCCGATCAAATCCGTCTCATTCTCGACACCGCGGAGCCGTTCAAGGAAGTCAGCGAGCGGCCCATCAAGAAAGTCCCCGCGCTGCGCGGCAAGACGATCGTCAACCTGTTCTTCGAGGCCTCCACCCGCACCCGCATCTCCTTCGAATTCGCCGAGAAGCGACTTTCGGCGGACACGGTGAACGTGGCGGCCTCCGGCTCGTCGGTGTCCAAGGGCGAGACGCTCGTCGACACCGCCAAGAACCTCGAGGCGATGCGCATCGACATGGTCGTGATCCGCCACGGCGCATCGGGCGCCGCCCAATTCCTGGGCGAGCGCATCCGGTCCAACGTGATCAACGCGGGCGACGGAAAACACGAGCACCCCACCCAGGGGCTGCTCGACATGCTCACGATTCGGGACAAGCTGGGCCGGATCGAAGGAGTGAAGGTGTGTCTGGTGGGCGACATTCTGCACTCGCGCGTCGCCCGCTCGAACATCTGGGGTCTCACGAAGCTCGGCGCCAGCGTGGCGGTCTGCGGACCGCGCACGCTGTTGCCGCGCGGCATCGAGGAGCTGGGCGTGCGCGTGTTCGGCCGCATAGAAGAAGCGATCGAGTGGGCCGACGTGCTCAACGTGCTGCGGCTGCAGCTCGAGCGGATGGAGAAGGGGTTCATTCCGAGCTTGCGTGAGTACTACCGCGTCTTCGGCGTGACGCTGGAGCGGCTGGCACGCGCGCCGCGCCCCCTCACCATCATGCACCCGGGACCGATGAATCGCGGCGTGGAGATCGATTCGCGCGTCGCCGATGGGCCACACAGCGTGATCCTCGATCAGGTGACGAACGGCGTCGCCGTACGGATGGCGGTGCTGTACCTGCTCTCCGGCGGGCGTCCCGAGCTGGCACTGGCCGCCCGAGGCGGGGGGGCGGGGGGCTCCGAATGACTCGTCCGCTGCTGCTCAAAGGCGGCCGAGTGATCGACCCGGCCCGGGGAATCGACCAGGTCGCCGACGTGCTGATCCAGGACGGGAAAATCGCCGCGACGGGATCGGGCTTCGGCACTCCCGACGGTGCGGAGATCCGGAACGTGTCGGGCCTCGTGGTTGCCCCGGGACTCGTTGATGTGCACGTGCACCTGCGCGAGCCCGGCAACGAGGATGAGGAGACGGTCGCTTCAGGTGCCCGGGCCGCCGTGGCCGGGGGATTCACGGCGGTGTGCGCGATGCCGAATACCGATCCCGTCACCGACAATCAAGCGGCGGTCGGCTTCATCGTGCGTCAATCGGTGCGGGCCGGTCTGGCGCGGGTGTATCCGATCGGCGCGGTGTCGGTCGGGCAGAAGGGCGAGCAGCTGGCGGAATTCGGCGAGATGGTCGGCGCGGGAGCGGTGGCCGTGTCGGACGACGGCCGGCCGGTCGTGTCGGGCCATCTGATGCGCACGGCGCTCGAATACTCGCGCACTTTCGGGATCCCCGTGGCCGATCACTGCGAAGAGCCGACGCTCGCGGCCGGCGGCACGATGCACGAGGGCCTGGTGTCGGCCCGCCTCGGTCTCAAGGGCATTCCGGCGGCCGCCGAAGAAATCATGGTGGCGCGGGACATCCTGCTCGCGGAGCTGACCGGCGGGCACGTCCACCTCTGCCATATGTCGACTCGCGGATCGGTGGAGCTGATCCGGCGCGCGAAGGAGCGGGGCATCAGCGTGACAGCGGAAGTCACGCCCCATCATCTGACGCTTACCGATGCCGCGTGCGAGCGCTACGACACCCATGCCAAGATGAATCCACCGCTGCGCGAGCCGGACGACGTGGCCGCGTTGCGCGCGGCACTCAAGGACCAGGTCATCGACTGCATCGCCTCCGACCACGCCCCGCACGCGTACGACGAGAAAGAGGCCGCTTTTGACGACGCACCGTTCGGGATCATCGGTCTCGAGACCGCATTTGCGGTGGCGCATACCGAGCTGGTGCGCGGTGCGGCGCTGACCCTCCCCGAATTGATCGCCCGCATGAGCACGACTCCGGCGCGGCTGTTTCGACTGCCGGGCGGGACGCTCGCCCCGGGGACCCCGGGAGACGTGTGCGTCCTCGACGTCGCCACGCCCTGGGTCGTGCGCGCCGCCGACCTTCACTCCAAGAGCCGCAACACCCCGTTCACGGGCAGAGAGCTCGTCGGCCGAGCCGCTGTGACGCTCGTCGCAGGCCGCGTCGTCCATGAAACTCACCCCGGGGCGTAGCCCTGGAGTCGCACCGCTTCAACCCTGGAGTCCAACCCCCTCAATGAGTTAGACTTAAGGCCAATTGGCGGAGCGACCCTGAACCGACCGGTCCGAGGAGGGGTAGCCGAGGCCGGGGGGATGGGGCAAAGCGCTGCCGGGCACGAAATTAGCATCTTTCCCGGCCTCGGCGCTTATTATGATGGTTCGCCATTAGTCGGCGCGGCAACTGGAGTCCGATGGCTAAAGCACCGAACAAGAGCACCGCTGCGATTCAGCGCCTGCTGGAGGAGCGGCGGCAGTATGAGGCGTGGATCGCCCGGATCGACGCGGCGGGCGGAGCCGCGCCGTCCACGGTGCGCACTCGTGTGCGGTCGGACTACGAAGCTCGTCTCAACGCGGTGACCGAGGAATTGAAGGTCCACGCCGAAGCTGCGCGGCTCATGGCGGCGCAGCGCCGTGAAGTGCGGCGCGATCTTCAGGGAAAGGAAACCACCGCCGCCGAGCGCCTGGCCGAGGCGGAGCTGCGCCACGCCGTGGGCGAATACGACGAATCGCAGTGGACACAGGTGCACAAGGAGTCGCTGGCGGAGCTCGTGTCGGTGCGCGAAGAGCTGGGGGCGGTCGAGGAGGACATCGCGCAGCTCGAGGAGCTCGAGCGTCTGGTGAAGCTGCGTCCCGCTGCGCCGGCTCCCGCGCCCGTACCACCGCCGCCCGCGCCACCGCCGCCCGCCGTGCCGTCCGGAACGAACACGGGGACGATGCCCAGGGTCGGGCCGCCGCCGCGCCCTCAGGCGCCCGTCCCGGCGCCGGCCGCCGCGAAGGACGGCCAGAAGAACGATGCGAAGGCGCCCGAAAAACCGGCGATGATCGACGAGCTGGCGTTCCTCAAGTCGGTAACCGACGATGACAAGCGCGGTATCGGCAGCCCCGGTCCCACGCCGACGATTCGGCGGAGCGGGGCGCAGTTCCAGCCCGCCGAGCCCGCGCCCGCGCGTCCGACATCCACGCCAGCGTCCACGACGCCGGCGCCAACCCCCGTCGCCGCCACTCCCGCCAACGAGGATCCCGAGCCGGTGCGGACGCTGAAGTGCCGCGAGTGCGGGACGATGAATCTGCCGACGGAGTGGTACTGTGAGAGTTGTGGAGCGGAATTGGCAGCGCTGTAAGAAACGAACGGCGTAAGAAAAAAACCTTACGCCTTTGTCCTGACGTATTTCGCCAAACGAGACTTGTGCCTCGCGGCGTTGTTCTTGTGTATCAGCCCCTTCCGTGCCGCTCGATCGAGCAGCGTCACGGCGGCCCCGTACGCCTGCGTGGCTTCCTGCTTACTGGCAGCGCCTCTCACGCGCTTCAACGCCGTGCGAAGGGCGGATCGCTGGGCCCGGTTGGTGACGGTGCGGCGACGCGCCTGGCGCATCGCCTTCTTCGCTGACTTGATTCTCGGCACGTTGTATCTCTCCGATTGAGCGGCGCAAGTTAGAGGGTAAGTCGAGAGGGGTCAAGGCGCTACGCCGTTGACCGGGGCTCTACCCCTTGGCTATCTTGGGCCAACTACAACGCTCCGAGCGCCCCATCTCGATCGATTTTCTCATCTGGGCCCCGGTGCTGCTGTTCTCGATGGTGGCCCACGAATACGCACACGCCGAAGCCGCCTACCGGCAGGGCGACGACACCGCCTACGCGCTCGGGCGGCTGACGATGAACCCCCTGAAACACATCGACCCGTTCATGACCATCCTGTTGCCGATCGTGCTATGGGTGACTTCAGGGCATCGCTGGACGTTCGGGGCGGCCAGACCGGTCCCGGTGAATCCACGGAACTACCGCCATTACGTACGCGGGGACATCATCGTGTCGCTGGCGGGGATCACGGCGAACCTGATTCTGTTCGTAGCCTTCGCGGGCGGCTTCGCGTTGACAGGAGTGCTCGCGGGCGGCGTCCCCGGGCTCACCGAGACGTTCACCATCCTGCAGCGCATGACGGTGTACGGGATGTGGTTCAACCTCGTCCTCGCCTTCTTCAATCTGATTCCGCTACCGCCGTTGGACGGCAGCCACGTGTTCTACCACATGCTGCCTCCGGGCGCGGGCCTGAAGTACCGACAGATCAGCCGGTTCGGGTTCCTGCCGATCATGGCGGTCACGTATTTCCTTCCCGGAGTGGTCGGCATCTTTCTCTGGCCCGCAGTGCAGCTGATGCGAATCGTATTGCTGCTCGTCGGTCAGTTCCGTCTCCCCGGAGTGACGCTGTGACGACCCCGCTCTCGGCGCCCGGCTCAGCGATGGGCGGCGGGTTCTCCGTCGAGCTGGAGCAGTTCTCCGGCCCGCTCGATCTGCTGCTGCACCTGATCCGCGAAGACGAAGTCGACATCACCGATCTGCCGATCGCCCGGATCGCCGATCAATTCCTCGCGGCGATCAACGACCTCGGCTTGAACCAGGCGGCCGATTATCTGGAAATGGCGGCGCGCCTGCTGCGCATCAAGGCGCAGATGCTGCTGCCGCGCCGGCTGGGCGACGACGAGTGGGAAGATCCGCGCTCGGAGCTGGTGCGACGGCTGCTCGAGTACCAGCAGATCCGCGAGCTGGTGGACTGGCTGGGGCACGCGGCGGCGATACGGGCCGAGCGCTTCGGCCGCGGGTTCGAGCCGCCGGCGCCCGATCTGCCACCGGCCCCGCTGCAGATCGGGCTCAACGACCTGCTCGCGGCCGCCGAGCGCGTGATCGCCCTGATCCCCGAGCCCACGCTGCACCGCGTCGTGCCGCGGCCGCTCGACGTGGAGGGGGCGACGGCCCGCATCCTCGAGCTGCTGGCAGCGCGCGAAACCTTCGGCTGGCACGACGTCGTCGGCACCGGCTCCGGCGTCGTCGAGGTGCTCTCGGCGTTCATCGCGCTGCTCGAGCTGGCGAAGCGCGGCACCCTGAAGATCGCGCAGCCCGAGCCGTTCGCTCCCATGGTGATCCGCCGTGAGCCCCCTCGCGAAGCTGCTTGAGGCGGCGTTGTTCGCCGCCGCGCGCCCGCTCGGCCTCGACGAGCTGGCGACGCTCGATCCCGAGGCGGGAGAGTCCGCGGTCCACGCCGCACTGGAGGAGCTGCGGGCGGCGTTCGCGCGCGACGACCACGGCGTGGAGCTCGTGGAAATCGCCGAAGGGTGGCAGTTCCTCACGCGCCCCGAGTACGCCGAGCCGATCGAGCGCGCGCAATTCGCGCTGCGCCCGCGCCGCCTCTCGCCGGCGGCGCTCGAGACGCTGGCGATCATCGCCTACCGCCAACCGGTGGCGCGCATCGAAGTGGATGAAATTCGCGGCGTCGACTCCGGCGCGGTGATCGACAAACTGGTCGAGCGTGGACTGATCACGATCACCAGCCGGGGCGAAGGGCTGGGACGTCCGCTCCTGTACGGGACCACGCCGCAATTCCTCGAGATCCTGGGGTTGAAGAGCACCGACGAGCTGCCGCGGCTGGACGAGCTGTCGGTGAGTCTGCGCCCACCGGCTCCGGCCGAACCCGAATGACGGCGATGCGCCTGCAGCGCGCTCTGGCGCGCGCGGGCGTCACCTCGCGCCGCAAGGCGGAGGACCTGATTCGCGCGGGGAGGGTGCGCGTGGACGGCGCCGTCGCCACGATCGGGTCCAGCGTCGACCCCGCCCGCCAGCGCATCACGGTCGACGGCGCCGCCGTCCGTCTGGCGGAACGGACGACCTGGCTCGCCCTGAACAAGCCGATCGGGTACGTCGTGAGCCGCAGCGACCCCGCGCGCCGGCCCACCGTCTACGACCTCCTCCCGGCCGTGCCCGGCCTCACGTACGTTGGTCGGCTGGACGTGATGACCTCTGGTCTGCTGCTGCTCACGACCGACGGCACGGCGGCCCACCGCCTCATGCACCCGCGCTATGCGGTGACCCGCACCTACGTGCTCGGAGCGCACGGCAAGCGGGCCGACGAGGTGCAGCGCGCTCTGGCGCGCCCGATCCCGATCGATGGGCGGCCGGTCCGCGTGGTAAGCGCCCGCGTCCGTCCGGCGGGGAAGAGCATCGAGATCGAGCTGACCCTCGCCGAGGGACGCAATCGAATCGTACGGCGCGTGGCGGAGGCGATCGGGCTGAAGGTCGAATGGCTGCATCGCACGCAGTACGGACCGGTGCGTCTCGGCGACCTCGCCGAAGGACGCCACCGGCCGCTCACCCGTCGGGAAGTGTCGGCGATCGAGGAGCTCGATGGAGCTGCGTGATACCACGGTGGTGTTGCTGGGCGGCAGCGGGCTCGTCGGGCACGCGGTCGCCCGCCGCCTGCTCGAGAAGGCGCCGCGCCGCCTGGTGCTCGTGTCGCTGTACGAGCAGGAGGTGCGCGAGGCGGCGCACGCCCTCGAGCCCTACCGGAGTGGCGCGACGATCGACGTGGAATGGGGCAACGTCTTCGCACCGGAGCAGGTGGCGCGCCTCGATCGCAGCGCCGTGCTCGCGAATCCCGCCCATCGCGCCCTCGTGCTCGACGATCTGTTGGGCGACCTGACCGAAGCGGTGCTGCACCGCAGCCTCCTCGTGCAGATCCTGATGCGGCATCGCCCCGACGCCGTGGTGGACAGCATCAATACCGCCACCGCATTCGCCTACCAGGACATCTTCCAGAGCGCCCGCACGATGCTCGAGCGGGCGCGCGCCGGCACTCTCGACGCCGCGGCGGTCGAAGGGCACGTCCTCACCCTCACGATGCCGCAGCTGATCCGGCACACACAGCTGATGCACGAAGGATTGCGCCGGGCGGGCGTGCGGGCGTACGTGAAGATCGGGACCAGCGGCACCGGCGGGATGGGGTTCAACATCCCGTACACCCATTCCGAGGAGCGTCCCAGCCGGACGCTCCTGACGAAGTCCGCCGTCGCGGGCGCGCAGACGCTGCTGCTCTTCCTGATGGGCCGCACGCCCGACGCCCCGGCGACGATCGAGGTGAAGCCGACGGCGACGATCGCGTGGCGCGAGATCGGCGTCGGCCCGGTGTGGCGGCGCGGCAAGCCGATCCCGCTGGTCGATTGCCCCGAGCCGGTCCCCACCGCGCGCGCCTTCGACGGCGCGCCGGTGTGGCGCGAGCTGGGGAAGCAGCTCGAGGGGGTGTTCATCAACACCGGAGAGAACGGGCTGTTCGCGCGCGACGAGTTCGCGACGGTGACCGCGCTCGGACAGATGGAGTTCATCACGCCGGAGGAGGTCGCCGACTACGTGATCCTCGAGCTGGAGGGACGTCCCACGGGACGGGACGTGATCGCCGCGCTCGACAGCGCCACGGCGGGCCCGACGTATCGCGCCGGCGTGTTGCGCGCCGCGGCGCTCGAGCGGCTCGACGCCCTCGAGCGGGAGCGGCGCGAGCGCTCCGTCGCCTACGAGATGCTGGGGCCGCCGCGGCTCACGAAGATGCTGTACGAGGCGTACCTCTGCAGCCGCGTGGCGTCCTCGGTGCGCGCGCTCGCGGCGCTCGAGCCGCAGGCGTTGGCCGAGCAGGTGCACGAGGTCGTGCGGCGCGACTCGGGGCTGCGGGCGCGGATCCTCTCGGTCGGACTGCCGATCGTGACGCCGGACGGCGGCTGCGTGTACCGGGGCGTCACCGTCATCGTCCCGCCGGAAGCGGGCGAGCCGCTGGCCGCGGCCGCCCGCGGGTGGGTCGATCTGCGGCCGGTGCAGCTCGGCATGTGGATCCGTCGCGCCGGCGAAATGGTGGCGCGTGCCGAGCGGCGCCGGCGCGAGGCGCCGCACGATTCGGGGAGTGATGTCGACTGGACGGCGATCGATCCCGACGGGGCGATCGATCCAGCGGCGTTCGCCACCTGGGTGTTCCGCTTCGAAGACCTGGGCGAGCGCATCAAACGCTGAGCGGCGAATGTCCGACTTTTCCACGCTGGAGCGTTGCCTGGGCGCGATCGGGACCACGTTTCGTCTGGTGCGGTACTATCCTGCCACGCATCCGGCGGTGCAGGAGGGGCTGCGGCTCGTCGCCGCCCAGCTGCCCGGGCTGGCGGCGATGGGTACGGTCGAATGGAGGGTGGCGGCTACGGGTATGTACTGGCGCGGACAGCAGATCCTGCCCCGCAACGCGCAGCTCTCCGAGCTGTCCTCCCTTCTGTTCGCGCGCGGCGTGCGCGGCATCCAGCTCAGTCCCGGGGCCACGCCGGAGCACGTGCTCGCGCTCTACAGCGTGGCCACCGGCACGATGGCGCTGGACGACGGCTCCCTCGGACGGATCGCGATCCAGCAGAACCGCCGCACCGTGGCCCCGCGGCTCTCCAGTGTGCAGCTGAACCCGCCGATGGCCGATCGCATCGCCCCGACGGCCGAGGCGCCCAAGTGGCCGCGCGGTGGGGGAGGCGACCAGCGCCGCTCCGTCACGACGTTCCGGCCCGACCTGCTGCCGCCCGACGTCGAGAGCCGCCGCCTGATCGGTTCGCTGCTGACCGCGGACAGCCCGGAGAGCCTGCGGGCCGCCGCCGAACGGTTGCACCAGCTCGTGCCCGCGGTGCTCGAGCTGCGCGATCTCGCCCTCGTCGCCGAGCTCATCGCCGGGTTGGACCGGGCGCTGCCGCGCGTGCAGGACGAGCCGACGGTCGAGCGGCTCGGTCTCGTCGGGGAGGCGCTCGCCGAGAAGTCGCTGATCGAGCGCATGGTATACCGCCTCGGGGAGGTGCGCATCGCGCCGGTCGAGCGGGGGTTTCTCGTCGGCGCGGTCGGGGCGCTCGCCGCGCTGTCGGTGAAGCCCACGCTGCGGGCCTATCTCGCGGCGCCGGCGGAGCTGCGCGAGCCGTATCGGGCGGCGATGCGCGCGGCAGCGGACCGCGCGATGGAGCCCCTCGAAGAGGCGCTCGGTGAGGCCGACGGGGCCATCGTCGCGGCCGCCGCCCATTTCATGGGATTGACGGGAAGCCCCGACGCGGTACCGCTCCTGTCGGGGTTGATGAAGCACCCGAACGACGCGGTGCGCGAGGCGGCGCTCTACGCGCTCGCCGAGATCGGAGGGCGGGAAATCGCGCGCCCGGCGGTGGCGGCGCTGCGCGATTTGAGCGCGCCGGTGCGGGCCGCGGCGGCGCGGGTGATCGCCGTGTGCGGCGACCCCACGGCGTCGGAGGCGATGGTGCGGCGGCTGGAGCACGAAGAAGACGAGGGGGTACTGGCGGGGATGCTGATCGCCATCGGACGCCTGGCTGCGCCGGACGCCCTCGGTGTGCTCGCGAAGTACGCGGAGCCCGGGAGCTTTCTCAAGCGGCGGACGGCGCATCTGCGGGCGGCGGCGATCGAAGGCATCGGACACATCCATACGACGGAGGCGCGGGCGTTGCTCGAACTCTACAGTCACGACAAGGAGCCGACCGTCCGCCGGGCGGCGGAGGCGGCGCTGCAATGACCACCCGCACCCAGGCGGCACCCAAGCCCACGCTGGCGACCGCGATCACGACGGAGGTCGCGAAGCGGGTCGTCGGGCAGGAGGTCATGGTGGAGCGCCTGTTGGTCGGGCTCCTGACCGGCGGGCACATCCTGCTCGAGGGCGTCCCGGGACTCGCCAAGACGCTGGCGGTCCGCACCGTGGCCGAATGCCTGCACATCGCGTACTCGCGCATTCAGTTCACTCCCGACCTGCTCCCCGCGGACGTCATCGGCACCATGGTCTACGACCAGCGGACGCAGGAGTTCTATCCCCGCAAGGGCCCGCTGTTCGCCAACCTCGTCCTCGCCGACGAAATCAACCGCGCGCCGGCCAAGGTGCAGTCGGCGCTGCTCGAAGCGATGCAGGAGAAGCAGGTGACGATCGGCGGCGAGACTTTCTTTCTGGGCGAGCCGTTCCTCGTACTGGCGACGCAGAATCCGATCGAGCAGGAGGGTACGTACCCGTTGCCCGAGGCGCAGCTCGACCGGTTCATGCTGAAGGTGCGGGTCGGGTATCCCACACGCGACGCCGAAAAGGAAATCGTTTCCCGGATGGCGTCGGGCCGGCCGATCGAGGTTGCTCGCGTGGCGGACGCGGACGCCATCCTCGCGGCGCGCAGCGCGATCGCCGAGCTGTTCATGGATCAGAAGGTGGTCGACTACATCGTCGACGTGGTGCGCGGCACGCGCGAGCCGCAGGTCGTCGGACTTGCCGAGCTGAAACCGGTGATCGCCTTCGGCGCGAGCCCGCGTGCCTCGATCAACCTGGCGCAGGCGGCGCGGGCGCACGCCTACCTGCGGGGGCGCAATTACGTCGTTCCCGAGGACGTGCAGGCGATGGCATTCGACGTGCTGCGCCACCGCGTGCTGCTCACGTTCGAGGCCGAGGCCGAGGACCTGGACGCCGATCGTGTGATCGCCAAGATCCTCGAGGCGGTCCGCGTGCCGTGAAGGAGCAGTACAAGGAGCGACGGCGCGGCGATACGCCGCCTACCCGGGCGCGTCGCCGCCGTGTCCCGCCGGAGGTGTTGAAGCAGGTCCAGGAAATCGAGTTCCGGACCCACTCCCTCGTCAACACGCTGTTCACGGGCGAGTACCGCTCGGTGTTCCGGGGACAAGGCATCGAGTTCGCCGAAGTGCGCGCCTACCAGGAGGGCGACGACTTCCGCGCCATCGATTGGAACGTCTCCGCGCGGTTTGGGAGTCCGTACGTGAAGAGCTTCGCGGAAGAGCGCGAGCTCACCCTGCTGCTCATCGTGGATCAGTCGGGATCGCTGCACTTCGGCCACCCGGTGTCCAAGTCCGCGGTGGCGGTGGAGGTCGCCGCCGTCCTCGCCCTCGCCGCCGCCCGGCACAACGACCGGGTCGGGGCGCTGATGTTCTCCGACAAGGTGGAGTACGTGATCCGTCCCGCGAAGGGGCGCCCCCACGCGCTGCGAGTGATCCGGGATCTGCTGGCCTTCGCTCCCCGCGGCCGGGGCACCAACCTCGCCGAGGCGCTGCGCTACGCGACAAAGCTGCTGCGCCACCGCGCGATCGTCGTGGTGCTCTCCGATTTCCGGGCCGAAGGGTGGGAAGACGCCCTCGCCCGGCTCGCGGAGCACAACGACATCGTGGCGATCACGATCGACGATCCGCGCGAGGTCCGTCTCCCCGATGCCGGATGGGTGGATGCGCGCGACACGGAGACGGGGCAGCGGCTGCTGCTCGACACGAGTCACCCGGCGAGCCGGGCCCGGCTCGTGGCCGCCGCCGAGCGGATCGTGCACGAGCGGGGCCGCAAGCTGCAGCAGTCCGGCGTGGACCGCGTCGCTCTCCGCACCGACGTTCCCTACGGCGTCGCGCTGCGGCGGGCGTTCCACGCGCGCGCGCGCCGCTTCAAGCGCTGACGCGATGCGGCTCATCGCGCTGATCCTCGCCCTGGCGCCGGCGACGCAGCGGCCGTCGCCGCCGGCGCCCTGGACCGTCACGCCGCCGTTCCCGACCGTGGGCGACACCATCCGCCTCGAACGGGTCTTCACGCTGCCGCCTGGGTGGCGCCTGCGCCCGGGGCGCCTGGAGGCGAGCGAGGTGGTCGAGCCGCTCGAGGATGCGCAGGTCGTGCTGCGCGGGTCGGACTGGGTCGTGCGCTACTCCGTCGTGGCGTGGGCGCCGGGAGTGCAGCACGTCGCCGTTCCGCCGATATGGCGACTCGGCGCGCGCGGGGAAGCGGACTCGGTCCCGGGCGGCACGGCGACGCTCACGATCGCGAGCGTCATCCCCGATTCGCTGAACTCGCCCCAGCCCAAGCCGGCGCTGACGCCGATCCGGCCCGACCATCGCGCATTCTTCCCGCTGTTTCTCGCGGTGCTGATCGCCGGGTCGACGCTCGCGGCGGCGATCTGGTGGCGCCGCCGGCCGGCGCGCGCCATCGCCGCACCGCCCCGCCCGCAGGCGAGCGCCGCCGTGTCGGACGATCGCTGGCTGCAGATCGGCGAGCAGAAAGCGGTGGCGGCCCGCGCCGCCGGACTGCTGCGCACCGTGCTCGCCCGGGTGGTCCCGGCGGCACACGGCGGCCTCTCCACCGCCGATTGTCTGGTCGTGGCGAAGAAACACCGGCCGCCCGCCCAGATCACTCAGCTGGAGGTCGTGCTCGGCGCGCTCGACGCCGTGGCCTTCGGCAGCGACGCGCCGGTCGACGTCGCGGCGCTGGCGCAGCGCGCGCGGTCGTTGGCGCAGGAGCTGAAGCCGTGAGTTTCGCCCGGCCCTGGCTCCTGCCGCTGCTCCTCCTCGTGCCGCTCTGGCTCTGGCTGCGCCAACGGCGGCTCGGTCGGCTGTCGGGTACGCCGGTGT
>DATJJY010000078.1:0-15930 GCA_035491895.1 Gemmatimonadales bacterium
GAGCATCGCTCCCGGCAGTCCGAAGCGTTGCGGCGGCGCGAAGACGCTGGCGAGCCCGGCAATCGTGATGGCGCCCAGGACGCCGCCCATCGTCCCGAGCGGCGTGATACCCCCGGACCGACCGCTCTCGACCTGCGCTCCGGTCGTGATGCTGTGAGGGAGTGTGGGTGAGAATGATCCGATCTCCGTCGCCCAGGTGTCCGCCGCGGCGGCCGCTAAGGCGCCTACGCTCGCGGCCCAGCTGCCGAGGAGGGCGGCCACGGCTGCAGCCCCGCCGTTGGCGAGAACCTGGCGCGCCCCCCGGGCGGCGCTCGTGCCGGTCGCCAGACGGGTGAGCAGACTTCCACTAAGAAGGAAAGCGAAAAGGGGGACGAGCCCGGCCCACCCCAACCCCCACCACACAGCCGCTCCGACGAGGAGGGCGGCGGCCGCTCCCCCGGGTGTGAGCCAGGTCACTCCTCGAGCAGCTGCTCGAGGATGCGGCGCCGCAGGGCGGATGGCGCTCCCTGCGCCTGGCAACGAACGCGGACGAACTTGAGGAACAACGTTTCGAAGTCGTAGTGCTCGTCGCAGGGGGGGCATCCCTCGAGGTGCGCGCGGATTTCTTGCTGGAGCTCGGGGGTGAGCTCGCGGTCGATGTATTCGTACAGGTGCTCCACGCACTCACGGCATTTCATTGCTTGGTCTGCCCCTTGATGTATCCCATGCTGACGGCGTACTCGTAGAGCTTGGCCTGCAACAGGCGGCGCCCGCGGTACAGCCGCGATTTCACGGTTCCCACCGGCACATCGAGCACCTTGGCGACTTCCTCATACGACAGCCCCTCGACATCGGAGAGTGTGACCGCCTCTCGAAACGCTTCGGGGAGCTGATCGACCGCCCGCTGAACCTCCTCGTCGACGATCCGGTCGAAGAACGCTCCCTGGGGGTCGCCTTCCTGTACCTCTTGAAACAACGCGAACGGCTCGATTGTGTCCACGTCGACCGTTTCGGGGTGCCGGCTCTTGCGACGGTATTCATTAATAAAGAGGTGGCGCAGGATGGTCAGCAGCCACCCCTTGGCGTTGGTCCCCCTGGTGTAGCGCTCCCAGGAGCGGTACGCCCGGAGCATCGTTTCCTGGACCAGGTCCTCGGCGTCCGAGGCGTTCCCCGTGAGGCGCAGCGCCACCCGGTAGAGCGCATCGAGGTGGACCAGGGCCTCCTCCTCGAACCCGGCGCGACGCTCATCCGGCGAGAGGGCCGGTTGACTGGAGGCCGGGGGGGAGGGTGGCGGTGGTGGTTGCGGTGGGGGCGGGGGCGCGGGGGGGGTGGACGCCATGTTGCGTGAAGGCTGTCTTGGGCTCCCCCGTTGCGCAATGGGGTGCTAAAATGCGCGCCGTGATCCACAGCATCGTGCCGCTCGCGGTGCTCGAGGCCATCCGAAACCTGGACACCCCCGTCGAGGACGGCCTGGGCGAGTTCGCCGACGAGCTCCTCTCCAAGCGCTTCGGGTTGTCGTCGACGGTGACGACACAGCTCGCCGAATACGAGGGATTGGTGCGCCGCGACGCGCGGGTCGCGAGCGACCACGTCGAAGCGCTGCTGCGGCTGGTCGGTCGTCGGGCCGACGCCGACCTGGTGTTCGCCGACGCGGGGCGGCGGGTGGCGCGGCGCGCGCTGCGGCGCGCGTCGGCGCCGGCGCGCGTGGCGGCGGCGATCGCGCCCAAGAGTGCGGGGTTTGCCGCCGCGCGTCGGGCGGCGCGGATCGTTCTGGAGGGTGACCTGTTGCGCGAGCAGCGACTGCCGGTGGCACGCGTGGGTGACGGGCTCGCGATTCGCGCCACGCCCGACGGCTCGGCGTGCGGCCTGTATGCCGCAGGGTTCGCGGAGCTGCTGCGGCTGTTCGCCGGATTCGAGGGAGCGATGCTGCACACCTCCTGCCGGGCGAAGGGCGGGGCCCGCTGCGAGTGGCGCGCCGCGCCACCCGATCCGCGGCACCGCTGATGCCACCGCTCGCCGGATTCGACTTGGCCGCGTTGCAGGCCGCGCTCACCGCGATGGGAGCGGACGGCTGGCTGCTGTTCGACTTTCGCGGCGTCAACCCGATCGCCACGCGCGTGCTGGACGTGCACGGGATGGGGACGCGCCGCTTCTTCGTGCTGCTGCCCCGCTCGGGGTCGCCGGTGGCGGTGGCGCACAAGATCGAGCTGACGAGCTTCGACGGGTTTCCGGGAGAAGTTCGCGCCTACGCGGCGTGGAAAGAGCTGCACGCGGCGCTGCAGCCGCTGGTGCGCGGACGGACGCTCGCGATGGAGGTGTCGCCCGCCGACGCGGTGCCGTATCTCGATCGCGTACCGCACGGCGTCGTGCAGCTCCTGGAGTCGTTCGGGGCGCAGATCGTCACATCGGCGCCGCTGGTCACCCAGTTCGCCGCGCGCTGGTCGGCGGCGGAGCTGGCCGGTCACCGCAAAGCCGCCGAGGCGATCGCGGCGGTAGCGCGCGAGTCGCTGGTTTGGGCCGGCGCCGAGCTGGCGCGCGGCGCCGTCGTGCGCGAGACGACGCTGCAGCAGCATGTGCTCGAGGGGTTCGCGCGCGCCGGCGTCGTCACCGACCATCCGCCGATCGCGGCGTTCGGGCCGAACGCCGCCAATCCGCACTACGAGCCGCAAGCGGGGTCCGACCGGACGCTCGCTCCCGGTGAGGTGTTGTTGCTCGATCTGTGGGCCGGGCCCACGCGCGGGACGGTGTTCGCCGACCAGACGTGGATGGCGTGCGCCAAAGGGACCAGCGGCGCCGCGCCCGATGCCGAGGTGCTCAAGGTCTGGACGGTGGTGCGCGACGCGCGCGATGCGGCGGTGGCGCGGCTCAAACAACGATGGGGGAAGACTGGGAAAGACGGGGAAGCAGGGGCGGTGACGGGGGCCGAGTTGGATGACGCGGCCCGGGAGGTTATTTCGAGGGCCGGATATGGCGAATGGTTCGTGCATCGCACCGGCCATTCGATCGACCGCGAGCTGCACGGCTCGGGCCCGCACCTCGACAATTTCGAAACGGCTGACACAAGAGCGTTGCAGGCGGGCATCGGTTTCTCAGTGGAGCCGGGCGTTTACTTGACAGGACGTTTCGGCGTCCGCAGTGAGATCAACGTGTACCTCGGCGCCACGGGGCCGGAGGTGACGCCGTCCGTCCCACAGCAAGACCTGTTCGTCGTGTAAAAACCACATCTCATCGGCACGCGAGGCGGGTCTTGCGCGTCGGGACAACCGTCGACATGTTCGCCGCCGTTTTGCTGTCCACTTGGGGGGACACGGGACGCACACGTAGACGTGACAGTCCCTTGACAGTCCTCTTGTGCGGGGCAGTTTTCGCTCAGGAACATTCCGCGCAATTCGAGCAACAGTGAGCACTCACCGGGAGGGAGGTGACGTGTCGTCATCAGCTTTTCCGTCCGGAGTTCGTGATTCCTCTGTAATCAAGCCAGGGAGGATGTGTCCATGACGCATCGTGTGCGAAACGTCCTCGGTCGATTCCTCGGTTTCGTCGCCGCAACGGCGATCGTGCTGTTCGTGGCGATCGTGCCGGCAGCGGCGCAGCAGACTGCGGGGAAGATCGAGGGTACGGTGACGGATCAGGCGGGCGGTCCGCTCGCCAACGCCCAGGTGATCGTGGTCGGGACGTCGTTCGGTTCCGTCACCGACGCCAAGGGCTACTACTTCATCAACAACGTGCCCGTCGGCAGCTACTCGCTGCGGGCGCAGTTCATCGGCTACGCGCCGCACGAGGTGCAGAACGTGCGCGTGCTCGGTGGCCAGACGATCACCGAGGACATCAAGCTCTCGCCGTCGGCGGTGACGGTGAGCGGCGTGACGGTGACGGCGGCGGCGAACCCGCTGGTGCCGCGCGACGAGGTGGCGTCCAAGTCGATCATCTCGGGGCAGTCGATCAACAGTCTCCCGATGGACGACGTGCGCAACATCATCGCGGTGCAGCCGGGCGTGGTGGAGTCGGGCGCGGCGCTGGGCGTGTCGATCCGCGGCAGCCGGCCGGGCGAGCAGAACGTCTACATCGACGGCGCGCCGGTGCGCAACTCGAACACCGGCGGCCAGGGCATCACCGTCGGCACGAACGGCGTCGAAGAGGCGTCGGTGACGACGGGCGCCCTGGGCGTGGAGTTCGGCGACGCACAGTCGGGCGTCATCTCCTTCACGACGCGCAGCGGCGGGCAGAGACTCTCTGGCAGCATGAACTACCAGACCGATGAGCCGTTCGGCAACTCGATCAGCCTCGGCCTCAACCGGTTCGAGGGATCGCTCGGCGGCCCGATTCCGGGTGTGAACAACCTCAAGTTTTTCGTGTCCGGCGTGCTCCAGGGTCAGCTGTCGCAGACCACAGGCCTCGGACAGAACAAGATCCCGACGTTCGTGCTCGGCGGGACCGACACGACGGTGACGGATGGGGACGGGCAGCAGGTGGCGGTGCCGAATTTCATCCAGTTCGGCGGGCAGTGCGACGCGGCCAAGAACTTCGGGTTCGACTGCCAGGGGATCCGCTTGCCGATGAACTGGAGCACCAACGCTCAGACCCAGGGGAAATTGTCGTACTCCTACGGCGGCGGGTCGAGCATCTCGCTCACCGGGCTCGCCAACGGGCTGCAGGGACGGAACGCGCCGCAAACGGTGATCGGCGACCCGTCGCTCTACTCGGGCTACCACACCTGGCAGCGGCTCGCGGTGCTCAACCTCAACCACTCGTTCTTCAAGAGCGCCGAGCGGGAATTGGCGCTGAACTTGAACTTCAGCTTCGGCTCGAACGACAGCATCGCGGGGCCGCTCGATCCCAATGAGGAGCTGAGTTCTCGCAGCCCATCGCTCGGACTGCACTTTTCGCCGCTGCTGTTCTCGGGATTTGGCGACATGCCGTTCCCGATCACGGATCAGATCATTCGCAACATCCGCTCGAACAGCGGCCTGCGAGTGCCGTATTTGAACAACACGGATTTGCGGAACATCCAGGCGTACCGGATCAACCCCTACGGGCTGAACGGTCAGAACACCTTCTCGTCGTTCCCGACGACGGGGTCGAATGCGACGGTCACGCTATACGACGAGAAGCGCTACCGCGCCTTCGGGCAGGTGGACTGGCAGGCGAACCGGTTCCACCGGTTCAATTTCGGAGCGGAGTGGAAGAAGACCAATCTGGCGTATTTCAACTCGAACAACATCAGCCAGATCTTCATGGACGCCTACGTCGTTCATCCGCAGACGTACGCCGCATGGGCCTCAGACCGGCTCGATCTGGGCGACGTGGTGCTCGAGCTGGGCGGCCGCTACGACTACATGAACTCGCATGCTTTGTTCTCCAACACGCCGGGCCGCATCTTCTCGAACCCGGCATGGCAGAACGGCTCCGGCACCAACGACGCGGCCTACGCCGCTTCGCTGGCGGCGACGATGACGCCGGCCCAGGTGCATCATACGATTTCGCCGCGCCTGCGGGTGTCCTTCCCGGTCACTGAAAAGACGGACTTCCGGCTGTCGTACTCGCACCAGGTGCAGACGCCCGACTTCAACACACTGGTCTCGGGCGCCAACAACGACCTGTCGTTCACCAATACGAACGACGCGTTCGGGCGCGACGTCGGGTTCGGCAAGACGATTCAGTTCGAGTTCGGCGTGCGGCACGCCTTCAGCCCCGACCTGGTGCTGGACGTGGCGGCGTACAACAAGGATTTCGTCAACCAGCTGACGTACCGGATCGTGGCGTATGACGATCCGGCGAACCCGGGCCGGACGCAAAACCTGAACATCCTGACCACCGCCGACTTCGGCTACGCGCGCGGCATCGACTTCAAGCTCGACAAGCGCATCGGGTCGTGGCTCGACTTCTCGGGCGGCTACACGTTCCAGGTGGCCCGGAGTACCGGCTCCGATCCGTTCTCGTATCTCAACACGTCGGCCCGTCAGATCTCCCAGGTCACGAATGACCGGGTGCCGCCGCCGGAGCAGCCGCTGCCGACGAACGACAACCGCCAACACAATTTCGTGGGCGCGTTGACGTTGAACGTGCCGGCGGACTGGCACAAGGGCACCACGCTCGGCGCAATCTTCGACAACGTCGGCGTGTTCACGACGTTCCGCGCGGTGAGCGGCCTGCCGTTCACGCGTCTCAGGAACGTAGGCGGTGGCGCGACGGCCCCGCGTACGGGCTTTGGGCTGGAGGCGAACTCGTCGGAGCCGATCAATTCGTCGGTCATGCCGTGGACGAAGTTCGTCGACCTGCGATTCAACAAGGGACTCAAGTTCGGGCGCGCCGATGTCACCGCGTTCGCCGACGTCCGCAACCTGTTCAACTTCACGAACGTGGTCGGGCTGTACGCCGAGACCGACGACGTGATCAACCAGCTGTACCAGACCAACGTGCTCAGCCCGGAGTTTTCGGGGCTCCGGATCGAGGCGCAGCAGAACGGCCACCTGCTCTCCGGCGGGGCGATCGACCTGGTGCCGAGCTGCGGCACCTGGACGGGCACGACCGCCGGCCCGGTGGACTGCGTGGTGCTGCGTCAGGTGGAGGCCCGGTTCGGCAACGGCGACGGGGTCTACTCGCTGGACGAGCAGACCAAGGCGTTGAACGCGTTCTACACACGGTTCAAAGGCGCGCAGACGTTCCACGGTTCGCCGCGACAGGTTCGCGTCGGCTTCGAGCTGAACTTCTGAGCGACTTCTGACTGGCTGGAGCGGCGCCGTGACGGCGCCGCTCCCTGTAGCTCACGATCGAGAGGGAAAAACGATATGCGTTCTACCTGGTTTACTCGTGCAGGCCGTGCCGTGGTCGCCGCGGCGGTGCTGGCGGCCGTGATCGGAGTGAGTCCGGCGTCGGCAAAGCCCGCGCCCGGCCGTCCGACCAAGCGGTCCGGCCTGAATCTCTTCGCTCTCACGTTCGGGGTCATGAACGTGAACCGCGTTTTCTGCGGCATCAACAACATCGGCGAAGTGTGCGTCGATCCGAACAACTCGCCCGTGGTGGGCGGGGGGTTCTGGCCGAAGGGCACCCCCGACCAGTACGTCTTCAACTCGGGCCTGCAGCTGGCGGGCACGATCCCGCCGAGCGCCGGATTCAGCTGGGCCGGTGACACCGTCGGCGCGTTCTTCATGGATCCGCGCGGCGACCAGACCGAGGGTGATCCGATCACCCTGGTCTATAGTTCGCTCGATGCAGGCGACGCGGCGTCGTGGCCCAACGGGGCCGTGGTGCGCGACACTGCGATTTACAACTCCGTGCTCATCAACCGGAACTCGGTCTCCCAGGAAGACCTCTGGGTCCGCACCTGGGACGGCAACCCGGCGTTCACCGGGAGCGCCCGGACGCATCCGATGGGCGTGCTGGTCGAAGAGCGGGGGCTGGCGTGGAACTATCCGACCGGCAATCAGGACATCATTTATTTCGTCTACAACTTCTACAATGTGACCGCCAAGAATGCGGCGGTGTACGCGAACCTCGATCCGGCGATCCAGGGCGAGGTGGCGGCGATCGGCGCGGACTATCAGGCCCGCAACGAGGCAACATTCGGGATCGACATCCCGGACAACGGCTATCCGATCACGAACATGTTCGCGGCGTTCTTCGCCGACATGGACGTGGGCGACGCGTCGCTGAACTACTCGACGCCCGTTATTCCGTTCGCGATGGGTGTCGCGTACAAGTCCAACTTCCTCGAGCCCAACTGGACGTTCCCGGCCGACATCTTCGGCGCGCCGTTCGTGCCGTCGCCCGGGTTCATCGGGGTGAAGTACCTCCGCTCGCCGAAAGACTCGGCCGGTAATCAGATCGGCCTGTCGGTGTTCTCCAACACGCTGAACTCGGCGTCGGGCTACCCCGACCCGGTCGGGGTGAAGCAGCTGTACCGCTATTTGTCGGGCACCTCGAACCCGAGCCTGGGCGACTTCCCGTGCACCTTCCAGGGGCAGCAGGACATCCTGCACTTCTGCTTCGTGTCGCAGACGGCCGCGGACACACGGTTCTTCCAGTCGTCGGGGCCGTTGACGCTGAACCCGGGCGATGTGCAGACGATCGTCGTGGCGTACATCAATGCCGCGCCGACGCCCGCAGTGGCGCCGTTCATCGGCGGCGATTTCCAGCCCGGCATCCCGGCCTCGGGGGATTCGATCGGCCGCAACCCGGCCCTCGTGCGTCCCATCGAGCGCGCCATGGGGTGGGTGAGCCAGACGGACCGCGACACGAACTTCACGATCACGCAGGACGAAGTGAAGACGGTGCCGCGCTCGCTCCTGAACAAGGCGCTGGTGGCGCAGGCGGTGTACGACAACAAGTTCCTGCTGCCGTTCGCTCCCGACGCGCCGTCCTTCTTCCTCATCCCGGGGAATAACCAGGTCACCGTCGTGTGGCAGAAGAGCAAGTCGGAAGACCCGGCCACCGGCGGCGATCCGTTCTTCGCGATCGCCTCTGATCCGACCTCGGTGCTGTACGATCCGAACTTCCGCAAGTTCGACGTCGAGGGATACCGGATCTACCGCGGCCGGACCACGGGCAACCTGGCGCTGATCGCGCAGTTCGATTACGCCGGCACGTCGATCACGGACTTCACGGGCTCCTTCGCGTACACCGAGGATCTGGATGGCGACGGGAAGAGCGAGTGCGCGCCCGAGCTGGGCATTCAGGACGACTGCCCGGTGACGTTCGCGACGGCACCGCCTTATACGACGAGCGTCGATCACCCGCTGGCGGGCAACGTGATCCAGATTCCCTCCGGCGGCCGGGTGGCACTGGCGGACTCGAGCGTGCTCATCCTTCAGGCCGACACGGCCGTCACCGGCGGGGCCACCGGCTTCCCGGAGTTGAGCGACAACGGCGTGAACTTCGCGTTCCAGGACAACGGGGTGCGGAACTCCTTCACCTATTTCTATGCCGTGACGGCGTTCGACGTGAACTCGCTGAAGTCCGGGCCGACGTCGATCGAATCGGCGCGCATCACGAAGCCGGTGACGCCGCGGGCGCCGTCGTCGCAGGTTGTGGCGGGCCAGCTGTCGCCGCTGAAGCTCGTGGGTCAAGACGGCGTGGAGCTGAATGCGGACGCGCCCCTGCCGACGCTCGATCCGACGACGGCGATCTTCTCCGGGCCGGCGCCCCCGACCAACGGGGTATCGCTCGGGCTGGCGGCGTTCCTGCCGGAAGTACTCGACACGGGGTCGCTGACGCTCACCATCGATTCAATTGTCCCGGGCTACGTCAGTATCGACTTCGCCCCATCAGTTCCGCTGGCTTACTACCTCACCGTGGCAACGCCTGGGGGGACGCAGCATTTCGCGGTCCCGGTGCAGCAGGACCTGAGCTCCGTCAACACGTCCGCGACGGTCGGATTCCCGGCGTTGTTCGCCGTGCAGAGTAAGGCGACGGTGTTCGGGGGCGATTCGACGTTCCAGATCAACGGCAGCGCGGGCGTCACCATCCCCGGGACGTGGCGCATTACGGGCTGGGGCCGCGGCTCGATCAACGGCGACCCGGCCAACTCGGACTTCAACGGGCCGCGCTGGTGGCAGGGGGCGCCCAATGAGAACACCCCGGACCCGAACTCGAAGCTGTGCTCACCAGCGGCCGGGGCCTGCGTAGAGGCGGATCTGAGTCTCAACGCCGGAGCGTTGGCGGACCTGACCGGGCTGTTCCACCCACAAGGGTACTCGACGGTGAACAGCAATCCCGCGCGGGATATGGAATCGATGACGTCGGGGGTCGCGCGGGCGGCGGACTTCGACGTGTACTGGGGGGCGGCCGGGGCAATCGACTCGGTGCACGACGCCACGCACCACGTCACCGTGCCGTTCAGCGACCAGATTCGAGCGTCGTGGGGCCTGCTCACCGCGGCGTCGTTCGCCGGGGTGAGTGGGTCGAAGGACGGCAACAATGCGCTCCTGACGTGGACGGACATTTTCTGTGCGTCCCCCGCGACACCAATGTTCAACAGGTGCGGGCTCAGCGCGGCGCCGTTCGTGAACACGGCGACGCTCAGCCCGATCGCGATCACCGCGTCGACGTTCGCCAATGGCGCCACTATCACGACGGCGACGGGGAACGGGTTCATCTTCTATCTCAACGGCCACTTCTTCCTGATGCAGGCGGCGGCCCTGCCGGCGGCAGGCACGGTATGGCATGCGCGCTTCTATTCGGGCGCGGTTACGGGGTCGACCGGCAGCTATGCGTTCACCCCAGCCGTGCGACCGCCCGCGGTGCCCGGCTTACGGATTTCGGCGTCGTTCACGGGCACGACCGTGGATCCGACAAAGACCACGGCGGCGTCGTTGGCCAACGTCCACACGGTGCCGGATCCGTACTACGTGACCGACGCACTCGAGGCGACGGCGAACACAAAGGTGCTGAAGTTCGTCAACCTCCCGGCGCAGGCGATCATCCGGATCTATTCGCTCTCCGGGATCCTGGTGCAGGCGATCACACACAATGATCCCAGCGGCGGGGGCGAGCAAACCTGGAATCTCCGCAACCGGAACAACCAGTTCGTGGCCAGCGGCGTGTACTTCTTCCACGTCGAGACCCCGGACAACAAGACGAAGGTTGGCCGGTTCACCGTCGTCAACTTCGCGCCGTGAGGAGACCGACTACCATGACGCATCAATGGCATCGCGTGCTCGGCACGCTCATGGGCCTGGCGGCGCTGACCAGTGCGCCGCTCGCGGCCCAGCAGGGGCAGCAGGACAACACGGGTTACGGCGGCACGTCGGGAGAGTTCCTGCTCCTCGGCGCCGGGGCCCGGGGTGCGGCGCTGGGCGGGGCCTTCGCGGCGCTGACCCAGGATGTCACCGCGCTCTATTACAACCCGGCCGGGTTGTCGCAGATGGCCCGGCCACAGGCGATGGTGTCGACGTACAGCTACGTCGCCAACACGCGCTACAGCTGGGTCGGCATCGGCCTGCCGATGTCGGGCGGGGCGCGCGCCGTGGGGGTGTCGGTGGGCACATTCGGGTTCTCGGACCAGCCGGTGTACACGCTGGAAGATCCCGACGGCACCGGAGAGACCTACTCCGTGGCCGAAACGTTCCTGGGCCTGACCTACAGCCAGAACTTCTCCGACCGCTTTTCGGCGGGGTTCACCGCGAAGATGATCTCGGACCACCTCGGCTCCACCAGCGCCACCGGCTTCGCGATCGATTTCGGCACGAACTTCCATGCCATGGTGGGAGAGCGGCCGATCCGGGCGGCGTTCGTGATCGATAACCTGGGGTCGAACCTGCGCCACGACGGATCGGCGCTGGAGAGCGGCGTCTCGCGCGCACCGCCGCTCGGCACGGTCGACATCCCGCAAGAGCTGCAGCCCGCGCGGCTCAAGACCTCCTCCTGGGGCTTGCCGGTACAGTTCCGGGTGGGCGTGTCGCTCGACGTGCTGAACCAGGGATCCAACCGGGTGTCGGTGCTGGGTGAGTTCACCCAGCCCGTCAACACCAAGCCCGGCGGCGGCGCGGGTCTCGAGTGGGCGCTCAGCAACGTGGGCAACTCGGGCTTCTCGCTCGCGGCGCGGGGGAGCTACACGCTGCACCCGGACGCCAAGCTGGATCCGGGGAACGGCGCGGGCTTCACGACCTCTATCAGCACGTCGAGTCTGTCGAGCAACGGCGTCGCGCTGGGTGGCGGGCTGTCGTACGGCCGGGCCACCTGGCACGTCGGATTCGACTACGCGTATCGCAATCTCGGTGCGCTGGGCGGGACCAACTTCCTGAGCTTCAGCGTGGGCTGGTAGCCGTCCAGGGCAGGGGCACAATGAAGCAAGCAGCACATGTCGCGCTGGCACTCACGGCCGTGATGGCCGTGGGTGTCGGCGGGCCGGCGCAGAACGAGTCGGGATTGACGGTGAGCATCATCCGGCGGTTCCGCCCCGCGTCGGCCCAAACGGTAGTCGATGTCTTTTGTCGGATCCCGTTGCAGCTGATCAGCCCGATCGGCACGGGGGGCGGGGCGTACCGCTTCGCCGTCTCGGTGAAGGATTCGACGGGGCTCGAGCTGGTGTCACAGTCGTGGTCGACGGCGGTACGCGCCGAGGTCCTGCGGTCGCGCGGCGCATCGACGTCGGAGCATCTGACGTTCGCCGCGAAGGCGGGGCGGTACGCGGTGCAGGTGGCCGTGACCGATTCCGGCACCGGCCGGGTGTCCCGGACGGAAGCGGCGGCGACGGCGTTCGCGGGGCCGCCCGGCGGATCGGATTTGCTGCTCGGCAGCGATATGCGGCAATCGTCGGGTCCGGGCGACACGGCGGCACGAGGTGGTGAAGTCCGTCTCGGGTCCCTGTTCGTCGTGACCTCGGGAATGCCGGTCTTGACGCCGCAGTCGTCGAAGCTGGCGTACTACCTCGAGCTGTACCCGGCTCACGCCGAGAGTGTGACGGTCGGCGTACGGGTGCTGACCGATTCGGGGAAGCAGATGGCCGCGCCGACTGCCGTGCCGCTGGCCATCGGGGCGGGCGGTGGCATCGCCAGCGGGATGATCGATCTCGCGGGTTTGCCGCCCGGGCGGTATCAGGCCGAGCTCAAGGTCAACGGTCCGGACTCGGTGACCCGCGTCGCTCGATTCGGGATGGCGGGGTTCGAGACGATGGCCGAGGCGGCCGCGGTGGTGGACGCCGGAGAGTGGCCCGGCGGGCTGTCGGAAGCGCAGCTGGACTCGGTGTATGAGCCGCTCGTGTATCTCATGACGGTCGACGAGCAGGGGGTGTACTCGGGGCTGTCGCCCGATGCGAAGCGAAAGTGGTTGCGCCAGTTCTGGGCGCGACGCGACCCGTCGCCGGGCACGACCCGCAACGAAGAGCGGGATCGCTTTTACGCCGCGATCGCGGAAGCGAACCGGCGGTTCCGGGAAGGCGGCGCCTCGCAGGTGCCGGGATGGCGCACTGACCGGGGGCGGATCTTCGTGAAGTACGGGGCGCCGGACGAGACGCTGGAGCGCCGCCAGGCCGGGAGTACGAACCCGTACGACGTCTGGAAGTTCACGCGGACGCGGGCGCTGAAGTTCGTGTTCATGGATTTGACGGGGTTCGGCAACTACGTGTTGATCTTTACGAACGATCAGCACGAGTCGGGCCGGCCCAATTGGCAAGACTTACTCGGCCCGGAGGCGTTGCAGGACGTGCAGCGGTTCTGAGCCGTCATCCAGTAGGAGCTACTACGAGAGACCTTCACGTGAGGACCGCATGAACGTACGGATCGCTGGATTGTTCGGACTCGCCGCACTGGTGGCGGGAGCGGCGGTGAGCTGTAAGAGCGACCCGACCGCTGAAGGCGCCGGTACGCCGAGCCAGGTGCTGGTGAACTTCAAGTCGTTCACGCTGAACGTCGGCGACTCCACGACCGTCACCGCCCAGGTCGTGGATATCCACAGCACGCCGCTCGAATTGCCCATCACATTCACGCCCTGCGATGCCTCGGTCACGGTGGGCGTGGACCCGAGCTACGATCCCCACCCGCCGCTGTCCGAGCGCGCCATCATTCATGCGGTCGGGCCAAACGCCACCTGCGTGGTCGCGTCGGCTAGCGGGGCTAAGTCCGATACCTCATCCCTCCTCATCTTGCCGACTGGCTTTGACGGGGCGGTGTCGCCCACGACGCAGGCCGGTGGTGATACCATCACGATCTCCTCGACAGCGGTCTTGAAGTTCACATCGACGACGGGAGTGACCTTCGGCGGTGGCCACGAGGGATTGGTCGTCGCCCAGACGGCGGACCAGCTGAAGGTGCTCGTGCCGTTCAGTGATCCCGGCACCCTGTCGTTCACCAACATCGCGCTTACCTATCTGGCTGGCTCCTCGGTCTCGCTCCCGGGCACCGTCAGCGTTACGCAGACTGGCGATTTCTGGGGGACTGCGCCGACCAGCTGGCAAACCGCACCCGACATCACAGCGCTGCTCCCCGCGTCCGGCGCGACGAGCGGGATCTTGGTCACCGATCCAAGCGTGAGTAACGCGGCGGTGTGTCCAGAAGCTGCGCTGGGCTTTGGGTCCTCCGGTCCCTGCATGATGTTCAAGTTCGTTCTGGCTGATACAGCGACGTTGAACTTCACTACGGCCTGGGAAGGCGATGCACTCACGCCGGATATTGATATCTACGCCTGCGCCGACAGCACCGTCGCCAATTTCGGCAACGCCTGCTTCGAGGACGGTGGCACCGGCGCTACCGGCAGCCTTCCCCAAGCAACCGGGAATCACCAATACCCGGCCGGTGTTCACTGGTTTGTGATCGAGGTGTTCGACAACAGCTCGCCGACGAAGAACATCACGACGACGATTTCGCGTCCGTAGGGTTCTCGAACGCTCAAGGCAGGCCCCGACGGATATCCGTCGGGGCCTGTTGCTGTTCCGGCAATCAGGAGGGAGAAAGTTGAGGGCGCGCCACCAGCGCGACGAGCATCACCGTCCCCCAAAGCGCGGCCCCCATGGCGACATGGGCTGCCTGCAAGAGCGGTGGGAGAGAGTGGGTCACCATTGCCGCCGCGATCACGATCTGCAGCGTAGCGACGCCGAGCACCAGGAGCGCGGCGCGCCGGCGCGTCGCCAGCGCCCAGGCGAGGAGGTAGGCGAAGGTCGTGTACGCGAGCAGCCGGTGCGCCCACTGGACGTACTGCAGATAGTTCCCCGTGACGATCCACTGGCCGTTACAGAGCGGAAAGCCGACACAGGCGGTCGCCGCGCCGAGATTCGCGGTCAACGCACCTGCCAGCACCGTCAGGAACACGAGCAACGCAGCTCCAGCCGCCGGTGCATTCGCTGACCCCGGGAACCCCGGGCTTACGCCCGGGGTCAGGTGGGTTGGGTCTCCCGGGAACCCCGGGCTCGCGCCCGGGGTCAGTTGCAGCCCCGTGGCGATCAACGTCGCAAAGAGCAGCATGGCGGTGCCCAGGTGGAGGACGATCGTCCACGGAGGGAGCTGCAGCTTGACCGTCACCGCTCCGAGCACCACCTGCACGATGAGCAACCCGAGCGCGAGATAGGCGAGCCGTGTGGGCCGGGATGGCTCTCGCCGCCTGGTCCACCACACCGCGGCTGCCAGGACCGCCACGAGCGTCGAGACGATCGCCGCGACGAGGCGGTGGCTCCACTCGATCAGCGTCGGAATGTCGGCGAACGACGGGATGAGGCGGCCGTGACACACCGGCCATTCGTCGCCGCAGCCGAGACCGGAGCCTGTGATGCGGACGATCCCGCCGAGGACGATCAGCAGGTAGGTCGCGAGGGCGGCGACCCAGGCGAGGCGCGAGAGCGGTCGATTCATGGCGGGGAAATGTATTGACACATACCGCAAGGATATGGTACTACTCGGCATCGCTCCAGGAGATACTATGAACGCCGATATGGGATCGTTTCGTGTCGACATCGCGATCGAGAACCCTGCCCGTCCGGGGGAGAAACGAACACTTCGGTCCGTGCTCGTGGACACCGGGGCTGAGCTGTCGTGGGTCCCGGCTGAAATCCTCGAATTGTTGGGCGTCGAGCGCAACCAGCAGTGGCGCTTCCGCCAGGCCGACGGAACGATTCTCGAGCGTCGGACCGGGAGTGTCCTCGTATACGTCGCGGGGAAGCGAGCGGCGGACGAGGTGGTGTTCGGAGAACCGGGTGACCTCGTGTTGCTGGGCTCACGTACGCTCGAAGGACTCAACTTCCGGGTCGAGCCGGTTACGAAGCAACTCGTCGACGCGGGCCCCGCGCCGGCGGCAGTGGCGGCGTAAGCCCTCATCGCGGCTGAAGCCGCGACTCGGCTATCTGTCACTTACAGTGACATTTTGATTCCGCGTCGCTTCAAAGCGACAGTCAGCCGAGCCGCGCCTCTTAGGCGCGAGCTACGGGGGCTATATTCCCCGACTCATGTCCACGACGCCCGATCAATTCGGCGAGCGCCTGCCGCGCCGGCTCGGCCTCTGGAGCGCGGTGGCGGTCGCCGTGGGCTC
>DATJJY010000079.1:0-16508 GCA_035491895.1 Gemmatimonadales bacterium
GCCGGGCCGGATCGCCTCGGAGAAGAGCGCCACCGGATTGAACCGGTCGGCCGGCGCCTTGGCGAGGGCGCGTTGCAACGCCGCAGCGACCGCCGCCGGCACCGCCGGTCGCAGCAGGGAGATCGAGCGCGGCTCGGCGACTAGATGCTGGTGCACGACGCTTTCGACGGTCGGTCCGGTGAACGGAGGCTGCCCCGCCAGCATCTCGTACAGCACGCAGCCGAGCGCGTAAAGATCGCTGCGCCCGTCGAGCTCTCCTTCACCCGCCGCCTGCTCCGGACTCATGTAAGAGGGTGTCCCGATCGCCATCCCCGTTTGCGTGAGCGAATCGCCGCTTGCAGCGCTGAGCGCTTTTGCGATGCCGAAGTCGGTCACCACAGCGTGGCCCGCCTCCAGCATGATGTTCTCCGGCTTGATATCCCGGTGGACGATTCCGCGACCGTGGGCGTAGCTCAGCGCATCGGCCACCTCGCGGGCGATCTGCAGCGCATCGTCCAGGGGAAGCTGTTTTTCGCGCTGCAACCGGCCGCGCAACGACTCGCCGTCGACAAAAGGCATTACATAAAACAGCGTGTCGCCAGCGGACCCTGAGTCGTAGAGCGGCACAATGTGCGGATGGCGCAGGCTGGCCGTCGTGGTGATTTCCCGCAGGAAGCGGTCGGCGCCGATGGCGGCGGCCAGCTCCGGGCGCAGCACCTTGATGGCGACACGGCGCTGGTGCTTCAGGTCCTGAGCGAGATAGACGGTTGCCATTCCGCCGGCGCCGAGCTCGCGCTCGATCGTGTAGCGGCCGGCGAGCGCGGCGGAAAGACTCGGCAACAGATCCGCGGTGTCGGTCATGCGTCTACCGATCGGGCGTCTTCGGCACGATGTCCGTCTGCAACGCAGGATTCGCGGCACGGACATCCGTCGCCGGAAGACCCAGTTCGCGGCGCACGATATTCGTCCCCTGCGCGATGGCGGTGGTCTTGAAAAAGGCGATGTCGCGGTTGCCACCCTGGCGGCCAAAACCGCAATCGCTCGACACGATCAGCTGCTCGGGAGCGATGTACTGCAGCGCCTGGCGGATGGTCGCCGCAATGTCCTCGGGTCGCTCGACCTGCAGCGTGCGGTGACTGACGACGCCGACACAAATCTTCTTCTTCAGCCGGCCCTTCAACGGCGCGAACAGATCCAGCTCGCGCAGGTTGCGGTCCTTCATCTCCACCGTCCACACGTCACCGCGCATGGCATTGAGGTAGAGCTCGAACGACTCGCGGTAGCTGTCGTTCTCGATGACGCGCTGCATGTTGGGGTTGCCCCAGCAGGTGTGCACCCACAGCTCCACATCCTCCAGCCCCTGGACCTCACGGTTGTAGCACTCGACCATGAATTTGACTTCCTCGTGGGCGCGGCCGTACGTGTTGGCCCAGAAATGCACCGTCGGCTCTTCGATCTGGATACAGCGGCACCCCGCGTCGCGGAGCGCCAGCAGCTCCGTGTTCATCGCCACGGCCATGTCCCACAGCACTTCGTGCCGGTCCTTGTATTTCGGGGTGTGGAGGTCGAGGAACAGCCCCATCACCTGCGAGCAACAGGTGCCGAAGCGCACCGGCTTGGCGGTCTTGCTCTGCGCGATGCGCCAGATCTTGGCGTAATCGAGCGGGCGATGCTCGATCGTGTCCACGACGCGCGGCCAACGCCATCCGGTGTAGATCTCGTTCAGGAGCGTGCCCGGCGGATAGCGCAACCACGGCGAGCGGGTCTCATCGGATTGCAGATAGTCGCCGGAGAACCCGGCCCAGCGTTGCAGCGGGTAGTGATGCCAGGAGCGGCCGGCCATGTCGTCGTCGCAATGCAGATCGCCGTGGGTCAGGATGTCGATTCCGGCCCGCTCCTGATCGCTCAGCACCGTGGCCATGGCATCCTGGAATTTCTCGCGGAAGCGCACATCCATCATGCACGTATCGATCGGCCGGCCCCACATGCTGAGGTCGAACCAGCGCGGCCGCGGCCACGAGCCGGTGATCGTGCAGGGAAGGATGCGATCGGCGGTGAGGGTGTACATCGCGCGGGTGAAGATGCAGCGGGCGGGACTAGGCGGCCAGTTGCAGTTAGCGTAGCCTTCCAGCAACGATGCGCTATCGCGTCCTCGCCGACGGCATCATGCTGCTCCATTTCGCCTACATCGTTTTCGTGATCGGCGGGGCGTTCCTCGTGTTGCAGCGGCGCTGGTGGATGTGGCTGCATCTCCCGGCCGTCCTGTGGGGAGTGTGGGTCGAGTTCTTCGCCAAAACCTGCCCGCTGACGCCGCTCGAGAACGTCCTGCGGGCGCGTGCCGGTCAGGCAGGTTACAGCGGGGGATTCGTCGACCACTACATCACGCGGCTCGTGTACCCGGAAGGATTGACGCCGCGCGGTCAGGCAGCGCTCGGCGCCTTCGTCGTGGCCGTCAACGTGCTGCTCTACTGGTGGGTCCTCCGGCGCGCCCGGGGACCGGCCTGAGGTGATGGACATGCGCTGTTCCGCGCTGCTCGTTCCCCTGCTCCTCGTTTCCCCCCTGGCGGCCCAGGACTCCGTCGCGGCACGCAGCGACTATGCTGCCGCCGCGTCACGGCTCGGAGCGTTCATCGCGCATGAAATGAAGGACAAGGACCTTCCGGCCGTGTCCATCGCCCTTGTCGACAAGGACGCCACGGTGTGGGCGCGGGGGTTCGGGCACGCGAACCCGCGGGACAGCGTTGCGGCGACCGCGCGGACGATCTACCGGGTCGGTTCGGTATCGAAACTCTTCACCGACATCGCGCTGATGCGCCTCGTCGAGCACGGCGCACTCGACCTCGACGCGCCGGTCACCCGCTACCTCCCTGACTTCCACCCGGCGAACCCGTTCGGCGGCGATATCACGCTGCGGCAGCTCATGACACACCACTCCGGCCTCGTGCGCGAGCCGCCGGTGGGGAGCTACTTCGATTCCACGGCGCCGCCGCTCGCGGACGTCGTGGCGAGCCTCAACCGGACGGGCCTCGTCTATCGCCCGGGATCGCGCTACAAGTACTCCAACGGGGCGCTGCAAACCGTCGGCCTCGTCCTCGAGCGAGCGGCCGGCGAGCCGTTCCCCCGCTACCTGCGCGATTCGGTGCTCGTCCCGCTCGGCATGACGCGCAGCGCCTTCTTCGAGCCGACACCGGAGCTCGCCCCCGACGTGGCGACTGCGTTCATGTGGGCGTCCGACGGGCGGCGGTTCCCCGCACCGACGTTCCGCCGCAACGCACCCAGCGGCACGTTGTACACGAGCGTGCTGGATCTCGGGAGGTTCCTCGCGGCGCTCTTCGCCGACTCGAACCCGGTGATCGCCCGCGCGACGCTCGAGCGGATGTGGGTACCGCAATTCGCCGACTCCGGGGCGACGGAGGGAAACGGCCTCGGCTTCTTCGTCTCGCGCCTTGACGGGCACGCCCGAGTGGGGCACGACGGAGCGATCTACGGTTTCGCCACGACGCTCGCCGGGCTGCCGGACGAGCGGCTCGGCGTCGTCGTCGTGACGACGCTCGACGGGGCGAACAACGTCACCGACCGGATCGCCGAGGCCGCGTTGCGCGCGATGCTGGCCGTCCGGGCCGGCGCGGCCATCCCGGCGCCCGCGGAAACGGGACCCCTGGCCCCGGGGGCCGCGCACGCAGCCGCAGGGCACTACACGAAGAGTGGAAAGAGTGGGTCATCGGTCGATCTGCTGGAGCGCCAGAACGAGCTGTATCTCGCCACGGACGGCAGCACCGTGCCGCAGCGCATCCGCACGTCGGGGGATACGCTGACGTTCGACGACGCACTCACCTACGGCGGGTCGGTCCGTCTCGTCCCGAATCAGGTGATCGTGGGCACCGACACCTTTGCGCGCGCCGTCGAGCCGCCGCCACCCGCCGCACCGGCGGCGTGGGGACGCCTGTTCGGCGAATACGGCTGGGGGTACGAGACGCTTTTCATTTACGAGCGACGCGGCCGGCTGCACGCGCTGATCGAGTGGATCGAGGATGACGTGCTGACCCGGGTGTCGGACAGCGTCTTCGCGTTTCCGGCGAGCAGCATGTATGTGGGCGAACGGCTGACGTTTCAGGGATCCCGGCGCGGGCCGGCGACGGGAGTGGTGGCAGGAGCCGTGCGATTCCCCCGCCGCGCGATCGGTCCGGCAGGCGGCGGACAGCTCAAGGTCCAGCCGGTGCGGCCGGTCGCCGAGCTGCTGGCCCTCGCCCGCAACGAGCGCCCCCCAGCCGAAAGCGGCAGCTTCCGCGCCCCCGATCTCGTCGACCTCGCGACGCTCGATGCGACGATCCGGTTCGACATTCGCTACGCCACGACGAACAACTTCCTGGGGAGCGTCTTCTACTCCACGGCGCATGCGTTCCTGCAGCGTCCCGCCGCCGAGGCGATGCTGCGGGCGCACCGACGGCTGCGGGCGATGGGCTACGGACTGCTGATCCACGACGGCTACCGTCCCTGGTACGTCACGAAGACGTTCTGGGAGGCGACTCCACCGTCCCAACGCTGGATGGTGGCGAACCCGGCCAACGGCTCGCGCCACAACCGGGGCTGCGCCGTCGATCTCACGATCTACGAACTGCGCACCGGGAAGCCGATCGACATGGGTGGCACCTATGACGAAGCGACCGAACGGTCGTTTCCCGATTACCCCGTGACGACAGATCTGCAGCGCTGGCGTCGTGAGCTGTTGCGGCGCGTGATGGAGGACGAGGGGTTCACGCGCAACTTCGATGAGTGGTGGCACTTCGACTACAAGGACTGGCGCCAGTACCCGATCCTCAACCAGGCGTTCGCCGACCTGGGCCGATGAGCGCGAGCCCCGAGCGTCGCGTCGCCCTGCTGGCAGGAGCATCCGGCCTCGTGGGCAGCCACTGCCTCAAACGGTTGTTGGGTGAGCCGGGGTACGCCCGCGTGATCACACTGACGCGGCGCCTCCTGCCCCACGACGATCCCAAACTCGAGCAGCGGGTCGTGGAGTTCGATCGGCTCGGCACCGTGGGAGTCGAATTCCCGCGCGCTACCGACGTGTTTTGCTGTCTCGGAACGACGATGCGGCAGGCGGGATCCGAAGCGGCATTCCGCCAGGTCGACTTCACGTACGTCGTCTCGCTCGCGAGCCTGGCCCTGGGAGCGGGGGCGCGGCAATTCCTGCTCGTCAGCTCGCTCGGCGCGAGCCCGAAGTCGCGGATCTTCTACAGTCGCGTCAAGGGAGAGACCGAGGCGGCGGTCGCCGCGCTGCCGTTCGAGGCACGCCAGATCTTGCGCCCCTCGATTCTCGTAGGCGAGCGTGGTGAGCGCCGTGCGGGTGAAGCGATCGGGGCGGCTGTGATGCGGGGAGCAGCCTTCGCGATGCTCGGACCGCTGCGCAAGTACCGCCCGATCGCCGCGGCGACGGTCGCAGAAGCGATGGTGCGCGTGGCACTTCGCGCACCGCGCGGCGTCAACGTGTACGAGTCGGACGAAGTCGAGCGGCTCGGTTATATTCCACATTCAACCTGAAACATCGAAGGGCTGGGCGTATGGCGAATCCGGTACTCAACGACAAGGCGTTTCAGCGCGCCGAGCAGTACACACAGACGGCCTCCGGCGAAGTGATGTCGGTCGAAGGCGCGATCAACAAGACGGCGTTGCTGTTGCTGCTCGTGCTGGCGGGGGCGACGTGGGTGTGGACCCGCTACTTCCAGACGCAGGATCCCGCGGTCATCATGCCGTACCTGGTGGGCGGCATGATCGGCGGACTCGCCGCGGCGCTCGCCACGATCT
Source organism: Gemmatimonadales bacterium (assembly GCA_035491895.1). Classification (GTDB taxonomy): domain Bacteria; phylum Gemmatimonadota; class Gemmatimonadetes; order Gemmatimonadales; family GWC2-71-9; genus DASTHG01. The sequence continues at coordinate 5,782 of DATJJY010000079.1, forward strand.
TCGTGCCGACGTGGGCGCGGATCACGGCGCCCGTTTACGCCGTGGCCCAGGGGCTGGCGCTCGGCGGGATATCGGCGCTCTACGAGCAGCAGCTGCACGGCATCGTCTTCCAGGCCATCGGCCTCACGTTCGGGGTACTGGCCGTGATGCTGGTGCTGTATCGCTCCGGGATCATCAAAGTGACGGACCGGTTCCGCATGATCGTCATGGCGGCGACCGGCGGCATCGCGTTGTTCTACCTCGTCACCATCGTGCTGGGCTTCTTCCATGTCTCGGTGCCGCTGCTGTACGGGGGCGGAACCGCGGCGATCGTCTTCAGCCTCGTCGTGGTCGCGATCGCGGCGCTCAACCTGGCGCTCGACTTCGACTTCATCGCCCGCGGCGCGGAGCACGGCGCGCCGAAGTTCATGGAGTGGTACGCCGCGTTCGGGCTGATGGTGACGCTGATCTGGCTGTACCTCGAGATCCTGCGGCTGCTGGCCAATTCGCGGCGCCGCTAGTACAGGCAGCGGGGCCATGGAAAACGGCGGGCCAAATGCCCGCCGTTTTCGTTTTGTCGTTCTCTACCGGAGACTCACGCCGGGTTCACCGTCGTTTCAGCCACAGCGCGCTACCCTGGAACAGGCAACAGGCTGTGAACATCGAGGGAGGTGTGTCATGAGCGCGAAAGAGCTGATCGAGGGCGCAGTCGAACAACTGCGGAGCAGCGCGAGCGTCAAGACGGTGTACGGCGATCCGATCGTGGTCGATGGGAAAACGGTGATCCCGGTGGCGAAAGTGGCCTACGGATTCGGGGCCGGCCACGGGTCCGGCACCCACGCCAAGAAGTCCCCCGACGGCAAGACTCCGGTGGAGGGGGAGGGTGAAGGCGCCGGCGGCGGCGTCGCCGCCCGGCCGGTGGGTGTCGTCGAGATCACCGGCCAGGAAACGAAGTTCGTGCCGTTCGGGGCTCCCAAGAAGCTGATGATCACGGCCCTCGTGGGCGCCGGTCTCGGCGTAGGGTTGGGCTGGCTGCTGGGCCGGAAGCTCAGCAAGAACTAGGGGGCCCGAACCGGAGCCACCGTCACGCGGCTCCCCGCGCCGTCCGGGGCGATGTCGAATGTCGACGAGCCCGGCCACGTGCCGCTCAAGACTCTTCGTCCCCCCGCAGCCGCTCCAGCTCGCGCCGGTCGCGCTTCGTCGGCCGCCCCTTCCCCTCGTAGCCCGGCGTCGGGGCGATCCGCAGCTGCTGTGACAGACGCTCGCGCGCGGCCTTCGAGGCGGGTTCCTCTTCGTACAGCGTCGCCGCCTGCGCCGCCCGGCCGCGCTGCTCGCTCAACACGCGCACGGTGAGCCGGAATTCGTACGGACTCTTGCGGATGCGGATGCGGTCGCCGACATGCAGGATCTTCGCGCGCTTCGCCTTCGCGTCGTTGACTTCGACCTTTCCGGCTCCGATCGCCAGCGAGGCTGCGGCGCGCGTCTTGAAAAAGCGGGCGGCCCAGAGCCACTTGTCTAGACGAACAGCGTTATCGCTCATCGGTCGTCGGTAAGAGCTCTAGGGCTTTCAAGATCGATCCAATCTGCGAATGAATGCGCCAAGACCGCGTTTCACTCCGATTATCGATTCGTGAAGCGTATTATGTTCTTGCCTGGGAAGAAAACCGAGGTCAGCGGAGAGCGCCAGCTCAGTTTCCAGCTCACCAGCTGACCCGTGTGCGATCGATAGGAACCGCCTCAAGTCTCTTTGCGTCATCCGGCCACACCCTTCTGCGATATTCGCGGGTATCGAGACAGCCGCCCGCCGCAGCTGAGCAACAAGGCCGTATCGCTCAGCTTGCGGGAACTGCGTCGTGTGGCGGTAGACATCGAGCGCCAATGAGTAAGCGTGTTGGTAGACACGCAAGGCTCGAAAATCCTGCACAGCAATAACCTGAAGAGGTTAGCGATTCGGCGTGGTGCCAAATCCCTGCTTGCCCCATCGAAAAAATGCGGCTGCCTGCAATGATCACAGGCAGCCGTAACAGACAACCGATTACCGAAGACCGATTACGCCTTTTTCAATCTCACCCCCCCACTCCCCGTCTCCACATGCAGCCTCCCCTTCCCGTCCCCGATGCGGCCTTCGATGTGATCCTCCTGGACCTTCCGCACCGTCACCGGGATGCCGCCGAGATCGATGCCGCCAGAGCCCGTGTCGAGCACGACGTCCGCACCGTAGTCCGCCGGCAGCGTAAGGTTGACCTCGCCCGAGCCCGTGTCGACGTCGATGATGCCGCCGCCGGCGAGCAGCTCGAGCGTCACGTCGCCCGACCCGGTATCGATCTTCAGATCGTCGGCTTTCACTGCCGTCGCGTCGGCGTTCCCCGATCCGGTGTCGATCTTCAGCGAGCGACCCTCGGCGTGATCGATCGTCACGTCCCCGGAGCCGGTGTCGATCGACAGGTCGTCGCCGTGGGCGCGCGTGACGCTGACGTTCCCCGAGCCGGTGTCAAGGTTCAGGTCCCCGGTGATATCGGTGGCGTGGACGTCGCCCGACCCCGTGTTCGCCACGAGCGACCCGGTCACGCCGTTCACCGTGATGTCGGCGGAGCTCGCATCGAGGGTGAGCTCACCCTTCACGTTGGTGGCCGTCATCTTGCCGACGGCGAGGTGGATCGCGACGCGGCGGCCCGCGGGCACCAGCACGCGCAGGTCGGCGTAGGCCTCGACACCAGATCCGTCGCCGCGAATGCGGACGCGGCGGCCACGGCCGAAGGAGTGGCGGTCGTTGTGATCGTCGTCGAACGTGCCGTCGTCCCGGACGTCGAGCGTGGAGCTCGAATGCCATCCGAGGGCTGGATAGACGATGTCGTCGTCGGGGTAGATCACGCGCAGCGTCTGCCGGGTCCCGATGGGGCCCGTCTGCACGTCGAGCTTGGCTCCGTCCGATCCGCCGCGCGTCACCTCGACCACGACATCCCCGGCCGAGCCCGCCTCGACGCGCACGGCGCCCGCGAGATTGTAAATGGCGACGTTGTCGCCGCTCACCGTGTAGCGTTGCGGCGTCTGCGCGGCCAGCGGGATCGCTGCCGCGAGGATCAGGACGCCCGGGACGACGGAGGTGCCCATCGGATGCTCCAGCGTGAAGGTGACGCGAAGCCGTACGCAGGCGGACGGCAGGGGTTTCCAGGGGTGGATAGCTTGATAAGCCAAAGGGTTGCAATGGTCGCGCCGGCCCCCCGGCGGCGGTAATTTCCAGCGCCCACCAGCAGGGAAGGTCCGTGTCCGGCTGGCAGATCTGGATCGTGTTGGCGGCGCTGCTCCTCGTGGCCGAGATGTTCGCCCCCGGGTTCTGGCTCGCGAGCGTAGCCATCGGGTGCATGGCCGCGGGGGTCGCTGGTCTCTTCCCAATCGGCATCCTGGGCCAGACGCTCGTCTTCGCCGCAACGACGGTCGCCACGCTGTTCGGCCTGCGGCCGATCCTGGTGCGGCGCTTCATCCACGCCCGCGGGATGGAAGTCCGGACCAACGTCGACGCGCTGGTCGGGAAGTCGGGGATCGTGACCAGGCGGTTCGACCCCGTCACCCGCGTGGGCCGGGTCGCGATCGAGGGCGAAGACTGGCGCGGCACGTTGCTCGAGGCCGGAACCGGAGCGACGCTCGATCCGGGGACGCGCGTAGTGGTGATCCAGGTGGATGGCAGCACCCTGGTCGTGGAGAGGGAGGTCCCAGAGCCATGAATTTTGGACTGATCGTAGTCGGCGTGATCGCGCTGCTCGCCATCGTGATCGTGCGACGCACCATCGTGGTGGTGCGCCAGGCGCAAACAATGGTGATCGAGCGGCTCGGCAAGTACAGTCGCAGCCTGACGTCCGGGATCAATCTGGTCGTCCCCTTCTTCGATCAGCCGCGCGCGCTCGACTGGCATTCGGTGATCAGCCTGCCGTCGGGGGAGACGATCACGCGCCGCTATCGATCCACCACGATCGACCTGCGCGAAACGGTCTACGTCTTCCCGCGCCAGAACGTGATCACCAAGGACAACGTCGTCGTCGAGATCGACGCGCTGATCTACTTCCAGGTGACCGACCCCGTGCGCGCGGCGTACGAGATCGCCAACCTCCCCGACGCGATCGAAAAGCTCACCCAGACCACGCTGCGCAACGTGGTTGGCGAGCTGGACCTCGATCAGGTGCTCTCGTCGCGCGAACACATCAATACCAAGCTGCGGGAGATCCTCGACGACGCGACCCACAAGTGGGGCGCCAAAGTCGCCCGGGTGGAGCTGAAGGACGTCAACCCGCCGCGCGACATCCGCGACGCGATGGAGAAGCAGATGCGCGCCGAACGCGATCGGCGTGCCGCCATCCTCACCGCCGAGGCGGGCAAACAGTCGGCGATCCTCGAAGCCGAAGGCATCCGGCAATCGGAGATCAACAAGGCCGAAGGGACGAAGCAGGCGCGGATCCTGGCGGCGGACGCGGAGGCGGCGGCGCGACTCAAGGTCGCCGAGGCCGAGGCGCAGGCGATCGAGCGCATCACGCAGGCCATCAAGGGCACAGGCGGCGATCCCGCGCGGTACCTCATCGCCATCCGCTACCTCGAGGCGTTGAAGGAGATGGTGAGCGGCCAGAACAACAAGGTCGTCTACATGCCCTACGAGGCAACGGCCGTGCTGTCGTCCCTGGGCGGCATCCGCGAAATGCTCCAGCTGCCGGACAAGAAGCCGGGATGACGACGTCGACCTCCGCGGCGCCCCTGACCGCGCTGTCCGAAGAGGAGCAGATGTTCCGCGACGCGGTCTGCGACTTCGCCGAGACGGAGGTGCGACCGCGCGTCTCGGCGATGGACCAGGCGGGCGCGATCGACGCCACGCTGCTCCCCAAGCTGTTCGAGCTCGGCCTCATGGGGATCGAGATCCCCGAGACCTATGGCGGCGCGGGCGGCGGTCTCTTCATGACCACGCTGGCGGTCGAGGAGCTGTCGGCGGTCGACGCCTCCGCGGCGATCATCGTCGACGTGCAGAACACCCTCGTCATCGAGCCCTTCCTGCAGTGGGCCACGGAGGAGCAGAAACGCCGTTACCTCACCCGCCTCGCGGCCGATACCGTCGGCGCCTACGCCCTCTCCGAGCCCGAGTCCGGCTCCGACGCCTTCGGGCTGCAGACGAAGGCCACAAAACAGGGTGACCGCTGGATTCTCCAGGGCCGCAAGCTCTGGATCACGAACGGCGCCGAGGCGGGGGTCTACGTGATCTTCGCCAATACCGACTTCGCCAAAGGGTACAAGGGGATCACGGCGTTCATCGTGGAGCGCGGCTTCAAGGGTTTCAGCGTCGGCAAGAAGGAAGACAAGCTCGGCATCCGCGCGTCCTCCACCACCGAGCTGATTCTCGAGGGGTGCGAAGTCCCCGAAGCCAACGTCCTGGGTGAGGTCGGCAAGGGATACAAAGTCGCGATCGAGACGCTCAACACCGGGCGCATCGGGATCGGGGCGCAGATGATCGGCGTGGCGCGCGGCGCCCTCCGCGCCGCGACCAAGTACGTCAAGGAACGCAAGCAGTTCGGCAAACCGGTGGCCGACTTTCAGGCGGTGCAGTTCCAGCTGGCACAGGCCGCCACGGAGCTCGAGGCGGCGCGGCTCATGGTGTACAACTCCGCCCGCTTGAAGGACGCCGGGGCCGAGTACACGCAGAACGCCGCCATGGCGAAACTGTTCTCCTCGCAGGTGGCCGAGCGCGTCACCTCGGTCTGTCTCGAGCTGTTCGGCGGCTACGGGTACACCAAGGAATATCCGGTCGAGAAATTCTACCGCGACGCGAAGATCGGTACGATCTACGAAGGCACGAGCAACATGCAGCTCAGCACAATCGCGAAACTGATCCTGAAATAAGAGAGGCTATGAGATCCGGCAGACGAGGAGGGCGGCTACAGCGTCGAAGTGTGGTCGCTGGAGCGTAAGACCTTGCCCGACAGCCTGTTCGTGGTGCCTTCAGGATACACAAGGCTGCGCTCGCCGGGAGGCTGAAAACGGGGAACGAGTGACTTCCAGGCGGCTCGGGGTATCCTTGGGTGAACGCAGTTCGCCAAGGAGCGGTCATGCGTAGCCAACAACTCGTCGCCCTGCTGGTAGTGCTACTCGTCCCCGCGGCCGTCCGCCCCGCGCGCGCGCAGGGTCACGGCCCCAAGCACTACTCCGTCACCACCGACCGGGCGTACGTCATCACGCACGACGTATTGGGCCGGCACGGCTTCGAGGTCGTGAAGATCGAGAACGACCGTGACGACCGCATCATCTGGTACCGCGCCGGGAACCACGGCCACGGCAAGGGGAAAGGCCCGCTCGAGAAGATGATCATCCGCCGCATTCCGGCCGAGCGCCGCGTCATCTTCGTCGACGCCCCGAGCGACGTGCTCGGGGATATCGACATCCGGCTCAACCTGCATTAGACAACGACTCCACCGGCCCGCTCAGGGGCAGTGGATCACGTACTGCGTCCCTGACACGCCGCCCGTGCACGGCCCCGCGAGCGGGTTCGGGGACGGCAAGTTCTTGGTTTGGAAATCCCCTGTGATTGTCTTCCCCGCCGGCACGACGATGATGACGTAGTCACTGCCGGCGGGGACAGCGCCGAGTTGGTTGGCGTTGAGCGTCCCACCTTGCAGGTTGACGTTGTCCGAGACCTGGAACTGGTCGAACGTCACCCCCGGCGTCGCGGGATCACCACCAATGTCGACCGTCAGCGCAGCGGGGTTCGGCCCTTCCGTGTACGGCCCGATGAAATTCAAGATTCCCGGCACCCCGCCCACATCCAGGAAGCCGTCGTCGATGAAGCTCGCGCTGTCGATGTCGATAGTCCCCGACCCCTGTAGCATACCTCCTGGCTGGTTGATGAACGTCCCGCTCGACAGGTTCGTAATCGCCAGCTTGTTCGTCCCGACGTCGATCAACCCTCCCGACTCATTGCTGAACGCCGGGCGGAAGCCGGAGAGGATAACGTTCAGGTCGCCACCGTTCAGGATGATCTGCCCCGAGTTGCCATGGCTCGCGGAGTCACGATCGATGGTCAGCGTCTGCTGCACGAAGACGTCGCCCTGGTTGTCGAGCATCGCCGCGAGCGTGATGTTGCCACCGGCGTTGCCTACCGCGCTCTGCACACTGCCGGTGACCATGTTGGTGAGCACGCCGCTGGTCACGAACAGGGTGACGTTCCGCGCCACCTGATCCGTGTTCTGCAGCACGATCCCGCCGGCGTTCAGGAACCCCGATGCGAACGTCAACGTCGCATCGCCGGTCGCGGTCGCATACACGAACACACCACCGGAATTATCGAACGAGCCGGTGATGCTGCTGACCCCGGAAGCTTGCAGCACGCCGCTGTTGGAGAGGAACGCCGTCGTGATGGCGCTCGCATCCATCGTGATGCTCCCCTGGTTGGTCAGGTTGCCGGCGCCGCCGATCGTATCGGAGCTCGCCAGCAGCATCGAGCCTCCTTGCTTGATCACCGCGGAGGAATCGATCAGCAGATTTCGACCGGTCTGCACGTTCATGATGATGCCGCCGATCGTGTCCCCCAGCGTCAGGAACGCGACGTGGGCGTTCACGTCGAGCGTGACGACATAGGTTCCCGGCAGCATGATCGACACCGTGTCGGACGCACCCGGGACGCGCGCCGGACTCCAGTTTGCGGGATTGCTCCAGTTGTTGTTGACGCCCGTGAGATTCGTCCATACCACGCCCGGCGGGCGCACCAACACGTCGAACGCCGCGCTCGTGGCCGTGGCGAGGCCTGTGGCGCTCGCGGCAAGCTTGTAGCCCGATGCGGCGACGCCGACCGACAGGTCGGTGAACGTCGCGGTCCCCGACGACGCGGTCCTGGTGAGCGTCCCGCCGAGTGGACCCTGACCCGGGTTCGCCGCAAAGCCCATCGTCACCGCGTTCGTTGCCGACGTCACGATATTGCCGACCGAATCCCTGATCGTGACGCTGACAGACGGGGTGATGATGGCCCCCGCGAGGGTGGTCGTCGGCTGGGCCAGGAACGCCAGCGCGACAGGCGGCGCCGGATTCACAATAAACGAATTGCTGGCGGTGCTTCCCACGCCCGACGCGGAGGCGACCAGGGTGTACCCGCCCGCGACGGGGAGAGGCCCCAGCGCCGAGAATGTCGCGACACCCGCCACGGCGGTCGCGCTGGTGGTACCGGTCAGCGTCGCCGACGGGGGATGTGACCCGAAGGCGAGCGACACGGAACCGGTGAATGTCGACACCGTGTTTCCCAGCGCGTCCTTTGCCGTGACGACCACGGTCGGGAACGCTGTTCCAGCCGTCATGTTCACCGGCTGAGTCGTGAAAACGAGACTGTTGAGTGGGCCGGATGTTATGGTGAAGGACGAGCTCGTGGCGCTGGTGAGACCGCTCGCGCTCGCGGTGAGCGTGTAGCCGACACCGATCTTGTCGAGCTTCAAGCCGGTGAAGGTCGCGACGCCACTGACTGCATTCACGGTGGTCGTCCCGGTCAACGCCGCGCCACCGGGGTTCGCGCCGATCGCGATCGTCACGGCGTTGGTAGCTCCAGCGACCACATTCCCTGACACGTCACGCACCTCGACCTGGAACGAGCCGATCGAAGCGCCGGCAACGGCGTTCGCCGGCTGCGTCTTGAACGCGAGCTGAGTGGGAGGGCTGCTCGCCACCGTGGGCACGCAGACCGCCGCGGACAACCCGGTGACGCTCGCCTGGAACTGAGCGGGACCGGCAATGCTCGGCAGTGTCACGAGCGTCCGTGCTCGGCCACCGGTGTCCGTGACCGCGCTCGGCGTCGCGACGAGACCGCCGGAGGTGATCGCCGAGAACGCTACCTGGACACCCGAGACGCCGAGCCCGTCAGTGCCGAGCACGCGGGCCACGATCGGCTGCGGCAGCTGCACGCCGGGGAGTCCGCTCTGGCCGCAGCCGCTGTCGAAGCTGACAGCGCTCAACGCCGGGATGAACTGCAGTGTGGTGGTGGCCTGTATCGTGGTGTCCGGGAAGGCGCGCGCCCGCACCGTGATCTTGTTTCTGAGCAGCGGCGCCTTCAGCGTGCCGGTGGCGTCGATCGGCACCGCGATCGTGTCGCTCGTCGACCACGACACGTAGAAGCTCGGCACGTTGGCCCCGACGCCGTCCTTGGCGGTGACGCGGAACTGCAGCGAGCCCCCCTCGGTCAGCAGCGAATCGAGCGGCCCGAGGGTGAGCGTGGCGACGTTCTGTCCGGGACCGGTGTAGCTCACGGGGATCGGCGGCGGCGGTGGATTCGAGCCGCTCGTCAGCGAGACCGATTGGGTGCCGGAGAAGAGCACGATCGTCCCGGCGCGCAGCTCGATCGTCACGTCGAATGTCTCGGGGGACTGCGCGAGCGGTACGTCCGCCTGCACGGAAACGCTCGATTGATTCGCCGGGAACCCGTACGTCTTGTCGAACACCGTGACCGCTTGCGAGTTGCGGGCGATCAGCCGGATCGAATCGATCGAGAGGTTGAACGCCGCCAGATCGAGCCCGGCCGGGAGGACGGCGGCGACCGCGAGAGTAGCTGGGCCACGCGGAGCGGCCGGCTCACGCCCGCAGGTGGCGAGCGCGGTAACGGCAGCGGCGGCGACGGCGAGGGCACTGAGGACCGGCAGGCGGGGGCGCGTCATCCGTCAGAAATGAGCGCCGCCGGACGGATCGTCAAGGCTTATTGCACGTCGATGAGCGTGATCGCCGACGCAGTGCCGACATAGCCGGAAATCGTGGTCGTAATGGTGACAGGACCCGTCGCGACCGGCCGGAATGCGACGCCCCCTGTCGCCACGGTCGTCGGCGAATTGGTCTGCAACGCGGGGATCGTCACCGTTTGGGTCGCCCCCGGTCCCGCGGTCACTACCAGCGTTCCGATGGTCGGGGCATTGCTCGTGATCGTCGCCGTGAGCGCCGCGGGGGCACCGGCGCGCACCGCCTGCAGCTGCGTCAGGAATTGATAGGTCGAGTTGGCGATACCGACGCGGACGTAGAAGGCCACGTCCGCTGAGCCGGCGGTGGGCGTCGACGGCAGCCCAATTACGTCGAATGCCGGCGGCACCACCGCCGCGGTCCCGGAACCATCGGTGAACCCGGACGCCTTGGCGGTGATGGCTGCCGTCACGGTGTCGGTGTGACCCTCGATCCCCTGAACCACGAAACTGAAGGAGGTCGAGTTGTTGGGGACGAACACCGCGATCGAGTCCGTGCCAGGGGTCGTCGTGTTGGGAGAAACCAACACGGCCGGGTTGCTGCTGATGATCGACACGAGCTTGCCGCCATGGTTCGACGCCCCCAGGTTCCCGCCGGCGCCGACCTGCAGCCCACTCCCCACCGTCACCGCATTCACCGTGATCGGCGGCTGGGTGACGTTCACGGTCGTGCCCGCGGCACTGGTCACCGCCAGGAACCCGGAGATGGCGGCAGAAATCACGGTGCTCCCCGACAGCAGCGGCCGGAACAGCACGCCGCCTGTCGTGGTGTCGGTCGGCGTGTTGAAGCCGAGCAAGGGAATTACCGCCGTCTGCGACGCGCCGGCCACCGGTCCCGCCTTGACGAGATCGCCCACCGCCGACGTCTGGCTGGTAAACGTCGCCGTGAGCGCGCTCGGCGCCCCGGCCCGCACCGCTTGCAGCTGGGTGAGGAAGCTCGGCGACGTCTGCGAGTTCGGGATGCCGGTCCGCGCGTAGATGTTGTTCGTCGGCGACAACGTCGTCGTGTTCGTTGGC
>DATJJY010000080.1:0-9340 GCA_035491895.1 Gemmatimonadales bacterium
GCTGCTGAGGAACCCGGAGCTCGGGAAGAACGATTCATTCGACACCCGCCACCCCAGCCCGACCGCCGGGAACGTGCCCCAGCGATGCGTCGGCCCGAGACGGGAGGACCCGTCACGGCGCACCGTCGCGCTCAGGAAGTAGCGTTCGCCGTAGTTGTAGTCGGCCTTGCCGAAGAACGACATCAGGGCCGCGATGCTCCCGGTGCTGGTGACGTTCTTGGTGGTCGGGTCGCACAGCGCGTCCTGGATGAACCGCTCGCTCACGTCATCGTTGAGCAGGTTCGCGCAACTCCCCGCCTCGAACCGGTTGGTATTCTTCGTCGCTTCCTGTCCGACCAGCACGTTGAGGTTGTGCTTGTCGAACGCGCGCACGTAGTTGAGCGTGTTGCTCCAGGTCCACTCCGTGAACAGATCGTAGTTCTCGTTGATGCCGTTGATGGACGTCACCTCGGAGTTCTCCGGGGTGATCGCGCTGAACCCGTGGAAGTTGTTCTGATCGAGATTGAACCCGAACCGCGTCTTCAGCGTGAACCCGTGGCTCGCGTCGAAACCCGCGAACACGTTGCCGAACATGCGATCGTTCTGGTTGATGTTGTGCTGGCCGACCGACGCGATCTTCAGCGGGTTGGTCAGGTTGGAGAGCCCCACCGCCTTACCGGAGGCGAAGTACCCCGCGATGTCGTAGATCGGCACGACCGGCTGCTGGAAAATGTTCTTGCCGATGATGTTGTCTTCGCCCAGCCCGTTGTCGTCGAGCCCGCCGTAGGCTTGCTCGCGCGAGATCGAGAGGTTCTCCCCGATGCTCACCCGGTCCATGTTGAACGTCGTGTTGATGCGCACGCCGCCGCGCTGGTACAGATTGAACGCCGCGGTGCCCTCCTGATTCAGGTAGTTGAAGGACACGAGGTACGCGTTGTCCTCGCCGCCGCCCGAAACCGACAGATTGGCGTTGCGCACCTGACCGGAACCGAACACCGCCTTCCACCAGTTCGTCCCGGGGCTGCCCGGCATGATCAGCTTTGTGCCGTCGCTCGTGAATGCATACGAGGCCGTATTGAGCGTGTCCGTCGTCTGGTGCACGCCGTCGTTCGGCCAGATGAAGGCCGGCACGCTGGGGCTGTTCTGATCCCCGAAGATGTTCGTCGGCGGATTCAGTCCGGCGTTGTTGAACGCGGTCTTCACCACCGCGAAGTAGTCCAGCGAATTCTGGATCAGGATCCCATCATAGCCCTTGACGGGACTCGCCACGCCGGTAGTGACATCCAATGACACGCGGCGCCGGCCGGGATGACCCTTCTTCGTCTCGATGATGACGACGCCGTTGCTCGCCCGCGAGCCGTAAATCGAGGCCGCCGACGCGTCCTTCAGCACTTCCACCGAGCCGATGTCGTCCGGGTTGATGAAGTTGAGGTACGAGTCCTGCACCGGCGTGCCGTCGACGACGTACAGCGGATCGTTGTTCTGGAACGAGCTGATGCCCCGGATCCGCACCGTGGTGCGCGAGCCGGGCGACCCGCCGTTATCGACCGTCACTCCGGCGACGCGGCCGTCGAGCCGCTGCAGCACGCTGGCCCCCGACTGCCGCTGCGTGCTCTGGACGTCGACGCTCGAGGCAGCGCCCGTAACGTCGGCGCGCCGCTGCGAGGTGTAGCCGGTCACGACCACTTCCGGGAGCACGGCAACCGAAGGCTCCAGGACGACGTCGATCGTCGAACGTCCGCTGAGCCCCTGGGCCACGCCGCGGTACCCGATGTAGGCAAACACCAGGATCGCATCCGGCGGAGCATCGATGGAATACTTTCCTTGTGCGTCGGTCAACGTGCTGGTATTCGTGCCGCGGATGCGCACGGTGGCACCATTGAGCTTCTGACCAGCCGCCGACGTCACTGTTCCGGTGACCGTGACGTTCTGAGCGACGGCGACTGGGCAGACCACCAGTGCCAGCAGCGCACACATCCCCACAGCACGCAATACTCGCTTACCTAGGCTATTGCTCTCCATAGCAACCCTCCGAGCGCTAATCATTGTGGGGGTCTCCGCATCGACTGCAATCCCTGTTGTCCGATCAGCTCACGATAGGTGATGAGGTGGATGCTCCTGTTTTTGAGGGTTTGGGCGAATCGCGGTGAGGTGAGAGCATCGAGCTCTCCTTGACGGTTCTTGCTCATGTCGGGGAGCGGTTGCGCGGTGTTCATGTCGATCAAGGCACCCAGCTCCGCGTCGTCGAGCCCGACGTGGGTGACCAGCACCGTCACGCCCGGGTGCAGCCGATTGATGAACGCCACCAGGCTGTCGCCCTTGCTCTGGGGAGCCGCCCAATACTGCGGCGCGTCGGTGGAATCGCCGAAATACCCCATCATCCCGAGCGAGTACTCCTTCGCCAGTCGCTCGGCGACGTCGCGGAACTCGGGGTACTCGACCACCGTCCCCATGTGATAGTCGACGTAATCGATCTTGATGCCGGAGTGCAGCGCGCGATCGATCTGCGCACGCAGCTCGTGCTCGACCTGCGCGATGTCCGGATGGTTGTTGTGCAGTGCTTCGGAAGACTGGAAGAAGAAACCGTTCGAATCGACGAGCGTCGGGACGGCCTCACGCCCCGCGACGGGTCCCCACCGATAGTTCTTCCACTCGGAGTTCAGTGTCAGATGAATACCGACAGCGACCTCCGGGTGCTGCTTCAGGATGCCGACGATTTCCTGGTACCACGGTGTGGGGAACATCACCGAGACAGACAACGGCATGCCGGTTTGCATGAGCCGCTGCAGCGCCATGTTGACGCTGTGGCTCATCCCGGCGTCGTCTGAACGGATGATCAGCGTTGCGGGGTTGGCAGTCTGAGCGGAAACGGCAGGAGAAAAAGTCAAAACACACAAAACGAGGACTATGGTGGTGCCTAGCACACCACCCTTCAGCGCGGCAAAGAGGTGACGGCCTCGTGCCATTCGCCTGCCCCCACTGGGAGGACTGCCCCCAACGTGTTGTGATGCGAGATAAGGAGATACGCGTCGGATTCGGACTCCGCAAGAGCCCGGATCAGGCGGCGCCGGGGGTGGGGGCGCCGGACCGTTGGACGCGGGGGCGCTCGACCCGGACCAACCTATCGGATCCCGTTGCTGGCCGCGAGCGATCATGTCCGGGCCGTGCGGCCCCCGCGTCCCCGCGTCCTAGCCCCCACCCCCGGCGTCGCTCCAAACCGTCCGGCGCCCCCACCCCCGGCGCCGTGCCACTAAGGCAGTGGCTTCCTCAGGGCGATACTGGAAACCGCCCCCGCCCTACGTGTCGGGTGTTGTACTGCTCGATGTAGCGCCGGTGCAGCGGGTCGGCTGGGTAGGCCTCATTCGGACCGTAGGGGTACGCCGGCATGGCATGGAACGGCAGCGGGCCCACCGTACCCCCGGCTGCGGTATTGCGGTCGGAGTCCTTCAACCAGGCGTCAGTATAAAGGACATAGTCCCGGGTCCAGCCGGGCGGAGGCGGCGCCAGGGCGCCCGCTGCGAATTGCAACGTCGTTTCGTCCCCAGGAGCGATCACCGCGTAGCGATCGTCCGAGGCGCCGACGAGCGGCAGGACGTCGCCATAGCGCGTGAAGTCGCCCACGATCGGCTCCCAGGGCGATTCCCGCGTGACGTTCGCATAGTCCGGCCACTGCGGACCATAGCGCCCGCCTTTCCTGTACTGGGTCGAGAAACCCCGATAGTGCAGATCGGCCAGGGCGGGGTCGAGGGTCGTCACGGTGGTCGAGCTCGCGGGCCCGCGCGACGCGACGAACGCCTGATCCCAATAAATCTCCATGTTCGTCCGGATGCGGACCCGAGTGTCCGGGCTCAGGAATTTCCCCGTCAGGTTCACGATGACCGTCTTGCCCTTCCCTGACGGAAAGGCGACGTCCGCCACCCGCCGCCACTGGCCGGCGCGATCCTTCACCTCGAGGTAGGGAGCGATGACCCCCTGCCCGGTACCGTGTGAATACGCGAGCGCCAGGTTGATGCTCGCATCCGTGGGGAAGATCCAGCCGGTGAGGAAGAGAAATACGCTGTCGGTGCGACTCAGGTGCCCGAAGTCGAGCACGAGATCGTGCAGCGAGGCGATCCCCTGGTAGCGCGTCGGTGTGAGGGGGGCGACGTAGCGATCGTCGCGCGCCTGCAGCGCGGCGCGCCAGTCGCTACCATGCTCGTCCGTTGCGGCGACCGGCAGCCGGGGATGCGCCACCGGATAGAGGTCGAGCGCCGCGGGACCGGGCGTCGGCGGCACGAATCCCTCGTTGACGTATACGTCCGTCGAGTCGGGGTGATCGACGACCAGCAGCTTCGCCTGATCGAGGTAGCCCGTTTCCCACAGCTCTTCGGTGATCTGCAGAACGTAGCGTCCATCTCGCGGGACGAGCGCTCGGCCCGGGATGCGCATGTATTCGCGCGAGGCATAGGGCGGGGCCGAGGCGAGGCCGTTTCCCCCCGCCATGATGCCGAGCGGCATGCCGAGCGCGCTGCGCCACATCACGTCGGTCACGAAACTGAAGCCGTGCCCATCCCAGGCGTAGAGGTAGGGACACGACCCTTTCAGGACCTGTTGCTCCAGCACGTCCTCGTCCGTCCCCGGATAGTAGACGGTCTGTGACACGCCGTTGGGCCAATGCACCCGGAGGACGTCGGCCTTGAGGCGCTGCCCCAGGCCGAAGTGGGTCACGCGGCTGGTGACGACACGGGTCTGATAGAGGGGTCCCGCCCGGAGCTCGAGCGTCGAGCCGATGCCGAAGTCGTTGTTCTTGCCGCTCCCGGTGCGCAGCGCGGCGAGCTGCACCTGCACGTACTGATTGGAGTTGCCCCCGTCGTTGAGCAACAGATGCGGCCGGCCGTCCGCTCCGACCACGATCAGGTCCAGGTCGCCGTCGTGATCCCAGTCTACCGCCGTGACGCTCTGCGCCGCCCGCAAATCGCTGGGCAGGCTCGCCGACCGATCCTCGAAGCGTCCGGAGCCATCGTTGCGAAACAGGAAGACTTTCCGGCCGGCGACGGCGAGGTCGAGATAGCCGTCGTTGTCGAAATCGAAGAAGGTGGCGCCGAGTGCGGCAGCGCTCGTGAGACTCCGGAGCGACGCGCTGCCACGGGCGTCCACCTCGAACGTGCCGTCGCTCTTATTGTGATACAGCACGGGCGCGGCACCGCCCTGCGAGGCCACCAGGACGTCGAGAAAACCGTCGTTGTCGTAGTCGCCGATGGCGATCGCGCCCGCGCGCGCAGGACCTGCGCTGCCGAGACCGCTCGCGGCGGTCGCATCCTCGAAGCGACCCTGTCCCATGTTCCGCAGCAGCTTGACGCGGTCGTCCTGACCCAGCAGCAGGAGATCGGTGTGGCCATCGCCGTCGAAATCGCCGAACGCCACGTCCCTGCTGGATGCACCTGGTGGTGAGACCAGCTGCGCAGTCATGTCCTGGAACGGGCCGTCGAGCGTGTTGCGGTAGGCGCGGTCCCCCGCCGGAGGCGGGGCGGCGAGGAAGAGGTCGAGATCGCCATCGTGGTCGAGATCGAGAAACAGCGCTTTCGCAGCGGCGGGCGCGGCACCGAGTCCCGCGGCGGCGGTGACGTCCTTGAACGTCGAATCGTCGACGTTGCGGAACAGGGCGCCGCCGTGCGCCGTCGCCACGTACAGATCGAGCCGTCCGTCGTTGTCGTAGTCGCCGAAGGCGGCGGCGAGCGCCCGCTCCCCTCCCGGCAACGCGATCCCCGCCGCGGTGGTGACATCCACCGAGCGCCCCAGCTCGTTTCGGAACAGGTGTCCCCCGACGAAGAGATCTTCGCTGCCGTTGCCGTCGTAGTCGCCGACGGCGAGCGCCTGCGCTTCGCTGTCGGGGACCGCGGCAACACCGTCCAGCCCGGCGGCCGCCGACACGTCGGTGAAGCGCACCGCCTGGGCGACGGCTTTCGGACCCTCGGTCGGGGAGCCCATGTTCGGGCTGAACGTGAGGATCGGGAAGCCCGCGAGCGCGCCGCTCGCACCGTGGAGGCGCTCCAGGTTCGCCTGGTAGCCGGCCGTCGTCTGCATCAGGTGGTGGAACGCCGTCGCCGGGACGGCGGCCTCGGCGCCGCGGCCGGCTCGTGCCAGAGACAATGCCTGTTGGAAGAATCGCGCGGTTTCACGCGGCAGCTCGGGCAACTGGCGCTGCAACGTCTCGAGCAGGGCGGCCGCGGAGTCCGCGCCGCCGTGCGCGAGCTGCAGGTCGACGAGCTCGAGCCGCGCCGCCAAGTTCGCCGGGGCGCGCGTCACGATACGGCCGAGATAGTCCGCGGCGGAGTCCGGGGAGAGCTGGACCACCGCATACAGCGCCCGCAGATCGGTGGGGCTGCGCCGCAGCACGCGGTCGACTTCCCTGCGCGCGTCGGCGGAGCGCTGGGTCAGCCGGTACACGGTGGCGAGCATGAGGGTGATGTCGTCGCTCGCGGTATCGAGCCCGGCCGCTTTGCGGATCTCGCGCTCGGCGTCCTTGTAGCGGCCCTGCCGCAGGTATACCAGCCCCAGGTTGGCATAGCCCAGCGCCTGCCCGGGCGCCATGTCGATGACCTTCTGGAACGCTGATTCGGCCTGGGCGAGCTGGCCGTCTCTCAGGTATGCGAGACCGAGTGTCCGCGCCGTGATGAGCGAGTCGCTCGGACCCTGCGCGGGTTCGCGGCCGCGGCAACCTGCGAACAACATCGCGATCACCGCCATGCGCCCCAAGCGTCTCATCTCTTGCCCCGATCCGTCGTTAGGTGAGAGCCGGGAACATCGTCCATCCGGTGCAGCGTCACAAGTCTATGAAAAAGCGATGAGTGTTTCTTCAGCACCACTTAGGATGTTTTTCATGGTTTTTCTTGGACTAGAGCCACTGGCGAGGGCTACTATCGCACACCATGAATCGCATCGACGTGCAACCGAAAATTGCCGCGTGGCAGGAGCGCCTGCTGCTCTGCGTCTCTGCTCTTCTGGTATTCGAGACGCTCACCGGGCTCTCCATGTACCTGCTCCCGTTCAGCGTACCGAACCAGGTGGCGGTACTGCTGCACACCCTGATCGGCCTCGTCTTCGTGGTGCCCTACGCCTGGTACCAGATCCGCCATTGGCGGCTGTACCGCGAGCGCCAGATGACGCACATCAAGCTCACCGGATACTTCTCGATGGTCGCGGCCATCGCGCTGGCCCTATCGGGCGTGGTGCTCTCGGTGCAGGCGCTCGTGGCGACGAGGATCAGTCACGGCTGGGATCTCGTGCACGTCGTCGCGACGTTCGCGCTGATCGCCGCGGTGCTGCCCCACGTGCTGATGCTCGTCTACTACGCGCTGCGGGGTCACGCCGAGGGAGCGCGCGAGCTGCGGCTGGCCCAGCGACGGCTCGGGAGGCGCACGCTGTACGTGACGGCGGCGCTGGCGGCCCTCGTGGCGCTGGGGGCGCTGGCCTACCGGCCGACCCGCCTGGTAAACCGCCTGCCCGACGACTACAGCTTCGTCTTCGGCGCGGATCGTCCGTTTGCGCCGAGCCTCGCCCGCACGGCGAGCGGTGGGGCGTATGACGCGCGCTCGCTCGCCGGGTCGGCCGGCTGCGGGACCAGCGGATGTCACGAGCGCATCTACCGTGAGTGGGAGGTCAGCGCGCACCGCTACTCGGCGATGGACGCGGGGTTCCAGAAGGTGCAGTCGGTGATGGGCGAGCAGAACGGTCCCGAGTCCACGCGCTACTGCGGCGGTTGCCACGATCCGATCTCGCTCTTCTCCGGAACCAAGAACATTTTCACCAAGGACCTCACGAACCTGGCTGGGTTCAAAGAGGGCGTCTCCTGCGTGACGTGTCACGCCATCAAGCAGACCGACGTCAAGGGAAATGCCGCTTACGTCATCACGCAGCCCGCCCGCTACATGTACGAATACGCCGACACGGTGGGGGTGCCGCGATTGCTGCGGGACTTCCTCATTCGCGCCTATCCCCGCGATCACGTCGCCACGCTGCAGCACAAGCTCTTCAAGAGCCCCGAATTCTGCGCGGCGTGTCACAAGCAGTTCATCGACAGGGAGATCAACAAGGTCGGCTGGGTCCAGCTGCAGAATCAGTTCGACAACTGGCGCAAGAGCCGCTGGAACCACCCGGGTGACCCCACCAAGACGATCGAGTGCCGTGAATGCCATATGCCGCTCACGGACACCGCGGACCCGGCGAATGGCGACGACCAGGACTACAACCGCACCCCCTCGGATGGGGAGCATCGCAGCCACCGTTTCCTCGCCGCCAACCAGTGGATGCCGGGCGTGCTCCACCTGCCTGGCGCCGACGAGCACATCCGGCTCACGGAGCAATGGCTACGAGGGGAGATCGAGGTACCCGAAATCGCCGACAAGTGGCGCCGTGGCGCCGCGGTGCCGGTCGCCCTACGGACGCCGCAGACCGCGCGGCCGGGTGAGCCGATCACGATCGAGGCCGTCCTCACGAACAACAAGGTGGGCCACGACTTCCCCACCGGCCCGCTCGACATCATCCAGGCGTGGGTGGAGGTGACGGTCACCGACCAGACGGGGCGCGTCATCTTCCAGGAAGGACAGCGCGACACGGCGAACT
The DNA here is from genome assembly GCA_035491895.1 of Gemmatimonadales bacterium. GTDB lineage: Bacteria > Gemmatimonadota > Gemmatimonadetes > Gemmatimonadales > GWC2-71-9 > DASTHG01. Next base: position 8,581 of record DATJJY010000080.1, read on the forward strand.
TCATCGCGCCCGGTTCGTTCATGCTGAAAGCGGAGCCGGTGGACCAGTACGGCAACCTCATCGACCGGCACAACCTGTGGGAGATGGTCGGGGTGCGCTACCGCCGCTCCATCTTTCCGGGCTTCTCCGACAAGGAGCAGTTCACCTTCTCCTGCCCGGCGAGCCCGCTGACTTCTGCGTCCGACGTGAGGATCCGGAATCCGGGAGATACCACCTCGCCCCTCAACCGGCGCTCGGCTGTGCGGGTGCCCCGCGGGCGCGTGACGGAGCTGCACGTGACCGCGCGGCTGATGTACCGCAAGGCGGATCAGTTCCTGTTGAACTTTCTGTTCGGCCGGAGCTCCGGCCTCACAGCACCCGCGACGGTGATGTCCGAGGATCACAAGACGATTCGAGTCGTGACCGGTGACTAGGGGTGGCCGCGTGCTCCCCGCGCGGCCACGGTGTTGACGCGACGGCAGCGGCGCATCCGGCTCACGGCGGTTCTCGCGGCCACGTTCGTGGCGCTTGCCGCCCTCGTGTCCTGGCGCATGCTGGGCCGCTCGGAGACCTATCGCCCGGGTGAGCCGGTGGAAGGGCTCACCGCCGAGCTCGCGCGCACGCTCCCCGCCGACTACCCGCGCGTGACCTTCACCGACGTGACGCAGGCCGCCGGCATTTCCTATCGCAACTTCAGCGGCACGCGGACGTCGCAGATTCCCGAAGACATCGGCTCCGGCGCTGCGTGGGGCGACTTCGACGACGACGGCTGGGTGGACCT
>DATJJY010000081.1:0-4710 GCA_035491895.1 Gemmatimonadales bacterium
GACGCCCTGCCGCAACAGTGGCCGTCGGTACTTCCGATACCCGGCGTGCACCAGCCACACATCCGTCGCCGCCAGCGAGTTCGTCAACACCCGGACGCTGACACCCTCCCGGCGCTTGCCGCCGAGCGTGGCGACTCCTTCTTGCCCCGGGACGAAGTAGGGGGACACGAGCAGCAGCTCCGATTGCGCCGAGCGAACAGCGGCGGCAACGTGCGCGCCCAGATACTCAGGGCCTCTGGCACCGGCCGGCTCGGCGAGCTTGCCGGGAGGATCGGCGAACATCCGGGCGTGGGCCCAATGCGGCAAGACGTCGCGCGTTTCACGCAGATCCGTTGCGAGCGGCGACTCCAGCAGCGCCTTGGCGTATTGTGAGGCACGCCGCTGTTCGACCCGTTCGGCCAACGCCCGTCGCGCCGCGTCGAACTGCTGGGAGCTTGGCGCTGCTGTGCGCATTGCCGAGACCGGCTTGGCGAATGCGCTCCGCCAATACGCTTCGAAAATCGCCGTGGACTCACGGACAATGGGTCCACCGGCCAGTACGTCGACATCCTGAAAATCCAGCTCACCGAGCCCAAAATACTCGTCCCCGATATTGCGTCCGCCGAGCACGACAGCGACGCCGTCGGCAATCAGCTGCTTGTTGTGCATGCGCCGGTTGACGCGAGAGAAGCTCTTCACCAACTCGCCCACCTTCCCCATCCCCGAGCGATGAACGTAGGGGTTGAAGAGGCGGATCTCGATGTTCGCATGCGCATCGAGTCCCACCACGGCTTCGTCCTTCTTCTCGAGTGTGCCCCAGTCATCCAGCAGCAGCCGCACGCGGACCCCCCGGTCCGCCGCCGCGATCAGCCGGTCGACGATGATCTCGCCTGAAGTGTCGCTGTGGAAGATGTAGTACTGCAGATCGAGGGTGCGGTCGGCGAGCTCGATGAGGCCCACACGCGCGCAAAACGCGTCCAGGCCCGTCGCGAGCAACCGGAATCCCGATCGCGTCCCGTGCGCGGCGACTGCTGGCGCAATCCAGCGCTCGAGCCTGCTGTCATGCCGCGCGGCGAGCTCGTCGTGGCTCATGATCTCCCTCATATTCCTGGGCCCCGACTCCGCGAGCCCCCTATGCGTCCCACTCCCAAACTACTGCCTCTGCTGCTGCTGGCCTGTGTACCCGCGACCGCCGCGCGCCGTTCGCCCGCCGGTGACTGGCGGGACAACATCCGCACGTTCGCTGAAGCGCATCTGCAGCACACCGCGTGGGGGCCGGCGCATGGGCGGCGGGATTACGCGACGACTATGGCCCTCGCCCGGGCCGAGGGGGTTGTCGTGGACACCGACGCGCTCTACGCGGCGGCGTACCTGCACGACATGGGGGGCCTGCCCCCCTACGCCATACCGGGCGTCGATCACGGCGACCGAGGCATTCAGGTGGTGGATACGGTGCTGCGCGAAGCCGGGTTCCCGATGGAGCAGGCGCCGCTCGTGAAGGAGATCATCGATCACCACCAGTACTACCGGCCGCCCGATACCGTGGCCGTCGCGATCCTGTTTCGCGATGCCGACATCCTCGACTTCATGGGTGCGATCGACGTCGCGCGCATCGTGTCGCTCACGACGCGGGAGAAATTCACGCCGGATCTGCCGCACGCGATCGACGTCATCCGGCAGCAGCTGCACGACATGCCGGGGCGGCTGCAGACGGCGGCGGCCAAACGCGAGGGTGAGCGCCGCGCACTCGAGATGCAGCAGTTCCTCGACGCGCTCGCGCAGGAGACGGACTCGCTCCGGTCATTGTGAGGCGCTGTGTGGATCTTCGAGCGACGCCGGAGGAGGGGCTAGGATGCGAGGACGCGGGGGCCGCACGGCCTGGACATCTTCGCTGGTGACCGGCAGTGAGATTCGAACGCGTTGTCCGGGTCGAGCGCCCCCGCGTCCAACGCGTCCGGTGCCCCCTCCCCGGCGTCGCGTCACGGACAGCGTCAGTTCTTCTCTGGCGTGATCCGCACGACGACGGCCCCGTGCGCCGGTACCGTCGCGCTGAAGTGGTCGCTGAACGTCCCCAGGTCGGTGTGGCTCCACAGGTCGCGCACGTGGGCGCGTCCGGCGATGCGCAGCCGCCACCACGACGCCGCGATCACCGTCTGCAGCGCGGAGCGATTCAGCAGCACCACCGCCCGGCTCCCGTCCTTGAGCGGTTTCATCCACACCTGCAGCTCCGGGCTCCGCTCCTCGACCACCGTTCCCTGCACACCCAGGGAGTCCTGATCCACCGCGATGACCTCGCGGTTGGTCAGGATATCGCGCGTCCCCGCGGACATCGACCGCACGTCGTTTCCCGCGATCAGCGGCGCCGCCATGATCGCCCACAGGCTGAAGTGCGCACGGTACTCGTCGTCGGTCATTCCGCCGTTGCCGATCTCGAGCATGTCGGGGTCGTTCCACGCCCCGGGCCGCGCGGCCGACCCGTGCTGGCCGGAGATGTCGAGGTTCGAGAGCATGCTCGTCCAGTGGTCTTCGATGTCGGTGGTGGTGCGCCACAGGTTCCCGGTGGCGGGGCCCCAGTCCCATGGACTGGCCGAACCCCACTCACAGATGCTGAAGACCATCGGTCGCCCCGCGCTCGCGAGCGCATCACGGAACTTGGCGTACTGTGTGGGGGCATCGAGCACTTCCGCGTTGCACCAGTCCTCCTTGACATAGTCCACACCCCACTCGGCGAACGTGCGGGCGTCCACCTCCTCGGACCCGTACGTCCCCGGCCGGCCCTGGCAGGTGCGGCGGCCGGCGTCGGTGTAGAGGCCGAACTTGAGGCCGCGGCTGTGAACGTAGTCGGCCAGCGGCTTCATGCCGCCGGGAAACCGCGCGGAGTCCGCGACGAGCCGACCGCGTGCATCGCGCGCCACCTGCCAGCAGTCGTCGATCACGACATACTGATAGCCCGCATCGCGCAGTCCGCTCGCGACCATCGCGTCGGCGGTTTCCCGAATCAGCTGGGCGCTCACGTCGCAGCCGAAGTGATTCCAGCTGTTCCACCCCATGGGCGGAGTGCGGGCGACGTGATTGTCGAGCCATTCGTCCTTGAGGACGTGTCGCGCCAGCGCCGAGCCGCGACTTGAGTCGCGGAACATCCCGCCGGCACCGAGTAATCCGCAAAGACCGGCGATGATCTTACTGACCCTCATGTCGGTATCTCCCGTCAGAGAGGAATGGCCACCGGCGGGCGAATCGCCGCGCAGCGCAGCCGAAACTCATCGATGGCGTAATTGATGTCCATATAGGAGCGCGTTTCGAGCATCGCATCGCGATACAGGATGCGCTCGGCAACCGGGCCGAGGCGAAAGCACCAGTAAATCGGCATGAGCGGGTTGATCCACAACTGACTTCCCTCGGTGCGGTCGGTGGCATGATGGTCACCATATTGCCCCTGGAGCGCCGAAAGGATTGAGCTCGACACGATGCTGATGTGGTGCGGCATCAGCGCGAACACCGTTTCCGTCGCTTCCCGGTAGCGCCGAACCTCCGGCATGTCTGCGACGAGTGACACTGTCCCCAGATATCCGCCCTGTCGCGTCAGCTCGGCCACGGCCTCCAGGAAATGCGAGTGGCAGACACCATGATAGTGATCGATGCCGAATCCCAGGCAGACGAGCAGCTTGCGCTCCACGTCCAGCTCGTGCACGGCCGTGATGCTGGCGATGTCCTCCTGCGGCGTGCCCAACCCGTGTTCGTCCCCCCGCATCAGACTATCGGTCCCACCGTCGATGAGGATTACGGTGTCCACGCCGAGGTGGGCGACCAGCGCACGGTAGGCCTCCAGCAGCGGCTGGACGCCCGTGCGCTCGAAACAATAGATCGCGATGTCCTGACTCTGGCCGCGAAACCACTGACACAGGTGTTTCTCGGGGAAATAGTTCGTCACGCGGGGGGTCGAGGCGGTGACCGTGAGGACGGCCGGTGCCAACCGAGCTTCGGGCTCCGGGGGCAGGAGGGAGAACGACAGGTTGGCCAGATGGACCTGCTTGCCGTCCGCCTGCAGTCCGAAGTAGAGTGGCAGCCCGCTGAAGACATCGAAGCCGCCGCCGATGCCGGCGATGAGGACCTTCCGGGCGCCCTCGAGCTCCTGCAGGAACGGCGACTTGAGCATCTCGGAAATATGCGGGTCTTACGCCGGCGCGCCGACCGGGCGAATTTCCAGATCTCACATCACCCAGAGGAACCCGTGATTCGTCGCCAGTCCGCGGTCGCAATCCTCGTGATTGCGGGCGCTTTCGCCGCCGCTCGCGCCGTCGCCCAACAACCCAGCCCGGACCCGCGCGTCGGACTGCGCGCCGGATGGATGGATGCGGCCCAGGCAGCCTGGAACATGCGCCTCGTGTCCACGAGCGCTCCCCCCAGGGAGTTCATTCCCGAGCAACCCGGCGATTTCGGCTACATGAACTCCGACATCGCCTTTCAGGGGCACTACGTCATTCAGGGGAGCTTCCGCGGCTTCCAGGTGTGGGACGTGTCGGACCCGGCGCACCCCACCCGGACCACCCTGAACATCTGCCCCGACATGCAGAGCGACGTGTCCGTCTACCGTCACCTGTTGTTCGTCTCGGGAGAATCGACCGACGGGCGGATCGACTGCGGCACCCAAGGCGTGCAGGCCCCGGCGAGCCCGGACCGCTTCCGCGGCATTCGCATCTACGACATCTCCGACCTCGCCCACCCGAAGAG
>DATJJY010000082.1:0-5548 GCA_035491895.1 Gemmatimonadales bacterium
CGGCATCGGCCCACAGGTGTACAACGCGGCCGGTGCGCCGATTGAGATAGACCTGGAGCGCGTTGCGCCGCGAGTCGCGATACACCCGCGTCTCGTATCCCTGGTACGCCGCCGTATCGTCGAGCTGCGGCTCGGGAAACGTGAGATAGGGCGGCACCGTGTCGGCGCGTGCCGCCTGGACGGCGAGCAGCAAGGCGAGGCAGGTCATCGACTTACTTCAATAACTCCGGGAATCGAGAGTGTCCATCGAGGCAGCGGATTGCCGAAATGCGAGTATATTGTTTCGCATGGCAACGCTCGCTTGGCGTGCCGCGCCCATCGGAGTTCTCGCGCTGTACGCTGCCGGATGCGCTCACTCGAACGCCACCGCCGGTCAAGCTCAGCTCGCCGATACGACCCGCGTTGCCCGCGATACGACTTACCGCGCACACCCGCCGCAACGCAGTCCATCGACCGTCACCGGAATTGAGAACCAGGTTGCTCCCGGGGACCCGGTGGAACTGGCGCTCCAGGGCACGGTGCCCGGCCTCGACGTGACGCGAACACCCGACGGCGGCGTCGCCATCCGCATCCACGGTCCCTCGTCGTTCTTCGGCAGCAGCGAGCCGATGTTCGTCCTGGACGGTATTCCGATCACCCCGGGTCCGAATGGGCGCATCACCGGGCTCAATGCACGCGACGTCGAGTCCATCCAGGTCCTCAAGGATCCCTCGGAGACCGCGTTCTACGGCGTGCGCGGCGGCAATGGAGTGATCCTCATCAAGACGAAGACAGCGCAGGTCAAGCCGAAACCTCAGTAGTTCCCCACCGGAGACGAATGCCGTGCGCACACCGCTCTTGAGCCTTGCGGTTGTCGGAGCGCTTTGCCGACCCATGTCGCTTTCCGCCCAGACGCCCGTCGAACGCCGCATCACCGCGCTCATCGCGCGCATGACGCTGGCGGAGAAGCTCGGCCAGCTGAACCTGCCGACCTACGACCCCAACGCGAAACCATCGCAGTCGGAGCTGGTGCGCCGCGGGCTCGTGGGCGGGTTCCTGAACCTCGACGGCGCCGACGCGACGCGCAACATGCAGAAGACCGCGGTGGAGCAGTCTCGGCTCCACATCCCGCTGCTCTTCGGACAGGACGTGATCCACGGCTACCGCACCACGTTCCCGATTCCGCTCGGCGAGGCGAGTGCCTGGGATCCGGAGCTGGCGGAGGCGACGGCGAAGTTCGCGGCGCGCGAGGCGCGTGCCGCGGGGCTCAACTGGACGTTCGCCCCCATGGTCGACATCGCGCGCGACCCGCGCTGGGGGCGGATCGCCGAAGGGGCGGGTGAAGATCCCTACCTCGGGTCGGTGCTCGCCGCGGCGCGCGTACGCGGCTTCCAGCAGTACATCCTGGCGACGGTGAAACATTTCGCGGCGTACGGCGGGGCCGAAGCGGGCCGCGAGTACAACACCGTGGACATGTCGGAGCGCACGCTGCGCGAGGTCTACCTGCCACCCTACAAGGCCGCGGTCGACGCCGGTGTCGGCTCGGTCATGTCGGCGTTCAACGAGATCGCGGGCGTCCCGAGCTCCGCGAACCCATGGCTCACGAATACGGTGCTGCGGCACGAATGGGGATTCGACGGCTTCGTGGTGAGCGACTGGACGTCGGTCGCCGAGCTGCGCGCGCACGGCATCGCCGCGTCGGCAGCCGATGCGGGACGGCTGGCGCTCGCGGCGGGCGTCGACATGGACATGGTGGCCGCGATCTACGTCGACAGCCTCCCCGCCCTCGTGCGATCGGGACGGATCCCGGTCGCCCAGGTGAACGAGGCGGTGCGGCGCATCCTGCGCGCGAAATTCAAGCTGGGCCTGTTCGATGATCCGTATCGCGCGCTCCCCGAGGTGCCGCAAGACAAGGCGCTCGCCCGGCGCGCGGCGCAGGAATCGATCGTATTACTGAAGAACGAGGGTGGCCTGCTCCCGATCGGCGCGGCGGCGAAGACGATCGCGGTGATCGGTCCCCTCGCGGCCGATACCGTCAACCCGCTGGGACCTTGGTCGGGACGCAGCCGGCCGAGCGACGTCGTGACGGTGCTGGCGGGGATCCGCGAACGCGCGGGCCCTGGTGTCACCGTCCTCTCGGCTCCGGGCACCGGCGTCACGGACGGCGATACCTCAGGCATCGCCGACGCAGTGGCGCTCGCCCAGCGTGCCGACCTGACCGTCCTCGTCGTGGGAGAGGCGGACACGATGAGCGGCGAAGCCAGCAGTCGCTCTCGGCTCGGACTTCCCGGCGCCCAGGAGCGACTGGAGCAGGCGGTGGAGGCCACCGGCAAACCGGTGGTGCTGGTCCTCATGAGCGGCAGACCGCTCGTCCTGTCGTGGTCCGCCGAGCACGTGCCCGCGATCCTCGAGACCTGGTTCCTGGGCGATGAGGCGGGACACGCGATCGCCGACGTCCTGTTCGGCGACGTGAACCCGAGCGGGCGGCTGACCGTGACCTTCCCGCGCAGTGTGGGTCAAATCCCGATCTACTATGCCGAAAAGAACACCGGACGCCCGGCGGTCGAGGGTCAACACTTCACGTCCAAGTATCTCGATGTCCCCAACACGCCGCTCTACCCGTTCGGCTACGGCCTGAGCTACACCACATTTGCCTACCGCGACCTGCAGGTGCGAAAGGCTCGCCTGGGGACCCGAGACACGCTCGTGGTGTTTGTGACGGTCGCGAATACCGGAACGCGCGCGGGCACCGAGGTAGCACAGCTGTACGTGCGCGACGACGTGGGCAGCGTCACCCGCCCGGTGCGCCAGCTGCAGGGGTTCCGGCGCGTCGAGCTGGCGGCCGGTGCGTCGCAGACCATCGAGTTCCGCGTCCCAGTCCAGCAGCTCGGTCTCTGGAACCAGGCGATGAAATACGTCGTCGAGCCGGGAACATTTCACGTCTTCGCCGGCTCCAGCTCGACGGCTGAGCTCGAGGGGACGTTCGAGGTCGTCGGAGTCCGGCCATGAGGAAATGGTCCGGACCGTCCCATGTAGTACGGTGGCTCGAAGCCGCCGCTGGGCGCCTACGTGTGCTGGTTGGTGTGCTCTTGGCGCTGGCCTGCAACGGCGACAGCACCCAGCCGCTGGGCCCCCCGGCTCTCGTCTCGAAAAGCGGCGACGCGCAGGCCTGGTACTACAACAATCCGCTTCCCACGGCATTCAGCGTGACGGTGACCGACGCGAACGCCGCCCCGGTGCCGGGCGTCCGGGTCGACTGGGCGATCATCACCGGCAGCGGCGGCAGCCTGAGCCAAACCGTAGATTCGACGGATTCCAAAGGCGTCGCGACCACGATTCTGACACTCGGTGGGGCCACGGCCTACGTCGTGACGGCCACAGTGGCGGCGTTGCCCCATGTCACGTTCTCGGCGACCGCCACCGCACCGCCCGTGAGAGACTCGGTCGCGGTGAAGGACAATTTCTTCCAGCCCGACAGCGTCATTCTGCAGGTCAATGACACCGTCTATTGGACCTGGGCGGGGACGCAGCAGCACAATGTGACATTCGGCCCGGGAATGGCCTCGGCGACGCAAAGCAGCGGCACCTACAGCAAGCAGTTCACGGCCACGGGGAAATTCGGCTACACCTGCACGCTCCACGCGGCGATGAAAGGGGTCGTGGTCGTCGTCAATTAACGACTCCTACCGTCCCCTACCGTCCCCTACCGTCGTCTCTAACCGGTATTTCTCATCCCCGCCGCAATTCCATTGACCGTCACGAGCAGCGCGTCGCGTAGCAGCTCGAGCTCTCCTTCGCCGCTGCGCAGCCGGCTCAATACCTCCACCTGAACCAGGTTGATCGGATCGACGTACGGGTTCCGGACGTCGATCGAGTGGCGCAGCACCGGGTTGTGCTCCAGCAGCGCCCGGTGGCGCGTCACGGTCAGCAGTAACTCCACGGTGCGCCCGAGGCGCGCGCGCAGCTCCTCCCCGATCGACCGCAGCTCGGCAGGGACGAGTCTCCTGTCATAGCGCGCGGTGATCTCCGGCGACGCCTTGGCCAACACCATCTCCACCAGATCGAGCGTCGACCGAAAGAACGGCCACGCATCGTACATCTGGCGCAGCTCCTCGAGCGCTCCCGGTGCGGCGAGAGCCTCCCCGATCCCGAGCCACGCCGGCAGCATCAGGCGCGTCTGCGTCCAGGCAAGCACCCAGGGAATCGCGCGCAGCGTTTCCAGCCCTCCGGCCGCGCTGCGGCGCGCAGGGCGCGACCCGATCCTGAGCTGCTCGATTTCCACCTGGGGCGTGGCCGCCCGGAAGTAGGCGGGGAATTCCGGTGTGTCGTGAACCACGGTGCGGTAGGTGGCGCGGGCACTGTCCGCCAGCTCCTGCATGCGCTGCCGCCACTGGGGCTTGGCGTCCTGCGTGGGTCGGAGCGTGGCTTCGAGCACCGCGGTCGTGTACCGCTCGAGGGTGCGCAGCGCGATGCCCGGGAGGCCGAACTTGGAGTCGATCGTCTCGCCCTGCTCCGTGACGCGCAAGCTGCCGTTCACCGAGCCGGGCGGCTGGGACTGGATCGCGAGATGCATCGGCCCCCCGCCGCGATCCACCGTTCCGCCGCGGCCGTGAAACAGCGTGACGCTGACGCCGTGCGCCCGGCACGCCCGGACGACGTCTTCCTGCGCCTTGTATAGCTCCCACGCCGCGGAGAGCCGTCCATCGCCCTTCGCCGAGTCGGAGTAACCGACCATCACCTCCTGAGTCCCTCGGATCCGCTCGCGGTAGCTCGCGATCGCGAGCAGATCCGTGAGGCAGGCGCCGGCGTTGCGTAGGTCCGGGACCCGCTCGAACAACGGCACGACACGGAGCTGCGGATCGATGCCCGCCGCGAGCTGCAGCAGCTCGACCGCCAGGACGTCGGACGGGCGGCTCGCGAGCGAGATCACGTAGGCGCCGAGCGATCCGGGTGGGAGGGCGGCGGCGTGCTGGAAGGTGGCGATGACGTCCTGGACCTCCGGCGCGAACCTGGCCGCCGCTCCGACCGCCGCGGCGGCCGCTCGACCCCCTTCCTCTATCTCCCGTCGCAGATACGTCAGGCGCTCCGGCTCTTCCCAGGCGGCGTACGAGCCCAATCCGCTTTGTCGGGTAATCGCATCGAGCGCGGCGGTGTGCCGGCCTGCCTCCTGGCGCAGGTCGAGCCGCACAAGTGTGAGGCCGAAGCACGTCACGCGCCGCAGGATGTCGGCGAGGCGCCCATCGGCGATGATCGCCGCCCCGCGCTCGCGCAGCGAGCTATCGCACAACCGCAGCGGCTGGGCGAGCTCCTCCGGGTCCCAATAGACCCTCGCGTCGCTGTTCCAGTCCGCGAGGGAGCGCCGTCCGTTCAATACCTGGTCGATCCAGTCGCGGGTATACGCCAGCCGGTCGCGGACTTCCCGGAGCAGCGCGCGGTAGGGCTCTCGCTCCTGTCCCACACGAGCCAGGAGCTCCGGGCTGCCGTCCCGCATCGACAGCTCGGAGCGCAACGCCTGAATCTCCTTGAAGTAGAGGTCGGCGGCCATCCAGCGGGCGAGCAGGCACGACTC
>DATJJY010000083.1:0-3863 GCA_035491895.1 Gemmatimonadales bacterium
CACCCTCCGGCTCTCCTCCGCCGACCCCACGGCCGCGCCGGTCATCGACCCCGCCTACCTCGCCGAGCCGGACGACCGCAGGCTGCTCCTGGACGGGATGGATCTCGTCCGCGACGTGATGGCCAACAAGATCATCTCTGCCGATGTGACCGGCGAGCTCGCCCCCGGCCCCGCCTACCCGGACCGGTCCGCGCTGGCCGCCGAGGTGCCGAACCGCGCCACGACGGTGTACCACCCGGTCGGCACGTGCCGGATGGGTGCCGACGAGCGGGCGGTGGTCGATCCGGAACTTCGGGTGCGCGGTGTCGAGGGCCTGCGCGTCGCCGACGCCTCGATCATGCCGTCCATCACCGGAGGCAACACCAACGCCCCCGCGATGATGATCGCCGAACACTGCGCATCCCTCATGCTCCAGCCCTGAGTTTCGTGGGCCGCTGCATCCCAGGACCCTAGGTGATCCGTTGATCATCCCGGGTATGTCCCACGCTGAAACGGTTACCTGATGTCCTAATCATCTCCACATGCTCGCCGTACTGGATGGCGTGTCGTTCGGGTCTGCCGCGCTTCTGCCCTTAAATCGAACGGCATGGTGATCGGTGGCCGATGGCGCTTTGGTGGAGCTGCGTGCGGCAGTCAATAGGGCGGTGTGTTGCCGCGGAGCGGGTCCTGCTCATTGGACCTGTGCGTGATCACGGTGGTGGGATCGGGCTATTCGCCGGTGACGCCGTCGATCCGCTCGCGCAGCAGGTCGGCGTGGCCGTTGTGCCGGGCGTACTCCTCGATCATGTGGACGAGGATCCAGCGGTGGGAGCAGTCCTGCCCGTGGCGCTTCTGCTTTCCGATGGCGTCCAGCGGAACCTCGGCCGAGAGCTTGCGGGCGTGCTCGACCTCGGCCCGCCAGGTGGCGAAAGCCTCCTCGGCGGAGGCGGTGTCCACGTCGTTGAATTCGGCGTCGGGGTCGTCGGTCTTGTAAAGGAGGGGGACGTCCTCGTCGTTCAGTACGCGGCGGAACCAGGCGCGCTCCACGTGTGCCATGTGGCGGACCAGCCCGAGCAGCGACATGGTCGACGGCGGCGCGGAGCGTTCGCGGAGTTGCTCCTCCGAGAGCCCCGCGCATTTGACGGTCAGGGTCTCGCGGTGCCAGTCGAGCCAGTTGTTCAGCATGGTGCGCTCGTCGCCGATGAAGGGAGGGGGAACGCGGTTGTCGGTCATGGCTCACGATCCTCTCACCGGCGAAGTACCGTCTGGCCACGGCCGATGATTCGCTGCGCCGGCTCTGCCTCGCGCTCCCGAGACCACCGAACGACCCAGCCATGGCGCGCCGGCCTGGTCGTCCAGGGCAAGAAGACACCATCCGTCGATACGTGACCAGGTTTGACCCGCTCAAAGGCGTATTGCCGGATCGCACTACACTCCTGTGACCCGTCGTCTGGCCCGCACGAGCGCTTCGAGCGGCTGTGGGCCGTTGATGTCATCCACAGGAAGGCCCTGACGTGATCGACTTGCGCAGCGACACTGTTACCCGTCCGAGTCAGGCGATGCTGGCGTCGATGGTGGCGGCCGAAGTCGGTGACGACGTCTGGGGCGACGACCCGACCGTCCTGCGCCTGCAAGCGACCGTCGCGGAGCGCGCCGGCAAGGAAGCGGGTCTGTTCTTTCCGAGCGGCACGCAGAGCAACCTCGCCGCGTTGATGGCGCATTGCGGCCGCGGCGACGAATACATCGTCGGCCAACTGGCGCACACGTACAGGAACGAAGGCGGCGGCGCGGCCGTGCTCGGCAGCATTCAGCCGCAGCCCATCGAGAACGCCGCGGACGGTTCCCTGCCGCTCGACGAGATCGCCGCGGCGATCAAGCCGATCGACGATCACTTCGCACGAACGCGTTTGCTCGCGCTCGAGAACACGATCGGCGGGAAGGTGCTGCCGGCCGGGTATGTCACCGAAGCGGTCGCGCTGGCGAAGAGCCGCGGTCTCGCGACGCATCTCGACGGCGCGCGCGTTTGCAATGCGGCCGTCGCGTCGGGTCAATCGATCGCCGCGCTGTGCGCGCCGTTCGATTCGGTCTCGATCTGCTTCTCCAAGGGGTTGGGGGCACCTGTCGGTTCGGTGCTGGTCGGCAGCGACGCCTTGGTCGAGAGCGCGCGCCGCTGGCGCAAGATGCTGGGCGGGGGCATGCGGCAGTCGGGCGTGCTCGCGGCGGCGTGCTTGTACGCGCTCGAACACAATGTCGATCGTCTCGCGGAAGACCACGAGAACGCCGAGCATCTCGCGCGCGGGCTCGCGGAAATCGACGAGGTCCGCGTGCGATCGCACGCGACCAACATGGTGTTCGTCCAGTTCCCGCAGGAGCATTGCGCGGCGCTCGAAGCATCGCTGCACGAGCGCGGCATTCTCACGCAGATCCTGTACGGCACGCGCTTCGTCACGCACATGGACGTCAACCGGGCGGACATCGATATGTTCGTGTCGGCAGTTAAGTCGTATTTCGCGAAATAAGAGTCACTGCCCGGTCGAGACGAAGACCTGCCAGGAGCAGGGCCGGCCACTTCTAGCAGGCGTCAGATCGGCCAGGACTCGCGTCGCCAGGCGGCGTCCCAGAACATCCATTCGTAGCGAGACGTGGTGATGAAGTGCTCCCGGGCGCGGGAGCGTTGAGCGACGGTCGCCTCGTCCCCGACGCGGTCGGCCAGGGCGACGACCCGGCGGACCACGCTCTGGAACGCCTCGTCCCCGTAGGTGGCGATCCAGCGGCGGTAGAACGGGTCGGGTGACGAGCGTTCGAGCAGTGCCTCGCCGACACGGGCGTAGATCCAGTAGCAGGGCAGCACCGCAGCGAGGCCGTCAAGGAACGATCCGCCGTGCACGGTCGCGAGCAGGTAGCTGGTGTACGCCCGAGTGGTCGGCCCCACGGGCAGCGTCGCGGCCTGCTCGGCGGAGCCGCCGAGATCGGCCATGAACGCTCCGTGCATGTCCTGCTCGGCGGCGATCGCTCCCGCGGCGTCGCCGGCGAAGGCTCGTACGTCGTCCTCGGTCGGCGCTTTGGCCGCGCACAGCGCCAGGGCCCGGGCGTAGTCGCGCAGGTAGTGCGAGTCCTGCACCACGAAGTGCCGGAAGGAGTCGTGCGGCAAGGTGCCGTCGACCAGGCCCGTGATGAACGGATGGTCGAGGATCGCCTGGTAGATCGGGACGATCGCATCCCACAGCTCTTCGCTGAAGGTCCGTTGGGTCGCTTGCGGAAAGGTCGACTCGGACATCGTTTCGGACCAACTCCCTACGCCGGCATGACCCGGTCAGGTTCGAGCGGTCTGTGGCCGCGTCAGCCACACTCTCAGCCCGGTGCGCCGGACTCCCGCGGTGTCGTGGTCGAGGCTAACGCACGGAACCCGTTTTGCCGCAATGGTTCCGCGGCGCGGGGCTGCTGTGGACCGGGACGTGGACGCGCGGGTTCTACGAGAATGAGGTGAATCGCTCAGTACGGCAACGGCGCTGGCAGAATCACAGGGGTGGGTGTCGTGCTGACTGTCGTGCTTGGTACCGGGGTGCTGCTGACCGCCCTCGTGGTGGCGACCGGGATGGTGCTGCGGGCTGTGCGCGACTCGACGGCGGCGAATCCGCGGAGCACCGTGGGGGCCGGCCATCATATGGACGATGCGACCGTGCGGCTCGCTGATGTGCTCGGCGGAGCCCGGGACATCGTGGACAGATTCGAGCGCAGTGTTCACATGCTCAACGACGTCAGCTCTCGCATGAGAGGGCTCGAACAGAGCATTGAGCTTCTTGCCCACGTCAGTTCCGAGATGAGGGGGTTCGAGCACAGCGTCGAGCTCCTTGCCGAGATCCACCCCGCGCTTGCCGACAACC
>DATJJY010000084.1:0-89686 GCA_035491895.1 Gemmatimonadales bacterium
TCCGGGAATGTGTTCGTGGCCGGCATCCCCTCGATGCGGCACATCATGACGATCCCGGTGTTCACCCCCTACCCCGGTACCGGCTACGGTTTCGATGAAGAGTCGCAGCAGATGCTGGGCGGCTACACCTGGGGCGACGTCTACCACCCCGCCCTTTCCAAGACCAAGGGCGACTACGACGGTCGCTGGTTGTTCGTCAACGACAACGCCAACAACCGGGTGGCGCGCATCGATCTGAAGGACTTCAAGACAAAACAGATCCTGGGGCCCATCCCGAATTCGAGCGGCAGTCACGGCTCGGCCTTCGTGACGGAGAATTCCGAGTTCGCCGTGGTGGCGAGCCGCTTCTCAATTCCGCTGCCCACCGGGACCTACGCGCCGATCAGCGACTACGCCACGAAGTACCACGGCGTCGTGAGTGGCATCAAGATCGACAGCGCCACGGGAACGATGAGCCTGGCGTGGCAGATCATGACGCCTCCCTTCGATTGGGACCTGGCGTCGACCGGCCGCGAAGCGTCGCACGACTGGGTCGTGTGGACCTCGTATAACACGGAGGAGGCGACCGGCCGCCTCGAAGTCACGGCGAGCCAGAAGGACCGCGACTACCTCGTGTTCGTGAACTGGAAGCAGGCCACCGCTGCCGCCACTGCCGGGAAAGGCAAGATGGTGGGCGGCGTGCGGGTCCTCGAACCGAAAGACATCCCCGGCTCGATGTACCTCGTTCCCTGCGCCAAGAGCCCGCACGGCGCGGACTTCTCGCCCGACGGCCGCTATGTGGTCTGCAACGGCAAGCTCGCGCCGTACGTCACCGTCTTCGACTTCGCCAAGTTCCAGGCGGCCGCGGCGGCACACGACACGGTGGGCAACGAGAGCGGCATCCCGGTGCTGCGCTTCGAGTCGGTGCGCGTGGCCGAAGTCCCCGTGGGGCTCGGGCCCCTGCACACGCAGTTCGACGATCAGGGCTACGCCTACACGTCACTGTACGTCGAATCGGCCATCGCCAAGTGGAAGGTCGGGCCGTTCGACGGACACGACTCCACCCTCGTGGTCGCGAAAATCCCGGTGCACTACGCCGTGGGTCACCTCGTGGTGGCGGGCGGAGACACGCGGCATCCGTATGGGAAGTACCTCGTCTCGATGAACAAGATGTCGAAGGGCCAGCACCTGAATATCGGCCCGTCCCAGCCAGAATCGAGCGAGCTGATCGACATCACGGGCACCGGCATGTCGATGCTGTCCGAGGCGTTCACGGAGCCCGAGCCGCATTTCGCACAAATCGCGCCGGCGACGCTGCTCCACCCGATCGAAGTCTACCCCAAGGCGGACAACCACGACCCGAACGCGATCTGGGCCGCGAGTGACGCCAAGGTGACGCGGCGCGGCAATATCGTCGAGGTGAAGCTGTACGCGATCCGGTCGTACTTCTCCCCGAGCACGATCGAGGTCAACCAGGGCGATTCGGTCATCATCCACGTCACCAACGGGGAGCAGGAGCGCGACATGATCCACGGCTTCGGGATCGCGCTCTACAACATCAACCTCGTGATGGATCCCGGCGAGCTGAAGACGGTCGCATTCCGGGCGACGAAAGCGGGCGTGTACCCCTTCTACTGCACCAACTTCTGCTCGGCGATGCACCAGGAGATGCAGGGGTACCTGCTGGTGAAACCTCGCGGTGCGGCCGCCGCGGCGTCGACGACGACCCCGGCCGGTCCCGTGGGCCGGTGATCATGCCGCTCACCAAGTGGCTCGATCAGGTCCTCTCCCCCCGGGCACGGCTCGCCGTGCTCGGGGCGGGAGTCCTGCTCCCCATCGCCGCGCTGTTTCCGTTATGGCGCATCACGATGCTCGCGAACCAGTTCCCCGAAGGCTTACGGCTCTCGATCTTCAGCTACAAACTGGTCGGCGGGTCGAACGGCGCCGATCTCGAGGGCATCAACATCCTGAACCACTATATCGGGATGCGCGACATCGCCGCGGCCGATTTCGTGGAGATGAAGTTCATTCCGTTTGCGTTGGGCGTCTTCTTTCTGCTCTCTCTGCGGACGGTGTTGTTCGCCCGCGTTCGGGACCTCGTCGATCTCGTGGTGCTGCTGGTGTACTTCTCGCTCTTTTCCTTCGGCGCGTTCTGGTACCGGATGCATAGCTACGGGCACCACCTGAACCCGGAAGCGCCGATCAAGGTGGCACCGTTCACGCCGCCGCTGTTCGGCCATCAACATCTCGCTAACTTCGACATCTACAGCTTCCCCGGTATCGGATCGTTCCTGCTGCTCGCCGCCGCCGCATCCCTGTTGGCCGTCCTCGTGCTCGACGCCCGCCGCACGATGCGCGCATGAGCTTCCTTTCCGTCGTCCTCTCGCTCGCGGTCGCCGCATCGACCGATACGGTGCGACTCGGCCCCGGCATCCACCCGGGCCCGCTCGTGCTGACGCACCGGACGGTGGTGCTCGGCGTACCGGGGGCGGTGCTGCGGGGCGACGGGAACGGAACCGTGCTTGTAGTGCAAGCACGGGGCTCGATCGTGCGGGGGCTCATCATCGAGAATTCGGGCCGCAGCCCCGACCGCTACGACGCCGGCGTGCGGATCGCCGCCGATTCGGTGACGCTCGAGGATCTGACAATCCGCAACACGCTGTTCGGCGTGTACGTGGATCAGGCGCGGGATGTCGTGCTGCGCCGGCTCGATATCACGGGATTCCCCGCCGCCCGGGAGGGCGACCGCGGCGATGGCATCTCGTTCTATTACAGCCGCGCGATACTCGCCGAGGGTAACCGCATCGCCCGGGTGCGCGACGGGATCTACTTCTCCTACACCGACAGCGTGCTGGTGCGCGACAACCACGTTTCGCAGGTGCGGTTCGGGCTGCATTACATGTTCAGCCACATGAACCGGTTTGAGCACAACGTCTTCACCGACAACGCCGCCGGCGCCGTGATCATGAATTCCCGCAATGTGACGATCACGGACAATGTGTTCGCGTGGAATGCCGGGGTCCGTTCCTACGGTCTGGTGCTGCAAACGGCCACCGAGCCCACCGTCCGGGGGAACACCTTCGTCGGCAACGGCATCGGGGTGTTCTTCGACAACGTGATCCGCGGTACGTTCTCGGGCAACCTCGTGGCGGCCAACTGGCTCGGCCTGCAATTGTTCGCCAACAGCGAGAACACGACGGTGACGGGGAATGCCGTCGTCGGCAACACCTTCGACGCCTCCGGCGGCGGCGGCGCGGGCTCGTATCCCTTGTGCCGCGAGGGACGGGGCAATTACTGGAGCGCCGCGCGCGATGGGTACGATCTGGACGGCGACGGGGTGCTGGACGCCCCGCACGACGCCTCCTCGCCCCTCGCCGCGCTCGCGTTGAATCGCGAGAGCCTGCGACCGCTGCTCGACAGTCCCGCCGCCCGTGCGTTGGGCTGGGCGGAGCAGACGTTCCCCGTGTTCGCGACCGCCGGCGTCGTCGACTCCTGCCCATTGGCGCACGCGCCGCAACTGGTGACGCTGAGCGAACTGCCGCCCGCGCCGGCGGCCCGGCTCGGCGGCACTGGACCTCAGCGCGCGACGAGCGTCATCCTGCTCGTCGGGGCCGCCATCGTGCTGATCCGCGGCCGACGCCATCCGGTGAGGAGCACATGATCGAGTTACGCGGAGTCGCGAAGCAGTTCGGTGACCGGGTCGCCCTGGCGCCGCTCACGCTGACGGTCGCGCCGGGCGAGATCGTCGCCCTGGTGGGACCGAACGGCGCGGGGAAATCCACCACGCTCCGTATCCTCGCGGGCGGGCTCCATCCCGATCAGGGATCGGCCGTTATCGCAGGACGGGACGTGGTCACCGACCCGCTGCGGGCCCGTCTCCGCCTGGGCTACCTGCCGCAACGGCTGGGCGTGCCGCTTTCGGCGGTCGTCGGGGATCTCGCCGCACTCGTCGCCGCCGCACGGGGTCTGCCGCCCGATGCCGGGGCGCGCGCGCTCGCGGACTTCGGGCTGGAGGACCGATTCGACGCGACACTCGGCGAAATGTCGGGCGGACAGCGGCAGCGGGGGATGCTGGCGCTCGCCACCCTAGGGCCGCTCGAGGCGCTCATCCTCGACGAACCGAGCATCTCGCTGGACATCGATGGAGCGGATGAGGTGCGCGGAGCGATGCTCGCCGCGAAGCAGAGCGGCACCGCCGTGCTGTTCGCGTCGCATCATCTGAGTGACGTGGCGCTGCTCGCCGATCGAATCGCCGTCATGGTGGCCGGGAGGATCGTCGCCTGCGGTACACTCGAAGAGCTGGCGGCCACGACCGGCGTGGCATGGGACAGCCGCGTGGTGGATCCACCGATCGAGCGCATCTACCGGATCCTCGTCCGGGGCCGCTCGCCGCTGCGGGACGCCGCATGACGCGCCGCGCGCTCCTGCGGTTCGATTGGGCGGCCGCCCGCCGCGGACGACTCGTACCGCTCTTTGCGGTGGGGTTCGCGCTCGCGAGCGTCGGGGTCGCGCTCGCCGGACTGTCGGCCGGCGGAGCCGTCGTCGTCCAGGGATTCGCACGCACGTCGATCAGCCTGCTGCAGCTCACGCTCTGGACCGTACCGCTGCTGTCGCTGCTGCTCGGAGCGGTGAGCGGAGCGGAATGTACCGAGCTCGAGTTTCTGACCGCTCTGCCGCTGCCCCGGGCGCACATCGTCGTCAGTCGCTGGGCGGCGTGGACGCTGGCGCTGTCGGCGGCGCTCGTCACGGGCTTCGGCGCGGCCGGCCTCGTCATCGGAGTGCTGGCCGGATCGGCGGACGTGGGCCGGTACATCGCGCTGGTCGGCGTGGCGACGCTGCTCGTCTCCGCCGGCCTCGCCGTCGGCCTGTGGATCGGGATCGCCGCCCGCGGCCGGGCTCGCGCCGTGGGCTTCGCCGTCGTCGCGTGGTTCGTGCTGGTAGTCGGAGCGGATCTCGCCGCGATCGCACTGCTCTCCGTGCTGCCGGCCCATACCGCCACCTGGGGTCTGGTCGCCCTTCTCACGGCCAATCCCGTCGACTCCGCTCGAGCCCTGGGCCTGGGGTTGTTTCAGGCGGACGTCGTGGCCGGTCCTACTGGAGCCGCGCTGCACCGCCTGCTCGGCGGACCGGGGGCGGCCCTTGTGCTCGCGGGACTGGTCGCGTGGACCGTCATCCCGTTGCGGCTCGCCGGACGCCGATTCGCCACGCACGACCTCTAGCCCGGCGTGAGAGGCGGGGACCACCCCAACCGTTGAGGTTTTCCCTTCAGGTGTGGGGCCTTGGCGTGTCACCAGACGCAAAGGCGCGAAGCGCGAGATGAAAATGGGCCAGCCCGCAGTCGACGCGACGAAATCGTTTGCGCACACTGGATGGCACGCCTACTCCGCCGAGGACACCTGTCGGCTGCTGGACGTGCCCTTCGCGGTGGGCCTCGAGCCCGACGAAGCGGCGCGTCGGCTGGCCCTGCACGGCTCGAACGCAATCGTATCGGCGCGCGCTCGCGGACCCCTCCGGATGCTCCTCGCCCAGTTCACCGACTTCATGGTTCTCCTCCTGCTCGCGGCAGCGATTTTGGCGGCCTTCTTGGGCGAGCCCCAAGACATCGTCGCAATCATCGCCATAGTAGTCCTTAACGGCGTGCTTGGGTTTGTGCAGGAGTATCGGGCCGAGCGCGCCATGGCGGCTCTCCAAGCGCTCGCGGCGCCGATCGCGCGGGTCCGGCGTGGCGGCGACACCCGGACTATCCCGGCTGCCGACCTGGTCCCGGGAGATGTGGTGTGGCTCGAGGCCGGCAGCCTGGTACCAGCTGATCTGCGGCTCGTCGAGGCCGCCCGGCTGAAGATCGAAGAGGCTGCGCTCACGGGTGAGTCCCACGCGGTTGAGAAGTCCACCACGCCCCTGACGGCGCCGGATCTTCCGCTCAGCGAGCGACGAAACATGGCGTACAAGGGGACCATGGTGACCTACGGCCGCGGTGCGGGCGTCGTCGCGACGACCGGCATGCAGACCGAATTGGGCCGCATCGCGAGCCTGTTGCGCGACGAAGTGGAGGTCAGAACACCGCTCCAGAGGCGACTCACCCGACTCGGCCAGCGGCTTTCCGTTGCGGTCATCGTTCTGTGCGCCGTCATCTTCGGGATCGGCCTCCTGCGCGGTGAGGAGCCGGGACTCATGTTCCTCACCGCCCTGAGCCTGGCCGTCGCCGGAATCCCGGAGGCGCTCCCTGCAGTCGTGACGATTTCGTTGGCCCTGGGGGCGCGCAAGATGCTGAAACAGAACGCCCTCATCCGGCGCCTTCCGGCCGTCGAAACGCTGGGGTCGGTGACGTACATCTGCTCGGACAAGACCGGCACGCTCACCCAGAACCGCATGCAGGTGGAAGCGTTCCACGTGGGCGACAAGCTCGTGCGCGAGCCGCCGGCAGCGGACCAGGAGAAGCCGTGGTCCTTGCTGCTCGCGGGTCTCGCGCTCAGCAACGATGCCGTCCGGGGAGTGAACGGCGACGCGGAGGGCGATCCGACCGAGGTTGCCCTCCTCCTGGCGGCCGCCCATGCGGGACGGGAGAAAGCGGAGCTCGAGGCCCGGTTCCCGCGTCTGGGGGAGATCCCCTTTTCTTCCGAGCGCGCCCGGATGACCACCCTCCACCGGCTCGCCACCGGGATCGTCGCGTTCACCAAAGGGGCTCCGGAGCGAGTGCTGGAAGGGTGCTCCAATCGTTTGACCGAAAGCGGACCCGCATCACTCGACCGGCTCGCCATCCTGGCGGCCACTGACGAGATGGCCCGCAACGGCCAGCGGGTGCTCGCGATCTCCTATCGGAGTCTTCCGGAGCTGCCAGCCGACCTCTCACCGGACGAGATCGAAGTCGACCAGACATTTCTCGGCCTGATCGGACTGCTCGATCCGCCACGCCCCGAGGCGCGGGAATCGGTAACGCTGTGCAAGTCGGCCGGCATCCACGTGGTCATGATCACGGGCGACCATCCGGCCACCGCCGGCGTCATCGCGCGCACGCTCGGCATCGCGCGGGCGACGGATCGGATCATGACCGGCCAGGAGCTCGCGCGACTGTCCCCGGAGGAGTTCGAGCACCGTATCACGGACATCCGGGTCTACGCCCGAGTCGAGCCGGAGCAGAAGATCAAGATCGTAAAGGCGCTCCAAGACCGCGGCGAGTGCGTCGCGATGACCGGGGACGGCGTGAACGATGCCCCGGCGCTCCGCCGCGCGGACATCGGCGTCGCCATGGGTCGCGGCGGCACTGACGTGGCGCGCGAGGCCGCCCACATGGTCCTCCTGGACGACAACTTCGCCACCATCGTCGGCGCGGTGCGTGAGGGCCGCCGTATCTACGACAACCTCCGCAAGTTCGTGAAGTACAGTCTGACGACGGGGGTGGGCGAGATCTGGCCCCTGTTCCTCGCCCCGCTGCTGGGGCTGCCGATTCCCCTGCTCCCCATCCACATCCTGTGGATCAACCTGGTCACTGACGGGCTCCCGGGCCTCACGCTCGCGGCCGAACGGTCGGAGGCGGGCGTGATGCAGCGCCCGCCGCGGCCGCCACGGGAGAGCCTGTTCGCGCATGGACTGTGGCAACACGTCGTCTGGGTCGGCCTCCTCATGGGCAGCGTGACGCTGGGCGCCCAAGCGTGGGCGTACAGTACCGGATCGGCGCACTGGCAGAGCATAACCTTCACAGTGATGGCCCTGTCGCAGATGGCACACGTCCTCGCCATCCGTTCAGAGCGTGTGTCACTCCTCCGGCAAGGGCTGTGGTCCAATAGGTCGCTGTTGGGGGCGGTGGTGCTCACGTTCGCCCTCCAGATGGCGACCCTTTATCTGCCGGCGCTCAATGCGGTGTTCAAGACCCAGCCCCTTACGGTGCCTGAGCTCGTTCTCTCGTTGTTGCTTTCCACTCTGGTGTTCGTGGCCGTGGAAATCGAGAAGGCGGTGAGGCGCCGTGCCGACCGGCGGTCGCTATCGACTGCCGCCACCGGGATGGATCTGGGGAAGGAGCAACGATGAAAGCGCCCAGGCGAAGCGGGTTCCAAAGCATGGCAGGAAGATCGATCGTCGTGGGAGTGGACGCTTCATCCGAATCCCGTCGGGCTGGCGCCGTAGCATGGGAGATTGCCCAGGCTTCGGGAATGAATTGCCACCTCGTGCACGCAGTGCCGGACGCGCGGGTTGCGAAGGCGATCGGTTCCGTCCCGGTCCACGACCGTCTGCTTATCGGCAGTGCGACCGAATGGCTGTTGAGCCGACTGGCCGCATCGCTGCTGGTTGTCCCGTTCGCGCGGGCCAAACGTCGGTAGAAGCCGCCTTCCGCACCGATTCACCTTCCCTTCATGAAGGAATCGGCAGCTTCCGTGAGGAAACTCAACCGGAGCCCGTTATGTCGTGGAAGTCGATCGTCGTAGGAGTGGACGCAACGCCCGCCGGAGGGCATGCGGCACAACTGGGCTTGCAGATCGCGGCCGCCGCGGAAGTCGAGTGCCGGCTGGTGCATGCGACCCGCGATGTCTGGACGGCCATTACCGTCGAAGGGAATCCGGCGCACGCCGCGGCATTCCGGGCGGCAGCATTACATGCGGTGCGGGAGCGCCTGAACGTCGCACTGGAGGGTGTCGTCCCGTGGAAAGCCCTCCACAACGCGGACGTCAGGGAAGGGTGGGCACCCGCCGTACTCGATGACGTGGTGCGCGAAGCCGGTGCCGATCTCGTCATTCTCGGCGCCAAGCACCACACCGCGCTGGGACGCTGGCTCGGCGGCAGCACGGTGCACAACCTGGCGCGGATGCTGCGCGCGCCGCTCATGGTGACGGGTGAGCCGCCCGCCAAGATCCGGCGAGTGCTCGTTGCGCTGGACGCGTCGGCAGCCGCTCGGCCGACCTACGAGGCCGCCCGCCGGCTCGCCGATCTGTTCGACGCCGAGCTGAAAGCGCTGCACGTGATCGAGCCGCTGCCGATCCTGCCCGAGACGCCGCCACCGATGAATTCCATCGATTACGAGCAGCTGATGGAAGAGGACTGCGCCCAGAAAGTGTGGCCGATCGTCGGAGCGGAGGCCGAGCGGACGATCCGCCACGCCGTCGCCGACTTCGGCATCGCGGCGGAGGCAAAGGCGTGGGCAGCCGACGTCGTCGTGGTCGGCAGTCATGGCAAGGGTTTCGTGGAGCGGATGCTGGTGGGGAGCGTCACGGAACGTCTCCTGAGCGATTTGCCGGCGCCCATCCTGCTCGTCATTCCCGCCGGAAAGAAAGCGGCGCACCTCGCCCGCTCGACGAGTCCCGGGAGGCAGGCCGTCGCAGTCTGATTGCGCCTTCGGATCTTTAGCAGTACAGCAGGGTGGCTTGTGACGGCAGGCCACCCTTGTCGTATCCGCCTCCCGGCTGGAGCCTTAAGAGACGATGCGCGCCATGCTGCTGGACGCTCCCGGCCACGCCCTCCGCCGGGTGACAGCCCCAGACCCTGAGGCAGGAGCTGGTGAAGTCCTGCTGCGCGTGCACGCCTGTGGCGTGTGCCGCACCGACCTGCATGTCTGCGACGGAGAGCTCCCGAACCCAAAACTTCCCCTCGTGCTGGGCCACGAAATCATCGGCACCGTTCTGGACAGCGGGCCGGGAGCCAGCCGCTTTCCACCCGGGACTCGCATCGGCGTCCCCTGGCTCGGCTGGACGTGCGGCGAGTGCGGCTACTGTCGCTCGGGACGCGAGAATCTCTGCGACCGCGCCCGGTTCACCGGGTACCAGCGGGACGGTGGATACGCCGAGCTGGCGGTCGCCGATGAGCGGTTCTGCTTTCCTCTGCCGCCCGGGTTCGACGACTGCGCCGCCGCTCCCCTGCTCTGCGCCGGGTTGATCGGCTATCGGTCGCTCATGCTGGCCGGCGATGCACGGCGACTGGGCATTTATGGTTTCGGCGCGGCCGCCCACATCGTCACGCAGGTCGCCCGGCACCAGGGTCGGCGCGTCTTCGCCTTCACCCGTCCCGGCGACGACGCGGGGCAGACATTCGCCCGCGAGCAGGGCGCCGAGTGGGCCGGGGGGTCCGATAAGCCCGCACCGGAGCCGCTCGACGCCGCGATCATCTTCGCGCCCGTGGGGGTGCTCGTCCCCACGGCGCTCGCCGCCGTAGCGAAGGGCGGCTCGGTCGTCTGCGCCGGGATCCATATGAGCGACGTTCCGTCATTCCCTTACCGCCTGCTCTGGGGTGAGCGCGTGGTGCGGTCGGTGGCGAATCTGACGCGCCAGGACGGAGCGGACTTTCTGAAAGTCGCCGGCGAGATACCGATCCGGACGTCGGTCGAGACGTATCCCCTGGAAAACGCCAACGAAGCGCTGCGCGACCTCCGCGATGGCCGAGTGCGGGGTGCCGCGGTGCTGCGGTGCCATCAATGAAGCTGGGCCGGTCCCGGTTGTCGGCTCACCGGCGCGCCCACCTCACATCGTTTCTCAACCTCCTCTTCTTCGGCCTCGCCCTCCTCGGACTCGATCGGTTGTTGGCGGCGTACCAGCCCGGCGACGTCATTCGATCGCTGGCAGCGGTGCCGTTCTCGACGATCGTGCTGGCGGCGGCGATCTGCGCCCTCGGTTACCTCGCGCTCGTCGGGTACGACTACGTGGCGTTCCGCGTCGTCGGCCCCGATCTCTCGCTGCTCGAGATGCTGGTGCCCTCATTCGTGAGTTTCGCCGTCAGTAACAACGCTCCGGCATCGGTGGTGACGGCGGGCGGTGTGCGGTATCGCATGTACCGCCCCCACGGCCTGACGATCGCCGGGGCCGCCGCGGTCGCCGGTCTCAACGTCGCGACCTACACGATCGGCCTGTGCGCTCTGGCGGGCGTATCCCTGATCCTGCACCCCTCCGGCGGACCCGCTGCGGGGCTGGGGTTATCGGGCGGTCTGCTCGGGAGCGTGCTGCTCGCCGTGGTCGCCGCGTATCTCGCGGCCGCGAGGTTTGCCGGAGGTTCGCTGCGCATCGGACGGCACGTGCTGCCGCTTCCTACCCTCCGCCTGGCGCTGGCTCAGCTCGGCGTATCGGTCGCCGACTGGCTGTTCTCCGCGGCGCCGCTCTACGTCCTCCTCATTAGGATGGCGCCGGTGCCGTTCTTCGCGTTTCTCACCACGTTCTTGATCGGCCAGTTCGCCGCCCTCCTGGCCCCGATCCCCGGGGGCATCGGTGTGTTCGAGGCGGTCGTGCTGGTGCTCCGCCCGCCGGAGGTGTCGGCGCCGCAGGTATTGGCGGTCCTCCTGCTCTACCGCGTGCTCTATTACCTGCTGCCGCTCATCGTCGCCGGCGTCATTCTCGCCGTGCGCGCCGTGCGCCAGGCGCGGGACGCGGATCGCCCGTTCCGCGAGCTGGCGGTCAGGAGCGCCGCGCTCGTACCCCGGATGCTCGGGCTCATCGCGTTTCTGGCGGGCGTCGTCCTGCTCGTGACCGGGGCAATCCCGGGAGACGATCGCCGGCTGGCGTGGCTCGCCACGTTCCTGCCGTTGCCCGTGATCGAGGCGTCTCACTTCTTCGCGAGCGTCGTCGGTGCGGTGCTGATCGTCTTCGCCTGGGGGGTAGAGCGTGGAGTCCGTTTCGCGTATCACGGCGTCGTCGGCTTGTTCGCCTGTAGCGTGCTGCTCGCGCTGCTGCGGTCGTTCGACGTGCTGCTGGCAAGCGTTTTCGCGGCTGCGTGCGTTCTCTTTATCGTTGCCGGTCGGACATTCCCGCGCGGCGACTCTCTGATGCGCGAGCCGATGGGGCCGCGCTGGATCTTCACTGTGGGGGCGGTGCTGCTGGTGGATTTCTGGATCGCGCTGCTCACCTACCGCCACGTCCCGTACGGCGGCGAAACATGGTGGCATTTCGCGCTCGACGGCGACGGCCCGCGCGCGGTGCGAGCCGCCGTGGGGGCCTCGGTCGTGCTGTTGCTGTGGGCCACCGCCCGCCTGATCTCGGGAGTGGCGCCGTCGTCGTCACGACGACGCTGATCCTCAATCCGTATCGGGAGCGTGCACGACCCCGATATACGGAAGCGTCCGGTACTTGTTGTCGTAGTCGAGGCCGTAGCCGACCACCCAGCGATCCGGAATCTCGAATCCCACGTAATCGAGCCGCACTGCGGTATTCTCGTGGCCGCGCTTGCGCACCAGGACGCACGTCCGGAGCGACGCCGGCTCGCGGATCTCGAACATCTTCACGAGGTAGGAGAGGGTACACCCCGAGCTGACGATATCCTCGACGATGACCACGTGGCGGCTCTTGATGTCGACGCGCACGTCCATCGCCAGCCGGACCGACCCCATGGGCAGGCTGCCCCGGTCGTACTGGGACAGCGAAACGAAGTCCACCGCGCAGGGCACCGTGAGCCGCCGGGTCAGGTCCGCCAGAAACACATAGGAGCCGCGCAGCACCCCCACCATCAACAGGTCTTCCACCCCTGCGTGATCGTGTGAAATGCGGCGGGCGAGCTCATCCACGCGATCGGCGATCGCGGATGCCGGAATCATGACGGGCGGCTGGAACCCGCTCACACCGGCACCTGCTCCCCGTCCTGTGCCGGACGGCTCGACCATCCCATCTTGGACGAGATCAGGTCGCCGAGCATTTTCGCGGCGGGCGGTTCACCGTGTACGAGGTAGGTCGTGCGCGGCGGGCGCTTGAATCCGCCGAGCCACCGCAGCATCTCGTTCTGATCGGCGTGCGCCGAGAGACCGTGAATCGTTTCCACCTTCGCCTGTACCGGCACATCCTCGCCGAACAACCGCAGCGTCTTCGCCCCGTCCTGCAGCGAGCGGCCACGGGTCCCGAGCGCCTGGAAGCCCACCAGCAGGACCGTGTTCTTTGGATCGGGCAGCCGGTGCGCGAGGTGATGCAGGATGCGGCCGCCGGTCGCCATTCCCGAAGCCGACACGATGATCGCCGGACCGCGCAGGTCATTCAGGCGCTTCGATTCTTCCACGGCCCTTACAAAGTGGCAATGCGCCGTATGGAGCGGAGTCTGACCGCGCCTGATCTCCGCCATGAACTCCTCGTCGAGCTCCTCCGGGTGGTGCAGATAGATCTCCGTGACGTCGGTCGCGGAAGGGCTGTCGACGTACACCGGTAACTGAGGAACACGTCCCGCATCCTCGAGGTGATGCAGCATCCAGAGCAATTCCTGCGTCCGGTCCACCACGAACGCCGGGACGACGAGGACCCCGCCGCGATCCGCGGTCGCCTTCACGACGCTCGCCAGCTCGTCGTCGGTACCGGCGGGATGAATGCGGTCGCCGTACGTCGACTCGAGGAGCAGTACGTCCGCTTCCGCCACCGGCTCGGGATCCGGCAGGATGGGCCGGTCGTAGCGTCCCAGATCGCCCGAGAAGACGATGCGCGGACCGGGACCCAGCTTCACGTCCACCGTCGCCGCGCCGAGGATGTGGCCCGCTCGGCGATACGTCACGGTGATGTCGCCCGCGACCGGGAACGCCTGTCCGTACGGCGGCGCCGGTCGCAGCTGCGTCAGCGCCTGTTCCGCGTCGGCCGCCGTGTAGAGCGGCAATGCCGGCGTGTGCTTCGAGTAGCCATGACGGTTGGCCCGCTCGGCGTCCTCTTCCTGGAGGTGGGCGGCATCGGGGAGCAGGACCCCCAGGAGGTCCACGGTCGCTTTGGTGCAGTGAATCGGTCCACGGTACCCGCGCTTCACGAGCAGCGGCAGCGCGCCGGTGTGATCGATGTGGGCGTGCGAGATGACGACCGCGTCCAACGCCGTCGGATCGAACTGGAAGTCGCGCCAGTTCCGCTCGCGCAGCTCCTTCAATCCCTGGAAGAGCCCGCAATCGAGCAGCACGCGGCGCCCGCTGGCGGTAACGAGGTGCATCGAGCCGGTGACGGTCCCGGCCGCACCGAGAAACTGAATGGAAGGGGCGTTCGCCATGCGCCTAAGATGCACCCGGCGCCCGCACGCGGCTAACTCGCGCGACCTGCTTCGATCACCCCCAGCACTCGCAACAGTCCGTCCAGGAACGTGAGCGGATGCGGCGGACACCCTGGTACCCAGAGATCGACCGGGATCTCGCCGGGAACGCCGTTCGAGACTTCCGGGCTGCCGCGAAACGGCCCCCCACTCACGGCGCAAGCGCCCACAGCCAGCACGATCTTCGGCGGCGGAACGGCGTCGTAAGTCTTCTGCAGCGCCAAACGCATGTTGACGTTGACGGCGCCGGTGATCACGATTCCATCGGCGTGGCGAGGCGAAGCGACGAACTGCACGCCGAAACGGGCCAGGTCGAACACCACATTACCGAGGGCTACGAGCTCGGCCTCGCACCCGCCGCAGCTCCCCGCCACGACCGACCGGAGCCGCAGCGATCGCCCAAACAGCTTGCGACTGCGCTCGTCGAGCGCCCGCGCCAGCTCCACCTCGCCGCCTGGCGTCACCAGGGCGTCGCGTCGGTCGACAGCCATCCGATAATCCCGGGAGTACCCGATGGCGCCCGCCGGACACGCTGCGGCCTCCTCAGGACTGAAGAGACACGACCCGAGGTCCAGCGACGTCCGAGCGTTCGGGCCTTCTACCAGGAATGCCGAGGGGGCGTGGGCGCGGCACTCGCTGCAGTCATCCGGGCAACGCGCGGGGTCGCGCACCGCGCGGCCACGGAACCGCTCCGGGAGCTCGGGGAGAGGTCCCCGTGGAAAGGGCAGGGTGCGCATCCCCTGCCGCAGCCGGTTGCGGATCAGGTCGAGCACGAGACCGTCCCGCCGGTCACAGGTCGTGCCCGGCGTAGGAGAGATTGAAGCTCTTGTTGCACAGCGGGAAGTCGGAGATCTCGTTCCCGGGCATCGCAAGCGCGAGTGCGGCCCAATTGTGGAACGACGGGTCCGTGACCTTGTGCCGGCGGATGCTTCCCGTGTCGTCCGTGATGACCACGTGCACGATCTCCCCGCGCCACCCCTCGACCATCGCCACGACCAGCTCGTCGGGCCGCAGCGGTCCGCACGACACGCGGGCTTCGCCCCGAGGCAGCGCGCCGAGCTGCTCGATGAGGAAGGCGAGTGAGCGCTGAATTTCCAGCCGCCGCACCAGTGCCCGCGCCAGCACGTCGCCTGCCCAGGCCGTGGCCACCGGAATGTGGGCGAAACGAAAGATCCCGTAGGGATGATCCTGGCGCACGTCCCGCGACATTTCGCACGCGCGTGCCACCGGACCGACGAGGCCGGCGTCGCCGCAGGCGGCCTTGGGCACAATGCCCACGCCTTCGAAGCGGGCCTGTACCGACGCGCTCTGGAACATCAAATCGAGGACCGGCTCAACTTCATCCCTGAGTCCCTCCAGTCGGCCGTGCATGTACGCCGCCATCTCCGGCGGGATGTCGAATCCGGCTCCTCCCGGCCGCACCAATCCACGACCGTACCGGTTGCCGCTCAGCGTCATCAGGAGATTCAGGCACTCACCGCGCAGCCGTCCGAGGTACGCTGCGGCCGGCGCATAGGCCACATCGCCGGCCATGGCGCCGAGATCGCCGATATGGTTGGCCAACCGCTCGAGCTCGAGGGCGATGCCGCGGATCGTCTGCGCGCGCGGCGTCTTACGGGTGCGTGCGAGAGCCTCCAAGGCCCCGCAATACGCTTCAGCGTGCCCGATTACGGTATCCCCCGCGATCGACTCGGCCAGCAGCACGCCACGCACGGAGTCGAGCGTCTCCAGCAGCCGCTCCACGCCGCGGTGTTGGTACCCCAGCATGATCTCCAGAAACAACACTGTTTCGCCGTGCGCCTGGAAACGAAAGTGTCCCGGCTCGATGATTCCGGCGTGCACGGGACCCACCGCCACCTCGTGGACCTCATCGCCCTCGATCCGGAAGAACGGATGTGCCTCCCGATCTATCGCGCCGCCCCGGCGGGCTGGTGACACGTGATCCGGCGGGTGGCGCCGCAACGGCTTGAGCCAGGGGTGGCCCTCGGGCACCACGCCGCATTGCTCCGCGATTTCGCGCTCGAAGCGGTCTGCCTGGGCGCACTGCAGCGTGAGTGCCGGGTAGCGGAGATCCACGACCGTGGTCGACACCATCAGGTCGCCGCGGACATCATCGGCCAGGACAGCGACGAGCCTGGTCTGATCGTCTCTTTCAGGCATGCCAAACAGCGACACGAGCCGCCACCCATCTGCCACCGCTTGCACCAGCGACTCGCGGAAACTGTCGAGCGATTCGCGCGGAACCGACTTCCAGGGAACGGCCCGGCGATTACGCAGCCCGAGCTCCCCGAAGTCTCTCATGGCGCCGATCCTCCGAGCGCCGTGGCGGCCCGCGCCAGAAGCTGCTGCAGCGGCCCGGGAATCGCGATCCCCAGAGCAAGCGCGGCGACGACGAGCGCCGCGGGACCCGCGACGAGCCATGCGCTCTCCCGGGCGCGCGGTCCGGAGGAGGCCACCGGTCCATACAGCATCCCCAACATCATCGCCCCGACCCCGATGAAGATCACCGCGAGCAGGGCGAGGACCGCGCCCGCGATCCAGGGATGGCCGCCGGCCCAGGCCGCACGCACGATCGTGAACTCGCTCAGGAACATCCCGAACGGCGGTGACCCCGTCACCGCGAACAGTCCCAGGAGGAGCAGGATTCCGGACACGGGGACCGCGCGCAGTACGCCTCCGCCGGATGATGGAAACGCAGTGGCGGCAGGGCCGACAACCAGCACGGCGTTCCCGACCGCGAGGAAGAGGAGTCCTTTTACCACCGCGTTGTTGACCAGGTGCAGCACGCTGCCGTAGACCCCGACGCCCCCCAATCCCAGCCCGAGGACGAGCAAGCCCACGTGCTCGACGCTCGAGTACGCGAGCAGGCGCTTCACGTCGGTTTGCCCGACGACGAACGCCGCCGCCACCGTGAGCGAGAGCAGTCCGAAGATCACGAGCGGCGGCTGCACGAATTGACCCAGGCCGGCGGCAACCGCGACCTCGGTTACCCGAGCGATCCCCAGGAACGCACAGCTGGTGAGGCCCCCGGCCATCAGGCCGCCGACCAACGCCGGCGCCTCGCCGTACGTGTCCGGCTTCCAGGTGTGCATCGGCGCGAGCCCCAGTTTGGTGCCGTACCCCACCAGCAGGAAGACGAACGCCGCCTTGAGCCAGACCGGATGCAGCAATGCCGCATGCGCGACGAGATCCTCCAACACAAGTGGCCGTACTCCCGGGCTGAGCTCTCCCTGGGCGGTGGAGAGAAAGAAGGTCCCGAGCAACGCCAGTGCGATGCCGACCGACGAGAGGACGAGATACTTCCACACTGCCTCGAGGGACCGCCGGTCGCGCCGCTGGAAGATGAGGGGCGCCAACGCCAGGGTCGTGCCTTCCATCCCCACCCACAGGAGTGCCAGATGATGGCTCACGGCAACCAGTGATGCGGTGGCGAGAAATGCGAGGAGCCAGCTCGCAAACCCGCGCCCGGTCCGTTCGCACCGCAGGTATCCCACCGCGTACGTCGCCACGACGAAGAACAGCAGGCTGACGACCGAAAGGACGACGAGCCCGAGCGGGTCGAGCGCGAGCCACCCATCGAGCACGGCAGCGGGTGGTGACCACCACGCCGTCGCGACGAGTATCAGATGAATGGCCGCCACCCATACCAGCCAACCGCCGTGCCGGGTGCCCCGGGCGAAGGCTCCCGCGGCGCCGAGCGCGGGGACGAGGAACAGCGCGAGCAGGAGCATCAGTCTCTCAGCTCCGTGAGCCGGGCCGAGTCGAGCGAATCGAACTCCCGGTTGATGTGGAACACGACGATCCCCATGATGAACACACCCACGAACACGTCGAGCAGGACGCCGACCTCGACGAGAAAGGGAACGCGGTCCAGGCTCGTCAACCCGAACACATAGATCCCGTTCTCCAGCATGAGGTAGCCCACCACCTGGATCAACGCTTTCGCCCGCGTGGCCAGGACCTGGAGCCCCATGATGACGCACGCGAGCGAGGTGGTGACCAGCAACACCGGATGCTCACCCGGCACCGGGAGCCGCACCGCCACCGCGCCGGCCACGGCGACGGCGAGAATTCCCAGCACGAGGGACGCGACATAACCGACCCGTGGCTCAACTTCCCGGCGGACCGCGGCTTCCCGAATCGCCCAGATGAGGAACCAGGGCAGCACGATCGCCTTCACGAGGATCGTTCCCGCCGCGAGGCCCAGTGTATGGACCGACCACTGCGGGCGCAGCACGAGCGGCAGCAGGCCGAGCAATCCACCCTGCACCGCCACGGCCCGGATGCACGTCGTGAGCCGCGTGGTGCCGAGAATGAGAAAGCCGAACAACAGGACCAGCAGCAGGAGTAGGTCTGCCAGACGTTCCATGATTAGCTGAGGAGCTGGAGGATGGCACCGAGCGACGCCAGCACCGATGCGGCAACCAGGAACTGCGGGACTCGGCTCAAGCGGAACCGCGCCATGCTGGATTCGACCACGCCCACGGCGACGGCCACCGTCAAAAGACCCGCCACGAGCAATCCCAATGCCGCGGGACCGGGGAGACGGCCACGGGACGCCAGAACACCGACCAGTAGCGCGGCGAAGAGGGCCATTCTGAGCGCGGCGCCGTAGAGGAGCAGCGCCAGATCCGGGCCACTGTGATCGAGCACGGTAACCTCGTGAATCATGGTCAGCTCGAGGTGCGTGGCGGGATCGTCCACCGGCATGCGGGACGCTTCCGTCAGCAGCACGAAGAACAGGCTCGCCGCGGCCATCGCCAGCGCCGGCGCCGCCGCGCCCCAGGGAAGCGCTTGCGTTCCGCCGAGCATCCCTTCGAGCGAAAGCTGCCCGCTGGCGAGTGCCAGCACGACGAAGCTGAGAAACAGCGCCGGCTCGACGAGCGATGCGAAGGTCGCGTCGCGGCTCGCGCCCATCCCTTCAAAGCTCGATCCGGTATCGAGCGCCGCGAGCACCAGGGTGAAGCGGCCCAAGGCCAGCAGCGCGGCGAACCCCACGAAATCGCCGGTGAAACCAAACAGTGCGTGGCGCCCGTCGAGCGGCAGTAACCCCAGAGCGAGCAACGGAGTCACCAGTCCGGCCACAGGGGCCAGGCGGAATATCCAAGTCGTCGTCGTGCTGTACACGGCACCCTTGCGCACCAAGCGGAAGAGGTCCCAGTAGAGCTGCATCAGCGGCGCACCGCGCCGGCCAGTGAGCACCGCTTTCGTCTTGGCTGCGACCCCGGGAAGCACGGGCGCGAGCGCCAGCAGAACGAGGAAGCCGACGGCGGATGACGCGGTCAGGGGGACGCCCCCTGCGCCAGATAGAGGAGGAGCAGCAGCAGGATAGCGATGACGTACAGGAGGTACACCCACAACCGGCCGTGCTGGAGGGGACGGAGCCGCGCCAACACCCCACGCACGGCGCTCCAAGCGGGGAGGATCGCTCCGTCCAGGACGAGCTCGCGGGCTTGACTGTGAAACGCCCTTCCCCCATGGGCGTGCGTTTCGTGGACGCCAGCCAAGCGGCCATACGCCGCGAGGAGCGGAGCCGCGAACGACGATGCCGTGTACTGCATCCGCTCGTTCTGGAGGGCGTAGCCGCACCCCCAGGTCTCCGCCCGCGTGAGCGACCGGCGCCGGCGTACGGCTGCCCACGCCACGGCACCGAGAGCAAGGAGCACGACGAGCACGAGCGACCAGAGCCCGAGGCGGACGATCCCCGCGAAGACCTCGCTCCCGCTCGCCGGGAACGGGATTCGCGCGATCGACGCGCCTACGACGAGGGCCGGCCCAACCGCGAGACCCGGTGCCAGCCCGATGAAAGCGCACGCCCCCGCCAGACCGAACATCGGACCCAGCATGCCGCCTGCGACCTCGTGCCCATGTAGCGCCGCGTCACTTCGAGGCACCCCCAGGAACACGACGCCGCATACCTTCGCGAAACATGCCAGGGCGAGGCCACCAATGATCGCGAGGCCGACTACGCCGAGGAGAACCAACCGGATGGACCCTCCAGCCGTGCCGCCACGCAGCAGGCCGAGATAGATCACCCATTCGCTCACGAAGCCGTTGAGCGGCGGCAATCCCACAATGGCGACGGAACCGATTAGGAACGACACCCAGGTGAAGGGCATGCGCCGTCCCAGGCCGCCGAGGCGATCCATGATTCGCGTCCCCGTCGCGTGAACCGTCGCGCCGGCGCCCAGGAACAGGAGGCTTTTGAAGAGTGCATGATTCATCGTGTGGAGCACCGCGCCGGCGAACCCGAGCACCGCAACGAGGGGAACTCCGTAGGCCGCGCCCAAGGCCCCCGTTCCCAACCCGATGAGAATGATCCCGATATTTTCGACGCTATGATAGGCGAGGAGGCGCTTCAGGTCGTGCTGCGCCAGGGCCCAAAGCACGCCGAGAACACCCGACAGCACTCCGCTCACCAGCACCAGCCAGCCCCACCACGCAGGGGGCGCACCGAGCAGGCTCACCACCCGGATCAGACCGTAGATCCCCATCTTGATGACCACTCCGGACATCAACGCGGAGACGTGCGTTGGGGCCGACGCGTGGGCGTCGGGAAGCCAGAAGTGGAGCGGGACGAGACCCGCCTTGAGGCCGAATCCGAAGAGCGCAAGACACAGCACGAGCGCACCTCGGGCGGGCAGGCTGCCAGCCCGACTCGCCAAAGCGTCGAAGGTGAGTCCACCTCCGGCGCCCGCCCAGGAGGCGAACAGCGCGATCAGCGCGAGGGTGCCAACGTGAGTCGCCACCAGGTACACCCACCCCGCGCGTCGCACTTCGGCCCGCTCGTTGTCGAACGTCACCAGGAAGTAGGCGAGTACCGCCATCGCCTCCCAGGCGACGAGAAACGGCACCACGGCTCGCGCCAATACGACCAGCGCCAGGGCAGCCAGCTCGACCGCGAAGAGGGCACGCGCGGTCGCAACGCCGCGCCGGCTTCCGTCGCCGCCGAGTGCGCGCAAGCCGTACAACGCGCTCGCCAGGCCCGGGCCGAGGACGACGAGGAGAAACGCCGCCGAGAGGCGATCGAGACCAAACACCCAGGGGCCGCTCGGCGCCGGGATGGGTATCTGGATGTCCGCCGCCGACCCACCCGCCAGCACGCTCACTGCCGGTGCCGCCGCCACCACGCACCCGACGGCGACCAACAGCCCATACGCGCGATCCGCGAGCACGGGCCGGCTGCGTAGCACGGCGGCGCACCCCGCGGCGGCTACAATCGTCGCGAGCCCCCAGAAGCACAGGTTCACCGCGACGCCACCGGGTGAGTTCCGCTCGTCGCCTGCTCTAGCTCACGCACGCGGGCGAGCAAAGCATCGGCGCTGGCCCGCCCCTCCAACAGTCCCCTGAGCGTCTTGTCCCGCAGCACAAAGCCCAGCTGCGCCAGTATCCGGAGGTGGGCTGGGACGTTCGGGCTGATGACGGTGAAGAGTGCGTGCACGGGCTTGCCGTCAACCGCGTCGAACCCCACAGGGTGGTGCAACAAGCACAGGGTCACGAACGGGGCCGCGACGTGCAGCAGAATCGGGTTGCGGACATGCGGGATGGCGATTCCGTCGCCGATCCCCGTCGAGCCCATCGCCTCGCGCGCCTCGAGCACCGTGGCGAGAAAGTCGCGGTCGGCGTCGGCGGGGAGCGGCAGGCGCTTCACGATTTGGTGCAGCACCTCTGCTCTTCCTTCTCCCCCGACGTCGTGATGGATCCCCCCGGTAACCAGTAGCTCCGACAGCAAGGCCACGTCCTCGGGCCGACGCCGCGCCTGATCCAGCAAGCGACGGGACACGGCGATGCCCTGTTCCGTAGCCCACTCCCACAGCTCGATGGCGTTCAGATGGAGGCGTTCGTTGACAGTGTGGGCCGGCAGTCCGCGCTGGCTGATCCAGCGGCGCACGGTCGACTCGTTGACTCCGAGATACGAGGCCGCCTGGTGGACGGTCAGCTGCATGCGAGGGCGAGGCGGGGGCGTGGTGCGGACACCGAGCGCGAAACTAACGGGAAATGACGCCGCCCGTCAATTCACGGACTAGGATCGATACGGAACCGGTAGCGGGTGAGTCGAACGCCTCCGACACTGACATCACCCGTGATCGTACCGCCCGCTCGCGCGACCGCCGCGTAGAGCTCCTGCATCATCGTGGGATACGAGTTCGCGACCAGCGCCCAAGCCGTCGGATGCGCAACCGCCGCGAGGCGCGCCGCTTCACGGGCCGCCCAGCCGGAATCACTGACGACGGGGACGCCGAAACCGCGGCCCTCGCGCCACTGGATTCCGGATGCGAGCCCGAGTACCTCGACCCTGCCGCCGCGCGTCGTCCGGAGGCTGTCGCCTTCCTCCAGCCTAACTGGACGGCCGCGCGGAGGCGTGTTGTGGAATGCCGCGGCTCCCGGCGTCCCCGCGTATTGCTCGATCCAATCGAGATACGCCGTATCGGCGCGCGCCCAATCGGTCGTGTAGAAAGCCCACGCCGGGATGCTTCCGCTCGCCAGGTAGATGGGCTCGTCCCCTCGCGCGAGGCGCTGCAGCGAGTCCACCGCCTCCCGCGTGGAAGCTGGACGATATGGATGGGCGACGTTCACTCCGATGAGCGCGACAATCGCCACGACGCCGAGCGCCCAGCCGAGGCGCGCTCGTTGCAGCGTGGGGGCGGCGAATACCGCCGCGAGGCCCAGCAGGAAGGTGGGGACCGTGAACATCAGGAGACGGGCGGCGAGCGGGTACCGCTGCAGGCCAGAGGCGACGAGGAGGAGCAAGAGCGGTACGCCGAGCAGTGCGACGCTCGCGCGCGGCAAGCGGCGCAGCCATACCCAGAGCCCCACACCCACGATATCAGCGAAGCCGATGATGACGGCGGCAGGCGCCGAGCGGCCGACGATCGACATGAATAGCCCGCGCGCCAGATTCCACCACCCCTCCGCGTGGCTGGGTGCGAAGAACGCGGGGCCCCAGAACTGCTGCATGTACCAACTGGCCGCGACCGGTCGGTACAGGAGAGCGTAGAGCGGAACCCACACTGCACCCCACAGAGCCAGGCAAAGGATCAGTCGCCGGGCCGTCCGCCCCCTGAGGGGGCGTACGCCCACGACGATCGCCGCCGCCGCCCCCGCCAGCAGAAAGGGAGCGGGAAGCGAACCGAGAATCGCGACGAGACTCACGACCCCGAAGCGGACCCAGACGCCCTTCGAATCCGGGCGATCGAGCAGGTCGAGCGTACACCACATCAGGAGGAGGGTGAACAGTGCGTCGGTGATGTACGGCTTGGCGGTGACGCTGTATTGAATCAACGCCGGGGCGAAGGCCGCCAGGGCGGACGCGAGGATCGCCGCGGGCTCCGTCAGGAGCCGGCGCCCCACTCCCCAAACCAGAAACGGGATCAGCGAACCCGCCGCGAGGGGGATGAAGCGAAGCGTGTACTCGTTCATCCCCGCGACTGTCGTGCACAGCTTCACGGCCCAGAGAAAGAGAACCGGACCCGTCTGGAGCGAGGCCAGTGGACGGAGCAGCTCCATGAAGGAGCGTAGACCCAAGTCCAGGCTCAACGTCGTCTCATCAATCGTCAGCGACGGACGGGAGAGGTAGAACCCGAGGCGAAGGGCCGTGCCGAGAATCAGGATTACCGTGAGCAGGAACTGTCGACGCCGGAGCGACAACGTCACGGCGGCCTCGCGAATCCGACCCGCGAACGCTCGACTCCTCCCACCACCGAGTCGACCTCGATCCGCCCGCCGACACGGTCCAGGGCCGCGAACAGCGAATCCCGCGTGCCTGCGTACGCGGTGGCGATCAACAGCCAGACGGTGGGCCCGGATTGCTTGATGCGGGCCGCTTCCGTGGCGGCCCACCCCGCGTCAGGGGAGCGGCCGCTCAACCCGACCACTTCGCGCCATTGGATCCCCGGGGCGAGGCCGAGGATTTCCACTCTCCCGAGCCGCCGTACATCGGAACCCGCCGCATCGGCCACGGTCACTTCTCGGCTCCGCGGCGCCAGGTTGTGGAAGCCCGGAGCATCGGGGACTCCGCCCCAGCGGCGGATTCTCCCGAGGTAGCCGGTGTCGGGGGATGACCAATCGGTGGTGTAGAACGCCCAGGCCGGAATTGCGCCGCTCGAGACGTAGACCGGATCGCCAGCTGCGGCCGCGGCGATGGTGCGGATCGCTGGACGCAGCGCCGGCGTGCGGTAGGGATGCAGAACGTTCACGAGAGCGAGCCCGGCCACGACGAGCGCGCTGATTGTTATGCCGATGAGCCGGCGCCTGGACGAGAGCGCGACAACGCTCGCCGCAGCGCAGAGCGCGAAGGTCGGCGCCACGCCCAGGAGAACCCTGGCCGAGAGTGGATAACGGTGTACTGGCGACGCGACGAGTACCGCCAGTATGGGGATCCCGAGGAGACCGGCCGGCGCGCGGCCGGCGCGGCGCGCAAGGATAGCGAAACCAGCCACGAACAGAAGTATGACGAGGGGGATCAAGACGGCTGGGATCGGACGGGCCACGAGCGACTGTATCACCGCACGTCCAGCCAGCTGCCATCCGGCGACGTCCAACGGGGATAGGAAGGCCCCACTCCAGAACCGCTGCATGTAGCTGCTCGCGGCGACTGGTCGATACAGGGTGAGATAGAGGTAGAGAAAGGCCACACCCCAGACCGCAATGAGGGCTGCAAGCCGCGCGGCCGAACCGGCGGTCCTGGGCTTGAGTCCCAGGAGCAGGGCGACAGCGACACCGCCCAACAGAAACGGCGCAGCGATCGACCCCAGGACGGCTGCAAGTCCAGCTACTCCCAGCCATGCCTGGGCCCGGCGTTCTCCCGGACGGTCCAACAGGCGCAACGTGCTTTGCGCCAAGACGAGCGCGATCACCGCGTCCGTCATATACGGTTTGGCGATCACGCTGTACTGGACGAGGGTCGGCGCAACGCTGGCGATGCCCGTGGCGACCAGTGCCCCGGCCGGGTCGAGCACCCGTTGGCCGACGCGCCAGACGAGATAGGGGACGACGAGACCGCCGACCAGCGGCACGCTGCGCAGCGCATACTCGTTCATGCCGCCGATCAGGGTGCACAGCTTGACTCCCCAGAGGAACAGCGGCGCAGCCGTCTGCTCGTAGGCGAGGGGATGCAGCAATCCGGCCAACGACCGCGCCCCGATTTCGAGGCTCGTCATCGTTTCGTCGATCGAGAGGGAGGGGCGGGAGAGGTAGAGGCCGAGGCGCAGGGCGGCGCCGAGGACGAGGAGGAGCCAGAAGACCCGCCGCCGCATCGGCGACGCTACGCTTTTTCGAGCAGCGCTTTGAACCGCGGATCGTCGTGCAGTGCGACCAGATCCGAATCGTTTTCGATCCAGCCCCGCAACCCGAACCCCAGCTGAATCGCTTTCTCGAGGCAGGCGAACGCCTCGTCATGCTCACCCTGCACGGCGTAAAAGCAGCCGACGTTGTAGAGCAGCCCGGAATCCTCGGGGTCGATTGCCAGCGCCCGTTTCGCCCATTCGAGCCCGCGCTCGCGCTGGCCGATGTGCGCCAGCTCGATCGCCCCGAGACAGAGCGCGCGGGGATCGTCCGGGTTCAGCTCGACGTAGCGCTCCACCAGCTCCCACGTGTTGCGGTGGGCCGCTTCGGCGTCCGCCGTACGACCCAGCCCCTCGTACGTTTGAGCGAGGAACGACGCCGCCTGGTAGTCGTCGGGGCGGAGCCGGCTCGCCGCCTCGAACGACCGCGACGCTTCGGCAACCTTGCCCTGCCCGTACTTGACCCGGGCGTAGTAGTAGTGGGCTTCGAACAGCTTGGGGTTCAGGCGAATCGCCGTTTCGAACTCCTGCTCGGCCTCCGCCTGTCGTCCCCCGAACGCCAGCGCCATACCGCGCGACGTATGGGCCTCGGCCAGCTGGGGATCGAGCTCGAGCGCCTTGCGGCTCGCACTGTCGGCCTGCTCGAGGTGGGCACCGCTGGCATCCCAGTACGTGTAGATGAATGAGCAGCAATCCGCGATGCCGGCGTAGGCGAGCGCGTAGTTCGGGTCGATCTCCTTGGCGCGCTCGAACATCCGGCGCGCGTACTCCACGCTCTTGCGACGCCACTGATGGAAGAACTGCCGGCCCCGCAAGTAGTACTCGTATGCCTGCACGTTCGCCGTGGGCGCCTTTTCGATGGCCCGCTTTTCGTCGTCGCTCAGCACCACACGCAGCGCCTTCACGATGTTGCCGGCGATTTCCTCCTGAATCGCGAACACGTCTTCCATGTCCCGGTCGTAGCGCTCCGACCAGAGGTGATAGCCGTCCGCCACGTTGATCAGCTGCGCCGTGATGCGCAGCCGGTTCCCCGCTTTCCGCACGCTGCCTTCGAGGACCGTGCCGACGCCAAGCTGCTCCCCCACTCTCCGGATATCGAGGTTCTGTCCCTTGAACGCGAACGCCGACGAGCGCGACGCGACCCGCAGCGCCTGGATCTTCGTCAGGGCATTGAGGATTTCTTCGGCCATCCCCTCGCAGAAGTACTCCTGATCGCGCTGGGGGCTCATGTCGGCAAGGGGAAGAACGGCGATGGACTTGGCCGCGGCGTGCGCGGCGGTGGCGGGCATCGTGCCGGGAGGAGTCGACACCCCCGACGACTTCAGCGCCTGGGCGAACTGGTTGGCCGACGCGAAGCGATCACTGGG
Organism: Gemmatimonadales bacterium; assembly: GCA_035491895.1. Lineage (GTDB taxonomy): Bacteria > Gemmatimonadota > Gemmatimonadetes > Gemmatimonadales > GWC2-71-9 > DASTHG01. Next base: position 26,576 of record DATJJY010000084.1, read on the forward strand.
CGATTTCGACAGCGCCTTCGAGACCGCCGCGTCGAGCCAATCGGGCAGACCGCCGCGGCGATCCCGCAGAGGCGGGGGCGGGTCGGTGAACAACTTCGCGATGATCGCCTGCGGGGTCGGGCCGGCGAACGGAACGCTGCCTCCCAGCATCTCGTACAGCATCGCCCCCAGTGCGTAGATGTCGCTCCGGCCGTCCAGCTCCGGCTCCCCTGCGGCCTGCTCGGGGCTCATGTACGCCGGCGTGCCGATCGCCGCGCCGGTTTGTGTCAGGTTCTCCGCCGCTGCCGCACTGACCGCCTTCGCGATGCCGAAATCGGTCACCACCGCTTCGCCGTCGTGCAGCATCACGTTCTCGGGCTTGATGTCCCGGTGCACCACCTGGTGACGGTGCGCGTAATCGAGTGCGGCAGCCACGGAGCGGGCGATCTGCACCGCGTCGTCGACCGGGAGCTGCCGGGAGCGCTCCAGCCGTTGCCGCAGGCTCTCCCCCTCGACGAAGGGCATCACGTAAAACAACAGGTCCTGCGCTTGTCCGGAGTCGTAGAGGGGGACGATGTGGGGATGCTGCAGGCCGGCGGCGATCTGGATCTCCCGCAGGAATCGCTCGGGGCCGAGGCTGACGGCCAGCTGCGGATGCAGCACCTTCAAAGCGACGGACCGGTGGTGGCGCAGGTCCTGGGCGAGAAACACGGTCGCCATGCCGCCACGGCCGACCTCGCGGTCGACCTGGTAGCGGTCGGCCACCGCGGTCCGGAGGCGATCGATCAACTCGGTCATGGGAACAGCCAAGATACCGGGGGCGGTGCCCCCGCGCGATTGCGAACCCGAGCGCTACCCGTGCCTGAGCTTCCGTGCATGAGTCGCTACTTCGGGACGTGCGCAGTCACCAACTCGGAATGGCGCGATCGGGGAACGCCGGTGGTCCCGCTGAGAGGCGCCGGACGGAATCGAACCGTCGGATGGAGGTTTTGCAGACCTCTGCCTTACCACTTGGCTACGGCGCCGGAGAGTGGGAAAGCTGACCAGCCGGTGGGCGTTCTGCAAGAACCTCGCTAGCGCTGCGGCCTCTTCAGCTTCACGACGATCGCAACCTGTCCGTCGGTCGGGCCGTACCGGCTCGCGGTCTCATTCTGGCTCAGAAAGCGCATCTCCTGGATGTTCTCCGCTGCGATGGCCTTCAGATAATCGACGTCACCGACATTGAAGTCGTTGAGGTACACCTTGACCGGCGCGACCTGGACCGACTGACCCACGGTCCCCACCGATTGCATCGTGATGTCGGACGGATGCAGCCACATCGGCCGCAGTCGAGCCACCGCCTCGTAGGCCGTCGTGATGTTGTCGCCCTGCTTCCCGATCTCCTCTGCCGTCAGCACGTTCTTCTGCCAATGCTGACCGTACAGGGGCACGTACCCACCGAATGTCGCAACCGCGAACGTGAGCACGGCAATGGTTGGCGTTCGCATTGATCCCCCTGTTTGGCGAAGAGTCGGACGGCACCGTCACCCGTAACATAGGGGGTTCGGCGTCGCCGGCGAGGGGCAGGGAGTCAACTCCACGGGGCTCGCGCACTTGGCGACCGCGACCCCAGCTCGGCTGCCAACCCGCGCAGCATCAATCGGCGAAAGATGTCGTCGACGTCCTGGGGCGGGACCTTCGCACCCTGGTCGAGCCACCAGGTGAGGACGGCCATGAAGGCGCCGGCAATGTACTGAGCGGCCAGGCTTCGCTGGTCGCGGGCGCCCTTGAAACCGAGCGCCTTGAGGTCGAGGGCGGCAAGGTCGGCGATCGTACTGCGGATGCGCTGCACCACAAATCCTCCACTCCCTCGCCCTACTATCGACGCGTACACTGGGAGATGCTCGCGCGCGTGCTCGAGCATCGCGAGGCTGTAGCCGAGACCCGGTGCCTGTCGCTGTCGCTCCAGGAGAAATGCCCGGAGGTCCTCCAACCGGCTCGCGAGCAGGGTCTCCTTGTCGGCGAAGTGAGCATAGAACGTCGCCCGTCCGACATTCGCCTTGTCGATGATGTTCTGGACGGTCGTCGCCTCGTAGCCCTTCTCGATCATCATCGCGATCAACGCGTCCTGGAGGAGCTGGCGCGTGCGTTGCACGCGCCGGTCTGGCCGCTTTGGCGGCGTGGCCATATCACCTGCCTCTAGTGAATTGGGCACGCGATCCCGTCTCGAACCGAACACACCCGCGTCCCTTGTTCCGAATCGGACACCCGTGCCACTCGTGTCGATGGCCAATCCCATAATACGTGACACATTATTCGTTAACGAACAGTATGTCAAGAAAAGAATAGTATGTCCACAATAGTCGGGAGGTCGTCATGCACACGTCCGCGCGCCAATCGCTACTCAGCGTCATGCTCAGCGCGGTGATCATCGGCATCAATCACCTCTACTCAATAGGTCCGCGGGCCATTGGTCTGGGTGCGATGCTGCTCCTCGTGCCCGCCGCCCTGCTGTGGTGGTTTCGCCGAACGCAGAGTCGCGTGGCCTTCGCCGGCTACTTGCTCATGAATGCCTGGATCGTGATCGGGTTCGGACTGTGGGAGGGTCTCTGGAGGATCACGCTGCCCCTGTTCCTGGGTACGCTGCTCGCTTCGCTGTCGACGACGTTTCCGAGTCCGACCCTCGGCGCCTACGGCTTCGAAGCGACCGGGATACTGATGTTCATCGGGAGTCTGTTCGTCGCGTACCACGCGTTCACACTCGTTCAGGTGAGGCGGCCGACGGCGGCAGGCGGCCGCGGCCGTTTCGCAACGGGCGCCCTCCTGGCCGTCGCGGTGCTGGTTGCCGCGTTTGTATGGACGGACCAGGATCGCTGGACCGCTCCCGCCAACGGCGTCGTCAAGATCGGCGTCATCGTGCCGAAGAGCGGGCCGTTTGCCATCCTCGGCAATTCATTCCTGAAGGCGGTGCAGGTCGCCCGGCAGGATCTGCGCGGCACGAAATACCAGTACCAACTGGTGATGGTCGACGTCGGCTCCGATCCGCGGACAGCGGGCGCGGCAATCCAGCGCGCGATCCGGGTTGATCGCGTCGACGCCATTGTCGGCGGCATCTCGCTCTTCGGTCAGGTGACCAAGCCGCTCGCCACCAAGGCGCGTATCCTGCAGACCTGCGTGTGCAGCGTCACGATCATCGGTGACGGTGCGTACAACTTCACGAATATCCCAACGCCCGAAGCTGAGGGCATTCGCTGGGTGCAGGAGGCGCGGCGACGGGGCATCACCACCGTCGCGATGCTGAGCGGGCTGTATCCGCCGAGCATCCAGGGTCATGTGACGGCGGTCAAGACGGAGGCGGCCCGAGAGGGTGTACGCATCGTATCCGATCAGACCTTCGACACCGGGACGACCGATTTCCGCGCGATGATCGAGCGCGCCGAAGCCGGTCATCCGGACGTGTACTACGTCGAAGCGCCCGAGCCGGCACTCGATCAGCTGGCCCAACAGCTGTCCGCGACCGGCATCCACGACTTCACATCGGTCGTGGCGCCGTCGCTCAGCACACAGCCCGAGTTGTTCGAAGGGACGTGGTACACCGACAGCGATCTGCGCGACTTTGGCTTCAAGCGGCGGTTCGAGGAGATGTACCCCGGAACGCAGTTCGCGACGCACATGATGCCGTATGCGTACGACGACTTCAACCTGATCGTGCAGGCATATGAGCGTGGCCAGAATCCCGCGGTCTATGTCCGAAACATCACAGGCTACGAGGGGATGGCCGGCCCGGTGAAGAAAGCGCCGCGCAGCGGGAACTTCGAGTCCATGCCGGCGGTCTGGACGATCAAGAACGGCAAACCCGCGTTGGTGCACTAAGGAGGATAGGGAAAATGAGCACACGAGCACTTCGCTGGACCGCCATCGCCGTACTCATCGGCGTCGCGCTGAGTGGAGCGTACCTGATCGTCGCGCACAATAGCCCGGCGTTGAGCGTCACGGCCGGAGCAACGTCCGCTGGCGTATTCCACTAGCAGGAATGCCTGCGCAGCGGCCAGAGGCCTCGGACTCCGAGGCCCCTGGCTTGTTTGGACCTACGGCGCGACCGGCGTCGCCACGTACGTCCGGATCTTCCCGCTCGGCAGCTCGACCAACCGCCCCGTGATCACGCCCGAGTCGTTGATCGCCCTCGCCGACCAGAGCAGGTTGGTGAACCCGGGCTCCAGGAGGTCCTGCAGCCGGTGCATCTTGCCGTTCTGCCACAGCACCGCATTGCAGACGTCGGCGCAGGAGACGCCCACGATCTGCCCGCGGTTGTTGACGCCGAGTGCCTGGCTGAACTGATCGCCCTGGAACCGCCCGAGATCCCGCATCCCGCCGTCCGCCGTCCAGACGAACGCGTGCAGGCTGTCCCCGTCGAAGTCGCCGTCGGGCGGGTTCGTGAATCCAACGACGACGCCGTTGTCGTTGAGCGCCATCGGCGTGTTCCAGTAGACGCCGCCCACGTCGCCCAAGTTCACGATCCGGGAGCCATCCCACATCACGGCGTGAATCGCGCTCTTGCGCCCGACCGCCACGTCGCATTCTCCCGAGATCCCGACCACCTGGCCGCGCTCGTTGATCGCGGTGGCGGCGGACGTCGAGTCTCCCGGGAACGGCGGCAGCTCGTGCGCCACCCCACCCTCCCATCGCACCGCCCGGAACTGGAGTACCTGCGGCGCGGTGCACGTCGGATCGTGCACGGCGGTTTCCGCCCACCCCACCACGTGGCCGCGCGCGTTGACTCCGGCCGCGAAGCCGTTCTCCCCGCCGAGCGTCGGCAACGCGCTCAGCACGCCGTTCTCCCAGACGAATCCGAGACAGACATGGCCGGTGAAAGCGATGAACGCGGCACAGCTCCATCGCTCGCCCAGCGTATCGAGCGCCGCGGTCTGGGAGATCCCGACGACGGTGCCGCTGTTGTTCAGACCCGGCCACTGCACGGCGCTGTTCAACCCGGCGATGCCTCCCAGCGTGCCGAGATCGGTGACCGCGCCGTTGCGCCACAGCGCCGCGTGCCGGTTGCCGCTCGCCGTGCCCGAAAAGCCCGCGACCCATCCGCGATTGTTGATCGCACCGCCCTGGCTGCTCCCAAAGAGGGTGGGCAGCTCATCCACGTGATACGCCGCAACGTCCGCATTCCGCGCGGCGGCAATGCGCGGTTGGGTGAGGCGCGCATCATCCGCGCATCCGGCGACGGCGGCGACCAGGAATGCCAACGAGACTGAACGCATGGTGACGTCCTCCGTGGTGGTGAGGTACTGTTCGATCATGGGGCAGCGGGTGACGGTGCGCACGCCGGTTCCGGACGGGGAATTCGGAGACGAATTCGACGTCCGAAACCGGCGAGTAGGAGCCGTGCGGCGGGGTAGCGTCTCTTACGGGATGCGACTCACCGCCGACATCTGCCAGCGCGCCTTGCGCGCGCGCGACGCGCGCTTCGACGGGATCTTCTTCGTCGGGATCACGACGACCGGCATCTACTGCCGGCCCGTCTGTCCCTCGCGGGCGGCGGTGCCGACGCGCCGCCGCTTCTTCGAGTCCGCGGCCGCGGCGGAGCACGCCGGGTACCGGCCCTGCCTGCGCTGCCGTCCCGAGCTCGCGCCGGGTCGCGCGCTGATGGACGCGGTGCCCCGGCTCGCACGCGCCGCCGCCCTCCGCATCGCCGCCGGCGCCCTCAACGGACACAGTGTCGCCGAGCTGGCCCGCGAGCTGGGCGTGAGCGAGCGCCACGTGCGCCGGGCGCTGGAGCGGGAGATCGGCGTCTCACCGATCGCGCTCGCCCAGACGCACCGCCTGCTGCTCGCCAAACGCCTGCTCGCCGACACCGACTTGCCGGTGACCCGTATCGCGTACGCGAGCGGCTTTCAGAGCTTGCGCCGCTTCAATTCCGCGTTTCGCGAACGCTACCGGCTGAGCCCGAGCGCGCTGCGGCCGCGGCCCCGCTCCGGGCGCCGCGAAACCGACCTGGTACGGTTGACGCTGGCGTATCGGGCTCCGCTCGCATGGGATCCGCTCATCGCTTTCCTGGAACGCAGCGCCCTTCCCGGCGTCGAGGTGATCGAGGGACGCGCCTACGGCCGGACGATCGAGCTCGACGGCCTTACCGGCGTCGTCTTCGCGTCCGATGCGCCGGAACGGACGCATCTGAACATCGATCTGTCTCCGTCCCTGCTCCCGGTCCTGATGCCGCTCTTGGTGCGGCTGCGGCACCTGTTCGACCTCGACGCCGAACCCACCGTGATCGACGTCCATCTGACCGAAGGCGGACTCGGCACGCTCGTGAGCCGCCACCGCGGCCTGCGTACACCCGGTGTGATCGACGGCTTCGACGCCGTGCTCAGCGCGTTGCTGCTCGGGTGGGAACGATCGGGAGAAGTGGCCCGCGAAACGGCGCGGCGTGTGGTCGGGGCATTCGGCGCGGGCATGGACATCGGGGCTGCGGCGCTCACGCGACTCGCGCCGACGCCGCAGCGGATCGCGGCAGCGGGGCCCGGCCGTCTCACCGAACTCGGCGTTCCGCCGCGTCGGGCCTCGGCCCTTGTCGCCGTCGCGCGCGCGCTATCGGACGGGACGCTGCGACTCGAGCCGGGAAGTGACATCGAGGCAGCCAAGCGGGGGCTGCTCGCCATCGAGGGGATCGGCGATCGCTGCGCGACGACGATCGTGATGCGCGCGCTCTACTGGCCCGATGCGTTTCCCGCTTCGGATCCCGCCCTGCGCCGGGCGGCGGGGGTGGCGAACCCGCGCGAGCTCCACGCCCGGGCGGAGCAGTGGCGTCCCTGGCGGGCCTACGCCGCCATGCACCTGCGAATGGCCGGCGGGCTACCGCTCCAGCACGAGTAGTGCGAAGGTCCCCGGCACAATGCTCGGCCGCGGGCGCGGCCGGTCCGGCGTAGGCGCCGGCGGCGGACCGAAATCCGCGGACACCGTATAGACGGTGTGCGACGCGAGGTCGACCTCCATGGTGCGGGCGCCGCGCTTCGTCGCCACATTCGCCACCACCGTGTACTTGTCCGGTCCATCCTCGTGCACCACCGTCACGTTCCCGTCTCCCGTCGACGCGAAGGCCAGCTGTGTGCCCGGATCGAAACGGTCGGCGTCCACGCCCTCACCGATCGGGACCGTCGTGATAACCTTGCCGGCCTCGGCGTCGGAGATCGCCATGACCTTGTTGTGACATCCGCTGAACAGGCGGTGGTGCTCGCGATCGATCGCCAGACCGCTGGGTGATTCGCACGGTGCGAGCGGCCACCGGCGCACCACCTTCATGGCGTTGGCGTCGATTTCATCCACCGCGCTCGAGTCCTCGAGGTTCACGTACAGCTTCCCGTCCCCGGCCGAAACCGCGAACTCCGGTCCACCACCCAAGTCGATCGTCCCGAGCTTCTTTCCCGATGCCGCGTCGATCACCGACGACGAACGGGAATCGCCGTTGAACGTGAAGATGCGTTTGGTCGCAGGATCGAAGAGGATGGCGTCAGCGTCGGGCGCCGCGATGGTGCGTCCCAGCACCTGGAGCGTCTTCAGGTCGAAGATCACGACCGAGCTGTCGCCGCCCGACGTCGCGAAGCCGCGTCCGTCCGCGTAATCGAACGCGACACCATGAGCCCGGTTCAACCCCGGGATTTCGGCGAGCGCCTTACCGCTCGCCGGATCGACCACCATCACACGGTCCTGCCGGGCGATGAACAGGCGGTGGCCCGCGGTGTCGAGCGCGATGTAATCCCAGCCGCCGTCCCCCCCCAGCGTGTACGTGTGCGTGACGTGATATGCTTGTGCCTGGAGGTGCGGACCGCCGGCTGCCAGCAGCGCGGCCGAGAGAATCAGAGTGTGTGTGCGCATAGACGAGGAATATCCAGTGCCCACCTTACGTGAAGCTTGCTCGCTGCCCACCCCCTTGCCCCGGCGCCCGGGAGACGTAAGCTGGCTGGCAAGGAGGCGGAGCATGCTAAGATCTTCGCTGTGGACGGGGTTCGCCTTGCTGGCGCTGTCGACCGGGAGCGCCACGGCCCAACAGCCCGATCCCCTGGCCCCGGTGCTGTTCCTCGTGGGCCGCTGGGACGGCGCAGCGACGTCGACGTACGGGCCCTACCACTATCACAATGAGACCGTACGCCGGGGCAACTGGCTCGTCGGCTCGGGCGAGGCGCGCCCGGATCAGCCGGGCGCGGCCCCGATCATCACCACCACCATCATCGGGCGCGACGCCGCCGGGCATCTCGTGCTGTTTCTATTCGATGCCGGCGGGATCTGGCGTTTCGCCGGAACCGCCGACAGCGCCGGGGTCACCTTCGAGTGGCGCGAGGGCGGCTCCTTCCGTCGCACCCGCATCACGCCCGAGGCCGACGGGTCGGTGCATCAGGAGACCGTGGCGCACCTCCCCGACCAGCAGCCCCCTCTCCCCAAAGAGGTGACCGCCGAAAGCGTGCAGCGCCGCGCACCTTAGCAAAGCTCAGCGCATTACGAGCATACGCCGGGAGTGGGGCGACGGACCGTTGGACGCGGGGGCGCTCGACCCGGACCAACGTTTCGGGTCTCATTGCCGACTACGCGAGATAATGTCCAGGCCGTGCGGCCCCCGCGTCCTCGCGTCCTCGCCCCACTCCCGGCGTCGCACTCCTTACCGGAGCCTCCTCACCGACGCACCTCGTTCATTAGAGCGAGCACGTTCTTTTCACTGTCCCGGAAGAACGCGAGCCACAGCTCGTGATCGGGGAGCCGCGCCGCGACGTGCGGCGGCTCGTGAAACGTTACGCCCCGCTCCACCAGCGTGCGGTGCGCCGCCTGGATGTCGTCGACCCGGTAATAGAGGATCGACGCCGGGTGGTCGAACGCCGGGGCGGAGGGCAGCCCGAGCATCAGCCGCACCCCGGCACAGTCGAAGAACGCCATCCCCGGAACTTCGAACAGCAGCTGCATCCCCAGCGTGTCGCGATAAAACGCCACGGCGCGCGGCAGATCGTGCGCGTTGACCGCGATCTGCCCGATCCGACCCAGCGACAGCGTCCCCATACGACCCTCGCTTGATTTAGTTAGCATTGCTAACTAAATTGCTGGTCCATGCCCGAGCGCGCAACCCCCCCGGCTCCGCCGACGCCCGTCGTGGTGGCCGATCGGCTTCATTCGGCGGCGATCCACCTGCTGCGCGCGTTACGGCGCGAGGACGCCAAGCTGGGCGTCGGACCGGCCAAGCTGTCGGCGTTGTCGGTGCTGGTGTTCGGCGGCCCGCGCTCGATCGGGGCGCTGGCGCGGGCGGAGCAAGTGCGGCTGCCGACGATGAGCCGGCTGGTCGCCGCGCTGGAGCGCAACGGCCTCGCCACCCGAGTCCCCGATCCGACCGACGGCCGCGCCTCGCACGTGCACCCCACGGCGCTGGGACGCAGCGTGCTGCGGCGTGGGCGCGGCCGCCGCGTCCGCACCCTGGCGCGCCGCCTCGCGGCGCTGCCGGAGGCCGACCGCGCGCTGCTGGCGCGCGCGGCCGACTTGATCGCGGGGCTTACTTGAGCGCGAAGCTCTTGCGGACCGTGACCGCCCAGGGACCGCCGGCGAAGCGGTGATAGCGGTACGACACGGCGAACTCCGCCACGTCGCCCCGCACCGAGCGCGGTGACCCGAGCCGCAGGGCGACCCCGGCGTCGCCGCCCAGCCGCGCCGGCTCCAACCCGCCGTACCACGCGCCGCCGTATTCGATGTAGGGCGCGACCCCGACCCCGACGACGCCCCAGAGCTGGTCCGCCACGAAGATGCGGTCCTCGATCATGGCGTACACAAGACGCGTTCCGGTGAATGCGTGGGCTCCAAATCCGCGTGGGCCGTTCAGAGTGGACCAGGGGTCGAACGTCGTGCCGGGGCGCTGGCCCTGCATCGCCCCTCCCTCGACGTGCAGCAGCAGCGCCTGGCGCGACAACGCGAGGCTCGCGACATCGAGACTGGCGTGGGTCTGACCCGAGTCGAGGCCGGCTCGGCCATAGACGCCGTGCGCGGCGGCACGCGCCAGTACGAGACCCTTGGCCCAACGCGCGGCTACCTGGCCGCTGAGGGAGGGCCCGAGGCCCGCCCGGTCGCCGGCATATCCCCACGCGCGCGGTGCCGCCCACACGCCCACGGAAAGCGCCGAAGAAAGATCGACATCCTCTTGTCTCGCGAAGCCGTTGAGGTGCTGGTAGACGCCGAAGCGCACTCGAGCAGCATCGATCCCGACGCCGATCGTCCCGAACGCCGAGTAGGGGGCTCGGGTTTCCGGCGTGGTCTTGGGCACATAATCCTCGCGGCGCCACACGCCCCCGGCCCAGAGGCGGACGAAGCCGCGGGATGTCGCGTGCAGCGCGACGCCACCCAGCACGGCGAAGGCGAGTGCGTGGCGTACCGCGCTGTCGGCGACGACGCCGTCACGGAAGTCGAGGGTGCGTTGGTTCCCGGCTTCGCCGGAGGTCAGGAGGCTCCAGCGCGCATCGGTCCGATAGAACGGCAGGCCGTAACTCCAGGCGCCCGCGTCACCGTCGGAGAGATGGCTGTAGACGGCGACCAGCGGCGCATGCCGCGCGATGAGACCGGGGCTCGCGAACTGCAGGTCGAGTGAATGGCGGTCGGGATTGACGCCGTACGCGACACTCACGAGCGTCGCCGTGCCGAGGAAGTTGCGCTCCACCATGGCGGCGCTCCACGTGGTGGATCCGGCCGAAGACGAAAAATTCAGCTGCGGCGAGGTGCTCCAGCCGTCGGCCGTCTCGACTTTGAGCGCGAGGCGGTCGTCGATGCGCACGGTGTCGAGCCGCACGGAGCGAAACACGCCGAGCTCCCGCAGCGCGCGCTCGCTCTCCACGAGACGGGCGGAATCGAGCGGGGATCCGGCGCCCACGAGGAGCAGCCGGCGGATCACCCCCGGATGCGTCGTGATGTGCAGCGCGTTCCCCAGCTTCGCGACGACGCGCGGTGTCCCGTCCGGCGGATCGAACACGTTGTGCGACACGACGATCACGGTGTCGATCGTCGGGTCGGACCGATTCCCGGCCTGTGCCACGAGCGCCGACTCTCCGAGGACGCACAACAGCGCCACTCCCAGGACCGCGCGGGTGCTCCCGCATCGACCGCGGGTCAGCGCAGACCGTCGATCCGCTGGCGCAGCCGGTATGTAGCGTGTTTGGTCGAATCGTTCCATTCAGTGAAGAATAGCGTGGCGTCGACCCGCCCGACGATCTGCGCCATCCCGCGCTGGATGATCGTGAACGTGCCGCGCACCGAGTCGGGGCGCAGGGGACTGCACAGGCAGCTCACCGTGCCGTACGCCGGGATGCGGGCCGGCGGCGGCCCGAGGGTGTAGGCGGTGCCCCGCTCGAGAATGCGGATGTTCCCCAGATCGAGCCCGAAGTGCAGCGAGTACTCGTCGCCGAGACTGCTCTGGTCCGGATTGAAGTCGTAGCGGGCGAGGAGGAGGTGGTGCCCGCCACGGGTGGAATCGAGCGGCTCGCTCTTCAGCCGGACGAGCGTGAGAGTCGGATCAGTATCGACGACGAGGCGAGCACTGGTCAACCATTGGGCTTGTTGTTGGTCGCCTTCCGTATCTCCACGCTCCGGAAAGAATCCACAACCCGAAAACGCCAAGAGAGACGACGTCGAGAGGAACAACGCGAACTCGATCGTCTCGAACATTGCAGCAGCATGCGGTCGAGGCACGCGATTAAGCTAATCACCCGTCTTCACGAGAACCCGCCGCTGCTTCCTCTATTACGTACGCGGCACGGGAGCAGGAGCGTGGGCCGCGCGTGGCGGCCCACGACGTCCCTTCCCTGCATCAGTAGAGGTACGCCACGCCGAGCGCGACGGTGACCTGATCCCTCTTGCGGTCGAAGGCCGGCAACGTCGAACGATCGTACCGCACTTCGGGCCGGACGACCGCACCCGGCCAGAAGCGGAGGTTCAGGGTCGCGGTGGCGCTCCCGAACTTCTGCCCGACGTTCGGCGGGAAGCCGATCCCCGCTCCGTTGATCGTGCTGCGCGCGCCGTTCTCGTCGTTCACGTAGTCACCCCGCAACGCGAGACCGACGGTCGAGCCGAAGTCATAGGTGACCCAGCCCCCCAAGGCCCACCACTTGGCGTCCTCGGTCGGATCGGGCAGGGCCGCATTCGCCTGCTCTTGCCCGTAGTCTCCCTGAACCCACACCGCCGCCTGGCCGAGCTTGCGCCACACCAGGCCCTCGATGCCGTAGCGGCTCGCGTGGTTGTTCCCGGTCTCCTCGGGACCCCAGAACCCCACGATACCGATTGACGTGGCCGCGTTGGGATAGATGCCGAGGCGCCCCATCAGCGACTTGTGCGTGTTGTTATCGGCAACCTGATCCCACCCGTTGATCACACGAAACTGGGCGTCGACGTGGTCGTTGAACTTCGTCTCGACGCTCATCCCTGTCCCCGTGAAGTTCTCGACATAGACGAATTGATTCCCTTCCGACCAGTTGGGATTGGCATACGTCTCGAGCACTTCGAGCCCCATGAGCGTCGGGATCCGGCCGATCTTGAACTGCAGCCCATTTCCGCTGGCGGTCGGGACGTTCAAGGTCAGGTAGAAGTGCGGAATGTCGCCCTGGGGTCCGAGGCTGAGGCCGTTCGACTGAATGACGGACGCGTCCTCCCCGACCAGGACCTCGGTGTGGAATCCGGCGCTGAACTTCGCCGGTTCGTAGGGCTTGTCGAGCACGACCGAGAGCGCGTTGAGGGTGAAGCGGTTCTGCAGCCGGTCGTACAGCCGGCCGACGATCGCCGTGTCCCCGACGCTCCGGCCCGAGTACGCGTACGAGCCTTCCGCGAACCCGGTCAGCTTGAACCCGGCTACCGTGGTTTCCAAGTGGTTCACAGGGGGCGGCGGGGGATCGGCCTTCTTGGTCGAGTCGACCGGCGCCGAAGACGAACCCTGAGCGCCGAGCGTTCCGGGCGCCATGAGGGTCGCGCCAAGCAGCGCGAACACGAGGCGACGCTGGTTGCCACGCATGGATGCTCCTTGATAGTTAGGGCTGGTCCTCACCCAGAGCCCGGCGCTGCACCTGGTCCGCCGTAACGGCAGTGACGGCGGCGGTGTCGACCTCGCCGGTCCTGATCCGGATCACGCGCTCCAAGGGCTGCACGAAAATCTTGCCGTCACCGACCTGACCGGTGCGTGCGGACGACAGGATCGCCTTGATGGTCGGCTCGACGAACGGCTCCGAGCACGCCATCTCGAGCCGCACCTTCTCGCGGAACTCGAGCACCACGGTGCGGCCGCGATAATGCTCCTGCAGCTCCCGCTCGCCTCCATGCCCGCTCACGCGGCTGATGGTGATGCCGGTGATCCCGGCGCGGAACAGCGCGGCCTTGACCTGCGGCAGCCGCTCGGGGCGCACCACGGCGGTGATGAGTTTCATGACATTCCTCCGAGGTCAGATGGCTTCGGGTTCGGGTTCGAGGTGCGCCGCGCCCAGGTGCGGCGCCGATTCGCTGAGAATGACCGCGGACGCGACTTCGGGGGTGTCGGGGTAGGCGAGCGCGCCCACCTCTGGCAGATCGAGCCCGAGCTCCTCCACCTCGGCAGACACGCGGTGCCCTCCGACCAGCACCTCGGTGAGCTTGTAGGCGCCGTACGCCATCGCACCGACGGCCACGAAATTCGTGACCCCGCCGATCAGCTGAGCCACGAACTGGCTCGGATCGCCGTAGAACAACCCGCGCACGCCCCCGGGCACGCCGTTCCAGCCGTCGCCGTACGTGCCGTCGGCGAGCAGGCCGAGGGACAGGATTCCCCAAAGCCCGTTTACTCCGTGCACTGAGATCGCGCCCACTGGATCGTCGATGCGGAGCTTCCCGTCGATGAAGAACACCGCGATACACACCAGGACACCCGCCACCCCGCCGATCAGTACGGCCGAAGGTGCGGTAACGAAGGCGCACGGCGCGGTAATCGCGACCAGTCCCGCGAGCGCCCCGTTCGCCATCATGGACGGATCCGGCTTGCCGTACTTGACCCACAGGTAGATCATCGCGCCGACGCTTCCAGCCGCACCGGCCAGCATGGTGTTAGTGGCGATCACCCCGATGCGCAGATCCGACCCCGCGAGTGTCGAGCCGGAGTTGAATCCGAACCACCCGAAGCACAGGATGAACGTGCCCACGAGCGCCATGGGGATGTTGTGGCCCGGGATCGCATTCGGGGTGCCGTCCGCGCTGTACTTGCCACGCCGCGGTCCGATGAGCGCAGCCCCCACGAGCGCGATCACGCCACCGGTCATGTGCACTACAGACGAGCCCGCGAAATCCACGTGCCCGTGCCCGAGACCGAGGTTGGTCCCCAGCTGCGACAGCCAACCACCGCCCCACGTCCAGTTCGCGAACAGCGGGTAGATGACGGCGCCGATGAACACGCTGAACACCACGAACGCCGAGAACTTCCATCGCTCGGCCATCGCCCCTGTCGGAATCGTGGCCGCGGTGTCCATGAAGACCATCTGAAACAGGAAGTACGTGAACACGGGCGCGGCGTAGGCCACCCCCGTCAGGAAAAAACCGGTTGTACCGAACAGGCCCCAGGTGTGGCCGCCGATACCGACCGTCAGCTCGTGGCTCAACTTGTCGAAGCCGCCCAGCGTCGCCATCGGGCCCAGCCCGCCGGCTTGCAGCGCGAACCCGACCGCCCAGTAGGCGAGCATGCCGATGCCGTACACCATGAAGTTCATCGCGAACGTGTGAGCGGCATTCTTCGCGCGCGTGAAGCCGGTCTCGACCATCGCGAAGCCGGCCTGCATGAACATCACGAGGAAGCCGGTGATGAGCGTCCACACGAAGTTGATCGCGACCGTGTTCGCCGCGGCGGCGGTGCTCGCCGCCGTGACCAGCGAGTCCGTGGCCAGCGCTGCGGGCGCCGTCGGCACACCCTGCGCGACGAGGGTGAGCGGGCCCGCCAGAGTCAGCAGCAAGCCGAGACCAACTGATCGGCTGAAACCGGGTCGCGTCATGTGGTCTCCACAGGTTGAGGTGGAACATCTGTCTTCCATTTCGTGCATAAAATGCAGAGAAGATTCGACAGTTCGCAAGATCTATCAGTAATTTCTGCCGACTGATAGGCATCTTGTGCGTAAATTGCACATTTGATGTTACGAGACGTAGCTGGCGTGTCGCTATCTTATCACTGACAGGATAGTGCTGCTAGTCAGCCGCGATGCCCGCATCGCGTTGTTTGCTTCTCGCTCTGGACGCCGCTGAGGGACTGCTGAAGGCAGGACCGTCCTACGCTGCTTCCGTTACGCTCTCAGTATCGACCCAAGTACCTGTTCAACTCCCACTCGCTCACCTGCCCGATGTACTCGTTCCACTCTTCCCGTTTCGCCTCGACGAACCGCTCGTAGATGTGCTGCCCCAACGCCGCCTGGATCACGGGCGACTTTTCCAGATACTCCAGCGCCTCGTGCAGGTCACGCGGCAGGTCGTCGATGCGGTAGCGACGGCGCTCGCGGAAACTCATCTCGAAGATGTTCTTGTTGACCGGCTCCGACGGGACGAGCCGGCGCTCCAACCCGTCGAGCCCCGCGGCCAGCTGCACCGCGAGGGCCAGGTACGGATTAGCCGAGGGATCCGGCAGGCGCAACTCGCACCGGGTGCCGGTGCCTCGCTTGTCGGGAATGCGCACCAGCGGTGAGCGGTTGCGCATCGACCAGACCACGTTCACCGGCGCCTCGTACCCCGGTACCAGGCGCTTGTAGCTGTTGACGAGGGGATTTGTGACCGCGCAATAGCCGCGCCCGTGCTTGAGCAGACCCGCGATGTACGCCAGCGCGACGTCGGACAGCCCCCATTTTCCCTTCGGGTCGTGAAACGCGTTCTTGCCGTTGGCGAACAGCGATTGGCTCGTATGCATCCCCGAGCCGTTCCGTCCGAAGATCGGTTTCGGCATGAACGTCGCCAGGAAGCCGTGCCGAAACGCCACCTCACGCACCACGAACCGGAACGTGGCCAGGTTGTCGGCGGTCTCGAGCGCCGCGGCGTAGCGGAAATCGATCTCGTGCTGTCCCGGCGCCACCTCATGATGCCCCGCTTCCACCTCGAACCCCATGGAAACGAGATCCTTGATGATCAGCCGCCGGATCTCCTCGGCGCGATCCACCGGTGTAAGGTCGAAATACCCCCCCTCGTCGTGCGTCTCCACCGTCGCCTGGCCCCGCGCGTCGAGCTGGAAGATGAAGAACTCCGCCTCCACCCCGGCCATCAGCTCGTAGCCCATCTGCCGCGCCCGGGCGATCTGGCGCTTCAGTGCCGCACGCGTGCACCCGGCGAAGGCCGAGCCGTCGGGATTGTAGATGTCGCAGATCACGCGGGCGACCTTCCCACCCTCGTCCTCGTACGGCAGGATGCGGAAGGTGTCGAGGTCGGGCTTCAACACCATGTCCGACTCCTCGATGCGCACGAACCCCTCGATCGAGCTGCCGTCGAACATGATGTCGCCGTCGAGCGCCTTCTCGAACTGGCTGGCCGGAACCTCGACGTTCTTGTTGATCCCGAGGATGTCGGTGAACTGCAACCGCAGGAACGCGACGCCCTGCTCCTTGGCGAGGGCCAGGATGTCGCGTTTAGTGGAAGCGTGGGGCTTGGCGGTCATGGGCAATGACGGTAGGAGACGGTAGGAGACGGTAGGGGATGGTAGGGGTGAAGGCCATTCCCCTACCGTCTCCTACCGTCTCTTACCGTCTCCTACCGACCGTAGTTAACAGTCGTAATAGAGGAAGAACTCGTACGGATGCGGCCGCAACGCGACCGGATCGATCTCCTTGGCCCGCTTGTAACCGAGCCACGTATCGATGAGGTCCTGCGTGAAGACGCCGCCCTCGAGCAGGAACGCGTGGTCGGCCTCGAGCGCCGCCAGCGACTCGGCGAGGCTTCCCGGCGTGTTCTTGACGTGCTTCCGCTCCGCCGGCTCGAGCTCGTACAGGTCCACGTCCATCGGCTTCGGCGGCTCGATCTTGTTGCGCAGCCCGTCCAGCCCCGCCATCAGGAGCGCGGCGAAGGTGAGGTACGGGTTGCTCGACGGGTCGGGCGCGCGGAACTCGATCCGTTTCGACTTCGCCGACTTCGAGTACATCGGGATGCGGCAGATCGCCGAGCGGTTGCGCTGTGAGTAGATGAGGTTGATCGGCGCCTCGTACCCCGGCACCAGCCGCCGGTAGCTGTTGGTCGTCGGGGCGGCGAAGGCGAGCAGCGCCGCCGCATGCTTGATGAGCCCGCCGATGTACCAGCGCGCTGGGTCGGACAGCAGCGCGTAGCCCTTCGGGTCGTAGAACAGGTTCGTCTTGTCGTTCCACAGGCTCATGTGCACGTGCATCCCGGAGCCGTTGTCGCCGTACATCGGCTTCGGCATGAACGTCGCCGTGTAGCCGTACTGGGCGCAGACGTTCTTCACGACGTACTTGTACATCATCACCTGGTCGGCCATACGGGTGAGGGTCGTGAAGCGCATGTCGATTTCGGTCTGGCCCGCGGTGCCCACCTCGTGGTGATGCACTTCCACGTCGATCCCGGCCGCGATCAGCGCCAGCATGATGCGGGAGCGCAGATCCTGCAGCTTGTCCACCGGCGGCACCGGGAAGTAGCCCTCCTTGTGCCGCGGCCGGTGGCCCAGATTCGGCGTGCCGTTGGCCCCCGAGTTCCAGATCCCCTCGACGGAATCGAGGTGGTAGTAGCCTTCGTGCGCGTTCTGGTCATAGCGCGCCGAGTTGAAGATGTAGAACTCGGCCTCGGGCCCGAAGTAGGCGGTGGTCGCGACGCCGCTCTTCACGAGGTACTGCTCAGCCTTCTGGGCGACGTAGCGCGGGTCGCGCGTGTAGCGCTCTCCCGTGATTGGATCCCCGATATCGCACGTCAGGGAGAGCGTCGGCACCTGCAGGCACGGATCGACGAAGGCGCTCGCCGGATCGGGGTACAGCAGCATGTCGCTCTCGTTGATCGCCTGAAATCCGCGGATCGACGACCCGTCGAAGCCCAGCCCTTCACTGAAGACGTCCTCGCTCAGCTCTTTCAACGGCAGCGAGAAATGCTGCCACGTGCCCGGGAGATCACAGAACTTCACGTCCACCACCTGCACGCCGGCCTCGCGGGCGCGGCGGATCACTTCGGCAGGCGACGGCTTACCCCCTCCCTTCGCCTCGCTTCTTGTCGGCTCCAACGTCGCGGTCATGTGCTCGATCCCCTCTCCCTTGTCGGTCGGCGTGAACGGGTGGTCAAAACGACGAAAGCCCGCCTCCGGGCTCGGTGCGACGGGCTTCCTGAAACTCGGGTCGCCATTGATTCTGGCATGGCGCAAGGTAGCCGGCACCAGGATTAGCGTCAAGCAATTCCCGCGCCAGCTGCAAGAAATACTTGGTTTGTGCTCTGAGACTCGTGAAAAGCGACGATTTGTAGTTGGCAATGCGCAACATTTGCATAATTCGAGCGACAACCCCTTCAGCCTGGGATGGCCTCTACGAATTGCACCAGCTCGACGGCCGAAAATTCACCGAACCGCTCGAGGATGTCCTTTTCCTGGCGCTCGAGAAACACCCAACCCGTCGTCTTGTGTTGGCCGTCTCCCACGAAGTGCATCCGGCCGCGCACCGCTTCCAGCTCGGCGTCGGGTTGGAACTCGAGATACACGTTCCAGCGGCTTTGCCCGCGCTTCAGCTCACCCATGTGACGGGTACGATCCTGTCCCGGAAAATCCTCAGCCATACTCACTACGCTACGCTGTCTATTGGCATCATGCCAGCCAGTGCCGCTCCGGCTCTTCTCGACCAAGCCTTCGAACGCTCCGCCTTGCTGGAACGGCACGAGTTAGATTGCTCGCACCATGACCTGTCATTCCTGTGGAACGACACTCTCCGAAGGCGCACGCTACTGCCACAAGTGCGGCGCCAGCACTACCGCCCCGGCGACCGGTTGGCGCGTGGGCCTACCGTGGGGGATCGCGGGATTGGCGCTCGGCGCGCTGATCGGCGTCCTCGCGATGCGCGGCAGCGGCGGCGCCGGTACAGCGGGATCCGCTGAGCCGGCCGCGCCGTTCGCCGGGGGAGCGCCCGCGACCGGTATTGCCGCACCCGATATCAGCCAGATGTCTCCGGAAGAGCGGGCCCAACGCCTCTTCGATCGCGTCATGCGCCTCGATGAGGCTGGTAAGTCCGACAGCGTGCGGTTCTTCCTGCCGATGGCGCTGGGCGCCTACGAACAGCTGCCGGCGCTATCGCTCGACGCCCACTTCGACGTCGGTCTGCTGAAGCTCGCGGGGGGAGACGCGGCTGGGGCGCTCGCTCAGGCCGACACGATTCGCCGCCAGATCACGACCCATCTCTTCGCGGACATCCTGCGCGCCCGGGCGCTCGAGGCGCAGAATGACGCTCGCGGGGCGCGGGTCGCCTATCAGGACTTCCTCAAGAACGAAGCCAGCGAGCGCGCGCGCCGTCGGCCGGAGTACGCCGACCGCTCGAACTTGCTGGACGCGTTCCACGGGGATGCGGTGAGTCACACCGCTAAGTGAGGTTGGGTTCGACCTTCGTACGGTAGCAGTCGGGGCAGATGCCGTGGCTGAACTCCGCCTGCGACCGATGCTCGATGTACCCTTCCAGCTCGCTCCATTGATCCGACTCGTTCCGAATCCGCTTGCAGTAGCTGCAGATCGGCAATAGTCCCTCGAGGGCGTCGATCCGCTGCCGGATCCCGAGGATCCGCTGCGCCACGCCGAGCCGGGCCTTCAGCTCGTCCCCATCCACCGGCTTGGTGATGAAGTCGTCGATCCCCGATTCCATCGCGGTGAGGAAACTCTCCTTCCCACCCCGCCCGGTCAGCAGGATGAAGTAGGTGTAGAGCGGGGAGCGTGCTGCGCGGATCTGCCGGCACAGCTCCAGGCCGTCCATCTCCGGCATCATCCAGTCCGAAATCACGACTCGCGCCTCGGTGAGACGCCAGGCGTCCAACGCCTCCTGCCCGTCGTTCGCCGCGGTGACCTGATAGCCCGCCGCCTTGAGCACCGCCTGCAGCGTCAGCCGGCCGACGGGATCGTCCTCGGCGATGAGGACGTTCAAACGGAGCCTGAGGCGGCCGGTGGCGCCAGTGGAGCGGCAGTGGGCGAAGGGCCCTGCAGCGGCACGACGAACCAGAACGTACTGCCCTGCCCCACGACGCTCTCCACGCCGATCGTCCCCCCGTGGGCTTCGACCGCGAACTTGCAGAAGGTGAGCCCGAGACCGCTCGAGTGTTTGGCGCCGTGGCGCGCCGCCTCGACCTGTCCGAACTTCTCGAAGATTTTCTCGTGGAACTCGCTCGGAATGCCCGGCCCGGTGTCGCCGACGGATACCCGCACGGCTCGGTCATCGCCCCGAACGAACACGCGGATGCGTCCTGAGGCCGGCGTGAACTTGATCGCGTTCCCGACGAGGTTGGCGATCACCCGGCGGATCACGCTCGGATCGATCATCGCCCGCAGCCGCTCGGGACCTTGCTCGAGCTGCAGCGACACGCGCCGGGCAGCAGCACCGATGCTGGTGACGGCATCGGTCGCCACCGTCCCGACATCGGTCAGCGCCAGCTCGAGCGGCATCTTCCCCGCTTCGAGGCGGCTCACGTCGAGCAAATCGCTCACCATCTCGGTCATCTCGACCGCGACCTTGCGCGCCTCGTCGATCGATTGGGTCATCTCCTGATCGAGCCGGCCCGCCCCGTCGAGCTTCAGGAGATCGAGGTAGGCCCGTATCCCGGCGAGCGGGGAGCGCAGGTCGTGCACGATCATGTGCACCAGACTGTCGCGCAGCAGCTCGAGCCGCTCCAGCCGCTGGTACTGCTGCTCCACCTCGACGTACAGCTGGTGCATGCGGACGGCGTTGCGCACGCGCAGGGTCAAGTCACTCTTGTCGATCGGCTTCGTGATGTAATCGTTCGCCCCGGCGCCGATGCCCAGCAGGCGCTGGTCCCGCTGGCTGAGCGCGGTCACGAGCAGCACGGGGATGGACGCGGTGGACGGTTCGGACTTGATCCGGCGGCACACCTCGAAGCCGTCCATCCCGGGCATCCCGATGTCCAGGAGGACCACGTCCGGGGCCATCGTCGCGACCTGCTGCAGCGCCTCGGACCCGTCGACGGCCTCGATGACCTCGTGGCCCTGCGCTTCGAGCAGATCGCGCAGCAGCAGACGGTTGGGATCCTGGTCGTCGACGACCAGGACACGCCCCGTCACCGCCTCGCGGCGGCGCAGCGCCGGCTCGGTCACGACCGCCTCCGCGGCGGCAGGAGGCGTGCCACGAGCTGTGGCAGGGTGCGCGTGTCGATCGGCTTGGTGACGTACGCGTCGAACCCCGCAAGGCGGGCCTGGACCTCGTCACCGGTCATGGCCTGCGCCGTCATCGCGACAGTGGGAATGGCGCTCGTCCGCGCATCCTCCTTCAATGCCCGCACCGCTGCCAGCCCATCCATACCGGGGAGCCGGACGTCCAGCAGGATGAGATCGGGTCGCTCGGCGCGGGCGAGGCGGAGTCCTTCCTCGGCGGTGTGCGCCTGCAGCACGGCATGGCCCTGCGCGCGCAGCACTTCCGTCGCCAGCTCGAGATTCAGGGCGTTGTCCTCCACAATCAGGATTCGTGTTTCGGGGGCGCTCGTCAAGCGGCCGGCTGCCTCGCGGCCGGACAGACCCGGGCCAATTCGGCCAACAGCTCGGCGGGGCCGTCCTTGCGAACCACCGCCTGGACCCCGTCCAGCAGCCGCGCCCGGTCCTCGGCGGTCAACTCCTTGCCGGTGAACACGAGGATCGGGATGTTGCGCCCCGCCGGGTGGTCGCGCAGCTGCCGCACGACCTGGAATCCGGTCATTCCGGGCATCACGAGATCGAGCACGATGACGTCGGGATGGTGCGCCAGCGCCAGTTCGACACCGGTCCGGCCGTCGGTCGCCGAGAGGGCCCGCAGCCCGTTGCGATTCAGTGTTTCGGTGAGCAGCTCGACCGTCGGCGCTTCGTCGTCGACCACGAGTACCGTCGGCGTGTGGCCGATCGGAATCGCGCCCATCGACCGGCGGACGGCGGCGACGAAGCTGTCGCGCTGCACCGGCTTCACGAGCCACTCCACCGCTCCCAGGCTGAGCCCCAGCTCGCGGTGATCAGTGATGCTGACCACGATGATCGGGATCCGCCGTGTGGCCGTGGTGCTCTTGAGCTGCCCCAGAATCGCGATTCCGTCTTCCCCGGGGAGCAGGATGTCGAGGGTAATGGCGTCGGGCTTCAGGGTTCTGGCGAGCGCGACGGCCTGCGACCCGGTCGTGGCGTGCGCGACGCGGTAGCCCGCCTCCTTCAGGAAGTGCCCCAGCAGGTCGCCGGCCCGGGCGTCGTCCTCCACGACCAGGACGAGCGGTCCCTGCGCCTGGCGCGGGGGCGGGACCGCCGCGAGTGTGGTCGCGACCATCGGGGGCGACGCGCTCGGCTGGGCGCGCAGCGGCAGGTAGAACCGGAAGGTGCTGCCGCGATCGATCTCGCTCTCCACCTGAATGCGGCCGCCATGCAGCTCCACGAGCTTCTTCGTCAGGGCGAGACCCAGCCCCGTTCCCTGCTGCTCGCGGACATACTCGGAATCGAGCTGCTCGAACTCGCGGAAAATGCGCCGCAGGTCTTCCGGCGCAATCCCGATCCCGGTGTCGGTCACGGCGACTTCGATCACGGGCTCGCCCGGCGGACGCCGCGCCGTGATGCGGATGCGGCCGCCGTCGGGGGTGAACTTGATCGCGTTGCTGAGCAAGTTGACCGTGATCTGGCTGAACTTCGCGGGATCGGCGACGATCGACGGCAGGCCTGCCTCGACGTCCACTTCCATAATATGGTGTTTCTGCTCCGCGATCGGATCCATGAGCGCCCGGACCTCGGCCAACGCCTGTGCCACCTCGAATTGCGAGAGGGTGAGCTCCATCCTGCCGGCTTCGACCTTCGAGAGGTCGAGAATATCGTTGATGACCTGCAGCAGCAGCCGGCCCGACGCCAGGACGTTGTGGACGTAGCGGTGCTGTTTCTCGTTGAGGGTGCCGAACGTCTGGTCCTCGAGCATCTCGGAGAACCCGATGATCGAGTTCAGCGGGGTGCGGAGCTCGTGACTCATCTTCGCGAGAAACTCCGACTTGGTGCGATTGGCCGTTTCCGCCGCCGACCGGGCCCGCCGCAGCTCCTCCTCGGCCCGCACCCGCTCGCTGATGTCGAGCCAGGCGCCCAGGATCTGTACCGGCGCTCCTCCGGCATCGCGCAGCACGCGCGACTCGTCGCGCATCCAGTGGTAGGTCCCGTCGCGGAAGAGAAACCGGTACTCGCGCGTGAACCGGTCTTGCACCAGCAGCGCGGGCATCTCCGCCAGCAGCCGCTCGCGCTCCTCGGGATGGAACCGCTCCGCCGCCCAGGCGGGATCGAGAGCGTCGGCGATATCGTAGCCGGTGAGGTGGGAGAAGTTTTCGCTCACGAAGGTCGGGATCAGCTTCCCGGGGCGGATGTCGAGGGCGTAGATGACGGTGCTCGAGAACGCCAGCACCTGCTGCAGCCGGGTCTCGGCGGCGCGTAGGGCCGCGGCGGCCTGGCGCTGCTCGGTGATGTCTTCCGACACGCCCAGCAGGAACTGCGGGCGGCCGGAGGCGTCGAGCACCGGGACCTTCTTGGTATGGAGAATCCGCGTGCCCTTGTGGCGGGTATGGATGACCTCTTCGGGGATGTCCAGCACGGTGCCGCGCGCCAGGACCTCGCGGTCCTTTCCCACGAAGAAGCGCGCCTCCGCCTCCGGAAAGAAGTCGAAGTCGTTCTTGCCGATCAGCTCCTCGCGCGTGTACCCCAGCAGCTCCTCGCCCGCCCGGTTGAAGCGCACGAAGCCCAGGTCTTTGGCGTCCTTGATAAAGACCATGTGGGGGATCTGTTCGATCACCGAATCGAGGAAGGAACGGTAGCGCAACACCTCCGTCTCCGCCCGGTCCCGGTCGGCGATGTTCCGGGCAAACAGCAGCCGTGAGATGAGCACCAGCGCGACGGTCAGGAACGCCCCCGCCACGATCGTGATGCGGGCGACTCGCCCCGCCAGCCGGACCCGCGTTTCCAGCTGCTCGGTCCGTCTCGCGAGCGTGGAGTCCAACGCCTGCACGCTCGTGCGGATGCCATCCAGGAGATGGTCTCCCGCCTCTGCTCCCAGGCGGCTGACGGCGGCTGTGGTATTGCCGCTGTTTCGCAACGCGATCGGCTGATCGAGGTCCGACAGGGTCGCCTGGACCGCCGGCCCCAGCGGCGCCATGAGGAGCCCGAGCGCCGTATCGGACGCGGCGAGCGCGCGCACCCAGTCGAGGTCGTGCGTGGTGGCGGTGACCATGCGGGCGTACCGACCGAGATAGGACGAATCTCCGGTCAGCACGTAGCCGCGCCGTCCCGATTCGGCGTCTTCGAGGTGAATGATGAGGTTGGACAGGGCACCACGCGCTTCGAAGGCGTTGCGCCGGTTCCGCGCCGCGGCGAGAGAACCGCTGACGCTCCAATACGACACGCTGCCGACCACGAGCACCATGCCGAGGGCGGAGCCCAGACCCAGGTTCGCGATGCGCCGCAAGGATGTCGTCATGCGATCCGATGCCGGAGACCCCCCGATCTTCATGTAGGGGTGGAGGATCGACGGTCCTAGGTCGTTTTTGCGCCACACAGGGGCGGGAACGCGACAAGTGCCGTGAGGCGGTGTGCGCCTACCTGACTAACTTTGAGCACCTCGAAGTCTTAGAATAGTTGCAACTCGCAGCCTGGTTGAGGGAGGGCCGCCATGACCGCGCCTGTACCCATCCTCGTCGTCGACGACGAGGAGCCGATTCGGAACGCCCTCAAGCGCTATCTCACCAAGCAGGAGTTTCTGGTTCATACCGCGTCATCGGGAGAGGAGGCTCTGACCCAGCTTCAGGCACACGAGGACGTCGCGCTCATGTTGTGCGACATCCGGATGGCCGGTATGAGCGGCGTGGACATCGTTCCCCAGGCGCTCGAGCTGTCGCCGGATCTGGCGATTCTGATGCTCACGGCGGTGAACGACGCGACGACTGCGGCGCTGTGCATGCAGCGCGGCGCCCTCGACTACCTTACCAAGCCGGTCGAGCTCCTGGAGCTGGGCCGGACGATTCAGCGGGCGCTGAAGCGGCGCGAGATGATGATCGGTCGACGCGAGCTCGATCAGCATATCAAGGAAGAGGTCGAGCGCCGCACCCAGGAATTCCAACGCGAGCGGGCACGGCTCGAGCGGGTCTCCGTGGCCACCCTCGAGGTCCTGATCAACGCCCTGGAGGCCAAAGACCCCTACCTCCGTGGGCACTCCGCCCGCGTGGCGGATCTCTCCGCCACAATCGCCGCCGAGATGAGCCTCCCGGACGACGAGATCGAGCAGATCCGTCTGGCGGGCCGGTTGCACGACATCGGCAAGATCGGAACGCGGGAGGACGTGCAGAACAAGCACGGACCATTGACCCCCGAAGAGTACGAGCACATCAAGCAGCACGTGGTCATTGGGTCTCAGATTCTCGGGCCCCTTGCACACCTCGGTCCCATCATCGACGTCGTCCGCAGCCACCACGAGCGGTGGGACGGTTCCGGGTATCCGGACGGGCGCCGCGGCGATGAAATCCCGCTCGCCGCGCGCATCATCGGCGCCGCCGAGGTGTGGGATGCCCTCAGCACTTCCCGCCCCTATCAGGAGAAGCTCACTGCAGAGCAGGCGGTTCGTCGGATGGGAGAGCTGTCCGGTTCCGTCATCGACCCCGCGGTCTTCGCGGCTCTTTCGGAGGTCGTGAAGCGGCGGCGGTCCCTGACATTCCTGATCGATGGTGAGGGCACTCCGCACGAAATGCGGGAGTGGGGGGTAGAGAGCCCCTCATGAAGGACTCGATGGCACGTCGATTGCCGCTATTGACCCAGGATACGGCCGAGACGAGGTTGGCGTACATCTGGAGGGGACGCAGGTAATGGCGGACGTGCAGTCGATGGGGCTGGGGTTGTCGCACGTCGTGTTTCTGGAGCGAGCAGCACGTGAGCACGATTCCGCCCAGAGCCGGTTCGGACAGGCGGCGTTTCTCGTGTTGCGGCTCATCGACCTGCTCGGTGCGCGCGAGAAGGCGCCGAACGGGGACGAGCTGTTCGGCTACCAGGCCGCGGCGACGGGCCGATATTGCCACGAACAGCTCGATCCGGGACCACAGGCCGACCGTCTCCTCGACCTCGTCAGCGCCGCCTCGTACGCCCATCGTCGCAAGAACCCCGGCCACATCGCTCCCGTGATGTTCGATCTCACGCGGGACTTGATCGCCGCCAGCCATTTCGAGGAAGCGCTCGACGTGCTCACAACCTTCGAGCGGACCGCGGGTACGGAGATCGAACCCTCAGCAGAGATCACCGTGGCCATGCTCACCGGGCGGGCCAGGCGTCTCACGGCGCAATTCGACGAGGCGGAGGCGGCGTACCGGCGTGCCGGAGTGTTGGCCACGGCCCAAAGTGACCATCGCATGGAAGCGTTCTCACGCCTGGGCCGCGCCATCGTGCACCAGTCGCGAGGCAACCTGGCGGAGGCGGAGCGGGAGTATTCCGAGCTGCTCGGGGACGCGCGCACGCTGGGGGATCGCGGTCTGGAATCACAGGTGGAAAACGGTTTGGGAGTCGTCCTGGGCTATCGGGGCCAGATCCCGGATTCCGCTCCACACTTTTGGAGAGCCTTCGAGCTGTCGCAGGATGATCCAGAGGAAGCGCTGGGCGCGCTGCACAACCTGGGGTACACGCTATCGCGGTTGGGAATGGCAGAAGCCGCCGAGCGGGCATTTCGATTCGTGCTCGAGCGGGCGCACGGCGTCGAGGTCATGAACAACGCGAGGATCGAGTTGATGCACTGCGCGTCCTACCGCCGGGATCGCGTCGGCTTCGCCCGCTGGAACGCCGAGTGCGGGCGCTCGTTGGCGACGATGCTGCCCAACCAGGTGGCGGATTATCATCTCAAGGTGGGAATCGGGCTGGCGCGTTTCGGCCAGTTCGATCGGACCACCAACGAGCTGCGGCTCGCGCTCGACGTCGCACGCGCCAGCGGCCTGCACGAGTTTGAATTCCGTATCGAGCGGATCATGGCGGGGCTGAGCGGTTGCGAGTTTCTCCAGCATGATGTCGAGACCGTGTCACCAGCCTGGGCGGCCGTATCGAGCATCGCGACCGCCCTGGCTGGTCTCGTCCCGTAGTCCTCGATCAGTGATGACAGGTCGAGCCGTTCTGGTAGTCGCACGACGCGTCCGCCCGGACCGGTGCCGGACCCGTGGCATTCGAAGCGTTCGAACATGCCGATGCACCAAGCACGAAACAGACTACGACGAGGGCGACGAGAGCAGCGATCCGACGGGACATGGAGAGCCTCCAGCGGTGTGAGAGTAGACAGCACCACAGCTGGGGCTCATATTGGACGGGGCAGGCAGGGTTTTTGAGGTCAGATTTGCGACAACTTAGGTTGTTCCTGCGACATTAGATGCTCGTCCTCGCCGCCGTTCCCGAAATTCAAGTGCTCCGACTGCGCCGCGCAGCCGGAGCGCGGTTCGGGTTTGTCTCAACCGGTGCGTGGGGCGATGTGGTCGACCTCATTTGTCGACAGCCGATCGAGCTCGCGGTCGTCGATCCGATGCTCTCCGGCGAGCCGCGCAGCCAGGAGATCGAGCGGCTGCGTCTGCTCTTCCCTTCCCTCCCGGTGCTGCTGTACACGACATTCACACCCGCACTCGCGCCGGTGCTGCTCGCCCTCGGTCGCCAGGGTGTGCAGGAGGTCGTGTTCTGCCGGCTCGACGATCACCCCGACGGGCTGCGCACGGCGCTGGAGCGCGAGCAGGCCCGCGCCTGCTCGCAGCAGCTGCTGGAGCAGATCTCGCAGACGTTTGCGCCGTTGCGCGCCGAGATCCGCTGGCTGCTCGAAGGGGCGCTGCGCGCTCCGGAGGGAGTCCAGACGGTCGAGCAGCTCGCCGCCTCCGCGGGAGTAGGACGCCGCACGTGCGAGCGATGGTTCATGCGCGCGGCGATGCCCAGCCCGCGGCACTTCCTCGCGGCGGCGCGCGTTCTGTACGCGCACCGCCTGCTGCAGGACCCCGGCTTCACGGTCGAAGACGTCGCCAAACGCCTCGGCTACTCGCAGGTGCGTACGCTGCAGCAGCACGCGCGCTTCTACCTCGGCCTGACGGCGGGCGAGATGCGCCTGTCGTTGACGCCGGACGCCGCCCTGCAGCTCGTCGCCCGACGGTTCCTCACACTCCCCCACGCGGCCGCCGAGACCGAGGCGTCGTGACCGGTAGTTCGCAGGTCATTCGCGTCGCCCACAGCCCCGACTCGGACGACGCGTTCATGTTCTGGGCACTGGCGGCCGGGCGCATCGACACCAACGGGCGCCGCTACGTCCACGAGCTGGCCGATATCGAGACGCTGAATCGCCGCGCCCTCGCCGGCGAGCTGGAAGTCACCGCCGTCTCCATCCACGCCTATGCGTATCTCGCCGACCGCTACGCCCTGCTCGCCCACGGAGCGAGCATCGGCGACCGCTACGGCCCCCGCATCGTCGCGCGGGAGCGCGCGCCGGCCGATCCTCGCGCCGCCCTCGCGGGGCGCACCGTCGCCGTTCCGGGCGAGCTCACCACCGCCTTTCTGGCGCTGCGCCTCTTCCAACCGGCGGCCCAGACCGTCGTGGTGCCGTTCGATCAGATCGAGGAGTACGTCGCGGCCGGACGCGCCGACGCCGGACTCTTGATCCACGAGGGCCAGCTCACCTTCGCCGACCGGGGCCTGCATCTCTGGGTCGACCTGGGCGAGTGGTGGGATGACGAGACCGGATTGCCCCTGCCGCTCGGCGGCAATGTGGCACGCCGGGACCTCGGGGAGGCGTTGCTCGGCGCCGTCGCCGCCGATCTCAAAGCCAGTATCGAATACGCCCTCGCCCACCGCACCGAGGCGCTGGCGCACGCGCAGAGCTTCAGCCGCGGCCTCGACCCGGCCAAGACCGACCGATTCGTCGGGATGTACGTCAACGACTATACGGTGGACTACGGCGAGCGCGGGCGGCGGGCGGTCCACGAGCTGCTCGCCCGCGGGCACCGCGCGGGCATCGTGCCCGGTCCCGTGCCCCTGCAGTTCGTGGCGGCGTAATGGAGAAGTCGGTGGACACCACCCGGAGCCCGGCGGTGCTCATCGTGGACGACGAAGAGCCGATCCGCACCGCGCTGCAACGGTTCCTCAAAGGACTCGAGCTACCTTCGTTCACTGCGGCCTCGGGCGCCGAAGCGCTCGAAGTGCTCCGCACCACTCCGATCGCGCTGATGCTCGCCGACATCCGCATGCCGGGAATGAGCGGCATCGATCTCGTTCCGCAGGCGGTGGCGATCGACCCCGACCTCGCGGTAGTCATGCTCTCGGCGGTCAACGACGCGACCACCGCCGCACTCTGCATGCAGCGGGGCGCCATGGACTACCTGACGAAGCCGCTCGACCTAGACGACCTGGCACGCGCCGTTCAGGCTGCGCTGCGCCGCCGGGAAGCGCGGCGCGTGACGCGCGAGCTCGATCAACGAGCCAAGGAGTCGTTGGAGCGGGAGCGGGCCAAAGCGGCGCGGTTGACCGTGGCGACCTTGGAAGCGCTGGTGAACGCGATGGAGGCACGGGACCCTTACCTCCGCGGCCATTCAGCGCGCGTGGCCGACCTCGCCGCGACCGTCGCCGCTCACCTCGGATTGTCGGATGACATGGTCGAAGCGGTTCGGCTCGGCGGCCGGCTGCACGACATCGGGAAGATCGGCACGCGCGAGAGCGTCCTCAACAAGCAGGGACCGCTGACGCCCGAGGAGAACGAGCACATCAAGCAGCACGTCGTCATCGGGTCGCAGCTCCTGGCACCGATCGACGAGCTGCGCCCCGTGCTCGGTGGCATACGCAATCACCACGAGCGCTGGGACGGCTCGGGCTATCCGGACGGGCTCAAGGGCGAGGAGATACCACTCATCGCTCGCATCATCGGCGCTGCGGAGGTCTATGATGCACTGAGCACCAGCCGTTCATATCAGGAGAAGATGTCGCCGTACGAAGCGGTGCAGCGGATGGGAGAAATGGCGGGAACGGTGCTCGACCCGCGCGTCTACGCCTCCCTCGCCGAGGTGGTACGCCGGCGGCGCTCGCTCGTCTTCCTCGAGGGCAGCGACGCACCAGGGTCCTGAAAAGACCAAACCCGGGGGCTTGCGCACCCCGGGCTGGCGGGTCGGGCGAAGTGGCCGTCACACCTCGGCCGCGACCTCTTTCACGAACATCGTTGTCCTAGCGCCCTATCTACGCATCCAACGGCAGAATTGTTGCAACCCCGCTGCTCTGCCGCTGCACCCCGTTTGATGCATCCCCCGGCCAAACCGTTGCACCCATGCTGGAATCAGGAGCGCCGTACGCGACCCAGGCGGGATGTCGTGATTGTTTCAATCTGTGACCCACGGCTCAGCACGATGCGAGTATTGGAGAGTCCCCAAGCGATCCCAAGTGGACTGAAGACGACTTCGGGGTTGGAAACCGTGAGCGTCACACCCGCCGAGGCGGGACCGGCCCACCGCGCGTAGGGCTCCCACCCTGCAGGACCTTCCCGGTCGATTCGCAATGAGTCGGCGGCGATGCGCAATCGGGCGCGCGTGCCACGCAGCACAGCGGCGGTACGCGTAACCGCCAGCGCGCTGGTCACGTCGCGCGCGGCTCCGTCCGCGGCGATCCAGTCGACGAGCGGGACGAGACGCCACACGGCGAATGTCGTGAGCACCGCCTCAATGGCGAGGACTGCGACCAGCTCGAGGAGTGTAAAGCCCCGGCGCATGACCCAAGTATGGGCTCGCCGATTGGGCGAGCGTCATCAGAAAACGACGACGCGGGCCGGAAACACGCACGGCGGCGACGAATACGGCCCTGGTCTAACCCGCCAGCCGGGGGGACGCTATGTTGAAAACGATGACCGCCGCGCCGCAGCGCGATCCTCTCCATACCCTGCGAGAGTACCGCAATCTCGCGCCGTGGAACCTGCACGACCTGTCGATCCTCGTGGGTGCCGTGCTGCACGCTTCGGCCGTGACGCCGATCAATGCCGCGGCGCGCGCCACGCCGAGCCAGCGCACCATCCGGTTCTACGTCGCCCGCGGGCTCGTCGCGCCGCCCGAAGGACGGGGCACGGCGGCCACCTATACCTACCGGCATTTCCTGCAGCTGCTGTGCATCAAGCTGCGGCAGATGGAGGGCGCGACGCTGGCCGCCATCACACGGGACATGGAGGATCAAACGGGCGACGTGCTGGAGCGGCGCGCCGCACAGACCCTGGGAGCGGCGCTGCCGCCGCCCGACCGGTTGTCGCTGCGCGGCGGTGAAGGATTGCCGCGGGGTCGCTCGGGCCGCGCCATCAACGCGTGGCTGTCTCGCGACATCGAGCGCGAGCCAGGCGCGCCGTCCAGCTGGCGGCGCATTCCCGTCGCCCGCGGAGTCGAGCTGCACCTCGATGCGGACCACCCGCTCGCGCGGCTCGGTCCCGAGGAGGCCGGCGTAGCCGAAATGGTGCGGCAGGCGCTCGCGAAACTCCTACCACAGTGGCCCGCGTAGTACCCATTCTCCACATCCGGGAGTAAACCCATGGGCGGTGTGATTCTGCTGATCATCCTCGGGGTGGTAGTACTGTACGGGATCAGCGCATACAACGGCCTCGTCAGCCTCAAGAACCAGACGCTCAACGCGTTCAAGCAGATCGACGTCCAGCTGAAGCGGCGTCACGATCTCATTCCCAACCTAGTGAACGCCGTGAAGGGCGCGATGGACTTCGAGAAGTCCACGCTCGAGGCGGTGATCCAGGCCCGCAACCAGGCGGTGTCGGCCGGGGCCAACGCGGGACCCGATGCGATGAAGCAGGTGGGGGCAGCGGAGAACCAGCTGACGGCCGCGCTGTCGCGCTTCAACGTCGTGGTCGAGCAATATCCGCAGCTCAAAGCCACCGGCAACGTCTCTCAGCTGCAGGAAGAGCTGACCTCCACCGAGAACCGCATCAGCTTCGCCCGGCAGGGATATAACGACACTGCCACGCAGTACAACACCAAGCAGCAGCAGTTTCCCACGAACATGTTCGCCGGCATCGCCAAGGCGTCGCCGGCCGAGCTGTGGGAGATCACGGACGAGGGCGAGCGCGCCGTCCCGCAGGTCGATCTCTCCATGAAGCCCAGGGCGTGACGGACGACACCGGACTCAATCTTTTTCAGCAGCAGGAGGCGAATCGCCGGCGCACCATCTGGCTGGTGATCGCCTTCGTGCTGTTCTTCGCCTGGCTCGGATTCGGCGGGGACTTCGCGTACTGGCTCGCCACGTCGGACGCCGCCCCGGAAACGTACCACCACACCTTCCCCTGGTTCGGCCTCGTCATGACGGCCATCGGCGCTGGCATCGCGCGCTACGGGTTTGTCACCGGGCCGAACAAGGTGCTGTGGTCGACCGGGGCAGTGAAGCTCGAGGACCCCCAGACCGACAAGGAGCGCCAGCTCGTCAACGTCGTCGAGGAGATGGCGATCGCCGCCGGTATTCCGCGACCGGACATCTGGATCGTCCCCGACTCCGATCCCAACGCCTTCGCGACGGGTCTCGACCAGGGTCACTCCCACATCGCCGTGACGCAGGGGTTACTGGACATCTGCAGTCGCGACGAGCTGCAGGCGGTGGTGGCGCACGAGCTGGGACACGTGAAAAACCTCGACGTGCGACTGATGACTACCCTCGCAGCGCTGGTCGGCGCGGTGGCGCTGATGCACGACGGCGTCGGCCGGCTGCTCTCCTCCGGAGGGCGGCTCGGCGGCGGCTCGCGTGGCGGGAAGGGCAAGGGTGGCGGCATCGTCGTCATCGTCGTCCTGGTCCTCTGGGTGATCTCCTGGATTCTCGCCCCGATCATCGCCCAGTTCCTGGCGATGGCCGTGAGCCGGAAGCGGGAATACCTGGCGGACGCGATGGGCGCGCAATTCACCCGCAATCCGATGGCGCTGGCCACCGCGCTCACCAAGATCGAATCGGCCGATGCGCCGACGACGTCGATCAAGCGCGGCGCCGCCCATCTCTGCATCGCCGATCCCCTGGGGCGGCGCGCCAACCTGCGCGAGGGCGGCCTGTCCGACCTGTTCGCCACCCACCCGCCGATGGCGGCCCGCATCGCCCGGCTCAAGGGCATGGCCTACCAGCGCCTCAAGGCTGAAGGACAGTTTCCGGCAGCGTGACCGCTCGCGACTGGGCCATCGCTCTCGTAGTGGGGCTCAGCGTGGCGAGCGGCGTCGCCTACCTGGCGCGGAACCGGTTGCGTCGCGCGGGCCGGGCATCCGTGCTGCGGTTCCGCACCCGTCTCGCCCGGTATCATCTGCAGCAGCGGCGCCGCGTGAGAGAGACGCTGCTCGAAGATCCCGTCGTCGGGGCAGCGGTGCTCGAGCACGCCCGCGAGCACGGAGTCCCCGAGACGCGGGTGTGGCGCCTCGTCACGCGCTACGTCGACGAGATCGTACCCTACTTGAACGTCCTCTCCTACTACAAGATCGGCTACAACGCGGCGAAGGTGCTGATCCACCTGCTGTACAAGGTCAGCGTCGACCATCAGGACGAGCGCGCTCTGGCCCGCATTCCGAAGCAGGACGTCGTCGTCTACTTGATGAATCACCGCTCCAACGCCGACTACGTCTTGGTCGCTTACGTTCTGGCCCGCGGCACGCACGTGAGCTACGCCGTGGGGGAGTGGGCCCGGGCCTGGCCACTCGAGTACGTGTTCAAGTCGTTCGGTGCCTACTTCATCCGGCGCCGATTCCGCGAGCCGCTGTATCACGCGGTGCTCGAACGCTACGTCCAGCTCATCACGGCGAACGGCGTCACGCAGGGGATCTTCCCGGAAGGGGGCCTCAGCAGGGACGGCAAGCTGCGGCCCCCGAAGCTCGGCCTGCTCGATTACCTCTGCCGTACCCTGATCGATCCGGCGTTCCAGCGGGACATCTGGTTCGTCCCCGTGGCCCTCAACTACGACCGGGTGCTGGAGGACCGGTCGTTGATCCGCGAGCTGATCGACCCGCGAGACCGCCCCGGTCTGATCGCGCAGCTCACGACCGTCGTCTCCTACGTGGCGGGAAATACGTTCCGCCTCGTCACCGGGCGGCTGCGACGCTACGGCCGCGTCGCCGTGAATTTCGGCACGCCGCTGTCGTTGCGCGCCTGGCTGGCGACCGCGCCGCCCGGTGTCCTGACCTGGCCGAAGGAGCGCCGCCTTCCCGAGCTCGACCGGCTGGCGCAGGAAATGATGCGGCGCATCGGCGTGATCATCCCCGTCACGCCAGTCCCATTGGCAGCAGCGGCCCTGCTTTCGTTTCAGCAGACGGTAGTGGCGCGAGACGCCGTACTCGAGCGGATGGATGTGCTGCGGGACCGGCTGCTCGAGGTCAACGGCAAGGTGGTGCGCGGCGGTGCGCGCATCAGCGAGATCTGGGATCGCGCCTGGCGCATGTTGCGGCTGCGCCGGCTCGTCGTCGAGGACGGAACGAGCCTCGTGATCCTGCCGCGCGGACGCCCGCTGCTCGAGTACTACGCCAACTCGATCGCTCACCTCCTGCCGATCCGCGCGCCGCGGCTGCCGATGCACAAGGAGCACGATCGCGAGACGGACCTGCCAAAACTGCGAACCGGGGAGTGGGATGTGGGGAGTGGTACCTGACGGCGCAGCAAGGGGGTACGCATCGCAACGTTTGGTGCCACTCCCCACTCCCCACTCCCCCCTATATTTCCCCCGCTCCCATGTCGGCCCCCCGCGTCCTAGACCTCCCTTCCCTCCAACCAGGCGAGCGGGTGCAGGATACCCTGCTGGTGCTCGACGCCGAGCAGCGCAGCTTCGAGGGCGGGTGGTGCACCGTGCTGACGTTCGGAAACGCCACCGGTCGCCTCACCAGCGCACCGTTCTGGGACCGTGAGCAGGCGATCGTCGAGGGGGTGCGGCCGGGTCACGTGGTCCAGGTGCTCGGCGAAGTGGCCGACTACCGTGGCCGCCGCCAGCTCCGGGTCACCTCACTCCGTGTCCTCCCACCGAGCACGGCGGAGCTCGGCCGGCTGCTCCCCAGCGTCGGGGACGTCACGCGCTACTGGGAGACGATCGACGGCTGGCGCGCCGAGCTGACGAAGCCGCGGCTGGCGGCGGTGCTCGCGTTGTTCTTCGAGGACGCCGACTTTCGCCGCCGCTTCGGAGCTTGTCCCGCCAGCGTCTCGGGTCACCACGCCATACTCGGCGGGTTATTGACCCATACCGTCGAAGTCGGCGCCATCGCCCGCACGATCGCGCGCGCCGCGGGCGCCGATCAGGAGCTGGTGCTCGCGGGCGCCCTGCTCCACGACATCGGTAAGCTCGACGCCTACCGCTGGGACGGCGTCTTCGGGTATACCGACCTCCATTATCTCCTGGGACACGTCGTGCTGGGCGCATTGGCGCTGGAACGACGCCTCAATGAGGAGCCGGTGGCGACGTGCACCTCCGATGAGCGCCAGCTGCTGCTGCACCTCATTCTGTCGCACCACGGCCGCTTCGAGCACGGCAGCCCCGTGTTGCCGCTGACGCTCGAAGCCGAGGTGCTGCACTGGGCGGACAACGCGAGCGCCAAGACCGCCAGCATGGCGGAGGCGTTGCGCGACGCGGATGCGTTCACCGAAGGACTCATCTCACAAAAGCGGGTCTGGCAGCTGGACCATCGCCGGCCGTACCGGGGATCGAGCGATTGGGGCGGGACACCAACGGTCGAGCCGGATCGCTGACCCGGGACTCCCTGCGATGACCCTCGATCAGACCCCCCGCGGCCGCTACCTGGCCACGCTCAGCGTGGCGGCGCTCGGCGTCGTGTACGGCGACATCGGCACGAGCCCGCTGTACGCGTTTCACGAAGCCTTCTACGGGCCCGTGGGAATCCCTCCCACTCCTGAGAATGTGCTCGGAGTGCTGTCGCTGGTTTTCTGGTCGCTGATTCTCGTCGTCACGATCAAGTACCATGTCGTCATCATCCGGGCCGACAACAAGGGCGAGGGAGGCGTGCTCGCCCTGATGGCGCTGGTGCAGGGCAGCCGCCTGGCCCGGGGACTGCCGCCGCGCCACGTGATGATCATCCTGGGGATCTTCGGGACCGCGCTGATCTATGCCGATGGCGCCCTCACGCCGGCGATTTCCGTCCTCGGCGCTACCGAGGGGCTGGAGGTCGCGACACCGGGCTTGGGGCGTATCGTCGTCCCCCTCACGCTCGTCATCTTGATCGGGCTGTTCTGGTTTCAGAGCCGCGGCACGGCGCGCATCGGGGCGGTGTTCGGTCCCATCATGCTCGTCTGGTTCTGGACGATCGCCGTGCTCGGAGTGGTGGCGATACTCCGGCAGCCCAGTGTGCTGGCGGCGGTGTCGCCGGTCCACGGCGTGGGGTTCTTCGCAGAGAACCCCCGACGGGGGCTCGTCGTCCTGGGGGCGGTGTTCCTGGTGGTGACCGGCGGCGAGGCGCTGTACGCCGACCTCGGCCACTTCGGACACCGTGCGATCCAGATCGCCTGGTTCTCGACGGCCGGGCCGGCCCTGGTACTCAATTACTTCGGGCAGGGAGCCCTGCTACTGCACGATCCCAGTGCGGCGGTCAATCCGTTCTATCATCTCGCGCCGCCGTGGTTCTTGTATCCGCTGATCGCATTGGCGACGGCTGCGGCCATCATCGCCTCGCAGGCGATCATCTCGGGCGCCTTTTCCCTGACGCGCCAGGCCGTGCAGCTGGGGTATAGCCCGCGGTTGCAGATCGACCACACCTCGTCACGGGAGATCGGGCAGATCTACGTACCGGCAGTGAACTGGGGGCTGATGCTCCTGACCTGCGCCTTCGTGATTTACTTCGGGTCGTCCACCAACATCGCTGGGGCCTACGGGGTCGCGCTGTCGACGCTGATGCTTATGACGACGCTGATGTTCTACGTCATGTCCCGCGAAGTCTGGCGCTGGAGCTTTCTGCGTGCGGTCGTGGTCGTGGGGTTGTTCCTGGCGATGGATATCCCGTTCTTCATCGCCAACGCTCTGAAGATCAAGAACGGCGGATGGGTCCCGCTGGCGACCGCCGCAGGGCTATTCCTGCTCATGTCCACCTGGAAGCGCGGTCGCGAGATTCTCTCGAAGCGCCTCCAGGAGAAGTCCGTTCCGCTCAACATCCTCATGGCCGACCTCGCCGCCGATCCTCCCCTGCGTGTGCCGGGCGTGGCGGTCTTCATGTCTGGGACA
This sequence comes from Gemmatimonadales bacterium, assembly GCA_035491895.1. Lineage (GTDB taxonomy): Bacteria > Gemmatimonadota > Gemmatimonadetes > Gemmatimonadales > GWC2-71-9 > DASTHG01. The sequence continues at coordinate 63,883 of DATJJY010000084.1, forward strand.
CGGGACGGTGCGCCGCCGGCCCTGGTTCACAATCTCGCCCACAACAAGGTGTTGCACGAGCGCGTGGTGTTCCTCACGGTGTTAACGGAGGAAATACCCCACGTCCCCTCTGCCGAGCGCGTGATCGTGAAGCATCTCGGCAAGGGATTCCACAACGTGACGGCACGCTATGGCTTCATGGACGACCCGGATATCGTCGACATGATCGACCGCTGCCGCGAAAAGAAACTCATCATCCCACTCGAGGGGACGACGTTTTTCCTGGGTCGCGAAGAGCTGGTGTCGACGGATCGTCCGGGGATGGCGCGCTGGCGCGAGCGGCTGTTCGCGTTCATGTCGCGCAACGCGCTGCGCGCGACGGCGTTCTTCCAGATTCCCTCGACGCAGGTGTTCGAGGTGGGGGCGCAGGTGGAGCTATGAGCTCGAGGTGATGGAAGTTGGTGGAGGTCGCGAAGATCAGCGCAGCAGCTCCCCGAGAGAGCGGAATTCGTAACCGGCGGCGCGGGCATCAGCGATGATTCCCGGCAGTGCCGCCGCCGTATTCGAGCGATCGCCACGATCGGTCGTTCCGGCGGGGTCGTAGCCGTCGCCGTCGTGCAGGAGGATGATCGCCCCGGGCTTGAGCTTGACCCGAACGCGGCGCCGAATCTCCTCGGCCGGCGGTCGGTCGGAGTCCCACACCCCGTAGGTCCACCCGATAGTGCGATAACGCAGCTTGTTGGCGACGCGCGTAACGAACGGGTTGCGGTACCCGTGCGGGGCCCGGAAGGCGCGCGGGATTTCCCCGGTGATCTCCACGATGTCCCTGTGGCCCCCCGTCAGCTCGGCGCGGACCGCGCTCGGCCCGAGGCGATGCAACTTGCGATGGGTGCGCGTGTGGTTGCCGATCTCGTGCCCCGCCCCGGCGACCTGTCGCGCCATCTCGGGATGCAGGCGAACCGCCGCGCCGACCAGGAAGAACGCGGCCGGCACGCGCTCCCGGGCCAGGGTATCGAGAACATTGCCGGTCACGGAGGGTCGCGGCCCGTCGTCGAATGTGAGGTAAAGCACGCGCTCGCGTTTCGATCCGCGACCCACGACCCGCCCGAAGAGTGGGCTCGTCGGGTCGTAGGCCCCCCACGCGAGCGTACCGGCAGCGGCGGCTCCCGCCGCGACAATGGGGACGATCATGGACTGTTGACCCGGTGAGCACTCCGGGCGTCAAAAACCCGCCTGGAAATACGAAGCCCCTGGAACGACCCGAAGGGCCGCCCAGGGGCTCCGCACATCGGTTACCCGGAGCCGGGGGATTGCTCCCGCCGTTCTTCGTCCTGCCGCCGCCGGTGGACTGTTGCGTCCGCGGTAGGGCGTACAGGAGCTCCGGCTTCCATCCCCAAGCAACCTGGCCGGGTCGCAAGGTTCACCGCTGCGAGTGCTGCGGGTCAGATCGGGTCGCGGACCGACCTTCCGCACTGCACGTCGAGGCACCGCGTCGACGTGGCTGAGGCACGCGACTGGCCTCAGCGATCCGAGTCGGTGAGATCCTCCCGGATCGACAGGCGCCTGAGCCCTTGTTGCATCGGCACCTTCCCCGGAATTCCCGCTCGGACAGGTCGTGTGGGCGTGGAAGGGACTTGAGGCCCCAACCCTTCCCCACTCGACACGCAGGACAATTTAAGGATCGCGAGAAACCGCGCAAGTGCCGATGTTTCTTCGGGTTAGCTCACTGCGATGTGCATCGAATGTGGATCATAACCAGCGCGCTGCAGAGGCGTTGCGGCATCCATCCACATCGTGTGGAGTTGTGGATCAACAGCGTTCACGTTCCCACATCAGCTCGCTGCCGGCTTTTTCAACGCCGCCTGCTTCATGAACGCGCGCAACAGGCCGATATAGTGGCGGAGCGCCTGGTCGAGACGCGCGCCGCGATAGGGACCCCAGGCTCGCAGGCTGTCGGCGCTGGCGCGCGTCGGCGGCTCGGGTGCTGCCCACTCACGCTCGCAACGCGCCAGTGTTCGACGCAGATCGGCGTTCCCGCTCTGCAGCTTCACCTGCTCGACTTTGGCGTGCGGGACGTAAACGCCTCCCGCGAGCACCGTCGACACCTGATCCAGCGCGGCCGCGGCGCTGTGGCAGGACTGGCGCACCCGCCGCGCGCGCGCGAGGACGAGATCGGGGGACGCGCTGGCAAGGTCGATTGGAAAGGCCGCGATCGCACCGCGCACCACGTCCAACGAATCGGAGACACCGCTCAGCGCACGCTCGTAGCGGGCCTGGCGCACGGTGTCCGGCGCTTGCGCCACGAGGGCGAGCGCCAAGAGAGCAGTCATCATGTCAGGAGTCGATGTTGACTTCGCTGTAACAGTAAGGATCCCCAGCTTGCGCGGGGAGGAAGAGACAACCGGCGCCGGAAGTGGCGAACCAGCCCGCCATCAGGAGCGTCGAGCGTGCTTCGCCGGTTGGCGGAGCATTGAACAGATCTGACAGCCAACGGCGCACATGCCGCAGCTCCGGCGCGCGCCGGCCCAGGAGCGCCAGCATCGCTCCAGTCCCCTGCGTGGCCCGCAGGAAGTGCGCGACGGCATGACCGCGCTCGGCGAAGGCGTAGGCGCGCACACCCGGGCCGTCGTACAGCAGCTCGCACTCGCCGGGATCGGCGTAGGGTTGATCCATGCGGGGGCCGAAGTACGCGAAGACGCGCCGCTCGGCGTCGCGCCGCTCCACGACCGCCGCGGCGGCGTCGGGGCGGATCCAGGCGGCGTGCATGAGATCGTCGTCGTGCAGGATGCCCGCCGCCTGGGTCCACTCGATGACGGCGAGGGCCTGGTCGAGAGGACATCCGACGGCATCGTCGAACGCGAGAAAGCGCGGGGCTTCGGCCGCCCGGGCGAAGAAATGACTCAGCGCCTCGGCGCGATCTTCGAACGTACGAGACATGCGGGAGGTTGCGGGAACCGGCATATCGAGATTATAACCCAAGGCTCCCACGAATGCTCCGGAGAGACAGTTTGCCTATGCGGTCCATCGTCATGCCGTTCTTGGTGTTAGGCGCCAGCATCGCCGCCCCCCCCGGCGCGTCGGGCCAACTCCCCGGCGGCGGGGATTCTGCCGCTGTTGTCGCGCCACCGGCTCCCAATCCCGCGCAGCAGCGGTACTTGCAAGGCTTGCGAACGGCCGGGCGTGGCGTGGCGCAGATCAAGACCGGCATCGACCGGCTGAATCGCGCTCGCGGCGGGCGCGATTCAACCCAAGTGAAGGTCGCCGCCAAGCGACTCACCGGGTATTGCTCCGCGGCCCGCGGCTTCATCGCGAGTGGCCGTGGCCAGATGGACCCGGTGGCCTACGAGCCTCCGACCCGCAAACCGGCCCGCGTCCTGATGGTCCAGCTCGATTCGCTGTCATTGTCGGCGAAGGACTGCCAGAGTGCAAAGGGAATGGCGGCACAACTGTTGAGCGCCGGTCTGGTGACGCGCCTGCGGGCGTACGACTCGGCGCTCGCGGATTTCCGGACCGCCATCGGATTGCCCAACAAGTAACGACGTACGGAAAAGTCGTATGGGATGAGACGTATCGTGGAGGGATGTTTCTAGTGTATAGATGCTGTCGCTACGATGACTGATGGGGATTTCTTGGTGCTGGTGGGGATTTCTTCGTGATTGACAGCCTCAGATCAGGCTCCTACCTTTGGCCCCGGTTCAAGCAATACGTGGCACCGTCACCGGCTGTCTGCGCTCCGCGAGGACCATCGAGTCTCGCGGTTTTTGTTTGAGCCCGTCCCAGGTCGCGGTGACCTTGGTCGATCAACAGTCCGGGGCGATGCCCCATTTGTAAAGAGGTTTATCAGTATGGCAAAGGGAAAGGTGAAGTGGTTCAACGACGCGAAGGGCTTCGGCTTTATCGCGCAGGAGTCGGGTCCGGATGTGTTCGTCCACTTCACGGCGATCCAGGCGGACGGTTTCCGGAGTCTCGCCGAGGGTGACGCCGTCGAGTTCGATGTCGCCCAGGGTCCGAAAGGCCTGCAGGCGCAGAACGTCCGCAAGGTCTCCTGACCCTGTCGGATCGCAACGAAAGGCGGGCCCGGGGGAGACCCCGGGCCCGTTTTTATATTGAGTCCATGCGACTCGCTCCCGTCTTGACCGGCCTGCTCTGGGCTGTGCCCGTTGCGGCGCAGACCCCCACCCCCGCACCCCCTCCGGTTGCCGCGCAGTCTCCTGCCCAGCTGGCGTATCGGGGGTTCGCGCTGGCGGCTCCATACGGCGCATTTACCGAGCACGCCCGGGCGCTCGCGGCGTCCGATTCCACCCCGCTGCTTTGCAACACGTCGCGACGAACCGCCCAGCTGATGGAATGCGGCGTGCAGACGCTCGACCCAGCCGATAGCGCGCACTTCTACGTCGCCGCGTACGTCTTGGAAGGAAGAGTCGCGTTCCTCTCGTTCGGCGACTCCGGCACCTCCGCGCTTGTCGACTGGGCGCAGCGCGATATGGAAGCGCATTTCGGGCGCCCGCGTGCTTCCCGCGCCGGGATGTGGGAGTGGCGCTCGGGGCGTCAGGTGGCTCGGCTCACGTGGCGGGGGCGCGGTAGCGCCCGCTGGATCTACATCGCGCTCTGGGACGAGCCGCTCATGGACCGGATCCAGCGCTACGTCCCCCGTCGCACTCACTGAGATTCTCTTCGGCGCGCTGGGCGGATACGCCCTGCTCGCCGCCCTGGCCTGGCGGTTTCAGGAGCGGATCGCCTTTCCAGCCCCTCGCGGCGCGCTCCCCACGCCGCCGCCGCGGGGACTGCAGGACGCTGAGAGCGTCGCGCTCACGATGCCGGACGGTACGCGGCTGGCCGGCTGGTATATCCCGCCCTTTCCTCGTCCTTCCCCGCCCGTCCCCGCCCTTCTCTGGTTCTACGGAAACGGCGAGACGATCGCAGCGATCTGGCCGGTGTTGCGGGATTTCCGCCCTCCCCGGTCGGCCCTGCTCGTCGTCGACTATCCGGGATACGGCGCGAGCGAGGGGCGGGCGACTGAGCCCGCTTTCTACATCGCTGCGGATCTCGCGTACGCCGCACTCGTCGCCCGCCCTGGGGTGGACCCCGCGCGCGTGCGGGTGTACGGGCGATCGCTCGGCAGCGCGGCGGCCACATATGTAGCCGCGAATCACCCCGTCGCCGGATTGATCCTCGAATCTCCGTTCACGAACGCGCGGGAAATGAGCCGGCGCCATTACGCGCCGTTCCCGCGGTTTCTGATTCGCTTGCGGCTCGACAACCTCGACATGATCACCCGGGTTCGCTGCCCGGTGCTGATCCTGCACGGAACCGAGGACCGGTTGGTGCCCCTCGAGATGGGCCGGCGTGTCGCGGCCGCCGTGCCAGGCCCCGTCGAGCTGGTGGTGATCGATGGGGCGGGACACAACGACACCTACGACATGGGTGGCGTGGCGTATCGGAACAAGCTGTGGGAATTCCTCGATAACCCCGAGGCCCGGTCCAACCTTCCCGGATGAAGGTCGTTCCAATCCCCTGAAACTCACGCCGAGGCGGAGAATGGCAATCCGGGCGGCTCTTATTGGATCGGTTCTGGGATTGAGTCTCGCAGGACGAGCGGCGGCAACGCCTGTGACCGACACGGTGCCGTTGCTGCTCACCAGCCTGGCGCTGAACCTGCGCGTCGATTACGCCCATGCAACGCTTGGCGGAACGGCGACGCTCGAGCTCAGGAATCTCGCGAACCACCGCGTACGGCAGATCCCCCTGTTGTTGAATCGGCTGATGACCGTCTCGCGCGTGGCCGGCCCCGACGGCCGTGCGATCCCATTCACGCAGCGGATGGTGCTGTTCCTGGACGACTCGGCGCTCCAGGTGAATGCGATCACGGTCACCCCTACCGCTGCCGTCCAGCCCGGTAGCGTGCTCTCCATCACCGTGCACTATTCGGGCGTTCTGGTCGGTTACCCCGAGACCGGCGCGCTCTACATCAAAGACCACGTGAGCCCGGACTTTACGATTATCCGAGAGGATGCGTTTGCCTTTCCGGTGGTCGGGATTCCTTCCCGGTCCGGCAACCGCTCGGCGCCGCGAGAGCCGTTCCTGTTCACCGCCCGTATCACGGTGCCCCCGGATCAAGTGGTCGCGATGGGCGGTGAGCGCATCGAGAAGGCCCAGCGGGATTCCGAGGCCGTCTGGAGCTATCGCGCCACCGGCCCGGTCCCGTTCCTCAATATTGTGATCGCCGGCTACGGGACGCTGGAGATCGGCGGAGCACGGATCTTCTATTTCCCCGCTGATTCGACCGGAGCCCGGATCGTGGGGCAGGCGGTCGCCCTTGCCCTCGCTCGCTTCCAGCGGTGGTACGGCCCGCTCGGGAAGGAGCCCCGGCTGACGATCATGGAGATCCCTGAGGGATACGGCTCGCAGGCGAGTCTGACCGCAGGCGTCCTGCAGACGGCGGACGCGTTTCGGGACCGGTCCCAACTGCGACAGCTGTACCACGAGCTCTCACATCTCTGGAATGTGGCTGACCGCGAGCGCCCTTCTCCGCGCTGGAACGAGGGCCTGGCATCGTTCCTTGAACGGCGGATGGCGGCGGAATTGGACAGTCAGACCGATTGGCATGCGATACTGGAGCGCGCGGCACGACGGATCGACGGCGCATGTGCGCATCCCGTCGCCTGCGATCGGGTGCCGTTCGCCGACTACGGCCGAGCTGGCCTCACCGACCTCTCGTATCCCGTCGGCGCCGTCATGTTCTATGCGCTTTACACCACGCTCGGCTCAGATGACTTCGATCGCGCCTATCGCGACTTCTATCAGCAATTCCGGGACAGCAGTGCGACGAGCGCCGAGCTCCTGGCGGCCTTCCACCGAGTGAACCCCGCTGCCGATCGGATCTTCCAGGACTGGTTTCTCACCACGCGGTGGTACACGCGCCTGCGTGCGGGCGAGTCGGTAGAGCAGATTGTGGAGACCTACCGCCGGCCTTGACGTCGATCGTCAAATCACCGTAACCGGCTCGAGGCGATCGCGCGCCGCCTCGAAGCGGCGCTCGGCGTCGTCCAGCACCCGACTCACCTCATGGCGTTCGACGTCGGCGAACTTGATGCTGGGCGCGAGGCGACCGGTGAGCTTTCGGACCGCTACGAGGGCACGGGTCACTTCACAATGATCGGGATCCGGATCCGTATGGCCGGCGACGAGCAGCTCTTGAAACAGCGGCAGAGATCGTCGGTCGCCCAACACGTACAACGACTCGAGCAGGCGGGGTCCGAGGAAGCGCCGCAGCAGCTGGTCCCCGCGGACCCGCTCGAACAACGACAGCAGCAGCGGCGTGGGTGACGGCTCCGGATAGAACCGAGCCGCCTCGACCGCGACGGCGACGAAGGCGTAGTGAGCGCCCTCGGCGCGCAGGTACTTCTCGAACACGGGCCATGCCGCGGGAGGATGCCGCCAGGCGAGGTCGAGGAACGCGAAATAGCGCCGGGCGAACGGCGCCCGCGTATCCTCGATGACGGTGCGCAACCCCGCTCCGCCCCACCGTGCCCCGACGAGCGCGGCGGCGGTGGCGTGCTGCCAGCGCTCCAGTTCCGGGATCCGGAATGTGACGACGTGCAGATCGGCGAAGGCCCGGGACCGCTCCAGCACCGCGAGCAACCGCCGGTCGAGGGCGGCGAGCACCGGTGCGAGCGTCGCCACCCCCGTGCGACGCGCGTGCGCCAGCGCCTCCCATCCGACCTCCGCCAGCCGCTCACGCTCCCAAACCGCCTCGAAGCCCGGTGCATCACAGGCCGTCAGCAGGGGCTCGAGCGCCACGATGAACGCGAGCAGCCGGTCGCGTGTCTCCACCCCACGAACATACGGCATTGCGCTCCCTTTTGCCGCCGCTTAACCTTGCCTCCCGTCACCAGATGCGCCTCAGTTTCCGCTTCCTCCTGGCCGCCGCAGCCCTCTCATCAGCGGCGTGTGTACGCGAGACCGGCCCGATCGTGATCGGCCTCGCGGGCCCGATGCGAGACCCACTGGGCGTCTCGGAGCTGCGCGCCGCCCACTTCGCCGTCGATCAGATCAACCAGCGGGGCGGCGTGCGCGGCGGGCGCAAGCTCCGTCTCCGCGTGCTCGACGACAGCGGCACCGAGAATGGCGCCGTGCTCGCGGCCCAGGCGCTGTACGATGACGCGTCGGTCGTCGCCGTCGTCGGGCACATCACCTCCGGAACGAGCATCGCGGCGGCCCGGGTATACGGCGCCGGACGGGACGCCCTCGCGATGGTGTCTCCCACCGCATCGAGCCCCGAGCTGTCCGGCATCAGTCCCTACGTTTTCCGCGTCTGCCCGAGCGACCTGTCGCACGGTCCGGCATTGGCGCGGTTCGCCCGCCAGCGACTCGGCTCGCGTCGCGCCGGCGTCTTGTACCTGAATGACGACTATGGCCGCGGCGTCCGCCAGGCATTTGCGGCGGAGTTCACGCGGTTGGGCGGCGTCGTGGTCGAAGAGGACCCGTTCCTTCCGACCACCACCTCGCTCGAGCCGTATTTCGCGCGCATGAAGCGCTCGGGCGTGGACATCCTGATGCTGGCGACCGACGTCCCCGGCGCCGAGCAGGCGCTGCACGAGCTGCGGCGCCAGGGCCTGCAATGGCCGGTGGTGGGGAGCGACGCGCTGGTCGGCATCGAGGCCGATGGCGCCCTTGCCGAAGGGATTCACATCTCCTCCGCCTACCTCGCCGACCGCCAGGGAGACAAGAACGCCAAGTTCGTGGTCGATTTCTTCCGCGCGACCCAAGGGCAGCGCCCAAACGACGTCGCCGGCCTCACGACCGACGTGTTCCAGCTGCTCGCCGCGGGACTCGACGCGGTCGGTCCCAACCGGCTGGCGATCCGGGACTATCTGGCGAGCGTCGGCACGCAGCGTCCGCCGTTCGAAGGAGTCACCGGGCGGATCGCGTTCGACTCGAGTGGCGACGTGCGGGGGAAGCCGTTGACGATCGCGGTCGTTCGCGGCGGCCGCTTGGTGGCCGAGGCCAGCGAATGAGGCTGCGGCCGCGCCTGCGGCTCAACACCGTGCGGGCGCGTATTCTGGTGGGACTGGGCGCGCTCGCCCTCGGACTCGTCATCACCGCGGCGACGGGGGCTGCCGGCCTCGCCACGATCCGTGAGCGCATCACTTCTGAAATGGACAACGTGCGGACTACAACGGGGGTGACCACCGGGCTCCTCACTTCGGTGTTCGCCGAGCTGCGGGCCGCCGAGCAGTACTTGAGCGCGCCGGACGACCGCGTGCGGTCGGAGTTCCAGAGCGCCGCCGACAGCACCTTCCAGTACGAGAAGCGTCTCGAGCGGCTGGGCGACCTGGCCGTGGAAGACCGGCTCGTGGTCAACCGCATCAAGCTGCTGCAGTCGTCGATCCAGGTGGATTACGCCTTGGCGCACGCCCTCCGGGACCTGGGGCGCAGCGGCGAAGCACAGGGTCGGGTCGGCACCGTGCGCGCGTCGGTCGCCGAGCTGATCCAGCTCGTCCGGGGATTATCGGCCCGCCAGGCGGAAAAGGCCGGCCAGGTCGCCGAGCGCCTCGCGCTCGTGGCGGGACGGCGCCAGCTCTTCCTGTGGCTCGTACTGGCGGTGTTCATCGCCCTCGGCGCCGTCGGCTCGATGCTGACGGTGCGATCCGTCGAAATGCCGCTCGCCCGTCTCGTGACCGCGGCGGAGCGATTCGGCGCCGGCGACCTGCGGCCGGTGACCACCGGGGCGATGCCGCGTGAGTTCCAGGTTCTGGCGAACGCGATGCGCGACATGGCCGAGCGCCTGCGCGGCATCGTGCGGGAGGTGATCGGAGAATCCGACCGCATCACCAGCTCGGCCGGCGATCTCTCGGCGGTGAGCGAGCAGCTCGCCGCCAGCTCGAGTGAAGTCTCCACGGCGATGGTCGACATCTCGAGCGGCGCCGAGCTGCAGCGCGACGAGCTGACGGCGATCGAATCGGGGCTCGACAAGCTGCGCCGTGCCGCCGCGGAGACCGCCACGGCGGCTTCCGAAGTCACGCGTCTTGGTGAGGGGATCCGAATCGCCGCTACGCGTCATCGCGACGGCATTCAGACGGCCGGCTCGTCGCTGCTCGGCATCCGGGAGGTGGTGCTCACCACGGCCCAGCAGGTGACCCGACTCGTCGATCAGAGCGCGGCGATCGACGACTTCGTCGATTTGATCCGGCGCATCTCGTCCCAGACGAACCTGCTGGCGCTGAACGCCGCCATCGAGGCGGCGCGGGCCGGGGAGCACGGGCGCGGCTTCGCCGTCGTCGCCGAGGAGGTGCGCCAGCTCGCCGACGAGTCGGCGCGGGCGGCGGAAGAGGTGGCCCGGGCGACCGCCGCGATCCGCCAGGAGATGGATGGGATGACGGCGGTGATGGGAGACGGCCAGGCCAAGGTGCGAGGCATCGAAGCGGTGACGGAGGGTGCTGCAACGGCGCTCGCTGACATCGCGACGGCGGTGGAGCAGGTCGAGCTCGCTGCGGGGAAGGTCGCGGGCGTGGCCGACGCCAATCGGGGAATCGCCGAAGAGCTCACCAGGAAAACCGAGCAGGTGGCCTCGAAGGCCGGATCCCACTCCGCCGGCGCCCAGGAGGTCTCAGCCGCGGCCGAGCAGCAGGGGGCTTCAACTGAGGAGCTGGCCGCCGGCGCCGGCACGCTGCTGCAGGCCGCCGAAAAGCTCCGCGCCCTCGTGAAGGGGTTCCGCGTCTAGCGGTGGTGCTTCTTCTTCTTGTCGGGTTTCTTTACTGGTCTGGCCTTCGCGCTGCGCACCGGTTTCCGCTTCACCTTCAGGGCACCCTGGACATCCGCGAGCACCCGGTCGCCTTCGTCCGGGCCGATCAACCCGCGGCGCACGGCGTAGCGCACCAGCTCTTCGGCGTCGTCGATCTCGAATTCGCCGATCCCCGAAGCCGCCCGGATCGCCTTGACGAGCGCGTCCGCCACGGGGCTGCGCAGCACGCTGGCAATCCCGGGAAGGGCTTCGAGGAGTGAGGAGATCTGCGATCCGCCGAGCTCGGCAGGCATGGGGCGCGGGACTCCGCGGTTAAAGGTCGCGCCAACCTACAGCCCATACCCCCACAGCGTCAAGAATTCAGACGCCCGAGGGGGTCATCCTAGCGCTGATAACGGATGTAGACCGAGAGACCCGTGGCGTTTACGTCGGAGCGCAGCGCCACCGGGTCGAACACCCAGCCGGTACCGATCCGGGCGCTCGCGACTCCGGAGAACCGGTCGCTCAAGCCGAAGCGGGCGTTGGTGCCGAACGACCAGAGCCGACCGCCGCGGACGCTGCCGGGGCTCCACTGCCGGAAGCCGACGAGGGGCTCGACGGAGAATCGGGGCGACAGCTGGCGCGACAGGCGGACTTCCGTATTGAAGATGTTTTCCTTGGTATCCGTGCTCGAGGCGCCGTTCGCGGTCCCGGCCAGGCGGTAGTAGTCCCACGCGCCGACGGTGAGGGTCGTGCGCCCCCACCCGTAGGCGTAACCCAGATCGGTGATGAAGCGCGAGCCGGGGTTGTACCACCCGCTGACGAACGAGCCGGCCCCCGAAAACTGATCGGTGGAAAAGGTGCTGTAGGTCAGACCGAACAGGAACCGACCGCGCTCACCCATCAGCCGGTCGGCGCCGAACCGCAGCCGCCCTTCGAGGCCCGGGTTGTACCGGAACGTGTCCCCGGCGAACGGTCGATAGCTGGTCTGGTAGCGCACGCTCCCCGCCAATCCGATGTTCCACGATCCCGCCGGCGTCGCGTACGCCAGACCGCTCGTAACCCCGAATCCGCTTCCCAGGCTGCTGACGGGGAAGGACAGGTAGTTCGAGCTGATCGCGCTCGACACGGGGAATTGCGTCGTGCTGAACGCATGCTTCCCCGTGGGGAGGTTGAGCGACAACGAGGCGACCGCCCGTTGGCGCCCGATCGTGTACAGCAGCCGCAGCTGCGTATCGGTCAGTCCCGAAAGCGACTGCGTTCCGGTCGTCGTCACTTCGGTGTGGGCGTAGTGCGTGGTGAGATCGAAAGACGCCTGGCGCCCCAGGGGCGCCACGAAGACGAAGGGGATGCTCCACTGTGAGGCGTCCTGGACCTGGTACCCTTTGTCGAAGCCGTACCGCTGGTATTCGAATCCGCTGAGGCCGCTCGCGCTCGGATACAGCGCGTTGGTTCCCTGAGCCACCGCGAGCGTGGGACCGGCCAGAGCGAGTGCGGCCGCGCCGAAACCGAATCGGGTGCGCATCGTCGCCGCTCCTACGGCCGTTTGATGATGATGATGATGGTGCCGATCACCGTCGGATTCGCGACCGGGCCCTGACAATCGGCGGCCTCACATAACGGATCGGGGCGCTGCTGACTCGGCGGCGTCCCTGATCCGGTCTGATCCACGATCGTGGCGCCACTCGGCACCGTCGTGTTGATCCCCAGCTGCAGTGCCTGCGTGGTTCCCGCCGGCGGGCCACTGCTCGGTCCAACGCTCCCGCCGCCCACTATCGCGGCCAGCGTATTGTCGGGCGTGCCGCTCGCCGACTGCGCGGCGTCGCTCGACTGCGACTGCTGAGCCGCGGCCTGGAACGTCGGATCGCGTTGTGCCGCAGCCTTGAAATCCGCACTCGCCGCCCGGAAATCCCCCTTGTCCTGCGACTCGAGCCCGCGGCTGTAGAGCAGGAACGCCTGCAGATCTTTCGTCGGACGCTCGCTGATCGCGATGCTCTCGGCCGGCGACACGGGGACGCCGGTCTTGGTGAGGAGCTGGAACACGACCGACTTCTCGAGATCGAACAACTGGTTGAGCGGATTGCGGCCGGACCCGGTGGCCGCGACTTGCGCATCGCCGGCGCGGACCATCGTCGCGTCGAGGCGGATGTTGGTACCGGGCGCCTCCTGGAACTGACCCTGGACGACCTGTCCCGCGCCGACGAGATGCCCGGAGCGCGCCCCTGTAGTGGGATCCACCCGACCGCTCGCGGCGAGCCGCATTTCGTCGAGCAGCGCCTGCAACCGCTCGCGCTCCACCAGGCGCAGCCGCCGCACGTGCGACAGATCGCTGACGACCAGCGCCGCGAGGCCGCGCTCGAGGGGACGGAGCGACGAATCCTGTCCAGTGTAGCGGAACGGGAACACGGCCACCGTGTTGGGATCCGGCGGCGTTCGCGAAAGCTCCGTTTCATGAGCGAGCGACGCCCGAGCGGAAGCGTGCAGCTCTTTGCGGGCGAGCAGCGTGAGACGGCCGTTGAGCAGCCGCCCGACCTCGCCCGATGGTTTCGTCGCGAGCAGCGCGCTGTAAATGGCCCGCGCCGAATCGAACTGCTCCATCCCCTCGTAGCTAAGCCCCAGGTACGTCTGGGCGATGCGATTGGTGGGCTGCTGCGTCAGCACCAGCGCCAGCGCCTTGCGGGCGTCGGCGAACCGGTTGGCGGAATAGTACGCCTTGGCGAGGCGCAGGTTGACGTCGGGGTCGGTGGGGTGCTGGGCGCGCTGCGCTTCCAGCGCGCTCAGATCAGCGGGGCTGAGCTGGGTCGTCCCGGCGCCGCCCCCCCCCGTGGCACAGGCGGCGAGCGTCGCGCACAGCACCGCGACGGCGAACATCCCCGAGCGGGAAGTCCTCATCCTAGTCCTCTCAGCCAACGCTTTGCAGGATAGTCGCCGCGCAATCAGTCGGCCGTGACGCCGCGGCGGCGGGATCGGTGAGCGCGCTCACGTCGCGCCGGAGTCCCCGCCGGGGACCGACGCCACAGGGTCAACTCGGACTGTGCCAGGAGCCCCCCCAGCACCGCCCGTGTCCGCCCGTCCAACGGCATGTCGAAATGTACGTCGAGGCGGTATTCGGCCCGGTCAGACCCCTGCCCGCTCAACGCAAAACCATTTCCTTCTGGGTGCACGACATCGACCGCGATATCGGCGAGGCGCTTGAGCTGGGAGCCATCCATGGTCGCAACCTCCTTCGCCCGCAAGAGATACGCAACGCTCAGGGAGTGTCAAGACAGGCAGGGGAGGCTAGATTTGGGCGGCGAATTCCGTGGCTTGGACACATCACTGGAAAGGACCGCATCAGTTGGCTGGTGACGCGATTCAGATGATGGGCACGGTAACCGAGGTGCTCCCTAACACGACCTTTCGAGTCAAACTGGAAAACGGTCATGAGGTGCTGGCGTATGTGAGCGGCAAAATGCGGAAGAACTACATCCGCATTCTGCAGGGCGATCGCGTCGCCGTCGATCTCTCTCCCTACGATTTGACCCGCGGACGGATTACCTACCGTTACAAGTGATGACCGCTTTTCCAGCAGTCGAGCGCCCGGTCACGTGAGCGGCTTCGAGCCGTCGCCGGACGTGAAGAGGATGGTGCGGGCGTGTCCAGCGACATTCGCCTGCACGATGTTGACCTGATCGGGAAAGCGCTCGAACAGAAACGCGTTCGATATGCGGAGTCCTGCCGGGGTTGCCGCCCGAACGATCATGCGAATCCACGTGACGTCCGCCGTGCGCTCGGTAGAGCAGCTGGCGGTACCCATGAAGCGTCCCGCGGCGTCACGGAGGGTCAGCACACCCGAGGCGTAGTGACATGCCGTGGAGTCCGAGACGGCCCCACCGATCGCCTCCGCCAGGTCTTGCGTGAACACTCGCACGGCGACTTCCAGCTGATGCCGGTCCGCGCGCCACGCCACCGTTGCGAGCGTCGTGTGCAACGGATGCGAGCCGTTCACTCGGAGCGCGAGTGCCAGAAGTAGGGGCAACGGGATCACCAGGGTGCGCGCTCCGCTGCCCAGCGTGTAGCGATCCCGATTACGCACACCGACACCCCGACCACACGCCAGCGTAGCGCCCTTCCTCCTCGCTCGAGGCGGCCCAGCCGCTCGATCCCGCGGTCGATCGCGACGAACAGCACCGCGGCGACCGAGAGAACGAGGATCTGCCCCAGCTCGATCCCCACGTTGAAGCCGAAGAGCGGGACCGCCACCTGTGCCATGAAGAGACTGTGGAGGTAATTGGCGAACCCGGCCCCGTGGACCAGCCCGAACACGCCGGAGAGAACGGGACGGTAGTGACCACCCCGGAGCGTGCGGGAACGATTCCGCACCACCAGGTTCTCGATTCCCGTGGCGACGATCGTCACTGGGATCAGGAACTCGATCCAGGCCGTCGGCAACGCGAGCGTATTGGTGACCGCCAGGGCGAGGGTGATCGAATGGCCCACGGTGAAGGCCGTGACCACCCAGAGCGCGCTGCGCCAATCCTGCGGCCGGTAGATCGCGGCGAGCGCGAGCAGGAAGAGGATGTGATCGGCGGCTTCGGGATTCACGATGTGATGGAATCCCAGGTCGATGAAGGCTAGCAGCTCGGACATTGGGCTCGCTCGAAGTACTGCTGGGCGGCGATGCGATGTCCCACCCCGCGCTCGATCATCGCCATGTGACGGAACAGCATCGCGTCGCGTGTGCCGAGTGACAGGGCGTGCGCCATGGCCGGCAGTGCCTCGCGGTCCCGCCCGGAGCGGTGCAGCGCCCAGGCGAGGAGGTCCCATCCGTAGATGTCGGGACGAGTGCGAATCTCGGTCTCGACCTGGGCGAGCACCTCCGGTATGTGCAGGTCGTGATCGAGCAGGAACAGGCTCCACGCGCGGTGATAGCCGCCAGGCTGAGCGAGGGTCACGACTTCCATCGCGTGGATGTACTCCTGCGCTTTCGCGGAGTCGCCCAGCGCGGCGTAGGCGTCTCCGATCAGGCCCAGCGTCGCCGGATCGGGGGCGATGGCGATCGATCGCTCGCCGAACGTGATGGCGTCGCGCCGGCGGCCACGGGCACTCTCGACGCGCGCCATCGCGGCGAGGAGGCGCGCGTCGTCGGGTGCCGCGGCGAGCCCGGCTCCAAACGCCCGCTCGGCGCTGCGGGGGTAGCCGCTGCGCAGCTCCAGGTCACCTACCCGCAAGTGAAACCACGCGATCTGCTCGCGCGGCATCTTTGGATTCGCCAGCGCGCGCGCGAGCGCGTCCGTAAGCAGCCGCCGCGCCTCTTCCACGTGCCCCTCGAGCTCGAGCCAGCGCGCCAACCGGGGAGCGACGGCGAGATTGGTCCGCTGGCCGTAGAGCGCGCCAAAACTCGCACGTGCCCCGTCGTATCGCCCCAGCTCCATATCGATCTCTGCCAGGATCGCGCGGGAGGTGACGTCGGTCGAATCGAGCGACAGCAGCCGCTCCGCTTCCACCCGCGCTTCTTTGAATCGGTGCTCGGTCATGAGCGTTGTAACGAGCGTCGTGTAGCCTTTGGTGTTGCGCGTGTCGCGGCTCGCCAGCGATCGCCGCGCCAGGTCTTCGGCGCGCAGCACGTCGCCCGGATCGCCGCGCTCCCGGCCGCGCTGCAAGTGGAGCGACGCGAGCTGGGCCAGGTCGTAGGCGCTCGAGGGGTCGCGCGCCAGACGCCGCTCGAAGAACCCGATGTTCAGCTCGCGGATGCGCGATTCGTTCCGCGGCGGCGCCGCTGCCGCGTGCGCCCGGGACCAAGCGGCGACGCCGCGCGACCCTGCCGCGAGCGCGAGGCCCGCGGCCAGGGTCATGATGGCCGGCCACTGTGGGATGCCACGCACGCGGGCCATCCGCTCAGTGCGCCGCGGCGAGGTAGGGGAACGTCGCGCCGAACGGCACATCGTTGGCATCCACGTGGTCGTCGGCCAATGCCTGGGTGGTATTGTTCGGATCGAGCAGCGCCCCGAAGATCGCCTGCAGGCCGGCGGTCACCACGTCGTCGGTGAGCTTCCGACCCCCCCAGCCGTTGGCCAGCGCCCACGTCAGCCATCCAGCCGACGCCGGATCCTTGTCCGACTGCACCAGCAGCTCGTCGGGGAGCAGCACGGCGGCGAGCGTCTTTCCCACCGTCGTGTCGCGTCCCGCGACGTTGTCGGTAAAGCCGCGAATGATCGGCGTGAACGCCGCCACGTCGATCGTAGGGGCGGTGGAGCCATGGAATGCATGGTCGCGCTTCGCCAGGAACACCTCGGACACCAGCGGATTTCCGAGGCGCTGGACCTGATTGAACACGCGGTCGGTGCTGGGTGCCGTCGTGTTGTCGTCGCTGCAGGCGGCCGCCAGCGCCACCGCGAGCGCGGCCGAAACGAGCCGCCGGGAGAATGCCGTCCAGTTCATTGCGGGACTCCTTGTGATCGTTCGTTTGGTTAACGGCTGATCGTCGCCCAGACGCCGAAGTTCGGGCCCGAGCTGCCGGTCAGGTCGCTCGCCGGCAGCTCGACGACGATCGAGAGCACGTTGAAGCCGGTGAGGAAATCGATGCCCGGGTTGCGCCACGCCGATGCGGTGGGGGTATCGGGCAGCTGCGACAGCGCGCCGGTGACCGGCTTGCGGTCCGGGATGATCCGGAAGAACTGCTCGAGGTCGATGAAGAACGGGTCGTCGCGTGGTCCGGCGTACACCTGGACGCCGGAGGCTGAGCCGAGGGTGGTCCGTGTGGTACCGGTGAGTACGGGCGCGGCGGTAGAGATCTTGTTCTCCATGGCACCGACGACGGGCGGCGCCACCGGACCGCGGACTTCGACCGTCTGTTTGGCCCCGGCGCCCTTGAAGCTCACCTGGATGACTTTGTCCTCGATACCGTCGTGGTTGTTGTCGATCTTGAATTGATACAGGATGTTGGGATCGAAGTAGGTGGTCGGCGTTTCGGCGGGCGTGAGAACCCCCCAGCTGTTCATGACGAGCACGACGCGCCCTGCCACGGGGCTCGGGAACACGTAGAGATCGGTCATATCCATGGAGGGATTCAGCTCGACATCGGGGGTGTCCTGGTGATCCGAGGCCAGGGCGATCCCCACTCCACCGGTGGCGCAAGCCGCGACGATGGCCGCGATCACGAGCCGCCTGGGCGCGCGCAACGACTTCCAGCTCATGGTTGATCTCCTTGAACAAGAAAGAACGACGGGCGTAGAGCCTGTGACACTTGCTCTACGCCCGTCGGGCGTTGCCGGATTGCGACCGGGGCTGGTCTAGTGGGGTTCCTTCAGCGTGGTCAGGATGGTGGCCGCGCGATCGAATTCCTTGGTCGCGGCCTGGACCTCCGGGTCGGTTTCCGCCTCGAGCCGGTAATAGCCCTCTTCACCCCACTTGGCGTAGGCGACGACCCGCACCAGCGCGCGCTGCAGCCGCGCTTCCCCGTCCGCGGGGATCTCGATCCCGTCGGAAGCCGCGAAATTGCGGAACTCGTCGGTCGCGCTCGCGGGGAGCGACCGTCGGAGCGCGAGGGTATCGAGGCTCGGCAGGGAGGGGCCCGCGGCCGTGAGATAGCCGCCGACCCACTTGAACGGGAGGTCGTCTTCGGCCACCCGCGCGAGCCAGAGCGGCGGTGGATCGGCCACCGGCAAAGAGACGTCGGGGAAAATCCCGCCTCCACCGTACACCGTCCGGCCGCTCAGCGTCCGACACGAGGGCCGCCCGGCCGTGTCCCGCTCGGCGCGCGCCAGCCGGTAGTAGTCGCGTCGCGTGATGTTGTGATACTGGCGCTGAATCACCCTGCCGCACGGCGTGCGAACGTGCCCGACGACGAGCCAGAGTGTCGACCCATCGGTCAACGGCTGGCCGAACATCAGGAGCGACTTGCCGAAGCTCGGCTGCCCCACGATCACCGCGCGGTCGTTGTCCTGCAGCGCGCCGGCCACCAGCTCCGAGGCGCTCGCCGTTCCGCTGTTGATCAGGAGGACGAGGGGGTAGCGCTTCTCGTGATTCCAGAACGAACGCCCCACCCGGACAGTGTCGGGAGCGCCCTCCGGCTTCTTGCGATACTCCGTGGTGTACACCAGAGCCCCGCGGGGCAGAAACTCGCTGGCCACCTGCGTCGCTTCGGCGACGCTCCCGCCGCCGTTGTCGCGCAGGTCGAGCACCAACCGTTTCATCCCCCGATTCTCGAGCCGCCCCAGGGCCGCGTGGAGGTCGTCGCCCGCCTTCGAGTTGGCGAAAGTCGTCACCCGGATGTACCCGATGTCCTTATCCAGCATGAACGCGGCCGGGACGGCCGTCGACTCTTCGACCCGCTCCCGCGTCACCACGCGCACCAGATGTGCCAGGGAGCCGTCGAGCCGGCGCCGTTCGAAGGTCAGCGCGACGGTCGAGCCTCGCGGACCGGCCAGACCGATCGCGAGCTCTTCGCTGTTCTCCCAGGGCACCGGCTGGGAGTCCACCGCAATCAGCTCGTCGCCCGGATCGATGTCGAGCCGTGCCGCCGCCGACCCGGGCGCGACGCTGCTGACGACCGGTGAGCCGCCGTAGAACGAGAAATCGATGGGAACCGGGTAGAGACGTCCTTTGCGCCAGGCGGAGTCCTTGGCCGGGGAGAGCCGGGTCACCGCGAGCACGAAGGAGTGTGGGTCGGCGGCGTGCACCATCCCTTCGATCGCCGCCATGAACAGGTCGTGCGTGTCGATCGAGTCGGGATGGTTGACCCGGATCTGGTTCAAGACCTGGCTGAAGAGCTGCAGATCCTCCGCCGTGGTGGGATGGCGCAGCGGACGGGTCGACGATGGCGACTGGGCCGCGACGGCGAGTGGAACTACCGCCGCCAGCAGAAACAGCTTCACCGGTTCACCGGTTCGGACCGGCGGCGGTGCTCAGACCAGACAGTCGCCGTTGCACATCGGCGATGCGGGGATCCTGAGCGCGTGTATGCCCGAGGTAGGCACGGTAATCCCCGACCGCGTCGGCGGCCTTCCCGGCGAATTCGTCGACCCGACCCAGTACGTAGTACGAGTTGGCGTAGTACGGATCGAGCTCGACGGCGCGGTGGAGATGCTGCTCGGCTTCGGGGATGTGGCCGGCCTGTGCGAGGACCGTCCCGTAGGTCGCCTGCAATCCGGGGTCGTCGTCCGTGATCTGCGCCGCGAGGTCCATCTCGCTCAAGGCGGTGGCGGTGTCACCCGCGCTCATTGCGATGCTTCCCAGCCGCATGTGCGCGGGGAAATAGCTCAAGTCTTCCTGGAGCGCCCGCCCGTAGGCCTCGCGGGCCGGCCCGATCTGGTTCTGCCGCTCGTAAGTGAGCCCGATGAAGTGCTCGAGCACGGCCTTCGATTCGTACAGCCAGACGAAGTCCTTCGCGTCCTTCTCCCGCAGCTTGGCGATCGCCAGTCCCATTTCGGCCCGCGCGCTGTCCCCGTTGCCCATGAGGTAGAAGATGCGCGCGCGGGCTTCGTGGATCTCCGCCTGGTGGTCCCGGTCCTGCGACAGCGCTTCACGATACAGGTTGAGGGCATCGGGAAAGCGGCGCTCGCTCACGGCCAGCATCGCCTTCTGCGAGGGGGCCGCGTCGGTACGCCAGTAGCGCTCCACGAAGTATTGGAAGCGCAGCGTCTCCGCGCGGTCGTCCGTTCCGCCGTCGGACTTCTGGGCATCGTCGTACAGTGCCCGCAGCCAGCGCAGCTGCAGGTCCTTGTCGAGATCGCGTTCCATGAACGGATCGAGCATCCGGGCTCGCAGCTCGAGCGAGTCGATGCGCCGTGCATCCTTGGAGCGCGTGTAGCTGCGCTTCCCATCCATGTAGCCGATCACGAACTGGTCGTCGGCTCCCATGAGGAACGCGATGCGTCCGGCGTACAGCGGCTGCGCCCACGTCGGATCGATTCGGGCGGCCCAATAGAAGGCGTCCGCTGCCTTCCGGGGATCCTGCTGCAGCATCGAGAGGCCGTACTGGTAGTACGCGGCGGCCTGGTTGGTGTCCGCGCCATTGAGCGGAGGGCGCTTGGGGATGTTCTGCCCAGCGAGGGACACCGCGAGCAGCCCGGAGGCCAACACGGGCAAGAGGATGGTGCGAGTCACGTGACGGCGTTCCCGCGATTTGGTTGGGAGCCCCAAGTTATGAGCCGCCAGTGCCGGGACAAGAGCGACCCGATGGAATCCCGAAATTGGTTCTAGTCGGTACGTCTCCAGGCACCGAGCAGGCGAGGCGTTTCGGTCGGCTGGGGAGATCCCCCGCTGGGCTCCTGGGTCAGGCCGCAGTTGTCGACGAACCCGAGCGCGGCGATCTCCTGGTCGACGGGGAGGAGCACTCGCGCGCGACCGTGCGCGTCGGTGTTGAAGGTGCCCATCGACATCGGTGAGCGCCCTTTGGCGATGGCCCAGAGCTGGTAGGTCCGCCCCGGCGGCGCCGCGGGCAGATCGAACGCCAGGACGACGAAGCGGTTCCGCGCTCGGTTCCAGACCACCCGGGCCGACGGCTGTCGATCGGTGCCGGCGAGCGAGACGACATTCACGTCGGGCCCGGTCAGGAGCGCGAGCGCCGAGTCGTCCGCCGTCACCATCGAATCGAGCACCGTGATCCGGTCCTCCAGCCCGTGGACGCGACCGGTGAGCCGCCACGCCAAGGCGGCGCCCGCGATGGCGAGCAGCAGCGCGGCCGCGGCCGCGAGCCACGCGAGGCGGACGGGGCGTGCGACACCCACGGGGAACGGCCGCACACGCTGAGCCTCGGCCAGCACGCGGTCGCGCAGGCTCCGTGGCGGCTCTACCGACGGCGCGGCGTGCGCCAACGCGCCGGCGACCTCGGCAAACGCCCGGACATCCGCCCGGCAGGCAGCACACTCGGCCAGGTGCGCCTCGAACGCGCGGCGCTCCTCGGCAGAGAGGATGCCGAGAGCGTACGGCGCCGCCTGCTCTTGCCACTCGTGGGACGTCATGCCGCCCCCTCCACCAGCGGGCCCAGGAGGCCGCGCAGTTTTTCCATTCCCGCGCGAATGCGGGTCTTGATCGTCCCCAAGGGCTCCGACAGGCGCTCGGCGATCTCGCTCTGCGACAGACCCTCGAAGTACGCCAGCTCGATCGCGACGCGCTGTGGGGAGCTCAGCACCGCGAGGGCTTGCGATACCAGGCGGCGTGCGTCGCCGAGCTCGACGGCGCGTGAGGGGTCGGAGCCGGTAGTCGCAATCGGCGCGGCGACGCCGTCATCGGAGAGGAGCGCGGCTCGGTCGTGCGCCCTGGCGCGGCGGCCGCGCGCCCGCACGGTATCCAACGCGCGGGTGCGGGCGATGGTGGCGAGCCAAGCCCCGACGCTGCCGCGAGCGGCGTCGAAAGACGCCGCCGAGCGCCACGCCTGGCCGAACGCGTCGACGACGACCTCTTCCGCGTCGGCGGGCTCGCGCACGATCGCCAACGCCAGCGCGTACACCGTCCTCCCGTACCGATCGTACAGGTCGCCCAGGGCAGCATCCTCCCCCGCGGCCATGCGACTCACCAATTGCGAGTCGGGGACCGGGCTATTCGGCAGAGTCGCCATCACGCTCCGAGGCGCGTACGTCGCAGGCACGTCACGCCCCGAAGATGCCCGCGAGGCAATGAGTCAGCAACGGACCGAGAGTAAGCCGTCTTTGTGGATTACGCCGGAGGCGAAGTGGCGGATCTAAGAGGGACGCCGCAGCAGGCGATTCCAGCGGATGCGGAACGGGTCGAGCGCGACGCTCATGTAGATGATCAGTGGCCGGCCCTCGACGTGGGACCGGGGCAGGAACCCCCAATAACGGCTGTCCCAGGAGAGGTCGCGGTTGTCACCCATCACCCAGAAGCTGTCGCGCGGCACGACGAGCGGCCCCCAGCTGTGCGGCGTCGGTTGGTAGTGCTGCGGATCGGATCCGACATAGTGCGGCAGCTGACGCGCGCGCATCTGCGTCAGGATCGCGGGGGCGTTCTCGCCCGCCCCCTCGGCGAGGTGCAGGGCGTACGGTTCCTCGAGCCGCCGTCCGTTGCGGACCAACGTGTCGTTGATCATCTGCAAGGTGTCCCCGGGGACGCCCAGCATGCGCTTGACGACGTCGAGGTTGGGAGTCGAATCCTCGACCGACCTGAAGATCACGATGCCGTCGCGGTGCGGCTCGGCGTACCCCGGGAGCCGCAAGAAGCGCCAGCCGACGAACGGCACCTGGAATTGGCCCCCATAGCCCGTCTTGTCGACAAACAGAAAATCCCCTACCAGCAGCGTGTTCTCCATGCTGGGCGAGGGAATCCGAAACGCTTCCACGACGTACGATCGCAGCACCAGCCAGATCGCGACCGCCACGACTCCGGCCTTGAGCCACCCGCGCGCCTCCGTCGCCGCCCGGTCCGAAAAGCTCACGGGCGATCGACCCAGTCCGCGATGAAGATGTTGGTTTCGTGGGGAGCGGTGCCGTGCCGATTGGAAGCGAACACGAGCGTCCGGCCGTCCGGGGAGAGCATCGGGAAGGCGTCGAACTCCGGGCTCGTCGTCACCTGCTCGAGTCCGGTGCCGTCGAGATTCACCAAGTAGAGATCGAAGTTACGGGATTCTGGTTGCTTGAAATTCGTCGCGAAGATGATCCGCTTTCCGTCCGGCATGACGTAAGGCGCGAAACTCGCCCCCGCGAGATGTGTCACCTGACGCTGATTCGTGCCGTCCGCGTTCATCACCCAGATGTCCATCCTCACCGGTCGTACGACGTTCTTGGCGATCAACCCGCGATAGTCGGCGCTGTCGGCCGCGGTTGCGGGATGATAGGCCCGGTACACGATCAGTTTGCCGTCGGGGGAAAACCACGGACCGCCGTCGTACCCCAGTGTGTGCGTCAGCTGCTTCAAGCCCGTGCCGTCGGTGCCCATCGTGTAGATGTTGAGGTCGCCGTCGCGCAGCGACGTGAAGACGATCGTCTTCCCGTCGGGGGACAGCGTCCCCTCGGCGTCGTAGCCGGGATTGTCGGTCAGTCGCTTGGGGTTCGCCCCGCTCGAGTCCGCCACGTAGATGTCGTAATCGTACAGCGCCCAGACGTACCCCTGGGAGTAATCGGGGCGCGGTGGACAGGCGGCGCCGAGATGGGCGGTCGAGGCGTAGAAGATTTTCGTGTCGCGGGCGAAGAAATAGCCGCACGTGGTCCGCCCTTGGCCGTTCGAGACCCGGTGCAGACCGGAACCGTCGATGTTCATGGTGAACTGCTGATCGCATCCCGAGTCGCCGGGCGCGGTGCGTTGCAGGATCAACTGCCGCCCCGAAGCCGAGAAGTACGCCTCGGCGTTCTGACCGCCGAAAGTGAGCTGCCGGATGTTCTTCAGGTGGACTTCGCCGGACTCGGGCGCGACGGTCACCGCCTGCTGCAGTACCGCGGCGATCATGAGGAAATGGAGCATAGGACTCGCAAGCTAGAGGGGGTAGTGCGGTGGGGCAACAATACGCCATCGGCAATCGGCTTTCGGCCGATAGCCGATAGCTGATCGCGCCTCCCCAGACTTACATTAGCTCAGTATGTCCGACCCCCAATCCTCCCGGCGCCCGCACCCACCGCTGCTCGACGGCCTGGGCAAGTTGTGCGTCGAGGGTAAGCAGGCCGCCGAGTATCTGTGGCAGGTTCCGGACGACGCCGCGGTCCGGCAACGGATCCTCGAGATCCTCGATCAGGTGGAAACGGAGAGCCGCGGGCAGGGCCGGCGGGAAATGCCGCAGGTCGCCGAAGAGCTAAAGATCGCCGCCCGCGCCAGTCCGAGCCCCCAACAGGTCGACCTGTTGGTCAACGGCTTCGACCGGTTGCAGCACCTCTGGGAGGCAGCCAAATCGGGCCTCCTGTGAGCGGAACGGCAGCCGTTCCCGCTACGGACCTGCTGTGCATCAATACTGTCCGCGCGCTGGCGATGGACGCGGTGCAGCAGGCGGATTCCGGCCACCCCGGCACCCCGATGGCGCTCGCGCCGTTGGCGTGGGTGTTGTGGCAGCGGCACCTGCGCGTCGACCCCGCCGACCCCGCATGGCCCGATCGCGATCGCTTCGTGCTGTCGTGCGGTCATGCCTGCATGCTGGTGTACGCCGCGCTCTACCTCTCGGGCTTCGACCTTTCGCTCGACGATCTGAAGCAGTTCCGCCAGTGGGGGAGTCGCACGCCGGGACACGTCGAGTACGGCGTGACGCCGGGCGTCGACGCGACGACCGGCCCCCTGGGGCAGGGCGTAGGCAACGCCGTGGGAATGGCGATCGCGGAGGCCAAGCTCGCCGCGCTGTTCAACCGCCCCGGACACACGATCGTCGACCATCGCACGTACTTCATCTGCTCTGATGGCGATATGATGGAGGGGATCAGCCACGAGGCGTGCTCGCTCGCGGGTCACCTGCGGCTCGGCAAGTTGATCGGGTTTTACGACGACAACCACATCACGATCGACGGCTCGACGGACCTGGCCTTCTCGGACGACACCGCGCGTCGCTTCGAGGCGTACGGCTGGCACGTGCAGCGCGTCGTCGACGGGAACGACACGACGGCGCTGGACGCCGCGACCCAAGCGGCCCAGGCCGTCATCGACCGGCCCTCCATGATCCTCGTCCGCACTCACATCGCCTTCGGCAGCCCGCACAAGCAGGACACCGCTGAAGCGCATGGGGCACCACTCGGCGTCGAAGAAGTGAAGCTCACGAAACAGCAGCTCGGCTGGCCCTCACTCGAGCCGTTTTACGTGCCCGAAGAATCGCTGGCCCGCTGGCGCAGCGCGAAGGATCGCGGCGCACGGCTCCACGCCGATTGGCAGCGTCGGTGGGACGCGTACCGTGCGGCGTACCCCGACCTCGCCCAAGAGCTCGAGCGCCGTCTGGCGGGACGGCTGCCGGACGGCTGGGACGGAGAACTTCCCACCTTTGGAGCCGCCGATGCACAGGCGACGCGTGCCGCGTCGGCGAAAGTGCTGAATGCCATTGCCGCGAAGGTTCCGGAGCTGATCGGGGGATCCGCCGATCTGACCGGCTCGAACCTGACCTACATCAAAGGATCGGGCGACGCCGGCGCCGGGCACTGGAGCGAGCGCAATTTCCATTTCGGTGTGCGCGAGCATGCCATGGGTGCGGTGCTCAACGGT
>DATJJY010000085.1:0-3143 GCA_035491895.1 Gemmatimonadales bacterium
GGCGGGAAGACCAACATCTGGGGGCGCCTCGCGCTGCGCTTGTCCGACTACGACTTCAAGGGGAAGGCGCACGACGGGTACGGCGAGGATTGGCCGATTTCCTACGCCGATATCGCCCCCTACTACGACAAGGTCGATCTGCTGCTCGGCATCGCCGGCCACAAGGAAAATCTCCGGCATCTGCCGGACAGCTTGTTCCAGCGGTCGACCAAGCTCAACGTCGCCGAGGTCGAGCTGCGGCACAAGCTGGCGGGGATGGGACGCGTGCTCACGCCGTATCGTGCCGGCGTCACGACGGACGGTGTCAAGAACAAGTACCGCAGCAGGTGCATGGGCCGCGGGGCGTGCGATCGTCGCGGCGGCTGCGACATCCACGCCGCGTTCGACTCGCCGACGGGCTTGATCTATCCCGCGATGGACACCGGCAACCTCACCCTACGCTCCAACTCGACCTGCCATGAGGTCCTGGTCGATCGGGCGACGGGAAAGGCGCGCGGCGTTGCATTCGTCGACAGCGTGACAAAGCGGTCGCTCGAAGCGAAGGGCAAAGTCGTGATCCTGGCCGCATCGACCCTCGAATCGGCGCGCCTCATGCTGCTGTCGAAGTCACCGCGGTATCCCAACGGGATCGGCAACTCGAGCGGGCACGTGGGTCACAACTTCTGCGAGCATGTCATGGGACCGGGAATCACCGGTCTCGTGAAGGACCTGGTCGGCAAGCCGCACACGCTGGACGACGGCCGGCCTGGTGGGTTTTACGTGCCGCGCTTCCGCAACCTGGCGGACCGGCAACCCGGGTTCATCCGGGGCTACGGCTTCGAGGGGTCGAGCGGGCACCAGATTTTTCCACCGGGGTCCGACGCACCCGGCTTCGGCACCGCGTACAAGCAGCACGTGCGCGACTATGCGGGGGCCTATATCACCATGGGCGGTTTCGGCGAGGTCCTCCCGCGGTTCGAGAGCTACGTCGATCTCGATCCCGTCGTGGAGGACGCCTGGGGGATTCCCGTCTTGCGCTTCCACTACGAGTTCGGCGACAACGAAAAGAAGATGGCCGAGGACATGGCCGTCACGGCGAAGGAGATGTTCGAGGAAGCGGGGATCGAGGTGCTCGACGTCCGTCGCGGCGTGTTGACCGAGGGCTGGTCGATCCACGAGCTGGGCACGGCGCGGATGGGCGAGGACCCCAAGACGTCGGTCCTGAACCAGTTCCAGCAGTCGCACGACGTGAAGAACCTGTTCGTCGTGGATGGCTCGAGTCACGTCAGCGCGTCATGCCAGAATCCGACATGGACGATCATGGCGCTGGCGTGGCGGTCGTGCGAGCATCTGGCCGACGAATTCAGGAGGGGGAATCTCTAGCCCTGGGACCTCGGCTTTGAGCATGAGTCCTCTGTGCCGCCTAACGAATCGCGGCTACGTTGCGCCGCGCAGAAGCAGAACGATTCATTTCCCTAATGTACCGCGCGGCGTCAGCTTCAGCCGCTGGTTAGGCGGCCGCAGCGGGTGGGCCGCAAAGAAGGCCCACGTCAGCCGTGTCGCGTCGATGCTGTTGGTCGTGCGTCCAAAGAACCAGCGCGGCAGGGGCTTGCCGCCCGGCCACGCATGGCCGCCACCCTGGATCGTGTACAGCAACACCGCAGCGTCGTTCGCGCAGTTACGATACTCGAGCGACGTCACGTCGGACGTCACCACTACTTCCGCCGCCGCGGCCGCGCAGCGGTTGCGGCGAGCCCAGTTCGCGGTCCACTCGCGGACCGGCGGAAACGTCAGCGGATTGAACGGATCCGGTGACGGCCCGCCGCCGTACGGCACAAGATCCGCCGTTCCATGAAAATTGATCAGCGGCACCGGCCGCGTGTCCGTGCACCAGCTCCATGGAAGCGTCTGCGCGGCGGATATGGTGCCGACGGCGGCAATGCGATCGGAGAGCGTGCAGGAGAGAACGAAGGTCATGGCCCCGCCCAAAGAGAATCCGTTGGCGTAAACGCGGGCGGGGTCGATGGAGTAGCGGCTGGTGAGCGTGTCGATGAGGTCGGCGACAAACCGCACATCGCCCATTAATCCGGGGCCGGCATGACCGACGTGCCAGATTCTGCCGCGCCCCGCGGGATAGACGACAATGAAACCGAACTCATCGGCGAGGCGATTCCAGTGAGTCATGTTCTGCTGCTGGGCGGGCCATGCCGCCGCTCCGTGAAAACTGATGACGAGGGGCGTTGGCCTGTCCCGGTCATAGGTCGGTGGCACGTAGAGGAGGTACTCTCGCGTCTCCCCAGAGGACACGATGGTGCCATTCGTATGATTGAGAAGCGCGACGGTGAGCAGAACCACCAGAACAATGAGCACGGGAAGGCCGACGAGGACCACGACCGCGCCAATGATCACTCGGCGAACGCTCACAGCGGCCGATGGCTACTTTCTCGGCTCATACCGCATCGCCACCGCCCCCGAGCCGAGCTCCAGCCGGCTCTTGAGTGTCAAGTCGACATGCTTCGATAGCCCCGCGAACAGCGTCGGCCCGTGGCCCGCGAGCCTAGGCTGCACCACGAACTCGTACTCATCGATCAATCCCAGCTCCGCCAACGCCAGCGGGAGCGTCACACCTCCCACGAGCAACCCCTTCCCCGACTCCCGCTTGAGCTGCTGCACGGCCTTCCGCAAATCCCCGCGCATGAGCTCCGCATTCCAATCGACGCGATCCAGGGTGCTCGACACGACGTACTTCTTGGCCGCGTCGATCGTCCGGGCAAAGGGTTCCATCCACGCAGGCCGCGCGCCCGCCCCGGCCGGCGGCCGGAACGCTGCCTCCATCATCTCGTAGGTCACCCGGCCAAAGAGGAGGGCATCGGCGCGGTTGAGGTTCTCGACCGCATGACGATGCAACTCTTCGTCCGCGATCACGGCGCGGTGATCGCAGCACCCATCCAATGTGACGTTGATGGAATACCGAAGGGGTCGCGTCACGTAAGAGCACCGATAGCCAAAGGGCCGCCTAACGGATCGCGCTTAGGCTGCGGCGCAGACTGTAAGAGTTCACAAACGGAATGCTAGCACACCGTACTTCAGGACGTCCACCGGATGCATCGGCGACGGGCGCCGCCAGCTTCAAGCGCTGGTTAGGCCTCACGCGCGCCGCAGCC
>DATJJY010000086.1:0-17455 GCA_035491895.1 Gemmatimonadales bacterium
CGACTACGACAAGGACGGCTCGCTCGATCTCTTCGTCGTGAACAACTCGCCGCGGCCCGTCGTCACCATGGGTGAGGTGAACACCCGGGCGGTGCGCGATTCCTTCGGCGGCGACCGGCTGTACCGCAACGTCCACGGCCATTTCGAGGACGTGAGCGCGCAGGCCGGCATTTACGGTAGCGAGATCGGCCTCGGTCTGGGACTGGCGGTGAGCGATTTCAACCGCGACGGCTGGCCCGACCTCTACGTCGCCAATGACTTCTTCGAGCGCGACTATCTCTACCTCAACAACGGCGACGGGACATTTCGTGAAACACTGGAGCAGGCGATGCCGTCCATCAGCTACGCCTCGATGGGACTCGACGCCGCCGACATCGACAACGACGGCCGGCCCGACCTGTTCGTCGCCGACATGCTCCCCGACGACGAGTACCGCCTCAAGACGATGGCCTCGTTCCAGACGTGGCAACAGGACCAGGCCAACGCGGCGAAGGGGTTCCACCACCAGTACACGCGCAACGTGCTGCAGCGCAATAACGGCGACGGCACGTTCAGCGAAATCGGGCAGATGGCGGGGGTAGCCCGCACCGACTGGAGCTGGAGCGCGCTGATCGCCGACCTCGATCTCGACGGCAGGAAGGATGTTTACGTCACGAACGGCATCGCCAGGGATCTCACCGCACAGGACTACCTCTCGTTTCTGGCGAGCGACCAGACGATGCGCGACGCGACGCGCGGCAAGCGCGTCGACTTCCTCGGGCTGATCAGCAAGATGACGTCGACGCCGCTCGTGCACTACGCCTTCCGCAACGACGGCGCATACCGGTTCTCGAACGAGACCACGGCCTGGGGCCTGGCGCAGCCCAGCTTCGGCAACGGCGCCGCGTATGGTGACCTGGATGGGGACGGGGCGCCCGATCTCGTCGTCAACAACGTGAACCAGGAAGCGTTCATCTATCGCAACAACGCGCGCACCGTCCTTCCCGACAACCGCTATCTCCAGGTCAAGCTCGAGGGCGAAGGACCCAACCGATTCGCGATCGGGGCCAAGGTGACGCTCGACGCCGGCGGGCAGACGCTGTACCAGGAGGAGGAGCCGTCGCGCGGATTCCAGTCGAGCGTCGATTACGTCCTCACCTTTGGCCTCGGCAAGGTCGACACCGTGCGGAGCGTCACAGTGGAATGGCCCGACGGACGGACGTCGCAGCGCGCCAACGTCGCGGCGAACCAACGGCTGACTGCACGGCAGTCGGAGTCCGTACAGGCGGCGTCCGCCGTGAGTACCCCCTCTCCCGAAGAGCCTGCCCCGAGCGCAGCGAGGGTGAGAGGGGGCCAGGGAGTGAGGCCGATTCTGACCGACGTCACGGATCAGGTTGCGCTGCCGTTCGTCCACAAAGAGGACCCGTTCGTCGATTTCGACCGGGAGCCCTTGATTCCAAAGCTGGTCTCGACGGAAGGTCCCGACCTCGCCGTCGCGGACGTCAACGGCGACGGGCTGGACGACATCTTCATCGGCGGCGCGAAGAACCAGCCGGGCGCGCTGCTGCTGCAGCAGCCCAATGGACGTTTCGTCCGCTCGAACCCGGGGCTGTTCGAGCAGGACTCGGTGTCGGAAGATCTCGGCGCCGTGTTCTTCGATGCCAACGGCGACGGTCGTCCGGATCTCTACGTCGTGAGCGGCGGGAACGAATTCTCGGCGATGGCGCCGGCGCTCGAGGACCGGCTCTACCTCAACGCCGGGCACGGCCGCTTCCGCAAGGCGACAGGCAGCCTGCCGGCGGAGGACATCAGCGGATCACCGGTCGCGGCGGCGGACTACGATGGGGACGGCGACGTCGATCTCTTCGTCGGGGGACGCGTGGTGCCATGGCACTACGGCGCCGACCCGCGCAGCATGTTGCTGCAAAACGACGGCCACGGGCACTTCTCGGACGTCACGGCGCGCCTCGCCCCCGAGCTGGTGCACGCCGGCATGATCACGGACGCCGTCTGGCGCGACATCGATGGCGACGGCCGCCCCGACCTCATCGTGGTCGGTGAGTGGATGCCGATTACCATCTTTCACAACGCCGGTGGCGGCCGGCTCGTGCGGCGCAACCCGAAGGGCCTGGAGCAGAGTGCCGGCTGGTGGAATCGCGTTATCGCGGGCGACTTCACCGGGCACGGACGGGTGGACCTTATCGTCGGCAATCTGGGGCTCAACACGCGGTTACAGGCGACGGCGGCGGAGCCGGTGACGATGTACGTGAAGGACTTCGCGGGGAACGGGACGGACCAGCAAATCGTGTCGGTCTACAACCACGGCGTGAGCTACCCGCTCGAGCTGCGCGACGATGTCCTCAAGGCGATTCCGTCATTGCGGCTGCGCTATCTCACCTACAAGGACTATGCGCGCCAGACGGTGAAGGACATCTTCACGCCGGCCGAGCTTCAGGGTGCCATCTTCAAGCAGGCGCAAACATTCGCGTCTGCGCTGGTGCGCAACAACGGCGACGGCTCTTTTACCCTCGTGCCGCTGCCGCGCGAGGCGCAGATTGCGCCGATCTACGCGATCCTCTCCCAGGACGTGGACGGCGACGGCAAGATCGACCTCCTCGTGGCCGGGAACTTCGACGGCGTCAAGCCGGAGATCGGCCGGATGAGCGCCGGCTACGGGCTGCTGCTCAAAGGCGATGGAAAAGGCAACTTCACCCCGGTGGGAGTACGGCAGAGCGGCTTCTCAGTCCCGGGACAGGGGCGCGATATCAAGCGGCTGCGGACGCGAACGGGGGACATGTATGTCGTGGCGCGCAACAACGATCGACCGCTCGTCTTCCGCGCGACACGGGGCCGCGCCGCCGCTACTCACTGACGGGGAGGGGGCTGCTTCATCTTGATGATGATCACACCATTCGACCCGCGTGATCCGTACATCGCCGTGCTGGTGGCGTCCTTGAGCACTTCGATCGATTCGATGTCGTATGGGTTGATGCCCGCGAGCGCGCCATCCGGTCCGGGCATGATCTCGACGCCGTCGATCACGTATAGCGGCTCATTGCTACCGAGGATTGACGAGCCGCCCCGGATCCGCACGATGACGCCGCTGGGTGTCCGGTTGACTTCGACTCCCGGGAACCGCCCGGCCAGCGATTCTTCGATCGGCTGATCCTTGCGAATCTGCTCCGACGTCACCGTCTCGCGCCGTGGCGCACCACCGAAGGTGGAGTCCGTATGCCGGGTCGTATCCGCAACTTGTTGCGGGTCCCGTGCGCGGGGGTGGACGCACCCGGACGTTGCCATGATTGCGAGGGCGATGCTCAGGCTGAGACAGCGAGCAGAGGCACGCATGAGATTCGTGTTTCAGTATACGACGTTTGGGTACCTTCTGCTTGGCGCCCTCTGCGCGTCACCGGCCGCCGCTCAGCAACCCTGGATGCTTGGCCCGTTCACGAAAGCCAACGATGTCAACCCCATCATCTTGCCCCGCCAGACCTCGGAGTTTCGCTCACCCACGAACGACAGCACGGTACGCTGGGAGGAGACCGCGACGTTCAATCCGGCGGCCGTGGTGAAGGACGGCAAAGTGTTCGTCCTATACCGCGCCGAGGATGCGAGCGGCGAGCTGCGCATCGGCGGCCATACCTCACGGATCGGCCTGGCGGAAAGTCCCGACGGACTGCGATTTACGCGTCGTCCGGCGCCGGTCCTGTACCCCGACAGCGACGCGCAGCGGCCGTATGAGTGGACCGGGGGAGTGGAAGACCCGCGTATCGTCGAGACGGAGGACGGCGGTTACGTCCTCACCTACACGCAGTGGAACCACGACATCCCGCGTCTCGGCGTGGCGACGTCCCGCGACCTGATCCACTGGACGAAGCACGGCCCCGCCTTCGCGACCGGGCGTGGCGGGAAATACCTGAACCTGGAATCGAAATCCGGAGCGATCCTCGCCCGGGCCCAGGGGGATCGGCTCATTGCGACAAAGGTGAACGGGACATACTGGATGTACTTCAACGTCCCTGATGTTCTAATTGCAACGTCCGACAACCTGCTCGACTGGACCCCGCTCGAGGACGCCGACGGGAAGCCGGTGAAGGTTCTATCCCCCCGGCCCGGTTACTTCGACTCCTGGCTGGTCGAGGCCGGTCCCCCCGCCCTCGTCACCGCGCGTGGGATCGTCCTGGTGTACAACGCGGGAAACAGCGCCATGGTCGGCGATTCGACCTTGCCCGCTCGCGTCTACACGGCGGGCCAGGCGCTGTTCGACGGCGCCAACCCCATCAAGTTGCTGGCCCGTTCGGCCGAGCCGTTCATCAAGCCCACGGAACCGTACGAGCGGACCGGGCAATACCCCGAGGGAACGACGTTCGTCGAAGGTCTGGTGCCATTTCGCGGTCGCTGGTACCTCTACTACGGATCGGCGGACTCGCGGGTGGGCGTTGCGGTATGGGATCCGAGCCGGACGAACAGCGGCCAAGGAGGAAGCCCCAGATGACCCTGATCAAGGTAGCCCCGCCGCTTGATCAAACAGTCGACCTGACCCAGACCTTCGACGCGATCGTCGTCGGCTCCGGGGCAGCCGGCGGCATGGCGGCACACGTTCTCACGCAGCACGGTCTCAAAGTGCTGATGCTCGAGGCGGGGAAGAAGATCGATATCAATCAGGAGCTGCGGTCGATGCAATGGCCGTACGATCACCCGCGCCGCGGCGATTTCCCACCAGGGTCACACGCTCTTTCCTTCAACGAATACAACATCCGCAAGCCTCCCTACGCCAAAGGCACCGCCTTCCGGCACGTCTACTCGTATGTTGGCGGGTGGGGTGGCTCGGACTACGTCAAGAACATTCTGGTCGACGAGAAGGAACACCCCTATACCGGGACCAAGTACGCCTGGGTGCGGGCGCGCCTGCTGGGAGGGAAGACCAACATCTGGGGCCGTCTCGCGCTGCGACTGTCCGACTACGACTTCAAGGGGAAGACGCACGACGGCTACGGCGAGGACTGGCCGATCTCCTACGCCGACATCGCTCCCTACTACGACAAGGTCGACACCTACCTCGGCATCTCGGGCCACAAGGAAAACCTGCCGCACCTGCCGGACAGCCTGTTCCAGCGTCCCGTCAAGCTCAACATCGCCGAAGTGTCGCTGCGCCAGAAGCTCGCGGGGATGGGGCGGGTGCTGACGCCGTATCGCGCCGGCGTCACGACCGACGGGGTCCAGAACAAGTATCGCAGTAAGTGCTTCGGCCGTGGCGCGTGCAACCGGCGGCCGGGCGGCTGCGACATCCATGCGGCGTTCGACTCCCCCACGGGTCTGATCTATCCCGCGATGGACACCGGCA
Source organism: Gemmatimonadales bacterium (assembly GCA_035491895.1). Classification (GTDB taxonomy): domain Bacteria; phylum Gemmatimonadota; class Gemmatimonadetes; order Gemmatimonadales; family GWC2-71-9; genus DASTHG01. Next base: position 5,324 of record DATJJY010000086.1, read on the forward strand.
ATCTCACGGTGCGCCCCAACTCGACGGCGCACGAGATTCTGGTCGACAAGAACACCGGCAAGGCGCGCGGCGTCGGCTTCGTCGACAGTGCAACGAAGCGGTCGCTCGAGGCGAAGGCAAAGGTCGTGATCGTGGCGGCGTCGACGCTCGAGTCGGCGCGCCTCCTGCTGCTGTCCAAGTCACCGCAGTATCCGAACGGCATCGGCAACTCGAGCGGGCACGTGGGCCACAATTTCTGCGAGCACGTGATGGGCCCGGGCATCACCGGTCTCGTCAAGGACCAGGTCGGGAAGTCGCACACGTTGGACGACGGCCGGCCCGGCGGGTTCTACGTGCCGCGCTTCCGCAACCTGACGGATCGCCAGCCGGGGTTCATCCGCGGCTACGGCTTCGAAGGCGGCAGCGGCGATGAGATCTTCCCGCCGGGCTCGGACACGGCGGGCTTCGGCGCCGCCTACAAGAAGCACGTGCGCGACTATGCGGGGGCGTACATCAGTATGGGTGCGTTCGGGGAGGTGCTGCCCCGCTATGAGAGCTCCGTCGATCTCGATCCCGTGGTGAAGGACGCCTGGGGGATTCCGGCGCTGCGCTTCCACTACGAGTTCGGCGACAACGAGAAGAAGATGGCCGAGGATATGGCCGTGTCGGCGAAGGAGATGTTCGAGGAGGCGGGGATCGAGGTGATCGGGGTCGATAAAGAGGTGTTGACGGAGGGGTGGTCGATCCACGAGCTGGGTACGGCACGGATGGGCGCCGATCCCAAGACGTCGGTCCTGAACCAGTTCCAGCAGTCACACGACGTCAAGAACCTGTTCGTCGTGGACGGGTCGAGTCACGTCAGCGCGTCGTGCCAGAATCCGACGTGGACGATCATGGCGCTGTGCTGGCGGTCCTGCGAGCATCTCGCTGACGAATTCCGCAAAGGGAACCTCTGAGGGGGGGAGCCATGAAGAAGAGCGGTCTGTCGCGTCGAGAGTTCCTGGAAGTGGGCGCCGCCGCCGCGGGCGTCTCGGTCGTCGGGAAGGGGCTGCCCGCCCTGCGGGTGAAGGTCCCGCCCAGCGACACGGTGCGCTTCGGCATGGTCGGCGTCGGCATGGAGGGCTCGGGGCTGCTGGATATGTCCATTCACCTCCCGGGCGTCGAGTGCGCCGCCGCCTGCGATCTGTATGACGGGCGGCATACCCTGTCGCGAGAAATTACGAACAAGCCGGATCTGCCCGTGACGCGCCGCTATCAGCAGCTGCTCGCCGACAAAAACATCGATTGCATCGTGTCGGCGGTGCCCGATCACTGGCACATGCAGCTCGTGGTCGACGCGGTGAATGCCGGCAAGGACATCTATTGCGAGAAGCCGATGTCCCACAGCCCGGCGGACGGCGTGGCGATGGTGGAGGCCGCCAAGAAGACCGGCCGCATCGTCCAGATCGGCTCGCAGCGCGTCAGCTCGCTGGTCTGCGCCAAAGCGAAGGACATCATCGCCCAGGGGATGGTGGGCGACATGATGATGGTCGAGGGGTGGCTGGGACGGAACGATCCCACCGGGGCCTGGGAGTATCCGCCGCCGCCCGATCTCTCGCCGCAGAACTTCGACTGGGATACGTGGCAGGGCCGCGTACCCAAGAAGGCGTTCGATCCCAACACCTTCGCCCGCTGGCGCTGCTGGAAGGAATACGGCACGGGCGTCGCCGGCGATCTGCTGGTGCACCTCATCAGCGGCATGCTGTTCATGATGGGACGGAACGAGCCGCCGACCCAGGCGATGGCCATCGGCGGAATCAGGCGCTGGAAGGACGGTCGCAACATGCCCGACGTGCACCTGTCGCAGTTCTATTACGGCGGCGACCTGCCGGTCTCGATGCGGCTCAACCTCGGCACGGAGATGCAGGAGACGTATCGCTTCCATGGGTCGAAAGGGATTCTCGAGGTGACGGGATCGAGCGTGAGCTTCTCGCCGCAGAGCGGGAAGGACATGTACCCGAGCTACTACACGGGCAGCTATCCCCGGGCGATGCGCGAGGCGTACGAAGCGCAGTGGCACAAGGACAACGATCCCCAGCTGGGCCACGAGCCGATGCCCGAATCGATTTCCTTCCGGGCCCCCGACTACGACGATCAGCGGCCGCACCTCCAGAACTTCTTCGACGCGGTGCGCACCCGGAAACCGGTCGTCGAAGACGCCGTGTTCGGCCACAACGCCGCGCTCGCCTGCCACATGGCGAATGAATCGTATTTCCGCAAAGCGGCGGTGACGTGGGACGAGGCGTCGCACACCATCAAGGGAGGCGTATGAACGAGCCGCTGTCCCGGCGTCAGATGATCGGGCTGACCGCGGCGGCGGTGGCCGCGACGCCGCTCGTGAAGGTCCCGGCGGAGGCGCTGGTCACCGCCTCGCCGCCGGGGAAGTTTCTCACCGCTGCCGAGCTCGCCCTGGTGGACGAGCTGAGCGAAATGATCATCCCCACCGATGATCACTCGCCCGGTGCGAAGGCCGCCGGCGTCGCGGCGTACATCGACTACCGGCTCTCCATTTCCGTCGAGCCCGATTGGCAAAGGAGATGGCGGAACGGGCTGAAGCTGGTCAACGGGCTCTCCCAAACGCTCAACGGGAAGGCGTTTCTCGACGCTACACCCGACCAGCGTCTCGCCGTGCTCACGAAGATGGCCGCGGGTGAGGAGAACCCCAAGACGCAGGAAGAGCATTTCTTCAACGAAGTGAAGCGCTGGACGGTCGTGGGTTACTACACCTCGAGCATCGGCATTCACAAGGACCAGGAATACAAGGGGAACGTGTACCAGCAGGGGGAGTTTGCCGGGTACGATGCCACCTGAAGTCGGTGCGCAGCTGAGCGGCCGGTATGGGGAGCTGACCGAGCGACTGCGGGAGGCCGTACTCGGGGCCACGCGGGGCGCGGCCACCGATCAGTCGCTGCGCCAGGCGGTGGAGGCACGGTCCGCGAGCTTCGGAGGTCGTGGCGGTCCCCGTGCCGACGTGCCGGCTGCGCTCGCGCCGTTCGTGGACAAGGTCGCGCAGCACGCGTTTGCAGTGACGGACGGGGACGTGCGGGCGCTCGGTGAGGCGGGCTACTCGGAGCAGGCGATCTTCGAGATCACGGCGAGCGCCGCGTTGGGGGCGGGCTTCTCCCGCCTGGAGCGCGGCCTCGCCGCGCTGCGGGGCCAGGTCTGATGCGCCTGCAAGCGGTGGAGCGGGGACACCGGCTCCCACAGAAGCTCCTGATGGGGATGATCCGCGTCATATCGGGCCGGCGCGTCGTCGATATCCTGCGGACCATATTCTACCGGCCGGAGTCGTTTGGGCGGCCGATCAGCGCGTGGACGCAGGCCGTCATGCGCGGGGACTCGCCCTGGAGCGTCGGCGAGCGGGAGTTGTTCGCCGCGTTCGTCTCCCGCCTCAACAAGTGCCCGTTCTGAACCGGTGCGCACGGCGCGGTCGCGTCGCAGGCGTTGGCAGATGAGCGACTGGTGGAGCAGGTGCTCGACGACTGGCGCACGGCGCCGATCGATGAGCGGCTGCGCGCCATGCTCGGCTTTCTCGAGAAGCTGACCCTGCAGCCGGCGGCGGTAACCGCCGCCGACGTCGCGCCCCTCAGGGCTCAGGGCCTCACGGACCGGGCGATCGAGGACGCGATTCACGTCGCCGCGCTGTTCAATATCTACGACCGGATGGCCGATACCTTGGGGTTCGAGGTGCCGGGTCCGGAGTCGTTCGCTTACAGCGCCAGGATGCTGCTGCGGCGCGGTTACACATAAGTTCGATGCGGTGTTGGGCCGGAGTCTGTATCGCCGCTGGCGCGGCACTCGTGGCGTGTGGCCGGTCCAAGGCACCACCGCTGTTCGAGCTGCTTTCGCCGCAGGCAACCGGCGTCACCTTCGCCAACACGCTGCCGGAATCCGCCGACTTCAACATCATCAACTACCTCTACTACTACGACGGCGGTGGCGTGGCCGTCGGCGACATCAACAACGATGGCCTTCCCGATCTCTACTTCACTTCGAACCTCGGCTCCAACCACCTCTACCTGAACAAGGGGAATTACCGCTTCGAGGACGTCACCGCGCGCGCGGGAGTGGCCGACTCGGTAGGGTGGAAAACCGGCGTCACGATGGCCGACGTCAACGGCGACGGCTTCGTCGATATCTACGTGTCCGGTGTCGACTATCTCACCATGCACGGCCGCAACAAGCTGTACATCAACAACGGCGACGGCTCATTCAGCGACCGGACGAATGAGTACGGCCTCGACCGCGTGGGCCATTCAACCCAGGCGCTGTTCTTCGATTATGACGGCGACGGCGATCTGGACATGTACGTCCTCACCCACTCGACCCGCCGCAACATGGTGCGCTACGGTCGCCTTCCACCCGACCAGCCGAAGGGGGACCGCCTCTACCGCAACGACGGCGGGCATTTCGTCGACGTGACGGATCGTGCCGGGATTCAGGGCGGCGCCGAGGAGTATGGTCTCGGGGTGGTCGCGAGCGACTTCAATCTCGACGGCTGCCCCGACTTGTACGTCGCCAACGATTTCGAGGAAAACGATCACCTCTATATCAGCAACTGCAACGGCACGTTTACCGAGTCGATCGCGCGGGCGACCGGACACATCAGCAAGTCATCGATGGGAGTCGATGCGGCCGACATCGACAACGACGGCCGGCCCGACGTGATGGTGCTCGACATGCTGCCCGAGCGGCAGGACATCCGCAACACATCGGCGAGCACCGAGACCATGATGGACTTCAACATCAAGCTCGAGTCGGGGTTTCACCCGCAATACACGCGCAACACGCTGCAGCTGAACCGCGGCATGGGCCGGTTCAGTGAGATCGGGGCGCTCGCCGGCGTCGCCGCGACCGACTGGAGCTGGGCGCCGCTGCTTGCCGATCTCGACAACGACGGCCGCAAGGATCTCTTCGTGACGAACGGGATCTATCGCCGGCCCAACGACCTCGACTACGTCGGCTACGTCGGGCAGGACAGCATCCAGGCATCGCTCGCCAAGGCGATCACGAGCGAGAATCTCGCGCCGTTGCTGCAGCGCATGCCGCACGTCCCGATCGCGAACTACGCCTTCCGCAACAACGGCGACCTGACGTTCACGAACGAGGCCCGGGCGTGGGGACTCGACCAGGCGGGCTTCTCGAACGGCGCCGTCTACGTCGACCTGACCAACGACGGTGCGCTCGATCTGGTGGTGAGCGACCTCAACGCCCCCGCCGCGATCTACCGCAACCACGCCCCCGAAGTGAATCGCAATCACTATCTCCGGGTGGTGCTGCGCGGCGCGGGAGCGAACAGCGCCGGTATCGGCGCCAAGGTGATGGTCACCGCCGGCGGCACGACGCAGCTCCTGGAGCAGATGCCGACGCGCGGTTTTCAGTCCTCGGTCGATCCCCGCCTCCATTTCGGATTGGGAGCGGCGCCGCGGATCGATTCCGTCACCGTGATCTGGCCGGACCGACGCTTCCAGGTGCTGACCCAAGTCCCGGCCGACACGACCCTCGCGCTCCTCCAGGCCAACGCGTCGGGTCGCTGGGCCTACCCGCACGCTGCCGAGCAGTCGCTCTTCACCGACGTGAGCGACCTGATCCGCGGCGCCGCCAGCCACGACGAGAACGCGTTCAGCGATCTCACGCTGCAACCGCTGCTGCCGCACTACCTGTCGACGGAAGGCCCGGCGCTGGCGGTGGGCGACGTCAACGGCGACGGCCGGGAGGACATCTACCTCGGCGGCGCGAAATGGCAGGCCGGGCAGCTCTTGCTCCAGCAGGGCGACGGCACGTTCCGCCCGAGCCCAGAGCCGGCATTTCAGGCCGACTCGCTGTTCGAGGACGTCGACGCGGCGTTCTTCGATGCCGACGAGGACGGCCATCCTGATCTGTACGTCGTGAGCGGCGGGAACGAGTTCTGGGGCAACGACGACGCGCTGCGGGGCCGCCTGTACCACAACGACGGCAAAGGCCATTTCCAGCGGGTCGCCGACGCCCTCCCGACGTTCTTCGAGAATGGGTCATGCGTGGTCCCGGGCGACTTCAACCACGATGGCCACATCGATCTCTTCGTCGGCAGCAGGGTCATTTCACGTCAGTACGGCGTCGCGCCCCACAGCCATCTGCTCCAGAACGACGGCGCCGGACACTTCGTGGACGTCACGTCCGAGAAGGCCCCCGCGCTCACCCAGGTCGGCATGGTGACCGACGCGACCTGGATCGACTACGACCATGACGGGCAGCTCGACCTGGTCGTGGTCGGCGAGTGGATGCCGGTCCGCGTGTTCCATCAGGAAAACGGCCGCTTGGTCGATCGCACCGCCGAGGCAGGACTCAAAGGAACGGAAGGGTGGTGGAACACCGTGACGGCGGTCGACGTGAACGGAGACGGCCGTCCCGATCTCGTCCTGGGCAACCAGGGACTCAACACGCTGCTGCATGCGACGCCGTCGGAGCCGGCGCGGGATTACGTCGGCGACTTCGCCCACAATGGCCTGCTGGAGCAGGTGCTGACCTCCTACATCGACGGTGTGAGCTATCCGCTCGCCGGCCGCGACGAGCTGGTGCGCCTGATCCCGCGGCTGCAGAGTCGCTATCCGACCTACGCGTCGTTCGGAGCGAGTCGCATCGAGGACATTCTGTCGGGATCCGAGCTGAAGCGCGCCCAGCTGCTCGAGGCGCACACCTTTGCCAGCTCGATCGCGCTGAACAACGGGGACGGGACGTTCACGCTGCAGCCGTTGCCGGTCGAGGCGCAGCTCGCGCCGATTCGCGCCGTGGTGGCCGATGACTTCGACGGCGACGGGCACATGGACCTGCTGGTCGCGGGTAATCTGTACGGCGTGCCGCCGGTGCTGGGGCGCTACGACGCGAGCTACGGCTTGCTACTCAAGGGCGCAGGGGACGGGAGCTTTTCAGCGGTGGGCATGGAGCGGAGTGGCGTGGTGATTGATGGCCAGGTGCCGCACATGACTTCCATCAAGCTTCCTGGAGGCCGACGGGGGATTGTCGTGGCAAGGAACAACGATCGGCTGGAGCTACTCCTCAGGCGGCGATAGAACCAGTAGGAGGGCAATCAGCGTCACGCACCATCACGAGGCCTCAGCCCCCACGCCAGGCGTCACCGATGATTTCGGCAAGTCACCTGATCGCAGCAAGTCTATCGCCATGGCGATCGGGCCGACAATCGCGAGGGCGAGAATGGGCGGCGCCGGATACAACGGTGTCAGCGCCGCGACGTTGTTGTCTCCCGCCACCCGGATGATCGCCTCCACCAGCGCCACGATCGCCACTACGATGATCCGCCCGCGCTTCGTGTGGACCGTGGTCCGCGGGTCCGTAATCATGAAGAAGATGAACAGCTGGTACATAGGGCCGGTGATCGGCGCGAGCTCGGCCAGCAGGGGGGTGCCGACCAGCGCACTGCGCAACGCCGCCAGCACGAGGTAGCACGCGACGTAGGTCAGCGTCACGTGCAACACCCGCACCCGGGAGGCGATCAGCAGCCCGAAGGTCCAGATCACGACATTGGTGGCGAGGTGATTCCCCCATTGGTGACTGAGCAGGGCGATGCGCGACGGGGCAAGGACCAGCAGCAGGCTGATCGCGAAGTTGCTGGGGTTCCAGAGATGGCGCCCGCGCAGCATGAGCACGTACTTCGAGGCGATGGCCAGAAAGGCGCCGAGCGTGAACGGCCAGATGAGCCCCGCCTGGGGCTTCAGGAGCAGGGAGAGGCTGAGGCCCGTCACGTAGGCGCTCTGCAGCGACGCGATGTGGCCGCGGATCAGCCACGACAAGGCGACTTCGGTCGCCACGCAGACACCGAGCGTGATCGCGAGCCGCTCGTACCCGCCGAGGATGCCGTAGAACGCCTCGCCCAGCACCAGGATCAACGTGATGAGGAACGAGATCAGGTAGCGGGGATCGAGCGTCCCGAGCCTGCTCCAGAGGCGCTTGAGCGGGCCCTCCGTCATGGTTCACGAACCGTATGGAGCTGGTCGGCGGCGGGCTGCTCCACGACTTGCCGCGTCCCCGATGGCCAGCGGATCACGACGCTGTCGATCAGGGCCGTGGCGCCCAGTCCGTAGTGCAGCCGCCGGTCGTTCTCGCTCGCGAACCCCACGCCGCCGGTGACCACCTGGAGCTGACGAGTGTCGCCGGCATACAGCGTCACCTCCGCGCCGATCGCCGATCGGTTGCTGCGCGACCCCACGAGATGGTAGGTGATCCAGTGGCGTCCGGGAACGACCGTGTTCTTGTAGACGAGCGCCGGTTGATTCTGATTCGCGACGACGACATCCAGCACGCCGCGGTTGAAGAGGTCGACCAGCGCGACGGCGCGTCCGTCGTATTCGTCGGTCACGCCGACCCGCGCGGCGACGTCGACCCAGCCGGAGTCGCCGCGGCGGACGAGGAGGGCAGAGCGCTCGTAGCCGGACAGGCTCGCCGTACCGATGGCGGGCCAGTTCTTCGTGTCCTCGAACAGATTGCCGTTGGCACCGGCGACTTTGGAAAAGCCGTACCAGTAGCTCCGGTTACGGTCGCCGGACACGTACCCGTTCGTAATGAACAGCTCGTTGCGGCCGTCGTTGTCGAGGTCGCCGAGCTGGGCCCCCCAGGCCCACCCGGCGTCGGCGAGCACCCCGCTGGCCCCCTGCTCGAAGCGTCCCAGCTCGGACAGGAAATTCAGCCTCAGGTTGTTCCCCTGAAACAGGTAACCGCGCTCCGAGATGTTGGTAACGAAGACGTCCAGCCGCCCACGATTGAGCACGTCGCCGAGCGACGCCGACATGCCGCTCTTCGAATCGCTCTCGAGCCCCGCCCGCTGCAGCACGAAGTGCTTGCCGTCCTGGTTGACGTACAGCTCCTCGGGTCCATAGTCGTTGGCGAGGAACAGGTCGGGCCACCCGTCGCCGTTGAAATCCGCGGCCGCGGCGGCCAGCGTCCAGCGGGTGCTGCCGACGCCCATCTGATCGGTGACATCCTCGAAGCGTCCGTTCCCGAGGTTGTGAAACAGGCGGTTCTTCCCGCCGTTCTCGGCGAACTCGAAGCTGTTCTCCATGATTTGGGTCGTCTTGACGTGCCACAGATCGATGTCCGAGCGGAAATATCCCGTCACGTACAGGTCGACGAGGCCGTCCCGGTCGTAATCGATCCAGATGGCGCCGTTGCTGTTCATCCACTGGCGCAACCCTGCGGCCTCGGTCACGTCCGCGAAGTGCAAATTCCCTAGATTCTTGAAGAGCTGGAGATAGCCCCACTTGTAGATCAGGAGATCCTCGAGCCCGTCGTTGTCGAAGTCCCCCCAGACGGCGCCCATCGACACGCCCTCCCCGGGCCGGTTCACATCCGCCACACCCGCCTGCTGGGCGACGTTCACGAACGTCCCGTCGCCGTGGTTGAGGTAGAGGGCGTTGGGAGCACCGAAGCGGCTGTTCGTGAAATACAGGTCGGGCCAGCCATCGTTGTTGACGTCGACGACCGCGACGCCGGCGCCCATCGCCGCGATCAGCGGCGCGATGTTGTCCAATCTCGGATCGAGGGTGGGGCGCTGGTGCACGAAATCGATGCCGATCTCGTGCGCCACGTTCTGGAGTGCGAAGCCGGGGGCGGACGAGGCAGGGTTGTTCCCCTGCTCCGCCGGGCGGCTCAGGATGACGACCAGCAATATGGCCGCGATGAACACCGCGGCCAGGACGAGGCGTCGCACTGTAAGAGACGTCACGCGATGAACTTCGCTCCGAAGGCGACCTCGGAGCAAGCCGGTCTCACCGCACGCGCGCGCGCCCGGCGGCGAGGAGACTGTCGAGGTGGCGATACCGCTCGCGCATCGCCTGCCGTGGCTCGCCGTTCGCGCGTTCCTCCGACAGCGCGCGCAGCCCATCGCAGTGCTGCCACTGTGCACGCATCGGCGTGCCGGGCTTGGTGTCACCCTCATTCGGGGCGCCCGCCACTGCGGCCGCTATCGGGAGTTCCTGCGCGCGCGTGAACTCGCGCACGGCGGCCTGCTCGTCGCCGGCCTTCATCGCGAGGTAGCCGACGTAGAAGTGCGCCGGCGCGCTCGCCGCGTGTGTGGCGAGCACCATCTCGAACAGCTGCCGGGCGCGCGTCAGATCGCCGCGCACGAGGGCCGACTCACCAAGATGCAGCAGGGGGCCCGTTTCTTCCTTGTTGATCTCGTGCGCACGGCGAAGGTAGGCGTCGGCTGAGTCGAGGCGGAGCGGGGATCCCGGATCGAGGCAGAGAAAAAGCGCACCCATCTGTGACTGCGCGCGGGCGCTGCCCGGGTCCAGGGCGAGCAGTCGCCGCCAGGTCGAGGCCGCGTCGGCGTAGCCGCCGAGCGCGAGCTGCATGTTGCCGGCGTAGTAGAGCGCGTCGGCGTGATTGGGATTGAGTGCGAGGGCGCGCTGGTAGGTCGCGAGCGCCGCGGCGGCCTGCCCGGCGATCCGCTGCGCGGTCCCCTCGCGCATCAGCGCCCAGAACTGCTCGACGCTCGCGCGGTCGGCCAGGGCGCCTGTCTCGCCCTCCACGACTCGCAGCCGCTGGTTCGACGCCACGTTGACCTGCACCTGGCGCGCCCCGCGGGGCCATACGACTTCCACCGTGTCGACGCGCGTCAGGCTCCCCAGCCCGAACGTTTCGATGAGGCTGTTCTGGGACAGGTAGGACGACTGGGCGCCGACCTGCCGCACCTGGCGCGAAGCGCCCGCCACTATCCGTACGGTCGCACCGATCCCCTGACGGTTGCTCTTTGTGCCGCGCAGCTCCACCTGGAGCCAGTGGTTGCGGTTGCCGCCGTCGTTGCGCAGCAGGTAGGCCGGGCCGCCGTTGGTGGTCACGAGCGCGTCCACATCGCCGTCGTTGTCGAAATCGGCGAACGCCGCCCCGCGGCCCACGTAGACGCCGTGGAAGAACGCGCCACTGACGGGCGACACCTCGAAGAAGCCTTCACTGGGGCCGCGGTCCCAGAACAGCTGGCTGTGCATCGGGACCAGCTGTGTCGGAGCGTCGCGCCGCTGCAGCGTGCTGCCGTTCACGATGAACAGGTCGAGCCGGCCGTCCAGATCGTAGTCGATGAACGACGTCCCCCACCCGATGAAATCGAGGGACACCTGTCCGAGACCGTAGCGGTCCGACTCGTCCACGAACATCACCGGCGGCGACCGGGCGGTGTGCGGGCCGAACGGCAGCACGTTGTCGTACAGCGCGTTCCCCTGTGCGAGCCAGTGCGTGAGGAACATGTCCTGGCGCCCGTCCCCGTTCCAATCGCCCACCGCGATCCCCATCGAGCTCCGGTAGTCGGCGACGTGCGCGGCCTGGGAGATGTCCGCGAACGTGCCGTCGTGCCGGTTGCGGTAGAGCACGTTGTCGGACATGTCGTTCCCGACGTACAGGTCGGGCCAGCCGTCGCCATCGAGGTCCGCCCACGCCGCCGCCAGGCCCCGCCCGGAGGGGTTGTCGATGCCCGCCGCCCTGGCGCGCTCGGTGAATGTCCCGTTGCGGTTGTTGTGAAACAGCAGGTTGCGCTCGCCGGAGAACGACGACGGATTGATGCTCGCCGGGTTCTCGACATCGCTCACTCCCGGCGCGTCCGTGTCGGGCTCCCGCGTGTACTTCACGTAGCCCGTCACATAGAGGTCGAGGAAGCCGTCCCGATCGTAATCGCCCCACGCTGCGCCGGTCCAGAAGCCTTCAGGCCCGCCGATCCCGGACGCTGCGCTGCGATCGCTGAACCGGCCGTCGCCGTCGTTGTGGTAGAGCACGTTGTGGCCGTCCGCCGTGATCAGCAGATCGAGCCGGCCGTCGTTGTCGTAGTCGGCCCACGCCACCGCCATCCCCCACCCGCGGAAATCGATGCCGGCACCGTCGGTGACGTCGGTGAAGGTGCCGTCGTGATTGTTGCGGTAGAGCATGGTGCGCGCCGGCGACGCGCGGCGCTCGGCGTCGGTCATTGATACCGGCCCCACCTCGTTGGCGATCGCGAGGTCCACCCAGCCGTCGTCGTCGAAGTCGCCCCACGCAGCGCCGGAGCCGATGTCTTCGGGAATCTGCGACGTCCGCGTGCCGCTGAAGTTGCGATAGGAAATGCCGGCGGCCTGCGTCACGTCGGTGAAGGTCACGCGC
>DATJJY010000087.1:0-7706 GCA_035491895.1 Gemmatimonadales bacterium
GGGCGGCGGCACGGTGAACACCGGCTCGTTCCCGAGCGGCAACATTCTCTGGTCGCCCCGGCTGGGCTTCAATTACAATGTGAACGGGGAAAGCCAGACGATTCTGCGCGGCGGCGTGGGCATCTTCAGCGGCCGGCCGCCCTACGTGTGGCTCTCGAACGCCTACGGCAACACCGGGCTCGAGCAGGCCAGCCTGGTCTGCGCTGGAGCCACCGTGCCCACGTTCACGCTCGATCCGAACAGCCAGCCGACCACCTGTAACCCGGCGAGCGCTCCGTCGGCGGGGCGGCCCAGCGTCGTGTACTTCGACAGCGATTTCAAGTTTCCCCAGGCCGCGAAGCTGGCGCTGGGGGTCGACCGTGAGCTGGGCTGGGGCGTGTTGGGCACGGTCGACTTCATCTATACGAAGGCGATCAACGAGTTCCTGCTGGAGGACGTCAACCTCACCGGCGTGCAGAGCGCGTCACCCGGGGAGACGGGGCGGCTGCTGTACGGAACGATCAACCCCGCGACCGGGGCCGCCACGGCATCGCGTGTCACTGGCACGTACGCCGACGTAATCCGCAACTTGAACACGAGCGGCGACCATTCCACGTCGTTGGCGGTCCAATTCCAGAAGACCTTCGGGAACGGGGTCGCGTTCAACGCCAGCTACACCTACTCGCATACCGTCGACTTCCGCTCGATGACGTCGGATATCACGAGCTCCAACTACCGCTTCGGCGTCCTGAACGGTCCGGTCGACGCGCCGACGCTGGCGACGTCGTTCTTCGACCGGCCGCACAAGGTCACCATCAGCGGCACGGTCAACACGCCGTTCGACTCGCACTTCTCGCTGTTCTACACGGGCATCTCCGGCACGCCGTTCACCTACGTCGTCAACGGCGACATCAACGCCGACGGCTTCAGCGGCAACGACGCAGTGTACGTGCCGATCAACATCGCGGACATCACCATGCCGGTGGCGGGGCAGGCCGCGACGCTCGACAACTACATCAACAACGAGCCGTGCCTGCGCAACAACCGCGGCCACATCCTGGCGCGCAACAGCTGCCGGAACCCGTGGCAGAACATCCTCAGCGCCCGCGTCAGCAAGGTCTTCGGCACGCTGCACGGCCAGTCGATCGAGCTCACGGCCGACATGTTGAACGTGCTGAACTTCCTGAAGTCGGACTGGGGCCTCATCCGGGTGACGGGGCTGAACGAAGAGACGAACCTGATCCGCCTGACCGGCTACGACGCAGTCAACGGCCGCGGCATCTACGCCCTGAACCTGCCGATCAAGAACCAGGTGACGGTGAACTCGCTCGGCTCGCGCTGGGTGTTTCAGCTCGGGGCGAGGTACGCTTTCTAAAGCGGGTTGGTGAAGGTTGGTGGAGGGCGTGGAGGATGGTGGAGGTAAATGCAGGATCAGCCTCCACCATCCTCCACCATCCTCCACCAACTTTTTAGGTTTGAACCTTCTTGAGCAGCCACGCCGCGCCTCCCGCCGCCAGAATGTTCGGCAGCCACGCCGCGAAGGTCGGCGGCAGGAGACCGCCGCCGCCCACGGCGCGGGACAACTGCATCAGCAGCAGAAAGAGAAACGTTGTGGCGAGGCTCACTGCCACCCCCCACGCCGCGCCGCTGCGCGGATTGGTGACGGCGAGGGGCGCGCCGAACAGCGCGATGATGATACAAGTGAAGGGGATGGCGATCTTGAGCGCGCGGTCCACCGCGAGCTTGCGCGTGTCCGACCCCGAGCGTGCCAGGGCGTCGATGTAGCGCCCCAGCTCGGCGTAGCGCATCTCTTCGGGGGCCTTGGGCTCCGCCAGCAAATCCTCGGGCGTCTCGACCAGCGTGCGCGCGCTCAGGGTGTGAAAGTCGAAGCTGCGCTCCAGCCCGGGACCGAGCAGGAACCGCACCCGGCCGTTTTGCAGCGTCCATCCCGCCATGCGGCGATAGCGGGCGCGCTCCGCCGTCACCACGATCGTCGGATAGTCGAGACCGGTGCCGACCCGCTCCATCACGAGGTCGTTCATCTCGCGCTTCGCGATCTCGAGGGTCCGCACGGCGTACACCCACCCGCCGTCGGCGCGGTACACGAAGTTGACGCGCGAGCCGGTGCTCCGCACCGCCTTCTCGCCCAGCAGTTCGGCCTTTCGCGCCGCGCCGATCGGGACCAGCTCGCTGAGGCCGATCCCGAGGATGCAGGACGCCACGGCGGCGATGAAGATCGGCCGTACCAACCGATGGAACGAGACCCCCGATGCCTTGGCGGCGGTGAGCTCCGAGTACCGGCCCATCGCGCCCACCGTGAACACGGTGGCGAACAGCACGGCGGCGGGCAGCACCAGGAACATCGTATCGGGCATGCCGTACAGGTACGCCAGCGCGACGTGGGCCTTGGTCAGACCACGCATCAGATAGCGGTCGAGCTTGTCCGTCAGATCGATGACGATGACGAGCAGCGGGAACCCGAACATGACGACCAAGAACACCAGGAGCCACTGCCGCAGCACGTACCGGTCGAGGATCCGCATGGGTTAGCGGCGGCCCAGGCGCACGAGGCCCAGCAGGGCCGCTCTCACATCCGACCAATCGCCGCCGCGCGCCGTGGGGGAGGCGCGACGCATCACCCACATTCCGATCAGGCCGAGCGCGCCGAAGATCAGGTTCGGCCCCCACATCGCCAGGAAGGGCGACAGAATGAGCCGGTCGCCGAGATCCTCGCCGCCGATCAGGCCGATGTAGTAGATGGCGAACACGAAGACGCTGGTGCCGATGACGAGCCCCGCCCCGCCGCGGGGGAAGCGCAGCGCCACGGGGACCCCCAGCAGCCCGAAGACGAAGCAGGCCACGGCGATCGCGAACTTCTTGTGAATCTCGACCTGGTAGATCGCGGCGCGGCGCCGCGCCCCTTCGACGCGCTCGTCCTCTCCAGCAGTGCCACCCGGTGTGATGAGCGGAGCGTGGGGGGTCGGAGCAAACACGGGCGGCGGCTGCACGACCGGAGTCTGCGCGGGCCGCGCGAGGGGCGGGCGTGGCGGGGGGACGCTGACGCCGGGACGGGAAACACCCTGGGCCTGGGCGGTGTCGGGGACGAGCCAACGCCCGACGCGGTCGAGCATCCGGCAGTACGGCCCCGGCGTCGAATCGGTGGCCGAGAAGATCTGGACGGGACCGGCGTCCAGGCCGGCGAGGCGCCGCAGGTCGTGCTCGATGGTGGCGTTCGCTTCCTGATGGGCGGCCCGGGCGTCGCTCCGCGCCGCGGCCACGACCTGCGACATTTGACAGATCGTCATCTCCCGGTCGCCGCGATAATTGTCCTCATCGGTGCGCACGAGCTGATTGGATACGTTTCGAACGCGGACGTGGTTCGTACGGAAGAAGGTTCGATTGAACTGCGCATCGCCGGCGCGGCGAACTTCCTGGATGTCGCCGTCCAAGAGCGTGAGGTACAAATCGGTCTGGCCGGGGGTATAAGCCATCTGCCCACTGTCGGCCGTGATGATCCGGCGGCGGTCGGCATCGCCCAGATCATAGATGGTCACGTCGCGCAGCCGATCGGTTGCCGGGTCGATGCGGGCCGCCCGCAGGAAGAACTGGCCCGGGACGACCTCGTTGATCACTTGCTCCTTCAGAGCGAGGGACGGCTTCTTGCGCTGGATGTCCACGAGGAGCGTGCGCAGCCGGTGATTGGACCGCGGCAGGATCTGGTCGTTCCAGATATACGCGAGTGCCGCCACGGCCGTCGCCCCGAGGATCACGGGCCGCGCGATGCGGCTCACGCTGATGCCGTTGGCGGTCATCGCGGTGATCTCGTGATCCGCGGCGAGGCGGCTCATGGTGTGCAGCACGGCGACGAGCACGGCCATCGGGAGCGTCATCGCCACGATGAATGGAATCGACAGCACGAACACCTCGACGATGACGCTCGTCGGGAGTCCCTTGCCGACCAGATTGCCGAGCTGCTTGGCGATCTGATTCAACAGCATCAGTGCAGTGAGCGCCGAGAGCGCGAAGCCGAGCGGGGCGATGTGCTGGCGCAGCAGGTAGCGGCTGAGGATGCGCACGGGTGGTTCGGGCAGTATATTCGGAACTCCAAGCTGCTACAAGGGATGTGGCGCCCCGCCTCGTTCGCCGTTCTCACCGTTCCGCTGCTCGTCCCCCAAGCCCGCGCGCAGGCGCTCGCCGGTGATTCGATTCCGGCGTTCCGGCTGAGCTATCGCTATGCGTCGGTCGGGGTCGCCAGCGTGCCGGCCCTCGTCCCGGGTGGGCGATTGGGGCTGCGCGTCGGTGCACCGGCCGTCGCCCTTGCCTGGGCGCGGCGCGTGCGCGACGCGCTCCCGCCGATCGACGTGGCGCATCCACCGGTCCCGGTGGTTCCTGCCGCGGTGGCCGCGGCGCCCGGCGTGCAGCAGGGACCGGCGGTGTTTCGCGCGGCCGGTGCGACCGGCGTGCTGGGTCAGTTCGCCAGCCTCGGCATGGACTTGAGCCTGCGCTTCGAGCTCAAGGCCGACCAGTTCCGCAACCTGAAGTGCAACGCGTTCGAGAAGCAGCAGGCGGTGTCGGGGTGCACCGTCGGCTTCCCGACGATCACGCCGACACCGCAGTACGCGATCCGCTCCGGCGGCGTCGTGGGCCAGCGGCTGCACGTCAACGTCGACTTCGACAGCCAGCGCGAGTTCGACGCCAACAACAATCTGCAGGTCTGGTACGAGGGGCTCGAGGACGAGATCGTGCGGCGCGTCGAAGCGGGCAACGTGTCGTTTCAGGTGCCGGGCAGCCGGTTCATCAGCGCCGCCATCCCCGCCAACAATTTCGGCATCCAGGCGGTCACCCAGTTCGGCGCGCTCGAGCTGCGCGGCATCTACGCGCAGCAAAAGGGCAACGTGGTGCGCGACCGCACCTACAACGTGGGCGAGACCACCACGCAGCCGCTCGATCGCCAGTTCCGCGATCTCGACTACGAGCAGGGCCGCTTCTTCTTCGCGGTGGATCCCGCGGCGATTCCCGGATTCCCGGCGGTGGACATCCTCAACCTGCCGCCGCTGCTTCCCGATTCGCTGCAGGTCCAGGCGATCCAGGTCTACCGCTACCGCGCACTGTCGCCGTCCGCGACCAATGTGAACATCGGCGGCATCAAGGCCGTCGCGTGCGGCACCGGGACCCTGGCGGTCGATTGCGCCGTAGAGCGCGCCGGCCCGTTCCAGTGGGAGCTGCTGCAGCTCGGCAAGGACTACTACGTCGACCCGAGCAACACCTGGTTCACACTGACCACGCGGCTCGACCCGAGCGACTTCCTCGCCGTCTCCTATCTCCCGCGCGGGCAGGTGGAGTGCGGTCCCGGCAGCCGCTGCGTGGGCACGTTTCCGGTGCGCGCGAATCCCGACACGACCCACGTCGATACGCTGCGACTGGTGTACGATCCGCGGCCCGGCGTCACCGCCGCGTCGCCGGCGTTTCGCTTCGAGATCCGCTCCGCGTACCGCCTCGGCGGGCAGGAGCTGTCCCGCACCACCCTGGCGCTCGAGTTGTCGGTCAACCAGCGCGAGCGTCCCGAGGGATCGAGCGAGACGTACCTCTCCCTGCTGGGAATCGCGCTCGCGACCGATGCGAACAGTTTCGATCAGTACAACCGGCTGTTCCCGCGCGAGCGTGACTTCGCGGGGCCGCTGCGGGATTACTTCGTCGTGTTCCCCAACCTGCGGCCGTTCGCCGACCCGACCAAGCTGATCGCCGCCGAACGCAACGATTCCCTGTACCGCACCCCGCGCGCCCTGCTCGCGGTGCAGGGCCCGCCATCGGTCTTCACCCTCACGCTGCACGGCAACTCCTCCGCCGCCGGCGACAAGGGGACGCTGTCGCTGTCGAGCTTCCAGCTTCGCGAAGGGAGCGAGAAGCTCTACCTCGGCAACACGCTGCTGACGCGCGACGTCGACTACAGCATCGACTACACGGTGGGACTCGTCACCTTCAAGCACCCCGATTCGCTCTTTACGACCGGGCCGGCGGTCATCCGGGCGCAGTTCGAGGAGCGCGCCACGTTCACGACCGCCCCCACCTCGATCTACGGGATGGCGGCGAAATACGATCTGGGGACGGCCGGGCAGGTGTATCTCACGGGCCTGTTTCAGAAGCAGCAGACGCTCTTCACCCGGCCGCAGCTCGGATTCGAGCCGGCCTCGAGCTTCATCGGCGGGGTGAGCACAAACCTGCACTTCCAGCCGGGGTGGTTGACGCAGGCGGTGCACATCCTGCCGGGCACGCGGAGCGACGCGCCGTCGTTCGTCACGGTGACGGGAGAAGTGGCGCTGTCGCGGCCGCGCCCCAATCCGCTGGGCCAGGCGTTCATCGAGGAATTCGAGGGGACGGCGGGCCGGTTCGTGTCGCTCAACGAAAACAGCTGGCACTGGGGCAGCGTACCGAGCTCGAGCCGCGGCGCTACACCGTTCGGTATCCCGATCACGGGGTTCGACACGGTCGACGCCGTGCCGCTCACCTGGCAATCGCTGCCGCTCGACGGCAAGGGCAACCCGGTCCAGTTCTTCCCGCGCGATATCGACCCGACGATCGTGCTGGTGGGCCAGGCCCAGTCGGCCGAGCCGGTGCTGTGGCTGATGCTCAAGCCGGACACGATGATGGGGCTCGCCAACAGCAACACCGGGAACCCCAATTGGCGCCGCCCCGGCCTGGGGAACAACGCCCGTAACGCCACGCGCTGGCGCTCCATTACGCAGACGCTCTCGGCGACGGGAGTCGATCTGTCGCGCGTCGAGTACCTGGAGTTCTGGGTGTGGGAGGACAATAAGCGCACGGCCAAGTCGAACGGGGCGGCGATCCTGTTCGATTTCGGATCGGTGTTCGAGGACGCCCTCGCCTTCGTGCCCGAGACGCTCACGGTCACGAACAGCGATACGACCTACAGCGGCGTGCGCGTGGCCGGGCAGGGACGGCTCGACACGGAGCGCGACCCCGCCACGCACGCCTGGAACGCCGCGATCAACGACGAAGGGATATTGAGCGACCGGATCACCGACGGCATCTGGGACGCGACGAACCTCCGGCAGATCGATACCCTGCCGCTCTGCAGCGCGACGGTCAGTGGGCAGATCGTGAGCCGCTTCTTCGGCGACCCGCGCTCGCGCTGCGGCCGCCACAACGGGGCGATCGACACCGAAGACCTGGACGGCGACGGCCAGCTCGACATCGCGGTGGGCGCCAAGTCGCAGGAAGACTTCGTTCGCTACGTCTTTCCGATCGGCGACGACCAGTTCTACGTGCGCGACGGCGGCATGGTGAACGCCTCGCCGGCCGCGGGCGGCGGGGCGTCGGGGTGGCGGCTCTACCGCATCCCGTTCCACACCGACACGCTGCAAGTGGGCGCGCCGAACCTGCGGCAGGTCCAGGCGCTGCGCATCACGATCCTGGCTCCGGAGACGGCGCCTCCGGGTGAGCCCGATCCGCAGGTGTTCTTCGGTCTTTCCCGGGTGCAGCTCGTCGGCGCGACCTGGCTCAAGCGTGCCGACACGCCGATCGGCGGCCTGGGCGGTGATCACGGCACAGGTCTCGGCTCGGTCACGGCATCGGTCGTGAGCACCCAG
This sequence comes from Gemmatimonadales bacterium, assembly GCA_035491895.1. Taxonomy (GTDB): domain Bacteria; phylum Gemmatimonadota; class Gemmatimonadetes; order Gemmatimonadales; family GWC2-71-9; genus DASTHG01. Next base: position 7,587 of record DATJJY010000087.1, read on the forward strand.
AACCGCGATCTCGGCTACACCCCGCCGCCGGGCGTCGTGAACGAGGCCGCACGCCAGGACGCGGGGCTGCAGCTCGGCGTGACGCAGGTGAACGAGCAGTCGCTGCGGATCCTCGCGACG
>DATJJY010000088.1:0-84176 GCA_035491895.1 Gemmatimonadales bacterium
CCCACGAGCGCCTGGTGTGGCACCGCCAGCACCGCGCAGTCGAGCTTCGGAAACACCAGGCGGCGCGGCGCATCGATGACCACGTCGGCGCCGACCGCCTCGTACAGCTTCAGGATGCTGCCGGTCTCGCTGGTGCGCGGCGTGTCGTGATCGCCGGCGACGAGCACGACCGGCGTTGCGGGTAGCGCGACGCGCAGCCGCTGCAGCTGCTGGAAGAGAAAGAGGATAGCCGGGTTGGTCGGCCGGACGGAGTGGAAAATGTCGCCGGCGAAGACAATGAGGTCGGGACGTTGCTCCAGCAGATCATCCACCGCGCGGCGAAACGCCTCCGCCACGTCCGCCTCGCGCTGGTTCGCCCCGCGCGCGTTCTGGCGGTCGAACTGGCGGTAGCCGAGGTGCAGGTCGGCGAGGTGGGCGAGCTTCACGACACCAATTTGAGCGTTCCCTGCTGTTGGACGCGCACTTTCATCCCCGGCGCACCGAAGAATCCTCCGCTGACCGCGACGTGCATCGTGCCGCCGAGCGCGGCGCTCACGACCGCGCCGCGGGTGAGTGACAGCGTCTGCTCGCCGGTGATGGCGCCTTGCAGGGCGACGGTGAACTGTTGCCCGCCGACGGCGAACTGCATCGGCTTGTCGGGGAGCGCCGTCTCTACTCCGAGACGCACCGTGGTATCTCCCCGGCTCACGCTGATCTCCCGCACCGTCACCGTGGTGTGCACTGTCAACGGTGCCCCCCCGATGGCACTGATCGGCAGCTCCGTCTCGTTGGTCCAGCTGTCGCCCGGTCCGACCGGTTGGTCGGGGAGCGCGAGCGCCGCAGCGCGAAACCCGACCTGCAGCTGGTCGCGCACGAGCGGTGGTATTCCCGCGAGCGCCGAGACGTCGTTGTGCACCGGCCGCAGGTGGTCGTCGTAGATCGTCGTGAGATGCACCTCGCGCAGCCGCTCGGCGGCCTGATCGGCCGCGGCGGGGCTCAGCATCGGACTCACGACCTGCGTCGAATCGAAGGTGAACGTCACCGGCACGCCGTCGGCGGCGGCGGCGCCGATCGTCTGCGTAAACACGATCCGCATCGAATTCACGCCCCCCGAGTCGGCGCCGGAATCCGGTCCGAAGCTCGACGTCTGATCCATCACATAGTGGGAGACCGCTCCCGCCGGAGGGTGAAACCGCAGCGCGATCTTGGTGGTGATCGGCGTGGGCGGCCGCTCGGCGCCTTTGCACCCCACCGTCAGAACGGCCGCGACCAGCAAGGTTATGCGATGCATTCGGCTCCTCGATCGATCAATAGGGTTCCTCGGCGATGGGGCCGAGCGGCTGGACCGGCGACCGCTCCCGGGCCGGTTCCGACGCCACCCGTACGCCCAATCGCTTGCGAAACATCGCTAATGCGTCGGCGGGACGCTCACGCCGTACCGCGGCCAGTGCCCGCCGGACGTCCATTTCCTCGTGCCCGGCGATCAAATCCTTGACCTGGTTCGTCCGCACGCGCGCGTCGAGCCGTACGAGCTGCAATGCCACCGCATCGGCGAACAGCAGGTCCACGGCCGGAGGGAATCGCTCCACTCCGTCCCTCCCCCGCATTACCGGGGGGCGCGGAAACCGCACGAAGATCGGCTGCGTGAAGTGCGGGTGCCGCACCATCAGCTCGCCCACCGGGAGCGTGGCGAGCTTGATCTTGGTCGCGGGGGACAGCACCTGATACCCCGGCGTGGCGAGCTCGTCCGAGTCCATGCGCCCGAAAACTTGCGTCCCGGCGTTGCCGACGACGCGGCGGTGCACCTGAGAGCGGAACTGCTCGGCGCCGAACAGGACGAGCCCCAGGTAGCGGCCACGCTCCGAGATGTCGAGCAGCATCTTCTTCACATACGTGTCGGCGCCGTCGGCGGGGGCGTATTTGTTGAGCTCATCGACGAACACCACGACCGCGTCCACACCGAGATCGCGGCGCTCGAGGTGCTCGCGCAGCTTCGACACGACACGCGCGAAGACGAGATCCTGCCCCAGCGGGTCGACGTTGGCGACGTCGATGACGTACACGCCGCGATCCTCGAACCGCCCCCAGGGGAGGTCGCTCGCCGGACCGTCGTCGGTCACGAGTCCCTTGCAGCGCGTCGAGACATTGCCAAGACGATTGCGCACCTTGCGGATCGTCGCGATGTGGTGGGTGCGCCAGATGTCGCCGCGGCCGGCCAGCTCCAGGCCGTCGAAAATGCTCCGGAACAGGCGCTCCAGATCGGCGAACGTTTCGACCCGGTGCTCGCCGCCGAACCCGTCCGCGAACTCGCGCCGCACCACCCGGTCGCCGAGGAAGTCGATGAACGCATCCGCCTTGGCGTCGATGTCATCCCGGTTCAACAGGACCTCGGCGAAGTCGAGCACCTCGGTCAGCCCCCAGACGAGCGGCTCGACCGATTGGGCGAGATCCGGATGGGTGCGCAGCGTGTTCAGGTTCACACCGTCGGCCTTGAACGGCGCGAAGTAGCGCACCCGCTCGAAGGGGCCGGGCGCGATCCCGAGGCGGGCGTAGCGCCGCCGGTCGGAGTCGTCGGCTGCTCCCGGCTGATCGAGAAACAGGAGATCGGGTCCTTTGACGTTGAAGCACAGCGCCGCGACGCTGCCGCGGTGCGCCGGGTAGTGATGAAAGATCGAGCTCAACAGGAATTCAACCGCGCTCGTCTTCGTCGCGAGACCCGAGACTCCGGAGATGTTCAGATGGGCCGCCTCGGGGCCGAGCAGGAAGTCGGCGTCGAGATAGACGGGCGCTTCGAGACCCCCCGATTCGTACAGTCCGACGGGGATCGCCGTCGGCTGTGCGGTGTTGAGGTACGCGTCCATCCGCAGCGCCGCGGCGACGTCGGCGTCGGTTGCGACGTGCACCGCGCCGAGCGGCACGGGCTGTAGCGGCTCCTCGGGGATTTGTCTGAGGACCGCGGCGGTCCACAATCGGATCTCGGGACGCTCGGTCGGGCTTTCGGCGGCGCGCGCCGGGTCTCCTTCCGCGCCGATGACGTCGTGTAACGGCGTGACGAGATCCGAGTAGGCGAAACCGTCGGTGACGACGCCGTAGACGATTCGCCCCGACCCCAGATCCCCGGCACCTGGTCCCAGGACTTTCACGATCGCCCCGATGCCGATACTCGTCTCCGTCGCCGTCCAGAAGTGGAACTGGTGCGGCGTGGCCGGCTTCAATTCGGTCGCGACGACGCGACCAATCGGGGTTTCGTCGGTCTTGCGAATCACGTCCCGGTTCGTGGGAGACGGGAGGCGGGCGACGCCATGAGATGGTGCGGAGCCCGGCTCCGCAGGTACGACTCTACGTCATGGATAGGGTAAAGTAACCGGTCGAACCGTGCGTCAGGCGCGGCGAGCGGGGCGCGCTCGGCCAGCAGCCATCCCGAGAGCTCCGCCGCCCGGGTCCCGCGACCATCATCCCGGGCCGTTTCGACGCGGATCAAGCCGTAGTGCAGATCGCGCCCCTCCCAGGGCCAGAGTCGCAGATACCACGAATCGACCTCGGTGCGCCCATGCCCGCCGCGGACTCGGAAACCGCTGGTGCGGTGCTCGGCCGGGATCGTCAGCGCGCGCTCCAGGTGGCGGCCCGTCAGGAACTGCGCGCCGTGGCTCTTGATGACCCCGATCGACCGGGGGTGTTTCGCGAGCGTTGCCGAGACCGCGACCTGCCCGTCGACGACGAGCCAGTCCCCGGGCCCGAGTCCACCGGCGGCTCGCTCGCCCAGTTGCCGCTCGAGTCCGGCGCGGGCGCGATGGACCTCGCGGCGCAGCGCCTCGAGCGCCTGTGCCGGCTGGGTGCCCGCCTCGACTTCGACCGGCACGGCCTCGAGACCGGCCTCTTCCAGCGTTGCACGGCGTCCCTCGTCGAGTACCTGCGTCGGGGCGATGACCAGCTGGCGCGCGGCCCAGGCGGCGGTCGCAAGTCGGCGCCCGGAGTCGCGGCGGCGCACGGCAGCGGCGACGTAGGCGAGGGCGATCGGTTGCACGCCGTCGTAGCCGATCACCTTCCATTGCTGGATACCGTCGAGGAACGACATGCCGTCCGGCGCCGTGGACGCGACGACTGGGTGAACTCGCAGCTCGGCGTCCTCCACGATTTCGACCTCCACTCCGCTCGACGCGGCGCCCTCATCGGGTTCGTGCCGGTGCCCGAGGCTCGCGTCGGGAAGAAAGGAGGCCGGCGTGACGCCGCTCGCGTACAACCCGTCGAGCCAGCCGCGGCCCCGATTCATGCCGAGAGCTTGATCGCGACGACAATGCCGTCGCGCAGCGGGACGACCGCGGACACGACCCTCGTGTCCGTGGCGGCGAGGCGATTGAACGCCCGCACGCCCTCCGTGGACGGGGAATGGTTCTCCGGATCCACGACGGTGCCGTGCAGGAACGCGTTGTCGCACAAGAGCAGGCCGCCCCGGCGCAACAAGCGGACACTCCACTCGAAGTACTGGGGAAGCGGCTCCTTGTCGGCATCGATGAACACCACGTCGAAACCCGCCTCGAGCGTGGGCAGAACCTGCCGCGCATCACCTACCAGCAACCGGACGCGGTCGGCGACGCCCGCCTCGGTGTACGCCTGCCGCGCGAGTCGCGCGTGCTCCGGGTCGACCTCGAGCGTCGTCAGCAGACCGTCCACCGGGAGCGCCCGGGCGAGCCAGATGCCGCTGTATCCCGCGAGCGAGCCGATCTCGAGGACGCGGCGCGCGGCAGCGAGCCGCACCAGCACATGCAGGAACTTGCCTTCTTCGGGAGAAATGTGGATCGGTGGCAGGCCGCACTCGGCGTGTCGAGCGCGTACACGGGCCAGGACGGGGTCTTCGATCGCGAACAGCTCCTCGACGTAGCGTTGGAGCCGTTCGTCCTCCACTACGCAGTGGCCTCGACGTTGGGGAACGGTGGCACCTCGAGCAGCCACAACCCCGCGAGCCGGGACTGCTTGTCGACCTCGACCATCAGGAGGTCCGCGACGCGCACCACGGTGGCGGGCTTGATGCGACCCACGCGGATGTGGATCAGCGACTCGGCCGCGTTCTTCTCGACGATCAACGCCGTGTCGACTTCCACCGCGGCCACCGCCGGCTGCGAGCGGCGTGTGGGGAACAGCACGCGCGCGTCGGACGCGGCCTCGGGTGGCGCGAGCGAATCGAGCGTCCGGATGTCGTCGGGCCAGGTGACGACGTCGAGCCCCCGCAGCAACCCTCCCGCGACGTCGAGCAGCACGAACGAGCCGTCGCTCCCCTCGAGATCGACGGTGCCGTTCATCCCGGTCGCCTTGGGAATCCCTTTGCAGACCGCCGACAGGATGTCCGTCTCGGGATCCCAGCGGTAGCTGACCTTGGGAAGCTTGCCCTCGAGCGGCTGGATCTTGGCTTCGTATTGCATGGCGGCGCCCCTTCTCACCCCAACCGCTTCGCGAAACTGACGATGCGGTCCAACGACTTCTCGATGTCACTCGTCGCGGCGGCGTACGACAGCCGTGTCCAGCGGTCGTCGCCGAACGCCGCTCCGGGGACCAGCGCGACGCCGGTCTCGGTAATGAGCCGGGTGCAGAAATCCGTCCCGGAGATGCCGACGAACGAATCGGTCCGGAAAAAGAAGTAGAACGCCCCGTGCGGTTCGACGAACTCGACCCCCGGGAGGTGGCGCCGGAACCCCGAGGTGAGGAGATCGCGGCGGCGCCGGAACTCGGCCACCATGCGCTGCACGTCTTGCTCCAGCCGCTCGTCGGCGAATGCCGCCGCGGCGGCGTATTGCGCCATATGGTTCGCACCCGAGGTCGTGTGCGACTGCAGCGCCGCCATGGCCTTCGCGACCGGGCCGGGTGCGAGAGCGACGCCCACGCGCCATCCCGTCATGGCGTACGCTTTGCTGACGCCCGTCACCACGACCACCCGCTCCAGCAGGTCGTCGGAGAGATCGAGGAACGACGGCGCCGGCCCGCTGCCATAGTGGATGCGGCGGTAGATCTCGTCGGAGATCACCCACACGTTGCGCTCCGCCGCCCACTGCGCGATGGAGCGCAGCTCGGCGAGTGTGTACACCGATCCCGTGGGGTTGCAGGGAGAGCAGAGGATCAGCCCCTTCGGGGCGGGCAGGATCCGCTCCAGCTCGCGCACGCTGACCTTGAGCCCCCATTCGGGGTGCCCCGCGATCAGCACAGGACGCGCGCGCGCGAGATGCACGATCTGCGGATACGATACCCACGCGGGCGCCGGGATCGCCACCACGTCACCCGGGCCGAACAGCGTGAAGCAGGCGTTGAAGAGCGACTGCTTGGAGCCGGTCGAGACAACGATGTTGTCGGCGTTCACCGGGCGGCCGCCCGACAGGAGGGAGAGATGCTTGGCTGCGGCGGCGCGCAGCTCGAGTATCCCCTCGTTCGCCGGATAGCGCGTCTTGCCTTCCTTGATCGCCCGGATCCCGGCCTCGACCGGGATGGGGGGGGTAGGAAAATCGGGCTCGCCAGCCCCCAGATCGATCACATCCTCCCCGGCCGCCCGGCGCCGCTTTGCCTCCTGGGAGATCGCGATCGTCGCGGAGGTCTCCAGGTGGGCGATGTTGGGCGACAGAACGTCGCTCATGGACGGCTGGCTCCGAGAACTCGTGGGGGTCGACGGTGTCAGGGGCACGCGTGACGATACGTCCGGACGAACCACCCGCGCAACCGCGCCACGCCGCGTCGGTTGCGGCCCCGTGACCTTCGGGCCGGTGAAGCATCTTCAAGAGAACCGTGATGACTCTCTCCTCTCCTCGAACCTCCGGCCTCGCCTTCCCGGCCAGACGCGCGGCGCGCCTCCGCCGGGGGCGCAGCGCGTTTGAGCGGTCGCGGCTGCAGATCGTTCACAAGCTCGCCTCGCTCATCGAGTCCGCGGACCGCTACACCTTCGGTCACTGCCAGCGCGTCGCCGCCTATGCCCTGGATGTCGCCCGCACGCTCGGGCTCGACGAGCGCCAGCGGGCCACGGTGTACGTCGGCGCCTACCTCCATGACATCGGTAAGGTCCTGGTACCGAGAGAGATACTGACAAAGCCGGGGCAACTCGCCGCCGGCGAGCTCGACGTAATTCGAACCCATCCCCAACGCGGCCTCGAGCTGCTCGGCGCGACCGGCCTCCCGTGGAACGTCGCCCCGATCATCCGGTGGCACCACGAGCGCTACGACGGGAGCGGCTATCCGGACCACCTTTGCGGGACCGAGATCCCGCTGGAGGCCCAGATCATTGGGGTCGTGGATGCGTTCGATGCTCTGACCTCGACGCGGACGTACCGGCCGGCAATCGCTCCAGCGCGGGCCCTGGCTGTCTTGCAGCTGGCGCGCCGCGGTTGGCACCCCGAGGTCTTTCGGGCATTCGTGAGCGCCTTCAACAGGGTGAACACCCTCGTCGCCTGACGAGGTCAGTCGTGCAGCAGCGCATGCCGCCGAAGAATGGCGGCCGTCGAATCGATCGGTAGCGCCCGCACAATCCCGCGAAACCCCCGCACCGTCTCCGCCTTCAGCAGCGAATTGTAGATCGCTTCTTCGGTTGCCTCGATCGCCGCCTCGAACAGTGGGGACACGGCGTCGTTGGTGACAACCTCGACCGTATCCGTCAGCCGGTCGGCCCCTAAAGGACTTCCTGACGGTCGTGATCGGGCGGTCGGTGAGCTCCCGGATGGCCCGACCGCCGGTCTGCCCGTCCGCCCTTCCGCAAACGCGATGACGAAGTCTCCGCTCCCATTCGACATGCTGCTCCCCGTGCGGGCGAGGCCGGCAAGCGCGCGTCGTCCCAGGCGTTCCAGCTGCCGGTGGTCGAGCGGCGCGTCCGTGGCGAGAACGATGATGACGCTGCCGTCTCCCAGGTCGCCCTTGAGGTAGTACTGCCCCAGCTCGCGACCCACCGGTGCCCCGGCGATCGTCAGCACGCCGCCGAAGTTGCTCTGGACGAGCGCCCCCACAGTCCATCCGCCCATCTTCGCAGGCACCCGGCGACTGGCCGTGCCGATTCCCCCCTTCCAGCCGAACGCCACCGTCCCCCGGCCTGCCCCGACGGCCCCTTCCGCCACGGGGCCGGTCTGGGCCCCGCGAATCGCGCTCAGCACGTCCTGCTCGGAAACCGGACGGGCCCGGATGTCATTGAGAAAACCGTCGTTCGTCTCCGCCACCACCGGGTTGGCGGAGCGCACATCCTCGTTCCCCGGCAAGCCGAGGAGGTAGGTGAGCACGGCGTCGGCAGCCCGGGGCACGCAGAGTGTGCAGGTCAGGACGATCGGCGATTCGAGCTCCCCCAGCTCGTTCACCTGCGTCGAGCCGGCGAGTTTCCCGAACGCATTCCCTATGACGATCGCGGCCGGGACCTTGTCGCGGAACACGTTGCCCTCATGGGCGAGAATCGCCGTGACGCCGGTATTGATGGAATCGCCGCGAGCAATGGTGACCTGACCGACTCGTACGCCGGAAACGTCGGTGATTGCATCGAGGGGCCCCGGGGGCAGGACGCCGACGCTGATCCCGAGGTCACTGACACGAGGGCGCTGCTGCGCCGTGGCCGGTACGGCCAGGCAGGAGAGGATTAGGAGAATTCGCATCCGCGACCTCACTGTTGCTCTTTGTTTGCCCCGAAGCTAGCGTGACCCTCGGTAGAGCGCCCTTTGACAACCGAGGAACGCGTGACGGGAGTGAACGACGGTCAGGCCGCGCTGGAGCGCGGCCGAGCCTTGATGCTGGTGACCCCGCCGGCGGTGGAGCAAGCCGGTGCGGTGTGGGAGTTGCTTGCCCCGGATGCCCCGGGGCATGGCCCAGGGGTTGACGCACCCGGGCCGGGGGTCGTGGTGGTTTGTACCGACAGCGCCGCCGCAGAGGAATGGGCAGATGCGGCGCCGGAAGGGCTGCGCGTGCACCCCGTCACCGCCCTCGGTCGCACCACTCGCCTCCTAGCCGCCGGCGCTGTCGACGTGCTCACCGGCACACCCGAAGACCTCCAGGCGCTCGCGCGGGCGTCTGCTCTCAAGTTCGAAAGCGTCACGACTGTCGTCCTCGCCTGGCCCGAATGGCTCATCGCCGCCGATCGCCTGGCCACCCTCGAACAGGTCCTCGCAGAGACGCGCGACGCCCGCCGCATCATCCTCGCCTGGAATCCTCAGGCGCTGGAGGATCTGATCGAGCGCTACGCCCGCCGCCCTCACGTGATGGGTGACTTGCCCATGGGAGAGGACGCTCGCCCCCTGCCACCCATCGGGCCTGCCCGCTACGCGATCGTACCGGCACCCCGTCGCCGGACGGTGCGCCGCGAAGTGCTCGACGCCATCGATCGCCCGCGCGTTGCGACCTGGAAGTGCGGTACCACGCCCGAAGCGGCCGACGTCGTGGTGTGCCTCGACCTGCCGTCCCGCCAGGAGCTCAGCGAGATCGCGCGCTGCGGGGCGCCCGTCCTGTTGTTGTCCCCCGCCCAGCTTTCCTATGCCCGCTCGATCGCCACACCGCTCACTGCACTCCCGTTGCACGGCTCCCGGGCGAAAGCCGCGAGCGACGCCGACCAGCTGCGGGCCCGCGTGGCGGCGCGCCTCGACGCCGGCGGACTCGAGCCCGAGCTCGGCCTGTTGGAACCGCTCCTCGAGCGATACGACGCTGCAGAAGTGGCCGCTGCGGTGTTGGCGTTGAGGCGAGAGGCGTCATCGGTCGTCGGTCGTCCGTTGACCGAGAACCGGCAACCGACAACGCCTTCAGATGAGACTTGGGTAAAGGTCTTCGTCGGCGTGGGCAGGAAGGACCGCGCCAGCGCCAAGGATCTCGTCGGCGCCTTGACGCGTGAGGTCGGCCTCGCGCGCACGGACATCGGCCGCATCGAGCTGCGCGACTCCTTCTGCCTCGTCCACCTGGCGCCGCATGCCGCCGACGCGGCGATTCGCGGACTCTCACGCGTGGCGATCCGCGGCCGTCGCGTAACCGCCCGGCGCGACCGCGAGGCGTGACGTGCCGGCCGCTCTGGAGCACGTTCGCGTGCTCGACCTGTCGCGTGTCCTCGCGGGGCCGTGGGCCAGCCAGATACTCGCAGACCTCGGCGCGGACGTCATCAAGGTGGAGCGCCCGGGCTCGGGCGACGATACCCGCCACTGGGGACCGCCGGCGCTGGCCGACGGATCGGGTGACGCCGCCTACTTCCTGAGCGCCAACCGGGGCAAGCGCTCGCTCACCGTCGATTTCGGGACCGCCGAAGGCCGGCAGATCATCCGGCAGCTCGCTCAGGACTCCGATGTGCTGCTCGAGAATCACAAGGTGGGGGACCTGGCCCGCTACGGTCTGGGATACCCTGAGCTGCGGAACCTGAATCCCGCCCTCATCTATTGCTCGATCACGGGATTCGGCCAGACCGGTCCCTACGCGAAACGCGCTGGATACGACTTCGCGATTCAGGCGCTGGGTGGTCTCATGAGTGTCACGGGGGAGCGGGACGGCCGGCCCGGTGGCGGACCGCAAAAAGTCGGCGTCGCCGTGGCCGATGTAATGGCCGGGCTCTATGCAGCGATCGCGGTGCTCGGCGCCCTGGTGCAGCGCCAGTCGACGGGGCGCGGCGCCTACATCGATCTCGCCCTGCTCGACGTTCAAGTCGCCACCCTCGCCAATGTGGCGCTCAACTATCTCGTCTCGGGAGCGGTTCCGGTGCGGTGGGGCAACGCGCACGCCAACATCGCACCGTATCAGGTCGTCCCAACCGCCGACCGGCCGATCGTAGTCGCCGTCGGAAACGACGCGCAGTTCGCGAAGTTGTGCGACGTGCTGGACGGCACTTCCCTCGTCCGCGATCCGCGCTACGCCACGAACGAAGCCCGCGTGCAGCACCGCGCCGAGCTCGATGCGGAGCTCGAGCGTCTGCTCGCGGCGCGGCCCGCCGCGGTATGGCTCGCGGCGCTCGAGACCGCCGGCGTCCCCGCAGCTCCGATCAACGACGTGGCGCAGGTCTTCGACGATCCGCAGGTGCGCCACCGCGGTCTCCGGATCGACGTCACGCGATCGGGCGGCGGGAGCGTTCCGCTCGTGGCGAGTCCGATACGCCTGTCGGAATCCGCGACCAGACCTCCCTCCGCTCCGCCCCGTCTCGGCGAGCACACGGAAGAGATCTTGCGGGAACGGCTGCGTATGAGCGCGGCGGAGATCGCGGAGCTGCGGCAGAAGAACGTGGTCTAGGAACGCTGACGGGCCGCCCAGCGGGGCGGCCCGTAGACAGCGTCGCTTCGTTTCGCTCGATCGACTACTTCTTGTTCACCGCCATCTTCAGCTGTTTGCCGGCGCGGAACGCCGGGGCCACCGTGGCCTTGATCTGAATCTCGGCGCCGGTCTTGGGATTGCGCCCCATGCGTGCGGCGCGCTTGCGGGCTTCGAAGTTGCCGAAGCCGGTGATCTGGACCTTCGCGCCCTTCTTGAGCTCACCGGCGATGATTCCCTTGTCGTCGAACAGGGACTCGATCGCCCGGCCGGCGTCGGCCTTGGACATCTTCGTCCGCATGGCCAGTGCCGCGATCAGCTCGGCTTTATTCACGACGCGCTCCTTTGAAGTGGGAAAGGCTTGGAGTTTTGGCCATTTCCCGGGTGGGCCTCAGGAAAACCCTTGAAAACCCTCGACAATATTGGGAGGTACCCCGGAAATCCGCAAGATACCGGCCCTTTTCCACCCCCCTCCCCCCTCCAATGGGGGGGGTCCGAGCCGCCAGACGAGGCAGCGGTTGACCGGGCAATCCAGCATTCAGCATTCCGCACTCCGCATTGTAGTTTGCAGCCCCATGTTCTTCGGCACCCGACCCGGCTGGATCGAAGTCATCTCGGGCGTGATGTTCTCCGGCAAGAGCGAGGAGCTGATCCGGCGCGTCCGCCGGGCGGCTATCGCACGGAAGCAGGTTCAGGTCTTCAAGTCCCACCTCGATGCGCGCTACGCCGGGCTCTACTCGGTCACCACGCACGATGGCCTGACCGTCGAGGCGGAGCCCGTGGACTCCTCCGAGCAAATCGCCCGGTCGATCAGGTCCGAAACCGAGGTCGTGGCGGTCGACGAGGCGCAATTTCTCGATGAGGGGATTGTGCAGGTGGCGGGCACCCTGGCGGACGGCGGCGTCCGCGTCATTCTGGCCGGGACGGACGTGGACTTCCGCGGGCTCCCGTTCGGCGCCATGCCAAGGTTGATGTGTGCCGCCGAGGTGGTCGACAAGCTGCACGCCATCTGCGTAGTGTGCGGGGGGCCCGCCAGTCGCAATCAGCGCCTCGTGGACGGCAACCCCGCCCCCTGGGACAGTCCCACCATCATGGTCGGCGGCCGGGAGAGCTATGAGGCAAGGTGCCGGCACTGTCACAAGGTGCCCAAAGCGGATGTGGATCAGACGACATTGCTATAGACGTCAGACATCAGACGTCCGACGTCAGCGTTGCAACCTGACGTCTGATGTCTGACGTCTGAGGTCCCTGCCTCATGCTCAACGTCGCCCTCACCGGAAACGTGGCCGCGGGTAAGTCCACGGTCGCGAAATGCTTCCGCCACTGGGGGGCCACGATCATCGACGCCGACGAGCTGGTGCACGAGGTCCAGGCACCGGGATCGCCGGTGCTCGGCGCCATCGTGCGGCGCTTCGGGCCGGAGATGCTGCTCCCCGACGGCTCGCTGGATCGTGCGGCGCTGCGCAACCGGGTGATGGGCGACGCGGCCGCCCGCCGCACCCTGGAATCGCTCGTGCACCCCGCCGTGCAACGGCGTCGTGAAACGCTGCTCGATGCCGCCTGGAAGCGGGGCGACAAGATCGTCGTCAACGACATTCCGCTGCTGTTCGAAGCGCTCGATCCGGCGCAATTCGACGTCGTCGTCTTCGTCGATGCGCCGCCCACCGTACGACGCACGCGGTTACGGGCGCTGCGGGGGCTGCAGGACGAGGAAGCGGACCAGCTCCTTGCCGCCCAGGCTCCTGCCGATCGCAAGCGCAAGCGGAGCGACTTCGTGATCGACAACGACGGGTCGTTCGACGACCTGGAGCGCCGCGCGCGCGAGGTGTATGAAGAGCTCCAGCGCCGCGCCGCGAAACAGCAAGCTTGACATGGGTTTGAGCCGTCCCTAGCTTCGCCCGCGGTTCCACCCCAACCCGCAATTCTCCGCCGAGAGCGACGCCCGAATGAGCACCATCCCGAAAGACCTGCGCTACACCGAAGAGCACGAATACCTGAAGACCACCGCCGACGCCGGCGTAGTCCAGATCGGGATCACCGACTACGCGCAGGGGGAGTTGGGCGACGTCGTGTTCGTGGAGCTGCCCAAGCCGGGCGCCAGCTTCACCAAGAAGCAGGTGTTCGGAACGATCGAAGCGGTGAAGGCGGTCTCCGAGCTCTACTGCCCGGTGGCGGGCACCGTCGTCGAATCGAACGGCGCGCTCGAGGGAGATCCGGCCCTGGTGAACAAGGATCCCTATGGGGCCGGCTGGATGATCAAACTGAAATTGCAGAACCCCGCCGATGCGGCCACGCTGCTCGATGCGGCGGCGTATGAGAAGCACATTGGAGGCACTTGAGACAACAGACCTCAGACGTCAGCAGATGACGCCGAGATCTGACGTCTGACATCCGACGTCTATGTTGACTCTGACTTTCCTCGGCCACGCCGCCTTCCTCGCCGAAGGCGACGGCAAGCGCGTCATCTTCGATCCGTTTCTCACCGGCAACCCGAAGGCGCCGTACGCCGCCGAGCGCGTCCCGAAGCTCGATGCGATCCTCCTGAGCCATGGCCACAGCGACCACCTGGGCGATGCGATCGCCCTCTCCAAGCGGGACCGGGCCACCGTGGTTTCGGCGTACGAGCTGGTGAATTTCTGCACCAGCCAGGGTGCGAGCGGTCACCCGCTGCACGTCGGGGGAGCGCACCGCTTTCCGTTCGGCACCGTGAAGCTCGTCCCGGCGATCCACGGCGGCGCCATCGAGGGGTCCAAAGGGCCCAACACGACCCCCTGCGGTCTCGTGCTGACGCTCGGTGGCGTGCGGGTGTACCACGCGGGCGACACGGCGCTCACCATGGACATGCAGCTGCTCGAGGGCGCCGTGGACGTCATGCTGGTGCCGATCGGCGACAACTACACCATGGGCATCGATGACGCGGCGCGCGCGGTGGAGTTCGTGCACCCCCGCGTGGCGATCCCGATGCATTACAATACGTGGGACCTGATCGCAGCAGATCCGGAGCAGTTCCGGCGCCTCGTCGGCAGCCGCGCCGAGGTCGTGATCCTCGAACCCGGGAAGACGCACACACAGTCGTGACCACCCTCTCCGCCGACCTCGTCCGCCCCGACCTCTTCTATCCCCGGCACATCGGACCGAGCGAGTCCGAACAGCAGGAGATGCTCAAGCTCCTGGGCTACGATTCGCTCGATGCGTTCATCGATGCCGTCGTCCCCGCGGATATCCGCCTGCGGCGTCCGCTCGCGCTCCCGCCCGGCCGTGACGAGCGCGAAGTGCTGCAGGCGCTGCGCCGCATTGCGCTGCAGAACGAGCCGTTCCGCTCGTACCTCGGCATGGGATACCACGGCTGCTTCACGCCGCCGGTCGTCCAGCGCAACATCCTGGAGAACCCAGGCTGGTATACCGCGTACACGCCCTACCAGGCCGAAATCGCGCAGGGCCGGCTCGAGGCGTTGCTGAATTTCCAGACGATGGTGTCGGACCTGACGGGACTCGCGGTGGCCAATGCGTCGCTGCTCGATGAGGCGACGGCCGCCGCCGAAGCCATGCATCTCACCGAAGCGATCGTCGCGCCCAGCGGCCGGTCGGTGTATCTCGTGGACGAGCAGTGCCACCCGCAGACGATCGCCCTGGTCCGCACGCGCGCCGAAGCGCGCGGCATCGAGATCGTCGTCGGCGACCCCGCCACCTTCAAATTCGGCGGCGGAGTCATCGGCGCCTTGGTCCAGTATCCGGGGACCGACGGCCGGCTGCGCGACTTCCGGAGCCTGTGCGAGCAGGCGCACGCCGCCAATTCCCTCGTCACCGCGGCGACCGACCTGCTCGCGCTGACGATGCTCGTGCCGCCGGGTGAATGGGGCGCCGACATCGCGGTGGGAAACAGCCAGCGCTTCGGTGTGCCGATGGGATACGGCGGCCCCCACGCCGCGTTCTTCGCGACTCGGGATGCCCACAAGCGGCACCTCCCGGGCAGAATCATCGGCGTGTCCAAGGACCGCGCCGGGCGCCCGGCACTGCGCATGGCGCTGCAGACCCGGGAGCAGCACATCCGCCGCGAGCGGGCGACGAGCAACATCTGCACCGCGCAGGTGCTGCTCGCGGTGATCGCCTCGATGTATGCGGTCTATCACGGTCCGGAAGGGTTGCGCCGCATCGCCGAGCGGGTGCACACCTTCGCGGGACTGCTCGCCAAGGCGCTGCAGCGGATGGGGTACCGGCTCGCGCATCAGGCGTACTTCGACACGCTCTGCATCGAAGTCGAGGCGTCGGCCTTGCCGCGGCTGCTCGACGCCGCGTGGAGCCGGCGCATCAACCTGCGCGCCCTGCCTCCCAATCGTGTCTGCATCGCGCTCGACGAGACGGTCACCGTCAACGACCTCGCCGACCTGATCGCCGTCTTCTCGCTCAATGAAACGCTGCCGTTCATGGTCGACGACGCCGGCGCGCGCGTCGCCTCCGCCATCCCTGAAGGGCTGCGCCGCACCTCGAGCTACCTCACGCATCCGGTGTTCCACCGCTACCGCTCGGAAACCGAGATGCTGCGGTATCTCAAGCGGCTGGAGACCCGGGATCTCTCGCTCACCTCGGCGATGATTCCGCTCGGATCGTGCACGATGAAGCTCAACGCGACGACCGAGATGATGTCGTTGTCGTGGCGCGAGTTCAATCGACTGCATCCCTTCGCGCCGGTGTCGCAGGCCCGGGGCTATCAAATGCTCTTCCGGCAGCTCGAGTCCCAGCTCGCCGAGATCACGGGCTTCGCCGGCGTCTCGCTACAGCCGAACGCCGGGTCGCAGGGTGAATTCGCCGGCCTGCTCGTCATTCGAGCCTACCATAGGGCGCAGGGCAACGGGAAGCGCACGGTGTGCCTGATCCCGATGTCGGCGCACGGCACCAATCCCGCGAGCGCCGTGATGGCGGGGTACACGGTCGTGCCGGTCCAGTCCGACGACCACGGCAACATCGACGTCGCGGACCTCAAGGCCAAAGCCGAGCAGTATCACGACACGCTCGGCGCGCTGATGGTGACCTATCCATCGACCCACGGGGTGTTCGAAGGAACGATCCGCGAGATCTGCACGATCGTGCACCAGCACGGCGGGCAGGTCTACATGGACGGCGCCAACATGAACGCGCTCGTCGGGTTGTGTCGCCCCGGCGACGTCGGCGCCGACGTGTGCCACATCAACCTGCACAAGACGTTCTGTATCCCGCACGGCGGCGGCGGCCCGGGAATGGGGCCGATCGCCGTCGCGGCGCATCTCCTGCCGTACCTCCCCGATCATCCGGTGGTGCCGCTCGGGCATCCCCAGTCGTGCGGAACCGTATCGGCGGCGCCCTGGGGATCTGCCTCGATCCTCACGATCTCGTGGGCGTACATCTCGTTGATGGGACACACCGGGCTGGTCGAGGCGACGAAGGTCGCGATCCTGAACGCCAACTACATCGCGAAACGGCTCGACGGGTTCTACGAACCGCTCTACGCCGGCCAGAACGGCCTCGTCGCGCACGAGTGCATCATCGATACGCGGCCGTTCAAGGCTTCAGCGGGCATCGAGGTCGAGGACATCGCGAAGCGGATCATCGACTATGGATTCCACCCCCCCACCGTATCGTTCCCCGTGGCCGGGACGCTGATGGTCGAGCCGACGGAGAGCGAGTCCAAGGAAGAGCTGGACCGATTCTGCGATGCCCTGATCGCGATCCGCGAGGAGATGCGCGAGATCGAGACCGGGAAGGCGGACCGTGAGAACAACCTGCTGCGCAACGCACCGCACACGCTGGAAGACCTGATCGCCGACGGCTGGGACCGGCCCTACTCGCGCGAGCGTGCCGGCTTTCCGTCGCCGGCGACGCGCGTGCAGAAGGTGTGGCCGGCCGTGGGGCGGGTCGATGGCGCCTACGGCGACCGTAATCTCGTGTGCGTCTGCCCGCCGGTGGAGAGCTACGCGACGGTCTGACCGTCAGCGGCTCGGCCGGTACCAGTAACGGTCGGCGAGGTCGTCGAAGCGCGCGCCGAACAGCAACAGCGGCGCGCGCCAGAGAAACCCGAAGTAGTGCCAGTCGCCGTGCTCGTCGAACTTCCGAGTGGACGCGACGACCTTGTAGCGCCGCAACCGGCGGAGCCGCTGGCGCCGCTCGCGGCCGAGGCGCCGTAATCGCCACAGAAAGGCGACGTCTTCGGCGAGACGCAGGCGGTCCGGATAGCCCCCGACCGCCACGAAGTCCTCCCGCCGGCAGAACACCATCCCGGTATCGAAACGCGTCGCCCATACCAGCGGAATCATCATCGCGTAGGTTGCCGCGAGCCCGACCGACCACCGTTCGAGCGTACATCCCGTCGCCCCGCCGACGACGCGCGGGTCATCGAGGGCCGCGGCGACCGCCGTGAAGCTGTCGCGGTGGACGCGCACGGTGTCGGCGTCGAGGAAGGCGATGACAGTGCCCTGAGCCGCCGCGGCGCCGCCGTTGCGGACGGCGGCGATGCGGCGTTCGCTGACGCGCACGACCCGCGCCCCGCCGGCGGCGGCCACCTGGGCCGTATCGTCACTCGACATGTTGTCGGCGACGATAAGCTCCACGCTGCCCCCGTCGCGCAGGTAGCGCTCGCGCGCGGCGTCCAGCGACGTCAAGAGTCGTGGGAGATAGCGCGCTTCGTTGTACGCTGGGATGACGAGCGAGATGTCGGGAGCGGTCACTGCTTGACGGCTTCGAGCCGGGCCAGCTCGGTGCGTACGCTGTCGCGCTGCGGCAGCAGGACCGAATCGGCGAAGCGGCGCAGGTCGAGGTACTCGCGATACACGCGCATCGCCCCGGTCCTGTCCCCTACGAGAGCGGCGAGCCGGCGCTCGGATCCGTCGGAGCACTGCGCGAAGAGCGAGCGCACCGCGAAGATCAGCGGAACGGCCGATGCAACGACTCGCATGGGACGGGCTTACGTTATGGGGACCCCGCAAGCCACGCCAGAGCGATATTCATTTCATGCAGTGCACACTGCTCCGCGACTCGAGCGGTCGTACCGGCGCCGCAAACATGACGTTGGACGTCGCGTTGCTGGATGACGCCGCCGCCACCGGCCGCGCGTTCCTCCGTCTGTACCGCTGGTCCCCGCCCTGCCTCTCGTTCGGCCGCAACGAACCGGCGCTCGTGCGGTACGACCGCGCCGAGATCGAGCGCCGCGGCTGGGATGTCGTGCGGCGCCCGACGGGCGGCCGCGCCGTCTGGCACGAGGACGAAGTCACCTACGCCGTCGCCGCACCGATCGCCGCGTTTGGGTCGCTGCCCGCGAGCTACTGTGCGATTCACGAACGGCTCGCCGCCGCGCTCCGCACGCTCGGCGTACCGGCCCGACTCGCCCCGAAGAACGGCCGCCCCATAGGCCTCGGCGCCGGCGCATGCTTTGCCTCGCCAGTCGGCGGCGAAGTCACCGTGCACGATCGCAAGGTGATCGGGTCCGCACAGGTGCGGCTCGGGTCGGCGTTCCTGCAGCACGGCTCGATCTTGCTGGGGGGATCGCAGGAAAGAATAGGCGCCGTCAGCCGTCAGCCGTCAGCCGTCAGCTCGGCCACCTCGTTGTCACACGTACTCGGGCGGCCGGTCACATTCGACGAAGTGGCCGATGCCATCGTGGCCGCGTGGACGCCGGCTCTGACCCCTACCGACTCCGACCGTCCCCGACCGTCCCCGACCGTCTTCTCCGACCCCGCCTGGACCTGGCGCCGCTAGACTGGTCGTTGAATCTTAGGACCATGATCACAAAGCTCGCCTGCTCGCGTCGTGCTGCCACGGTGCTCCCTGCGATTCTCGTTGCCCTCGCCGGATGCAGTAGCCGAGGTGGGTGTACCACCGAGTATTGCGGCACCGTGGTCTTCGCTGCGACCGGAGAGCCGACGACGCTGTTGCCCGCCGTAACCACGGCCGCCATCGAGCGCGACGTTTTCGATCAGATTTTCCTGAAGCTGGCCGAAATCGGCAGGGACGGCGGCACGTTCGGCGACTCGGGGTTCACTCCGGAGCTGGCGCGCAGCTGGGAGTGGACCGATCCGCTCACGCTGACGTTCCACCTCGATCCGCGCGCCCGGTGGCAGGACGGTCCGCCGGTGACGGCGGCGGATGTCGCCTTCACGTTCGACGCCTACACCGATTCCGCAGTGGGCTCCGACGACCGGACCACCCTCATCGAGCATATCGCGTCGGTGACCGCCAGCGATTCGTTGACGGTGGTCTTCAAGTTTCGGGACCGCTATCCCGAGATGTTCTACGACGCCACGTACCACATGCGCATCCTCCCGGCGCATCTCCTGCGAGACGTCCCGCGCGCGACCTGGCAGACGGCGGCGTTCGGCCGCGCCCCCGTGGGGGCAGGTCCGTATCGCTTCGTCAGCTGGACCCCGGGCCAGAGCATCGAGCTGGCAGCGGATTCGACGTATTTCCTCGGGCGGCCGCATCTGCGGCGGCTGATCTGGCGGGTCGCCGGAAACCTCAACAACGCCGTGACAATGGTGCTGGCGGGCGAAGCCGATGCCGTCGAAGTCCTCGTCACGCCGGCCAACATCGCGAAGGCCAAGGCCGACACGGCGCTCGCGATCTACCCGTATGCCGGCTCGACTTACACCTTCGTGCGCTTCAACCTGCGGGCGAACGGGGATCGCTCCAAGCCCCACCCGGTGCTCGCCGATCCGCAGACGCGTCGCGCCCTCGTCCTCGCCGCCGATCGTCCCCAGATGGTGCAAGCGGTGTTCGGCGGATACGCCAAGGTTCCGCCCGGGCCGATGCCGCAAGTGTGGTCGTGGCTCTGGAAGACGAAACTCACCCCCACCCCACCCGATAGCACGGCGGCGGCGCGGCTGATCCACGGACGGCACCTGAGCTTCCATCTCGCTGTTCCATCCACCAGTCCGACGCGGGTGCAGTATGCGCAATTGTTGCAGGAGCAGTACCGGCGACTCGGCATCGAGCTCGTGATCGACCAGGTCGACAACCCGACGCTGCAGCAGCTGCTCGAGTCGGGGAAGTTCGACGCGACGCTGGAATCGTTCGTGACCGACCCGACGCCGTCCTCCTCGGTGCCGGCACTGTGGGGACGCGGCGGCCCGACCAACTACGGCCAATACAGCAACGAGAAGTTCGACGCACTGGTGCGCACCGCTTCGAGCTCCGCGACACAAGAAGCGGCGCAAACGGCCTGGGAGGCGGCCTTCGCGGCGCTGGCCCAGGATCCTCCGGGCATCATGCTCTACGCCCTGGACAACTTCGCGGCCGTGAACCGCCGCGTGACGGACGTCCACATCCAGCCCGACTCGTGGTGGGGCCTGGTGCGGACCTGGCGTATTCCGCCCAACCAGCTGACCGAGCGGGATCGCGCGGGGCGCTGAGTGCGGGCGTGGCTGTTGCGGCGGGTCGCCGCCGGGATCGCCATCGTCTTCGCCGCCGTCTCCCTCACCTTCGTCGCCATTCACCTGGCGCCTGGGCAGCCGTTCCTCCCGCCGGACGAGCGGCCCATGGCGCCAGAGGTCGTCGCCCGGCTGCGGCGCAACTACGGGCTCGACCGGCCGCTCCCCGAGCAGTATCTGCGGTACTTCGTCCAGCTGGCGCGCGGTGAGCTCGGGGAATCGTTCAGCCAAAGGCGTCCCGTCGCCCAAGCCATCGCCGACGCAGTACCCAACACCCTGCTCCTCACGACCACCGCCCTCGCCATCGATTTCACCCTCGGAATCCTGATCGGCCTGTTTCAGGCGGCGCGCGCCCGGCGCCGATCCGATGTAGCGCTCGCCAATGTCACCCTCTTCTTCTATTCCCTCCCCACCTTCTGGCTTGCGCTCGTGTTGCAGCTCGTGTTCGCGCTCTGGCTCGGATGGTTCCCGACGGGGGGCGTCACCGAGTCTGCGCTGTATGGCTCTCTGCCGTTGCTCGGCCGATTGGCGGACCGGCTCCGTCACCTCGTCCTTCCGGCGCTGACGCTGGGGCTCGTGGGAGCGGGTGGCACGGCGCGATTCCAGCGGGCGGCATTGCTCGAAGCGCTGGGACACGAATACGTCAGGACTGCCCGCGCCAAGGGGCTCGCCGAACGGGCGGTGCTGGTCCGTCACGCCTGGCGCGACGCGCTGCTCCCGGTGATCTCGCTCGCCGGTGTCGCGCTGCCGTTTCTCCTGACCGGCGCGGTCCTCATCGAGACGGTGTTCTCCTGGCCGGGACTCGGCAAGCTCGCCGCCGACGCGATCAGCGCTCGCGACTATCCGCTCGTGCTTGCGACGACGCTGCTGGCGACGTGCGCGGTGGTGGCAGGCAGCTTCATCGCCGACGTGCTGACCGCCGTCGCCGACCCGCGCGTGCGGCTCACCGCGTGACGGCGGCGACACTCTTCGCCCTGACGGTCGTCATCGTCGGGACGGGGGCGTTGGTGTCCTGGTGCCGCCGGCATCGCTGGGGCGATGCGGGTCGTCGCTTCTTCCGCCATCCGAGCGCCATTTGGGGGCTCGTCGTGCTGGTGTTCCTGGCGACCGTCGCGCTGTGCGCGCCGCTCCTCACTCCCTACCCCCCCTACGAGCAGATCCTGGCCCTGCAGGACCACCCGCCGACGTGGCTGCATCCCCTTGGGACCGATTTCTTCGGGCGCGACGTGTGGAGCCGGCTCGCGTACGGGGCCCGCGTCTCGCTCGGCGTCGGGACGCTCGGCATGCTCGTGGCCGTGACGCTGGGGGGGCTCGTCGGCGCCGCCGCGGGCTACTTCCGGGGGTGGACCGACGCGGTGTTGATGCGCTGCGTGGACGTGGGGTTGTCCATCCCGCGGATCTTCCTCGTGCTCGGCGCCATCGCCTTGTGGGGGAAGCTCGGCGTCGGCGCGCTGATCCTATTGCTCGGATTGACGGGGTGGTTCGCTACCAGCCGGATCGTGCGCTCGGACGTGATGAGTGTGCGCGAGCGACCGTACACCGATGCCGTGCGCGCGCTGGGCGCCCGGCCGTGGTGGATCATCGTGCGGCACGTCCTGCCCAACAGCGCCGCCGCACTCATCGTCTCCGCGGCGCTCGGCATCGGCAACATGATGTTGCTCGAAGCGGGGCTGTCGTTCCTCGGCGCCGGGATCCAGCCCCCCAATCCGAGCTGGGGGAACATGATCGCCGACGGCCGGGACCAGCTCGGCACGGCGCCGTGGGCCACGCTGTTCCCGGGTCTCGCGATCGCGTTCGCCGTCATGGCGCTCAACGCCACGGGCGACGCCCTGCGCGACGCGCTCGATCCGAAGACGCGGGAACGCTGACTCCTCACGGGAAGAGTGTGCGTCAGGACACGGCGCGCGTTCTGCAATGTCGCGCCTGCACATCACGCTCATCAGGCTGCTGCATCCCCACCGCATGACCCGCTGCCGTCATATCCAAACCGGCAAAATCCCTACTCGCCCTTCACACCGAAGTTGTGACCGGGATCACGCGGTTCGACCCGTATGACTGGCACTACAGTTGCCGCTGACCCCGACTGCGGTCTTCACCGACATCAAAGACGGCGCGGGGCCGTCTCACTTTGCAAGAGGAGTCCAGGTATGCGGTTCCCACGTTTCCTGGTCGTCGCGCCGACCGTCGCTGCTTTCGCGATCGCGGTATGGAGCTGCGGTCCCGATAATTCACCGACGGGCGTTGCGCCGACCGCCACCCCGGCCGTTTCGGGCGACCTGGTCGGCGGTGTCGTCGGCGGCGTCACGAACCTCGCGGGCAACCTCGGGCTCTTGAAGTGCACGCCCCTGCCCTACGTGAAAAGCACCGCGCTGATCGGGTCGGCGGGTGGGAGTCTCCAGATCGGCCAGTATTCGCTCCGCGTGCCGGCCGGAGCCCTGTCACAGTCGGTGCAGATCACAGGCGAGGAGCTGTCGGACACCGTCAACTCCGTGCGGTTCTCTCCGGAGGGCCTGCGGTTCGCCAAGCCGGCGACTCTGACGATGACGTACGCGAACTGCAGCCTGCTCGGCATCATCCTGCCGAAGCAGATCGCCTACACGACCGATAAGCTGCAGATCCTCAGCTTCCTGGTGTCACTGGACAACGTGCTGTCGAAGACGGTGACGGGCCAGGTCAACCACTTCTCGCGGTACGCCGTGGCCTGGTAGATCCGGTGGAGCTGCCGCGTCCCCCCGGCGCACGGGGAACCCCCTCGATGTCGTCATATCGGACGGCCGATCTGCTGCACGAAGCGCGGACGTTCGAGCGGTCGGGGTGCGTGACGGAAGCGATGCAGTATTACCTGGCGGCAGTGGACGCCGCGCAGCGCAACGGCGAGTGGGCACTCCAGGCCGAGGCGCTGCGGCGGGTGGCGGTCCTGCACCATCACCGCAGTGAGCCGGACGCGGCGCGCGCCGCCGTTCAGCGCAGCTTCGACGTGGCGACGCGGGCGTCCGACGACGTACTCGCCGCCGAAGCGCTGAACGTGCTCGGCGGCTTTGCGCTCGAAGGCGACGACCTGCAGGGGGCCCGCGAGACATTCCTGCGGGCCCTCGCGCTGGGCGGCCGCTCGCCCGAGCTGCAGGCCCGCCTCGAGCAGAACCTCGGCATTCTCGCCAACGTGCAGGGCGATCTCGACGCGGCGTTGGAGCACTACCGCCGTTCCCTCGCGGCCTATCGCGCCTCCGGCAACGAGGCGGGGTGTGCGCTCGCGTTTCACAACCTCGGCATGATCAGCGCGGATCGGCGCCAGTGGGACGAGGCCGACGATTACTTCGACCAGAGCCTGGCGATCGCGCGGGCGATCGGGGACGTGCGGCTGCAGGGTCTTTGCCAGCTCAATCACGCGGAGGTCCACCTCGCGCGCCAGCGCTTCGAGCAGGCGATGTCGGGTGCCGAGTCGGCGCTCGCCGTCTTCGATCGGCTGGGCGCGCTGCTCGACAAGGCCGACGCCTACCGGGTCATCGGGACGGTGTACCGCGAGACGGGCCGGCCGGCGCTGGCGGATGCGCGCCTGCGGGCCGCCATCGAGCTCGCCGGCAAGACCGGGTCGGTCCTGAGCGAGGCGGAAGCCTCGCGCGAGCTGGCGCTCCTGTACCAGACAATGGGACGGAACCAGGACGCGCTGCGGCTCCTGAATACCGCCCACACGCTGTTCGGCCGTCTCGACGCGCGGGTGGAGCTGGGCGACGTCAGTGGCCGCGTAGCGCGCCTGGAAGAGACGTACCTCGCGCTGGTGCGGGACTGGGGGCAGTCGATCGAATCGTCGGACAGCTACACGTTCGGCCACTGCGAGCGCGTCGCCAGCTACGCCGCCGAACTGGCGGCGACCCTGGGGCTGGACGATCATCAGCGCACCACCGTGCGCGTGGGCGCCTACCTGCACGACGTCGGCAAGATCCGCGTCGCCCACGAAATCCTCAACAAGCCGGGGCGGCTGACGCCGGAAGAATTCGACGTCATCAAGATGCACCCGATCTGGGGCATCGAGCTGCTCGACGCCGTCGAATTCCCCTGGGACATCAAACCGATCATCCGCTGGCACCACGAGAAGCACGACGGCACGGGGTACCCGGACCGGCTGCGCGGCGAGGAGATTCCGCTCAATGCCCAGATCATCGGAATCGTGGACGTGTACGACGCGCTCACGACCACACGCAGCTATCGCCCCGCGATGACGCACGACGAGGCGCTGGCCGAGATGAGCAGGTGCCGTCACTGGTGGCGGCCCGAGGTGTACGACGCCTTCATGCGTGTCGTGAGCCGCCCCGTCGCTGCACCGGCCGCCTAGCGGCCCGCTCCACTCTCCAGCGTTATCTTGTGACGCGATGCCCGATCCGGTGCTTCGCGTCCACGATCTCAAGACGTATTTCGTCACCGACCGCGGCAGCGGCACCGCACGCGCCGTGGACGGAGTCTCGTTCGACCTCTACCCGGGCGAGACGCTGGGGATCGTGGGCGAATCGGGGTGCGGCAAGACGGTCATGTCGCTCTCGATCCTGCGCCTCATCCCCGAGCCCCCGGGCCATATCCTTCCCGGCAGCTTCATCGAGTTCGAGAACCACAACCTCCTGACGCTCCCACCACGCGAGCTGCGGGCGGTGCGCGGCAACCGGATCGCGATGGTGTTTCAGGAGCCGATGACCTCGCTCAATCCGGTCCTGACGATCGGCCATCAAGTCGCCGAAGCTGCGCTGGTACACCAGAAACTGTCCCGCAGCGACGCGCGCACGCGAGCCATCGACCTGCTGCGCCTCGTCGGCATCCCCGACCCCGAGACGCGCGTCGACGACTACCCCCACCAGCTGTCGGGGGGGATGCGCCAGCGCGCCATGATCGCCATGGCGCTGATCTGTCACCCGCAGATCCTCATCGCCGACGAGCCCACCACGGCGCTGGACGTCACGATCCAGGCGCAGATTCTCGACCTGCTCGGCCGGCTGCGGCGCGAGCTGAACATGGCGGTGCTGTTGATCACGCACGACCTCGGTGTGGTCGCCGGGTCGGCCGACCGCGTGGTGGTGATGTACGCCGGCCAGGTCGTCGAGAGCGCCACGACGCGCGCGCTGTTCGCGAGCCCGCAACACCCCTACACCGAAGGTCTGCTCGCTTCCATCCCGCGCATCGACGCGCCGCGCGAGCGGCTGCACAGCATTCCGGGATCGGTCCCCCCGGCCACGGCGTGGCCCGCAGGGTGCCGCTTTCATCCGCGCTGCCCCTACGCCTGGGACAAGTGCCGCACCGCAGAGCCGCCCCTGCTCGACGCGGGGACCGGCGGCCACACCGCACGGTGCTGGCTCGTCGCCGAGCCGGCGCGCCGGACGGGACGGTGACCGACCCCCTCGTCGACGTCCGCGCCCTCGTCAAGCACTACGCGCGCCAGCGCGCCTGGCTCGGGCTCGGCCGCGCGCGCAACGCCGTGCGCGCCGTCGATGGCGTCTCGTTCGCGATCCCCGCGGGGAAGACGCTCGGCCTCGTGGGGGAATCGGGATCGGGGAAGACCACGGTCGCGCGCACCCTGTTGCGGCTGACCGAGCCGACATCGGGCTCGTTCCGGCTCGACGGCACGGAGGTGTTCGGACTCCGGGCCACACCGCTGCGCGCGCTGCGCCGCAGGATGCAGATCGTCTTTCAGGACCCGTACGGGTCGCTCAACCCGCGCATGACGGTGCGGCAGACGTTGCGCGAGCCGCTCGCGATCCATCGGCTCGTTCCGAAGGCGGAGCGCGACGCGCGCGTGCACGCGCTGCTCGGGGAGGTCGGCCTCGACCAGACGCTCGCGGACCAGTACCCGCACGAGCTGTCCGGCGGCCAGCGTCAGCGCGTCGGCATCGCCCGGGCGCTGTCGGTCGAGCCGGCGTTTCTGGTGTGCGATGAGCCGGTCTCGGCGCTCGACGTCTCGGTACAGGCACAGGTGCTCAATCTGCTGGCGGATCTGCAGCGCGCCCGCGGCCTGACGTACCTCTTCATCGCGCACGACCTGGCGGTCGTGAAGCACATCGCGGACGACGTCGCGGTGATGTACCTGGGGCGCATCGTGGAGCGCGCCCCGCGCGCGGCGGTGTACAGCCTGCCGCGCCACCCGTACACCCGCTCACTGCTCTCCGCGATCCCCGTCCCGGACCCGACTGCCACTCCGCAGCGGATCATTCTCCAGGGCGACGTCCCCTCCCCGGCCGATCCACCGGCCGGGTGTCCGTTCCACCCCCGCTGCCCCCATCCTCGCAAGACCGACCGCTGCCGGACCGAGCCGCCGGCGCTGCGTGAGGTGACTCCCGGTCACCTGGCGGCGTGTCATTTCGCCGAGGATCCGATGCGCTGACAAACTAGCCGCTGTGCGCGACGATCGGCGCAGCGGACAGCGTCTGCACTTCCGTCAGGACGCCGAGCAGCCACCCCGCCGTCACCACCCACCCGCCGGCCTGCACACCCCCCTGCCGCAGGAACACGATCAGGAAGGCCACCTCCGGCACGCCCACCGCCGTCAGTAGCAGGAGCGGCAGGCGCGCGGCCTTGGTCCCGCGCCGCTGCTGCCACACGATGAGCACGCCCGTCACCACGAGCGCGACAGCGGTTTCGATCGGACCAGGCGAGCCGTCCCGCTTCGTGACCGCGAAGGCGAGGTAGCCGCCGACCAACCCGAAGTAGACGACTCGGAAGATGCCGTGCAACACAGCGGCGTTGCGCTCGTGAAACGTGTGGAGCGGAGGGACCAGCGTGTGCAGGACATAGATCACCGTCGCGAGCACCGGTATCCCAAGGAAGAGGATAGAGGGGAGCTCGTGCCAGACGCCCGTGATCGGCCTGACATCGCAGGCATAGGGGAGGCAGAGGCCCACCAGCAGGAGCAGCGCGGCGAGCTTTTTCAGCATGAATCATCTCCAAGCACCGAAGGATGAATTTGGACCATGGCGAGTAATTCTGATGTCGAAGTCGCAATTGGCAAATGGAAGATTAGAACGCTGGCCATTGCTAGTTAACCCCGGGCTGACGCCCGGGGTCGGGTGAACCACAGCTGGGATGAGGAGACAAGTCGACATCGAATGTCAAATCATCATGCATATCAGATGTACGCCCACATTACCTGGCATACTTGGCAACGAGTGCCTTGCGTCAATCGTCCAGCCGCGATCGACGTGGACCGCGCTGTGGCGAACTCGTCCCGTGATACTGGTGTGCACGTTCTGAAGAGTGCAGTACTATCCGATCACGTACATCTGCTGGTGGCCTTTCGACCGGACATTCGGCTCGCGGACTTCGTCAGGCTCGCCAAGAGCCGATCGTCGACTATGGCAAACCGCCGGATCTTCGGCGCTGTCAAATGGGCGAGAGGGTATTACGTCGCCACAGTCAACAGAGGCGACCTTGTCAGGTTGAGGCATTACCTCGCAAGACAGTTCGAAAGGCATCCCAACCGAATCCCGAGAGATCCCAGACACCAACCCCGTTGAGGCTCACCTGACCCCGGGCGTAAGCCCGGGGTCAACTGGATGAGAGCCGGACCTGGAGTCCCCGGGCGCAAGCCCGGGGTTTATCGAGGGAGGGGCCCGAACTCCTCAGGTCACTCCCCCCGTCATCCGCTTCACCGGCTTCACCAAAGCGAACATGATCACCGCCGCCACGAGGCACACCGCCGCCACCGCGCCGAACAGCTGCGATAGCGGCATCGAGCTGAAGAACCCGGCCGTCCACCCGGCGAGCTTGTTGCCGAGCGAGTTGGAGAGGAAGAATACGCCCATCATGAGACTGACGATGCGCACCGGGGCGAGCTTCGTGACCGCCGACAGGCCCACCGGACTGAGGCACAGCTCCCCCCATTCTTCGATGAAGTACGCCGCCACGAGCCACAGCGGGCTGACCTTGATCCCCGCGCCGCTCTGCGCCATCGAACCGGCCGGGACGAGCAGCAGAAACGCGATACCGGCGAACAACAGGGCAAGGGCGAATTTCGCGGGGACGGACGGCTGGCGCGGGCCCAGCTTGATCCAGATCCACGCGAACACGGGAGAGAGGGCGATCACGAAGAACGCCTGCACCGAAACGTACCAGGACGACGGATAGGAGAATCCCAACACGGTGTTGTTGGTGTATCGGTCACCGAACAAATTCAATGTCGAGCCGGCCTGCTCGTACGCCCCCCAGAAGATCGAAGCGAACACGAACAGTACGAACACCACGGCGATCCGCTTCCACTCCTGCGCGCTGAAGCCCCCCCCGCCACCCGCGGCGGTCTTCACCGGCTTGGGTCGCGCCGCGAGACGGGCGAGTCCCGGCTCGATGTGACGCCGTCCCACGACGTATTGAATCAAACCCAGCACCATTCCGACGCCTGCCATCGCGAAGCCAAGGTGCCAGTTCACTTTTTGCGCCAGCCCGCCGGCGATGATCGGTCCGATGAAGGCGCCCAGGTTGATGCCCATGTAGAAGACCGAAAACCCGGCGTCGCGGCGCGCGTCGCCGTCCTCATACAGCGAACCGACGATCGTCGAGACATTCGGCTTCAGGAGTCCGGTGCCGATGACGATCAACACGAGACCGGCATAAAACGTCGACAGCGTCTTGAAGGCGAGGGTGAAGTGTCCCAGCGCGATGATCGATCCGCCCAGCAGCACGCTCCTGTACTGGCCCAGCAGCCGGTCCGCGATGAGTCCCCCGAGAATCGGCGTGAGCCACACGCTCCCGACGTAGTTGCCGTACACCGTGGCGGCGTGCCGGTCGTCGAAGCCCAAGCCGCCATTGGCCACCGAAGCGGTCATGTACAGGATCAGGAACGCCCGCATCCCGTAGTAGCTGAAGCGCTCCCACATCTCCGTGAAAAAGAGCGTGGAGAGTCCGCGCGGGTGGCCGAACCACTGGGAGCCGTTCACGGACGTTTCCTCCGCCGCGCCAGGATATCCTCCAGTGCGACGCGATCGATTTTGCCGTCGGTGCGGACGCGCACGTCGTAGTTCTCCCAGTACATGAAGTTTTCGAGCGCCTGCAAGAACTTCGGCGTAGCCGTTCCCTGCGGGGCGTCGAGCCACTTTTCCTTCTGATTGACGGGCTCCGCCAGGAGGATCGGCTCGAGCTGCTTCACGATGTCGGGGGTGATCGTCACCAGATCTTCGGTGCGGCTCTGGAAGAAATACAGCTGGTGCAGCCGGTACAGCCGCTGCAGCTCGCGGATCGGATTGGTGTCGTCGTAGACACGGATGTCGATGTAGCGATCGTTGGCGCCGAGGTACCCGCCGTTGGCACGCACCACGAGCAGGGCGGCCGATTCCATGCCCCGCTTGTCGCCGCCCCCCGCCTGCCCCGCGACGAGCGCCGCCATCAAGCGGTCGGCGAGGCTGCCGGTGGCACGGACGAAGGCGTCGGCCATGTTCTTCACCGTCTGATCGCTCACCATGATGTTCGCCTGCGCAGCGAAGTGACGGCCCACGATCATCGCGCCCTTGCCGCCGGTCACGATCTGGCCGTCCATACCCAGCGTACGGCCGCCCGCCCAGTCGAAGCAGGAGTCGCCGGTCCAGCTGGCCGCGTTGCCGTGCGCGTCCACCATCCCGACCTGCCGCTGCGCCGGACGCGCATCGCGCCGCATCACGATGCGCATCGCCTCGGGGGCCGTTGCCCCCATCGCCATCAGCTGCAGCCCCTCGTCCCCATACGCGGTATTCCCGAGCGACTGCGTCGCCACGGCCCCGATACCGGCCTTCGCCCACGGAACGATGCCGCCCACGTTGGGGAACTTGGATTGCACCGCGATGCCGAGGTCCCCGGTGGCCGAGTCGTACGCCACGATGCTGTAGGTGTGCGCCCGCTTCACGAGATCGGGCGGGGCACCGGTGGGCTGCTGCAGCAGGACAACGACCGCGAGGAGCATCGTGCTAGTCCTTTTCCTTGCGAATTTTCTTCTTCAGGAGATCGAGCTGCTCATCCGCGGTCCGCTCCCGCGCGGCGCGATCGATATCGGCCTTCAAGAGCTCGTTCTGCAGATCGACATCGGGACGCGTGCCGCCGGCGGCCTGCAAGTCGCGCCACGCCTGCTCGGTACTGCTCGCGCCGACCCCTCCGGGTGCGCCGCGATCCGCCGACGTCAGCTGCCCCTGCATGTCCACCAGGTCGCGCTCCGCCAGCGCCAGCTCCTCACGCTGCGCGGCGAGCTTCCGCTCGAGCACGCCGGCCCGCTCGCGATGCTTGGCAGTGAACCGCTCGGCCACCTGCACCGTTTCCTGGTCCTGAATTTCGGCGGCGAGACGGCCGCGACGCTCGGCGTCGGCGAGACGCTGCCGTTCGGCGGCGAGCTGCGCGTCGGTGCGTCCCAACGCAGCGCGCATCTCTTCCACCGCCACCTTCGCGTCCACCAGGGCCTCGCGCATCTGGCGGGCCAGGTCCCGCAGGTCTCCGGGTGGGGTCGCCGCATCGAGGGCGGCCCGCAACGCATCCCGCAGCCGCTCGAACACCGCCCTCAGCTCTTCCGAATCGTCTTGGCGAAGAACGGCGAGAGCACCGCCACGACTTCCCGCGCGCTGCACTTGGGACAGGCGGGACGCCGGCGGTCGTGCTCGGGGATCGACATCGACAAGGTGAAACGGGTGCGACACTTGGCGCAGCGGAATTCGTAGATCGGCATGGCGCCGACTACGTTATTCTCGGGGCTTGGGAGGGTCAAGTTGAAGGCCCGGACGCCGCATCACAGATTGGGAGCAATGCTTCGCACCTGGTGCGGCCCGTTGTGCCTCCTGAGCGTCGGCGTGTCGCTCGCCTGCGACGAAGGGCTCAAGCCGCAGACGGTCTGCCCGCCAAGCTTCCAGGGGATCTGCGGCACCGTCACGTTCCGTGGCGCCCTCCCGGAATCGACCGATGTGGTCTACCTCGTCGCGTACGCGACCTTCCCGCAATCCCAGACCGATCTCTTCACCTTCCAGCCCGTGCCGCCGCCGACGCTGAGCCTCGACAGCGCCGCCCGCGCGAACGAGCAGGCGTACGCCTTGCCGCTCCCCAACGGTACCTATCACTGGGTGCTCGCCGCGTGGAAGAAGCAGGGCGCGCTGTCACAGCAAAACGCCGATTCGCTGCTGCGCGAAGCGGGTTATTACAGGAATCCCGCCGACACCACGCAGGCCGGGACGGTCGTCGTGAACGGCACCGCGACGGGCGTCGACTTCGTCGTCGATTTCACCAACATGCACCCCGTGTCGTACTACTTCCCGTGAAGACCGGCGTGCTGATCGTCACCGCGTGCGCCGTCCCGCTCGTTCTGATGGGCCAGGGGACCGGCAGCGTCACCGGAGCGGTGAACGACACGGCGGGCCTCGCGATACGCCAGGCACGGGTGCGCGCGCTCACAAGCGGACCGGGCGCTCGACTCGTCGCGAGCACGCAGACGACGGACGCCGGGATGTACCGGCTCGATTCCCTCCCGGCGGGCCGGGTGATCATCGGCGTCGCGGTGATCGGCTTTTTCCCCGCGGTCGACACGATCGAGGTGGCGGCCGGCGAAACGCTGCGGCACGACTTCCGCTTACGGCTTTCTCCCGTCACGCTGATGCCCACAATCGTCACCGCGGCCAAGCGCTCCCAGCTGCTGGACCAGGCGATCACCAGCGTCGCACTCGTGTCGCGCGAGGCGATCTCCGCGCGCGCCATCAACACCGTCGACGAGGCGGTCGACAAGGCCCCCGGCGTCCAGTTCATCAACGGCCAGGTGAACATCCGCGGGTCGTCGGGGTTCGTCGAAGGCCTCGGCAGTCGTGTGTTGCTCCTGGTGGACGGCGTGCCGGCCAACCAGGGAGACCGCGGGGGCATCAACTGGGATCTCGTCCCGGTCGACCAGGTGCAACGCGTAGAGGTGGTCAAGGGGGCTGGATCGGCGTTGTACGGATCGTCGGCGTTCGGCGGCGTCGTGAATCTGATCACGCGCGAGCTGCCGACCGGGGCCCATGCACGCCTGCGCGCGACCGCAGGCGTGCTCGCGGACCCGCCGCAGCCGGTCTGGGGATTCCGCGACTACACCGGCATCCAGGACGGCGTCGATGTCTCGGCCTCGTACGGACAGGGAGTCGTGCGCGGCGGCCTGGCCGCGGGAGCGCGGCATTCCGACGGGTACCGCGAGCAGGACAAGGCGGACCACTGGCAGGTGAGCGGCCGCGGAGAATGGCGCCCCGAGCCAGCAATGCTCGTGAACCTCTCCGGCGCCTGGGCGAGCGACCAGTACCAGGTGCCCGAGCCGTGGTGCCAGAGCGGCCAGTGCACCGATTCGGGCCAGGCGCTGCAGCCGTTCCGGATCGACACCGTGAACCGCGGCAACAGCACCCGCTCGGACAAGGGGTACGTCACGGCGCTCGTCACGCGCACGCCGTCGGCGCGGGTCGCCTGGTCGGCGCGGATCGGCTGGTTGCGAACCCATTTCACCGACCAGTATCCCGGGCGCCGGCCGCCGTTCGCCCCCGCCGATTTTTCCGTGGCGAACCGCTACGGCGGAGAGGCCCGGCTCGTGACCCGCCGCGACACCGGCCAGATCGTGACCGTCGGACTCGAGGCCACGCAGTCCGATGTCACGAGCAACGTCTTTTCGGGCGACACCACGGGGGGCGGTGGCCGGCACATGCAGGATGAGTACGCGGCGTATGCCGAGGCCGAGCAGGTCATGGGGCCGGTGCGGGCCACGCTCGGGGCACGCGGCGACTTCCTCACGATCGACGGCGGCGGCGTCACCGCGTTCGTGAGCCCCCGCGGCGGCCTCGTCTGGCCGACGCGTACCGGGAGCTGGCGCGCATCGGTCGGGCGTGCCTATCGCGCACCGAGTCTGGCGGAACGGTTCGTCACCACCTACGCGCTGGGGTTCCGGGTCATTCCCAATCCCGCACTGCGAGCGGAGGACGGGTGGTCGGCGGAGGTCGGGCGCTCGTGGACGCCTCTCTCCTGGTTACGGGGCGACGCCGCAGTGTTCTGGACCGAGGCACGGCACCTCGTCGAGCCATCGATCACGCCATCGTTGCTGATCCAGTTCCAGAACCTGCAGCGCGCACGCCTTGCCGGTCTCGATCTCAACGTCACGGCGATGTCCTTCGCACCGCACCTCTCCACGACCCTCGCGTATCAGTACCTCTCGGCCCACGAGCTGGCGCACGACACCGTCCCCGAGCGACCGCTCCTCTACCGGCCACGCCACCTCCTGACGCTATCCGCCGACTACACCTGGCACCGCATCGGCGTCGGAGCCGACTGGCGCTACTCCAGCCGCTTCGAGCGTCAGGATCCGCTCTTTCCCGGCGACCCGCGGCTCGAGGGGAGGATCCTGGACCTGCGGGCCAGCTGGACGGCTGGGCCGCTGGAGGCGCATCTCAAAGTCGCGAACGCCCTGAACTACATCTACAATCTGGCGCCGCGGGTGCTCGAGCCGGTGCGCACCACGACGCTCACGCTCACCTACACGTATTAGCTTACGTTCATGCTTCGCCGCGCCCCGCTGCTGGCGCTCCTCGCCGTCGCCTGCGCCGTCGACCCGCACCGCTCCCCGGTGTGCGGCATGGCGCTGCTCGTGGGACCCCGATTGATCCTCGACCAGATCGGAAACGAGCATGCCCTCCTGACCGACGCCCCGCGCGGCTTGCCCGCGTCGCTGCCGGCGCGCCTGGTGGGCGGCTCGGACTCGACGTTCGTGCGCGTGTCGAGCGAGCGGGATCACGTCGTGCTGGAGTACCAGGGGGGAAAGCTCCCGATCGTCACCGCAGACACGAACGGCCGGGATTCCACCGTATTCGGTGTGTTGCTCGTGGACGACTCGACCGCCACCGTGCAGGGAGTGCTCATTTTCGACCGCCCGCGCCCGCCGAGCGACTTCCCGCAGATCGGGCGTCTCGTGGACGCAGACCGATCGGTGCCGTTCTATGGCGCGCGCGTCAACTGGGCGAGCGTGAGCAACCCGCGTTGTCCGCTGCTCGGTAAGCCCGCCAAGCCGTGAGTCCCGTCGTCGCGGTCAGCGCCCCGCTCCGCACGGACCTCGGGCGGGCGCGGGTCGCGCTGAACGCGGCCTACGCGCGCGCAGCAATTGCCGCCGGGCTCACGCCGCTCGTCGTTCCCCCGCTCATTGCGCCGGCCCACGCCGCGGACGTGATCGCCTGCGTCGGCGGGTTGATGCTCACCGGCGGAGAAGACGTGGATCCCCGATACTACGGCGAGACGCGACATGCGAGCCTCGAGGAAACGGACGACGCACGCGACGCCGTCGAGCTCGCGCTGTACCACGCGGCGCGCGAGCGCCGGGTCCCGATCCTCGCGATCTGCCGCGGCATTCAGCTCGTCAACGTCGCCGAAGGGGGAACGCTGTATCAGGATCTGCCGAGCCAGGTTCCCGCGTCGGGCGCCCATTCGGGAACGAATGTCCGGCATGGGCTGCGGATCGAACGCGGCTCGCTGCTGGAGCGCGTCGCCGGACACCCGGCGAGCGTGAATTCGCGGCACCACCAGGCGGTGAAGGATCTCGCCCCCGCGCTCCGCGCCGTCGCCTGGGCGGAGGACGGTGTGATCGAAGGCGTCGAGGCGCCTGACGAAGCCACGGGTTGGCTGCTCGGCGTGCAATGGCATCCCGAGGACGACGTCGAAGCAGGGTTGTTCGAGGGTTTCGCGCGCGCCGTGCAGCGCGCGGCTACAGGCTCCGCAGCAGTCGGTCTTCGGTGACGAGATTCGGAAACAGCACGCGATCGGAGAGGCGGTTCAACGCCTGCCGCACCGCCGGGAAACGCTCGGCGGCGAGCCGGTAGATCGCGGCGACGCCGAAGCGCTCGGCGAGGGCGTGATCGGCGGCGCCACCGAAGCCGCTGCGTCCCAAGGCATCGTAGTAGGGAAGATCCGGACCGCCGCGCCGCCGCCGCCGCACCGCGACGTAGTCCGGGAAGAGGCCCGCCAGCCACAGGCTGTAGTTCCCGAGATGCACCTGCAGGTGGAAGCGCCGCACCCCCGATTCACCTTCCTGGGCCAGATCGTTCACTATTTCCACGAGATAGTGGTAGGTTTGGTCATCGACACCCTGTGCCCGATGGGCCCGATCCTGCCGCCCGAACTCGAGCAGCAGGGCCGCGAGGTAATCGGCCAGGGGACGGTCGTCGACGCCCGCAGCCAAGAGGGCATGTCGCACCGCCACGTAGGCGAAGAGGGGGGCGGAGGGCGACACCAGAGAGCGGTACGACAGCAGGGCCTCGAACAGGTCCGGCTCGTCGAGCAGCCCGTCCGGTCCTTCGTGCGCGAGGCGCTGCTCGGCGCGGGCCCGGGCCGCGGGATCGCGACGCGCGAGGGCGACCAGGACCACACGGCAATCGGGTCCGCGTAGGCGGGCGCGAACGTTCGCGAGGATCATGCACCAGGCCTCATCGACCAAACCTCCGGCTCGGCTCTCCTACCAGGATGCCCTCGCGCGGCTCACCGCTCTGTCGCGCGAGCTGGCCGGCGCCTATCGGCCGGCGACGGTCATCGAGCGGTTGGTGGCGGCGATTACCGAGCTGCTCGCCCCCGACCGGCTCACCATCTTAGCGCTCGACGTCGATACCAACAGGTTGCAGATCGCGTACCACCGCGGCGGTGAGCGACCGCACATCGACGATCCCCTGCTGCAGCTCCCGATGCGCCGGGGACCGATGGTGTTCAGCCATCACGTGCTGGAGCAGGCCGGGCGCCACGGCGTGACGGTGATGCAGGACGTAGCGGCGTGGATGGGTGCGCCGATCCAGGCCGTGGGCCGCAGCATCGGCGTCGTCGCCGTCGCCTCCGAGCGCCCCGACGTCTTCGGAGCCGAAGAGCTCGCCCTGCTCAGCGCGGTCGTGTCGCAGGCCGCCATCGCGCTCGAGAACGCCCGGCTGTTGCACCTCCTCTCGTCCGGCAAGCGGCAGTGGGAGCTGACGGTCGACGCCATCAAGCAGGCGATCTGCATCGTCGACGAGCGCGGGATGGTGCGCCGCGCCAACCGGGTGTTCGCCGATCTCGTGCAGCTGCCGGTGACCGCGCTGCCGGGGCGCTCGTGGATGAGCCTCCTTCCCCCCGCGTGGGCATCGATCGTGTCGCAGGCGCTCGCCGAGCCGGGACCGCACGAGATCCGGACCGGCGCCCGCGACTACTCCGTCAGTGCCGTCCGGATGGAAGGCGCCGAGGACGAGGCGGCGGTGCTGTCGTTCGAGGACCATACCGAGAAACGCCACCTCCAGGATCAGCTGATCCAGTCGGAGAAGATGTCGGCGATCGGGCAATTGATCGCCGGAATCGCGCACGACCTCAACAACCCGCTCGCCTCCGTGGTCGGGTTCTCCGACTTCCTCGCCGAGTCGGGCGACGTGCCGCCAGCGCTCGCCGAGCCGCTGCGCGTGATCCGCCAGGAGGCCGAGCGCGCCGCCACGATCGTGAAGAATCTGCTCTCGTTCGCGCGCCGCCAGGAGGGTGAGCGGCATCCCCAACAGCTGCAACCGCTGCTCGAGTCGGTCCTGGCGCTGCTCCGGAACGAGATGATGGCGTTGAACGTGGAAACGGCGTTGTACGTCGAGCCCAACATCCCCGACATCGAGATGAACCCGAACCAGATCAAGCAGGTGTTCGTCAACCTGCTGACCAACGCCGCCCAGGCGATCGCCGGCTCCGGTCACGGGGGACACGTCACCGTCACCGCGAAGCGCTGGCTCGACGGCGTCGCCGTGAGTGTGGCCGACGACGGGCCCG
The DNA here is from genome assembly GCA_035491895.1 of Gemmatimonadales bacterium. Taxonomy (GTDB): domain Bacteria; phylum Gemmatimonadota; class Gemmatimonadetes; order Gemmatimonadales; family GWC2-71-9; genus DASTHG01. Next base: position 37,308 of record DATJJY010000088.1, read on the forward strand.
GCATCCCCGAGGACCTCCTGCCCCGCGTGTTCGAGCCCTTCTTCACGACCAAGACCGAAGGCGAGGGGACCGGACTCGGCCTGTCGATCTGCCAGGGCATCATCAAGGAGCACGGCGGCCGCATCACGCTGGAGTCGAGTGTCGGTGTGGGCGCGACCTTCACGGTGGAGCTCCTGAGCGGGGTGCGCCCGCAGCGGCCGTCGCAACCCGTCAAAGCCGTCGCGACGGCCGGCACGCTGCGCGTCCTGGTGGTCGACGACGAGCCGCACATCCTCCATTACATGCGCGCGACGCTCGAAAGCTGGGGCCACACCGTCGAAGTCGCGAGCGACGGCACCGAGGCGGTGGAGCGAGCGCTCGTGATCCCCTTCGACGTCATCATCTGCGACCTGCGGATGCCCCGGCTCGGCGGCCGCGAGATGTACAACAACCTCGCGCGGCAGTATCCCCACATCGCCCGCAAGGTGATCTTCGCCACCGGCGACACCGTGCGCGGCGACACGCTGCAATTCCTCGAGCAGCTGGGGCGCCCCTTCCTGCACAAGCCCTTCACCCTCGCCGAGCTTCGCACCGTCCTCGGGAACGTCGCCGCCGGCGGCAATCAGTAGCTCATCATGCGCGTCCTGCACGTGGACGCGGGCCGGGAGTGGCGCGGCGGCCAGAATCAGGTCCGGCTGCTGCTGCGCGAGCTGGCGCACGAGCGGGATGTCGACGTGCGGCTCGTCACCCACCGCGCCGGCGAGCTCGCCCGCCGCGTGGCGCGGGATGGCACGCCACTCGACGGGCTCACCTGGTCGCTCGGGCTCGACCCGCGTGCCTGGTGGGCGATCCGCCGTGCGCTGCGAACGTTCCGACCCCACCTCGTACACGTTCACGATAGTCACTCGCTGACATTGTGCCGCTTCGCCAGACCGCCGGTTCCGCTCATCGCCCATCGGCGCGTGGACTTCCACGTGCGGGCGAGGAGTGCCTGGCACACCGCGGACCGCATCGTGGCGATTTCCGCGGCGGTCGAGCGGGTCCTCGTCGCTGACGGTGTGCGGCCGGACCGCATCACCGTCATCCCTGATGGCATCGACCCGGCCGAGATTCAGGCCAACGCCTCACATCCGTTTGGTATCCGGGATCGATTGTCCCTGCCGCCTCATACCCCGCTGGCCGTCAACGTGGCGGCCCTTGTGGACCACAAGGATCAGCTCACCCTGATCCGCGCCGCCCGAGAAGCGCGCCCCTTGGAACCGGATCTGCACTGGCTCATCGCGGGTGACGGTGAGCGGCGTGGGGCCCTCGAGGCGGAGATCGCCCGGCTCACGCTCGGCGACCGCGTCCACCTCCTGGGGTATATCAACGAAGTCGATGCACTGATTCGGGAAGCCGATGTCTTCGTCATGTCATCCAGAGAGGAAGGACTCGGCAGCGTGATCCTGCACGCGCTGGCGCTCGGCAAACCCGTCGTGTCCACTGCGGCAGGGGGCATTCCGGAGATTCTCGAGCCGCAATCGCTCGTGCCGGTCGCCGATCCGCAGGCGCTCGCTCGCACGGTGGTCGCGACGCTCGCGTCCCCGCCGCGATCTTCCCTGCCCGATCGCTGCACCGCCAAGTCGATGGCGCAGGCCACCTTGGCTCTGTATCGCTCGCTCGTCTAGATTGCAAGTCCAATGATCTACGTGTGCGTTCCCGTGCATAACGAGGCGAAGACCGCCGGCCTCGTCCTGTGGAAGGTCCGTCAGGTCTTCACGGCGTTTCAGCGGGAGTACCAGCTGCTGGTGTGCGACGACGGCTCGACCGACGGGACGGGGGAGGTGCTGACCCGCTACTCCCGCGTGCTGCCGCTGAGCATCACCACTCACCGCGAACGCCGCGGCTACGCACGCAGCCTCGAAGAGCTGCTGCGCCTCGCGCTCGAGCGCACCGACCGACCCAAGCGCGACTGCGCGATCACCCTCGCCGCCGATTTCCTGTATTCGCCCGATGCGATGGACGACATGGTGAAGCGCATCGAGTCGGGAGCCGACCTCGTGGTGGCCGAGCAGGTGGCGGGAGCGGGTCAACGTCCCCGCGCCCATCGCTTCGTGCGCCACTGGACACCGCGCCTCTTGCCTGTGCACGGAGTGCGCGACTCCGTCTCCGGTTTCCTGGCGCTACGCCTCATTACTCTGCGTCAGGCGCTGCGCCCTATCTCCGACGCCTTGCTGCGCACCGACGGCTGGATCGCCAACGCGGAGCTCCTGGCCCGGCTGGTGCCGCATGCCCGGCGCGTCGATACCGTCCCCGTCACCGGCCGCTACGACCTGCGGCAGCGCCCCTCGCGGATTCAGCCGTGGCAGATGCTGATGGCGGCGTGGCGGGCCCGACCGGTGATCCGCGCCGCCGGGGCCGCCGTCCTGTTGCTCGCGGCCTGCGGGATCGGGTCGGTCGCGGCGCAGCAGGACACCGTTGCCCATCCGGCCGCGACACCGCCCGCCGCTGCCGCGGCGCCAGCGGCCCCGCCGCCTCAGCCGGTGCCGTTTCCGATCGGCGAGCGCATGGTGTTCTCGGCCAAGTACGGACCCTTCAGCGTCGGCGAAGCGACGATGGAGGTCGCCGGCCTCGATACGATCCGCGGCGCCGAAATGGTGCACATCACGTTCCACATCCAGGGCGGCGCGCTCTGGTACCATCTCGACCAGCTGCTCGAATCGTGGGTGGGACGCAACGACTTTCGCTCGCGCCGCTATGTCACCCAGACCGAAGAGCGGGGCAAGAAGCGCAACAACACGTTCGAGATCTTCCCCGACTCCGGATTCTACCGCGAAGCGGGAGTGGACAGCGCCAAGCCGACGGTGGCCGATCCGCTCGATGATGCGGCGTTCCTCTACTGGGTGCGCACGGTTCCGCTCGAAGTGGGCAAGCGCTACGAGTATCGGCGCTACTTCCGTCCCGACCGTAATCCGGTGATCGTCGTGGTCGAAAAGCGCGAGAAGATTGGTGTCGCGGGCAAGAAGTTCAACGCGATCGTCATCCGGCCGATCATTCCCAAAGGGCGGGGCATTTTTGCCGAGCAGGCCGAGGCCCACATCTGGCTGTCGGACGACCCGCAGCACCTCATCCTCGCGCTGCAGTCGAATTTCTCGTTCGGCACGGTCACCCTGAAGCTCAAGCAGTTCTCGGTCCCCCCAGCCCCCCCGCCGGGGCACCCATGACCGATTACCGGGAGGCGGACTTCAGCCGGTTGAAGACCGTCCCGATCGCCGAGCGCCGCAACAAAGTCGATCCCACCCTCCTCGCCCACCCCCCCGGTAGCGACCTCGGCTTTCGCGCCTTCTGGAGCTCGCTCCCCGACATATTGGCCGCGCGCGATCTGCGCGTCGTGGCGGACGCGGTCGCCCGTGCCGCGGGGCGCCGTGCCGTCGTGGTGATGCTCGGCGGGCACGTCATCAAGGTGGGGCTCGGGCCGCTGCTCGTGACGCTGCTCGAGCGCGGCGTGATCACCCACGTGGCGATGAACGGCAGCGCGGCGATTCACGACTTCGAGCTCGCCGCCTTCGGCGGGACGAGCGAGGATGTGGCCGCGGGCCTGGCCGATGGCACCTTCGGGATGGCGGAAGAAACCGGGCGCGAGATGAACGCGGCGCTCGCCGCCGCGGCGGCGGCCGGCCGCGGCGCCGGCGAGGGACTCAGCGATGCGCTCGCGAGCCGGCAGCCGTTGCCGGGCGGACCGGCCTCGGTGCTGGTGGCCTGCGCGCGGCGCAACGTCCCGGTGACGGTCCACGCGGCGGTGGGGGCCGAGATCATTCATCAGCACCCGAGCGCCGACGGCGCCGCGATCGGCGCGACCAGTCACCGCGATTTCAAGCGGCTGGCCGCGAGTCTCCCGGCGCTGCAGGACGGAGGGGTCGTGTTGAACCTGGGGAGCGCGGTCGTGATGCCCGAGGTGTTCCTCAAGGCCCTCACCATCGCCCGGAACCTCAACGCCGGGAAACCGACGGCGTTCACGGCGTGTGACTGCGACATGCAGCGACACTACCGGCCGCGTGTCAACGTCGTCGAGCGCCCCACGCTGAACGGCGGGCGCGGCATCCAGCTGACCGGCCACCACGAGATTCTGGTGCCCCTGCTCGTATGGGGCGTGCTCGCCGCGCTGGACGGGGCGAAAACGACGACGGGGTCATCGTCGTCCGGACGATGACCCCGTCACAACCCGCGGCAGAATGGATCAGGCCGCGTCGCGCTTGCCGCGGATGGTGTCGCGCACCCGGTCGGCCGTAGCGGGGCTGATCACCCGCAGCACTACGTAGAAGATGAACCCGATCGCGGCGAGCCAGAGGACGGTCATCAGGATGCTCATCAGCCCGCCCAACAGGCCGAAGATGATCTTGAGCCCGATCCACACCAGCACGGCGAAGATCGCGAAACCGAGAATGCTTCGAAACATACGGCCTCCCAAGTGGCCCCACAGGTCAACGGATCGTACGCCGTGACACCCGCGGGAGTTTCAGGGTCCGACATCGCCGTCGTGGGCGGCGGAGTGATCGGCGCCGCGTGCGCCCGGGCCGCCGCCCAACGCGGCCTCCATGTCACTCTCTTCGCCCCCGGTCCCGATCCGGCCGCTGCGTCCGCGGCATCGGCGGGGTTGCTCGCCGCCCAGATCGAGTCAGCGGATCAGCGCCTCCTGCCACTCGCCGTCCGGGGACGGGATCTCTACGCAGACCTGGCCGCCTCGCTCAAAGATACTACAGGCACGGACATCGGTTTCCAGCCCATCGGCATCGCGACATTCGCCTTCGACGAGACTCAGGCCGAAACGTTGTGGGAAGTCGTAGCGGAGCAGCGACAGGCGGGGTTGCGCTGCGATTGGCTGGAACGCGCCGACCTCGACGAGCAGTGGCCGGGCGTCGCCCCCGAAGCGTGGGGAGCGCTGTACGCGACGGAGGACGGATGCCTCGATCCGGCGGCCCTGACCGCGGCCCTCCTGACCGACGCGCGCCGCCTCGGCGTCCGGGTGAGCCGGGAATCGGTGCAGCGGGTCCTGACCGTCGGCGGCCGGGTCATGGGAGTGACCTCCGGATCGACCAGCACGCCTGCGGGACAGATCGTCATCGCAGCGGGCGCCTGGTCGCCGCTCGTCGAGGGGCTGCCCCGTCCGCTCCTGGTGGAGCCGATGCGCGGACAGCTCATAGCGATCGATTGGCCACCGGGATTCCCGTCTGCCGTCTTCTATCATGGCCATGGGTATATGCTGCCGCGCGGGAGCGAGGCGATCCTGGGCAGTACGATGGAGCACGTCGGGTTCGACGCTCGCACCACAGAAGCGGGCTTGTCGGAGATCCGCCGATCGACCGCGCGGCTCTGCCCCGCGATCGCGCAGGCACCGGTGCGGCGCAGCTGGGCGGGACTCCGCCCCGTGACCCCGGACGGCCTCCCCATCCTGGGCGCCGACCCCAACATCGCAGGACTCTGGTACGCCACCGGCCACGGTCGCAACGGCATCCTCCTCGCCGGCATCACGGGCGAGATCATCGGGGACCTCGTTGCGTCCGGTCAAACCGACATCGATATCGGCGGTCTCTCGATCACTCGCTTCGCAGCCGATCAACTGAGAGCTGAGCGCTGATGGCTGACAGCTGAGAGCGATGTACACCTCCTGCGCCTTCTGCAACGCGACGCTCGACGGCGATGGTGGCCCCTCGGGGCTCGGCGTCGGGCGCCGCCTGGCGTTCGACGAGTGGAGAGCTCGGCTGTGGGTCGTGTGCCCCAAGTGCTCCCGCTGGAACCTCACGCCGCTCGACGACCGGCTGGAGCGCATCGAGGCGGTTGCCCGCGCCGCCGCCGACGCGCGGCTCCTCGCCAGCACGGAGCAGGTCGCCCTGTTGCGCTGGCAGCGCTACGACCTCATCCGCATCGGCAAACCGTTGCGCGTCGAGCTCGCGGGGTGGCGCTACGGTGAGCGGCTGCGGGCGCGCAACCGCGAGCGGGCGAAGGTCGTCGTGCCGCTGACGCTCGCCGCGGTGGGACTGGGCGTAGCAGCCAACGTGGCGCTCGGTGGCTCGTTCGGCTTTCTCGCGTGGAACCTGGGGCGCACCGCCGACGACATCTACGTCTGGATGGTCGGGACCCGGCCGGTTCGGCTCATCGAGCCCCCGATCTGCGACCATTGCGGCACCATCCTGCGGCTCAGGACGAGACACGTCCAGCACGCCCGCGTGGTGCCCGACTCTCACCAGGATCTCGCCGTGCTCGTCAGCTGCCCCACCTGTCACCGGGAAGCGGCACTGCTTACCGGTCCCGACGCCCACGCGCTGTTGCGCCAGGGACTCGCCTACCTCAACGTGCGCCGCTCGAGCCGTCGCAAGGCCGAAGATGCGGCGCGCGTCGTCGACGAAGCGGGAGGCGCCGATCAGCTGATCAAGAACGTCGCGCGCCGCGAGCTGACGCTGCGCTCCCTCCGGCCCGAGGGCCGCCTGGCGCTCGAGATGGCGGTCGATGAGCGCGCCGAAATCCTCGAGCTGGAACGGCAGTGGCACGAGGCGGAGGAGATCGCCGAGATCGCGGATGGGACCCTCAGCACGGACGCCGCCTTGGAGGAAGAGATCAAACGACTTAGACGACAGGGCGATCAACCGTCCGGTTGAAAAACGGCTTTCATGGTCGTTTCGCGAACGCTATCTTCACCGCCCATGGCCGTACCGCTGATTCAAATCACGCCGCAGCGACAGGGAGCCCCCTCTGTTGGCCCAGGAGCCCCTGAGCGAAAGCCCGCGTGGCTCAAGGTCAAAGCTCCGGGAGGGGCGACCTATCTCACCGTAAAACAGATGATGCGGGACTTGCGGCTGCACACCGTGTGCGAAGAAGCCCACTGTCCCAACATCGGCGAGTGCTGGGAGCACCGCGCCGCCACCTTCATGATCCTCGGGGACGTGTGCACGCGGAACTGTGCGTACTGTGCCGTGGCCCACGGCACTCCAGCCCCCCTCGACACGCAGGAGCCCGAACGTCTCGCCGCTGCGGTGGCTCAGCTGGGACTGCGCCACGTCGTCATCACGAGCGTCGACCGTGACGATCTGCCGAACGGCGGCGCGGAGCTGTTCGCCGCGAGCATCGCTGCGATCCGGCAGCGACTTCCCGAGACGTCGATCGAGGTCCTGATCCCCGATTTCAAGGGCAGTGCTGCGGCGCTGGAGATCGTGGTGGCCGCCGCCCCCGACATCCTGAACCACAACCTCGAAACGATCGAGCGGCTGTATCGCATCGCCCGCCCCGGGGGCCGCTATCCGCGGGCGCTCGAGCTGTTGCAGCGGGCGAAGCAGCTGAACCCGGGCGGGCTCACCAAGTCCGGTCTGATGTGTGGTCTCGGAGAGGAATGGGACGAGCTGATCGGCGCGATGCATGACCTGCGCGCGCAGGACGTGGATATCCTCACGCTCGGGCAATACCTCCGCCCCTCGGATGCGCATCTGCCGATCGCCCGCTGGTACACGCCGGCCGAATTCGCCGAACTGAAGCGGCTGGGGGCCGAGATGGGATTCCGGCACGTCGAGTCGGGCCCGCTCGTGCGCTCGAGCTATCACGCCTGGGAGCAAGTGGAGGCAGCGACCCAACCATGACGACCGCGACCGCACAGCCCACGAAGGGCGACACACAAGGAGCACAGCAGCGCCGCATGTTGCGCGAGATGCTCCTGATCCGCCATTTCGAGGAAAAGGCCGCCGAGGCGTATGCCATCGGCAAGATCGGCGGCTTCTGCCACCTCTATATCGGGCAGGAAGCGGTCGCGGTCGGCGTGTCCGCGGCCCTCGAGCCCACCGACTACGTCATCGGCTCGTACCGCGAGCACGGCCAGGCATTGGTGCGCGGCATATCGGCGCGCGCCGTCATGGCCGAGTTGTTCGGGAAGAGCACGGGCTGTTCCGGCGGCAAGGGCGGCTCGATGCACCTGTTCGACGCGGAAAAGCGTTTCATGGGCGGTCACGGGATCGTGGGGGGCCACCTGCCGCTCGCTACCGGTCTCGCCTTTGCGATCAAGTATCGCGACGGGGACGAGGTGTGCGTCTGCTTCTTCGGCGAGGCGGCGGTAAACATCGGGGCGTTCCACGAGGCGCTGAACATGGCGTCGGTATGGAAGCTGCCGGTGATCTTCCTGTGCGAGAACAACCGCTACGGGATGGGCACCGCGTTCGAGCGTGTGGCGGCGGTGACCGATGTCGTGGAGCACGCCTGCAGCTACGACATCGCGGGCGAGGTCGTGAACGGGATGGACGTGCTCGAGGTGCAGCAGGCGGTGCAGCGCGCGGTACAGCGCGCCCGCAAGGGCGGCCATCCCACCCTGCTCGAGGTGCGGACCTACCGCTACATGGGCCATTCGATGTCCGACCCGCTGCACGGCGTCTACCGCACGAAAGACGAGGTAGAGGAACAGAAGAAGAAGGACCCGATCGTCCAGCTCACGCAGCGCCTGCGCCAGGACGGCGTCCTCGATCAGGCGGGGTTCGATGCGCTCGACGCGGAGGTGCGTGCCGAGGTCGAGGATGCGGTGAAATTCGCCGACGAGAGCCCCGACCCCGTCGCCGAAGAGCTGACGGCGCACGTGCTGGCGGACTGACCCATGCCCACGATCACGTACCGGGATGCCCTGAACCAGGCGTTGCGCGAGGAGATGCAGCGCGACCCCAACGTATTCCTGATGGGCGAGGAGGTCGGCCTCTACCAGGGCGCCTACAAGGTGAGCCGCGGGTTGCTCGAGGAGTTCGGCGCCAAGCGCATTGTCGACACGCCGATCGCCGAGCTCGGGTTCGCCGGGATCGGCGTCGGCGCGGCAATGGGTGGGTTGCGTCCGGTGGTGGAGTTCATGACCTGGAACTTCGCCGTGCTGGCACTCGATCAGATCGTCAATTCCGCGGCCAAGATGCTCTACATGTCCGGCGGCCAGATCCCCATCCCGATCGTCTTTCGCGGACCCAATGGGGCCGCGCTGCAGCTCTCGTCCCAGCACTCGCAGGCGTGGGAGTCGTGGCTGTCGCACATCCCCGGCCTCAAGGTCGTCGCCCCCGCGACCCCCTACGACGCCAAGGGCCTCCTGAAGGCGGCGATCCGCGACAACAACCCGGTCATCGTGCTCGAGGGCGAAATGCTCTACAACAACAAGGGCGAGGTCCCCGAGGGCGAGATCGTGGTGCCGATCGGCCAGGCCGAGGTGAAGCGCGAAGGCGCGCACGTCACCCTCATTTGCCACTCCAAGACGGTGTCGATCGCTCTCAAGGCGGCCGAACAGCTCGCGACCCAGGACATCGCGGCCGAAGTCATCGACCTCCGCACGCTGCGCCCGCTCGACGACGCGACGATACTCCGCTCGGTGGCGAAGACCAACCGCGTCGTCGTCGTGGAGGAAGGCTGGCCCCAGTGCGGCGTGGGCGCCCAGGTGGTCGATCTCATCCAGCGCGAAGCGTTCGACCAGCTCGACGCGCCGGTGCTGCGCGTCACACAGGCCGATGTGCCGATGCCGTACAACAAGCAGCTCGAGCGGCTCGCCAAGCCGTCCGCCGAAAAGGTGGTCACGGCGGCCCGGCGCGTCCTCTACCTCGACTGACATGGCCACCACCGTCGTGATGGAAGCGCTCTCCCCGACGATGGAGGAGGGGCGGATCGTGAAGTGGTCCAAGGCCGTCGGCGATGCGGTCAAGACCGGCGAAACGCTGGCCGAGGTCGAGACCGACAAGGCGGTCATGGAGATCGTCGCCCGCGCCGATGGGCAGCTCCTCAAGCAGCTCGTCGCCGAGGGAGCGACGGTGCCGGTGGGGGAGGCGGTGGGGGTGATCGGTGCGCCGGGGGAGAGCGTTGCGACGACCGCTCCGGCTGCGCCCGCGAAGAAGCCGTCAGCCGTCAGCTCTCAGCCGTCAGCCGTCAGCTCTCAGCCGTCGGCTGTCAGCCCTCAGCCGTCAGCCGTCAGCTCTCAGCCGTCGGCTGTCAGCCCTCAGCCGGTCCCCCCAGTGGCCCCTGCTGACGCCACTCGCGTAGTGAGAGCCTCGCCGCTCGCGAAGCGGCTCGCCAAGGAACGGGGCGTCGACCTGAAGCTGGTGCAGGGATCGGGTCCCGGGGGACGCGTGATCATGCGGGACCTGGAGGGCGCCGTCGCCGTTACCGCTCCCCGTGCGTCCGCCCCCGCCCCGATAGGCGGCGGTGCCCCATATCGCGACGTCCCGCTCACCCAGATCCGCAAGACCATCGCCAAGCGGCTCGGCGCGTCGCTGGGACCAATCCCCCACTTCTTCCTCACGGCCGAAGTGGACATGGAGCGGGCCGCCGAGGCGCGCGCGGCGCTCAACCAGCAGCTCGGCGATCAGCAAGGGAAGATCAGCGTCAACGACATCCTGCTGAAGGCCACGGCCCTGGCGCTCGTGAAACACGGCGCCTGCAACGCCTGGTGGCAGGAGGACCACATCCGCTACTGGAACGAGGTCCACCTCGGGATGGCCGTGGCCGTCGAGGACGGGCTGATCACGCCCGTCATCCGCAATACCGACCGCAAATCACTGCTGGATATCGGCGCCGAAGCGCGCGAGCTCGCCGGCCGGGCGCGCGAGCGCCGCCTGAAGCCGGAGGAGTACACCGGGTCGACGTTTTCCGTCTCGAACCTCGGCATGTTCGAGATCGACCAGTTCACCGCGGTCATCAACCCCCCCGAGGCGGGGATCCTCGCCGTCGGGACGATGGCCGCGAAACCGGTGGCGGTGGACGGCCAGGTGGTCGTGCGGCGGCGCTTGCGGATGACGATGAGCTGCGACCACCGGGTGATCGACGGAGCCACCGGGGCCGCATTCCTGAAAACCTTGAAGCAGATGCTCGAGAATCCGTTGGCGATGCTCTTATAAATGCAGAATGATGAATGTCGAATGCAGAATTGTGCATTCTGCAGTTTGCATTCTGCATTCCAAGGGGAGGCTCATTGGCTAGTCAATTCGACGTGATTGTCCTTGGCGGGGGCCCTGCCGGCTACGAGTGCGCCATTCGAGCGGCGCAGCTCGGCATGGCCTGCGCCGTGGTGGAGCGCGAGAAGCTCGGCGGGGTGTGCGTCAATATCGGGTGCATCCCCACCAAGGCCCTGCTCCATTCGGCCTTTATCGCCCACCTGCTGAAGGATTCGGCGGACTTCGGTGTGGCGGCCGGCACGGTGAAAACCGACTACGGCGTCGCGATGAAACGCAGTCGCAAGGTCGCCGACCAGAACTCGCGGGGCGTCGAGTTCCTGATGAAGAAGAACAAGATCACCGTCATCAAGGGTACGGGCGTCCTGCAGCCGGGCCGCAAGGTCCAGGTAGGCAGCGACATCCTCGAAGCCAAGAAGGCGGTCGTCATCGCCACCGGATCGCGCGTGAAGGGCATCCCTCAAATCGGGCTCGAGATCAACAAGACGACCGTCATCTCTTCCGACGAAGCGCTGCTGCTGGAGAAGCTCCCCGCGTCGGTGGCGGTCATCGGCGCCGGTGCCGTCGGAATGGAGTTCGCCGACATTTTCAACGCCTTTGGCGTGCCCGTAACGTTGATCGAAGCCCTCCCCCGCATACTCCCCCTCGAGGATGCCGAGGCGTCGGCGGAGCTCGCCAAGAGCTACCGCAAGCGGGGCATCACCGTGATCGCCGGGGCGAAGGTGACCAAGGCCGCTGTCGGCAAGGACAAGGTCGTACTGGACGTCGAAGCGGAGGGCGGGAAGCAGCAGGTCGAGGCAGCCGCTGTCCTGATGGCGGCAGGCCGGGCGGTCAACACGGAGAACGTAGGACTCAAAGAGTGCGGCATTCAGCTGACCGATCGGGGCTTCATCAAGGTCGACCAGAACCTCCAGACCACGGCGCCGGGATACTACGCCATCGGCGACGTCGCCGGTCCACCGATGCTGGCGCACAAGGGAAGCCGCGAGGGGATCATCGTCGCGGAGCGTCTCGCCGGAAAACAGCCGCACGCGCTCCGCTACGACAACGTGCCCAGCGTGACGTACTGTCACCCCGAGGTGGCGAGCATCGGGCTCTCCGAGGATCAGTGCAAAGAGCAGAAGCTCGAGTATATCGCCGGGAAGTTCCCGTTTTCCGCCAACGGCCGCGCCCGCGGCACCGGGGAGACGGAGGGATTCGTGAAGGTGCTCCGGGAGAAAAAGTACGGAGAGATCCTCGGTGCCCATATCGTCGGCGCCCACGCGTCGGAGATGATCCACGAGCTGGCGGTGGCGCGGGAGAACGAGTACACGGTCGAAGAGGTCGAGCTCGCGATCCACGCGCATCCGACGATGTCGGAGGCCGTGGCGGAAGCCTGCCTCGATTCGCTCGGCCGGGCGATCAATATCTGAACGACGCGGCGAAGGACCCGGTGGCCGTCGGACTGGGAGCGATCGGGACCGGGTCCGGTCTCGGTGGAGCAATGATGACGCTGGCGCAGATCGTCGTCAGCCAGCTCCGCAGTCACCTCGAGGTCGTTGCTTACCAGGAGGAGTTCGCAGGTCTCCTTTTCTATGGTACACTGGCAGCGCTCGGCCTGGCAGCCTTTTTCGGCTGGCGCCGTAGCACTCCCATCGAGAACATCTGGCAGCGTGGCGTGATCGCGGTTTTGGCGGCCGTGGGCGCCCTCATCATCGGCTTTCTCGCCGCCCTGGCGGATCGACTCTTGGGTCTTACCGGTCTGATCCTGTGGGGCGTCCTGGCCCTGGGGTTCGGCGTCGCCGCGAGCCGCTGGGCGGTGCGCGGCGCCGGCCCGGCGGCCAGCGGGGTCGCATGAGCCCGAACCCGCTCGAGGTCATCCTGGCGGGGAGGATGGAGTACCGCGCGGCGCTCGCCTGGCAGCGCGCGCTGGCACACGACCGCATCGCTGGTCGGCTGGGACACGACGTCCTGTTATTGCTGGAGCACGACCCGGTCGTCACGCTGGGTCGGACGACACAAGCAGCCCACGTGCTGCAGTCCCAGGGCATCGACGTCGTGGAGGTGGAGCGTGGCGGCGACGTCACCTTCCACGGCCCTGGACAGCTCGTGGGATATCCGATCCTCGACCTCAACGCCTACCGGCCGGACCTGCACTGGTATCTCCGTACGCTCGAGCAGGCGCTGATCGACGCGCTCGGCGCGCTCGCGATACCGGCGGAGCGCAACCCCGGGCTGACCGGCGTTTGGACGCGCGGCCGCAAGATCGCCAGCATCGGCATCCACGTGAAGCAGTGGGTCACCTGGCACGGCTTTGCCCTCAACGTCACGACCGATCTCTCGGCGTTCGACCGCATCGTGCCCTGCGGGATTCCCGGCGTCGTCATGACGTCGGTCGCGCGCGAGCGCGGGGAGGACACCGCCGGCACGGCGTTGTGGGAGGACACGGTGCGGGCCGTGATGCACGGATTCGAGACGGCGTTCGGCGTCGCGACGCGTCTCGCCGAGCCCGCCACCCAACCGTCATGAGCGCGGGTCCGGCCGCGCGTGAGCGCCTGCCTCCAGGCCAGGTGCTCACGAAGAAATGGCCGGTGCTTCACTACGGGCTCGTCCCGACGGTCGATCTCGCGACGTGGACCTTCACGGTGGACGGCCTTGTCGAGCGTCCGTTCGTTCTCACCTACGACGAGCTCCTCGCCCTACCCCGCTCCACCACGCAATGCGACATCCATTGCGTCACGACGTGGAGCCGGTACGACAACAGCTTTGGCGGTGTGGCGGTGCGGCTGCTGCTCGAGCGCGCCGGCGTGCGCCCAGACGCTCGCTACTGTCTCGTGTCGGCCGAGCAGCAATTCACGACCAACCTGCCGTTAGCCGATCTCGACCGGGCAGAGAATCTCGTAGCGCTCACGCACGATGGCGAGCCGCTGACTCCCGAGCACGGCTGGCCAGCCCGGCTCCTCGTCCCGCATCTGTATTTCTGGAAGAGCGCGAAGTGGGTGCGGGGGTTGACGCTGCTGGACGCCGACGTCCCCGGTTTTTGGGAGCAGAACGGCTATCACATGCACGGCGACCCGTGGACGGAAGAGCGCTACGGCGGTCGGGGTTTGACCCAGCACGACATCAATCGGCTGCGCAATCTCAGCAAGAGGACGTGAGCAGCTCCTCGACCTCCCGCGCTGCATCCGCCTGGATGCGGCCTTCCTCCGCCAACTCGCGGGCGGCCGCCGCAAGGGGCGAATCTGGTAGCGCGGCCTGTAACGCCGCATCCCCCGTTATCCGGCTCAATGTGGCGGTCGTTTCGAGCAGCCGCTGCACGAGCGCGTCGCGGCCCTGCTCACAGCGCGCCAGCGCCTCAATGCCGTCGGGCAGGTTCGTGAGACGCTCGGTCTGCGCGGCGCCGGCGTCGAGCTGGCGGTCGAGCGCGGCAAGCTGGCGCGCCACGGCACACGCCGCCACGACGAGGGCGCCCACGAGCGCCGGCCCGACCGGTGACCCCGCGGTGCGTCTCAGCAAGTCGATCAGGAGCGTGCGCGCGGCACCGCTGGGCAGCTCCGCCAGGGTCCGCACGGCTTCCCGCTCGGCGTCGAGCGGCAGGACATGCCGGCCCGCGGGGCGGGGATTCCACACCGGCGTGCGGCGCCCGAGCGTTGCCAGACTCACGAGACTCACCGCCACGAGCGGCGTCGTGGCGAAGAGCAGCGGCGCGGCCGCGAGAACCCCCACGGCCAATCCCCCGGTCGTGACGGCGCCGGCGAGCAGCAGGATCGGCGTGGGCACGTCGGTGCGAGACAGACGCGCCAGCGACTCGGTCCGCGCGGGAATTCCATGATCGGCGAGCAGCTCGACAACTCGTTCGCCCGCGGCACGAGGAACGCGTAACAACGGCCGCTCGCCGCCGAGGAGCGCCTGGTGCCCCGTAGACGAGACGCTCGGCAGGCGACCTTCGAGCGCGTCCCGTACGGCGCGGCGGGGCGTGCGAGCGGTGGGAGGGTCGACGAATACGAGCACATCGTCCGCTCCATCGGCCCGTCTGGCACAGCGCGGGCAGACGCCGAGGTCGAACGGCTCGGCGGCGCCGCACATCACGCAGCTGAACCGGGCCGGTGGGGCCGACAGCTCTTCCCCCGCATCCGGGGTCAGCGCCGCGGCGAAGAGACCGACCGACGGAAATCGATCAGCGGGATCGGCGGCTGTGGCACGCGCCACCGCTGCGTCGAGCCACGCCGGGACGTCCGGGCGGCGGCCCCTGGGATGATGCCCGGCGACCGCGCTGACGGCGCTTCGCCCCGCACGCGACGGCAGCGAGCCCGTGAGGGCATAGAAGAGCGTGACTCCGAGCGAGTAGACCTCGGATCGCGCGTCGGCGCGGGTTCCCGCCAGCACCTCCGGCGCGGCATAATCGAGCGTGCCGACGAGGCCACCGGTCTGGGTGAGCGTTGCAAGCCCGGCGAGGCGCGCCGATCCGAAATCGGTCAGCCGCGCCCGGCCATCGAGCGCGAGCAGGATGTTCTGCGGCTTGACGTCACGATGCAGGATGCCGCGGCGATGGGCGACCGCCAGCGCGTCGGCGATCTCCTGCCCCAGACGCGCCGTCGCGGCGCCGTCGAGCGGGCCGCTGTCCCGCACCCGCACGGCGAGATCGGGACCGTGCACGTATTCCATGACGACGAAACCCCATGGGCCCTGCTCGGCCACGTCGAATACCTGAACGATGTTCGGGTGGCTGATCTGCCGGACGGCCTGCACCTCCCGCCGCAGCCGCTCGCGGGCCAGCCGTGCGGCCGCGGGCGGTGGGACCAGCAGCTTGATCGCGACGTCGCTGCCGATCCGTCGATCGCGCGCGCGATACACGACCGAATAGCCGCCACGACCGATCTCTCCCAGGATCTCGTATCGGTCTTGGAGGACGGTGCCGCTCGCGAAGTAGGTGGAGTCGATCACTCCGGCAGCCGCGCGAGCACGTCTCGCGCGTTGTGCGTCCAGCCGTCGTTCTCGTGGTAATACGTAAGGAAGGACGTGAGGTGCTGCCGGGCCAGGCGCGGCTGCCCCAGCGCGTACTCCGACATCCCGGCGTGGTACAGCGCCATGTACTGGTTGGGCCAGTACTCGAGCACCAGCTCCATGATCGGTCCCGCTGATCGATCGTCACCGGCATCGGCCACGGGGTGGCCGACATCGAAGACGATGCCCGCCGCCCGGGGGCGATCACTCGATGCGAGGCGGTCGATCACCGCCCGCGCGGAATCAATGCGGCCGCCGAGCGCATAACACGCCGCGCTGTAGCCCTGCCCTTCCACCGTCGGGGGCGCGGGATGGCGCCGCTGGGTGACTTCGGCTTCCACGGCATTACAGTAGGGCTTGATCGCCGCAAACCATTGCGCAGCGGAGCCGTCGAAACCCACCACCGCTGGAAGGGGCGGCTGCGGACTCGGCGCCGGGCGCGGCTCGTGGCGGATCGCCACGACGGCGCAAACGAGCAGGTAGCCGATGCCGGCGAGGATCAGGGGACGGTGCATAGCGGCAATATGAGAGACGACCGAGGCCGGCCGATGTGCACCCCGTCACGAAGGAAAGCCGAAAACTACTCTCGGCCGATCCCGTTCCGCGCCAGGAGCTCGAAGAACCGCTGAAACACCTGAACCCCGTCCCAGAGCTGCTGCAGATCGAGCTTCTCGTCCGGGGCGTGCAGCCGGTCGTCGGGGAGTCCGATCCCCGTCAGCAGGACCGGCGCGCCCTGCCGGCCCAGCGCGGGGACGACGGGAATCGATCCGCCGGCCCGCGCCGCCACGGTACCGCGACCCACGATGTCGTGAAAGGCGCGATCGAGCAGTTGGAACGCCGGGTGATCGATGCGAACCTGGGCGGGATCAGCCCCATGCAGAAAGCGGACGGTGGCGGTCACGTACTTGGGGACGAGCCGTTTCACCGCAGCCGCGAGCTGGCGCTCCACCGTCTTCATCTTCTGGTTGGGCACGAGCCGCAGGCTCACTTTCGCGGTCGCTTCGGCGGGAATCACCGTCTTGGCCCCCACTCCGGTGAAACCACCGGTGATGCCGTGGATCTCGAACGTCGGCAACGCCCAGAGCCGCTCGAACACCGAGCGGCCCTTGAGCCCGGTGAGCGCCTTCGCCTGCACGCGCCGATTGAGGAACTCCTTCTCCCGGAACGGCAGCCGCTTCCACAGGGCCCGTTCTCTGGCGCTCGGCGCCTTCACGGCGGCATACAGCCCCGGAATGTTGATCTTCCCGTCGGGACTCTTGAGCCGGGAGAGCAGCCGGCACAGCTCCTCGTGCGCGTTGGGGGCGGCGCCACCGTACTCGCCGGAGTGGAGATCGTGTTTCGCCGTGCGCACGGTGATCTCGGCGTAGCACATGCCGCGCAGCGTGGTGTACACCGCGGGCCACCCGGGCGCCACGTACGACATATCGGCGACGAGAGCCACATCGGCGCGCGTGCGCTCCGGCTCTCGACGCAGCAGATCGAACAGTACCTTGCTGCCGTATTCTTCTTCGCCCTCGATCATGAAGTGCAGGTTGACCGGCGGCGTGCCGGACACCTCCATCGCGCGGAGCAGGCAGAAGACCTGGCCCTTGTCGTCCGCCGCACCGCGCGCATAGATGCGGCCATCGCGCACCGACGGCTCGAACGGCGGCGTCGTCCATTCGTTCAGCGGATCGGGCGGCTGCACGTCGTAATGGCCGTAGATCAGCAACGTCGGCGCGCCCGGGACCTCGGGGCCGACGCCCCACACGACCGGATGCGTTTCGCTGCCGAGAAACGACACTTCGCGGCAGCCGAGCCGCCGCAGGTCGCGCGCCACCCATTCCGCCGCGCGCCGGCAGTCGGCGTCGTGGGCGGGGAGCGTGGAGATCGAAGGGATGCGCAGGAATTCGGAGAGTTCGGCGAGCCAGCGATCGTGATCCATGGCGGGACAATCTAGTAAGGGGAGGGTGCGGCTAGCCAGCGTGTTGCACGAGGGTAGATTAGCGAGTCATGCGCATGACGGCATCGTTCGATCTCTTCCCCGATGCGCCGAGCGAGCGCGCCATGGCTCGCGCACGCTGGCTGGTGGGAGAGGGTCGAGCCGCCGACGCCGAAGCCGCCTACCGCGACCTGCTCACGCTGCACCCCGATTTCAAGCTGTGCTGGGCCGAATACTTCGAGCTGCTGCGCGGGCAGGGCCGCTCGAGCGACGCCCTGCGGGTCGCGGAAGCCGCCCAGACGCAGTTCCCCGACTCCGCCTTCGCCCTCGCACTCACCGGTGCGGCGCTGATCGAGCTCGATCGCTACCCAGAGGCGATCGCGGTGCTGGAGCGCGCCGTGGACAGTGATCCGGACCTCGGGCTCGTCTGGCACGAGCTGGGACTCGCCGCCTACCGGCTGGGGGACAAGAACCGCGCCCTGCTCGCGCTCGACCGGGCGTTCGCGCTCGAGCCGCACACGGAGACGCTGAAGCTGCGGGGTCGTGTGCTGCGGGACGCCGGGCGCTACGCGGCCGCCGAGGTGGCGTTCGAAGGGGCAGCGCAGGCCGCCGAGCACGACGCGCAGCGGGCACTGGCGGAGCGTGAGATTCACGCGACACGCCGCTACGCTGCCTACGCGCCGCGCAAGCCGGACGCGCTGGAAGCCGCCGAGCGGTGGTTCGCCGAGACCGGCGCCGCGGTGCTCGCCCCGCTCCCGGGGCCCGTGCCGCCCAGCGACGAAGCGCTGGTCCGCGCGTTCGGCGAGCTGGCGACCGACGCGGGATGGCGCTTTGGCCAGCTGGTGGTAGTGGGCCCGACGCTGCCGATCTGGAATGCCCTGGCCACGCTGGTGAACGCGCCGCTCGTGACCCGCGCCGAGCTCGATCCGGCGCGCGCTCCATTGGTCGCCGCGCTCCGGCCGCTGCCTCCGGACACCGGCTGGGAGGACACCGTGCAGGCCGCCGGCCGGGAGCAAACCGGTCTCGTGTTGACGCTGGAGCACCCGGACGAGACCGACTACGGGCTCGTGGTGGCCGACGTCGTCGGCGTGCTGACGCATGGCGGCGCGCGCGCCAACGCGATCCCGGCCGCGGGCCGTACACTCGCCGACGTCGCACATCCCGCCTCCCGCCTCGCGGGACGCCGTCTGGTCGCTTAGTTCAGGTCACTCCGGTCCCATGCCGGCGCGCGAATACAGGGCCTGGTAGGGATCGCCGTTGCTCTGCGTGAAGACGCGCAGCTGAATCGCCCGCACCGTTTCCGACACGCTCGCGCCGTTGGCCGCGTAGATCTCGTCGAACAGATTGAGGTTTTGCCGGTAGATGCGCTGCGCGATAACCACCGCGTTGTTGAGCGGTGCGGTGGCGAACCAGCGCCAGTCGTATGTATCGAGATTCTGCCCCACGGGACCGGTGAGCTGCGTGCGAGCCCACGCGAACATCGAAGACCGTGCCGCCTCCACGGTCTGGGGCGTGGTCGCTCCCGCGTAGGCCGAGTCCAGGCGGCGTCCCAGCTCCGCCCAGAAGACGTCGAGGGAGCGCTCGTCCCCCCAGCGGGCCGCTGCGCGGCGGGCGTCCGCCGTATCACCCCGCGACCGGAAGAACGCCTGCGCTCCGCGATATCCCACGAAGCTGGCAAAGCTCTCGTTGAACTGGGTGTGGCTCTTCACGTACAGCGTATTGTGCGCCAATTCGTGAATCACCGTCGCGACGAGCTCCATCGTGTCGCGGTCCAGCGCCGTCGAATACAGCGGGTCGGAGAAGTACCCGAGCGTCGAGAACGCCCCTGCCGGCCGCAGGTACACGTCGAATCCCTGGCGCTCGAGATCGGCCGCCGCGGCGCGGGCGGCGGACGCGCTGAAGAATCCCTTGTACGGCACCACCCCGACGATCGGATATGTCCAGGTGTAGGGCCGCAGGCGGTCGCGCCAGGCCCCCGAGAGCACGAGCAGCAGGGTATCGCGCCCCACGTCCACGTACGTCGTGTACGTCTCCGCCACGACGAGGTGCAGCGAGTCGGCGGCGAAGGCCCGCGCGGCGAGCACGAGCTGCAGTCGTTGCCGCAGATCGGCCGGCGTGGACGAGTCCGCCACCAGCGTGGCGATAGAGCGCCGCTTGAGGAGAATGCGGGCCTCTTCGAGGCCCGCACGCGCCAGGTAGCGCACGTCGGCGGAGACGATGAGCCCGACGATCAGGGCGCCGGGAAGGCAGACGGCGACCCAGGCCAGCAGGCGCAGCACGAGGCGCCCCCAACGGGGACGGCGGCGCTCGATCAGGGCGCCCAACGGATTCCCACGCGGTGCGTGCCGCCGCCGAGCAGCGCGAGGCTCTGATAGGCGTAGTCGAGGTGCATGTGGCGTAGCTCGACGCCGCCCCCCAACGACCACCGCGACGCGGCGCTCGTCGGCGACCGCGTCACGAAGCCGATTCGCCCTACGAGTCCCACGCCGCCCGTGACGATGCCGGTCTCGACGCCGCTGGCGAGCTGCGCCGGGCCGTCCACGGGCCATTGCCCCTCGATCGTCGTCAGCAGGCGATAGGCCCCCTGCGGATCCACGTAGTTCATGGTGAAGCCCGCCCGCGTGCGACGAGGCAGACGGGCGCCGTCTCCGGCCGGTCCGAAGTTCCCGCCGAGGTTCTGCACGGCGACGCCCAGCGCGAAGATGTCGAACACGGCCAGGGCGACCCCCACATCTCCGCCCCAGGTATCGGCGGACCACCCGCCGATCTGGTCGCGTGCGTACTTCACGGCGACGCCGGCCGCCATGAACCCGCGCCGGTACACCACCGCGGAGGTGGCGAGGATGTCGCTCGCCGTGAACGTCGCGCCCGTCGGGATGCCGCGCCGGCCGCCGAGCCCCGAATCGGGTACGATCACCGGCTCCGAGCCATAGTCGAGCACCTGGGCCCCGAACCCCAATGCGAGTCGTCCGGCGCGAACCGCCACGGCGCCGGCGCTGTAGGTCGTGCCCGCGACATAGGGCTCGAACGATGCTTCGAGCACGAGGTGATGGATCGCCGCTACGCCAGCGGGATTGGCGAACAGCGCGCCGGCGTCGCCGATCAGCGCCACGCCCGCGCCGCCCATCCCCGCGGAGCGGGTGGATCCGGGCAGGGACGCCAGGACGCTGCCTTGAGACTGCACGACTAACGGCGTCAAGACAAGAACCGTCGAGAAGAAAACCGTCAAGAGAACATCTCGACGGTTCTCTGCTTGACGTCTCACGGTCCTATCGAATCCGCAGGACATTCAGCCGCGGATTCAGGACAGACGGCAGCGCCGTGCCGTTCGGCCCCGAAAACAGCAGCGCGAACCCGGGCCCGGACGCCAGCTGCGCGGCGACGACGTAGTTCCCGGAGCCCGCGTGGAGCGTCCCGCTCTGCTGGACGTCCTTCCCGAGGGTCAGGGGCGGCGTGAGTGGGAACGGCTTTGGGAAGAAGTCGGGGCGCTGCGAGTTGAGACTCGCATAGGTGGTGCGAAAGCTCCACGAGCGGTAACGCAGCTCCGGCGGCGCACTGAACCCCGGAAGGTCGGAGACGTAGTTCGCCAGGATCCACCGCTCGTCGACCGTCGCGAAAGGGGTGCCCGCGGCCGCGGTAATCGCCGCGCCACCGTGCAAGCCCGACTGCTCGAGCCCGCGCGTCAACGCCGCGATGGAGGCGAACGACGTGTCGGCGGCGAACTGGTCGGCGAAATAGCGAACGAACAACCACGCCGCGCCCCGCTCCGCCAGCGAGCCGATGCCGCTCGAGAACGCCAGGTAGTGGAACGAGCTCGAATCCAGGAAGGAGTATGCGTTGAACAGATCGCCAATCACGAAATTGGAGAACGACGCCTGATCTCCGGGGAGGAAGCTGCGGCCCCCCAATTCCTCGGCGAAATGCGACATCCCCTCGTCGAGCCAGGTGTCTTGCGGGCTGCTGCCCCCCACCAGCACGTGCTGGTTGTAGCTGATCATGTGCTGGAATTCATGGATGAACGTGACCGGCACGGTGTTGCGCAGCTGGGTCACGGAGTGTGCGCACGACAGCGTGCTGTCCGGATCCGCGACCATGGAGTAAAACACCTCGCCATGGTTGACGCGTGGGTCCCCGGCAAACAGCGGATCGATGTCCGCGCCGAAGAAGAACCCGGCGATGAAGCCCGACTGATGGCATTGCGTCTTCGTAACGAGCTTATTGACAACGTTCGACATCAGCATGATCACCGCGCTGTTGCCGTCGATGTCCGACTCCCGGCCGAACGCGGTCGTGTCGATGGCGTAGAGACGCGCGTTGAAGAGCGTCGCCAGGGAGTCCAGATCGCTCTGGGTAAGCCCGCCGGCCGGGGCGGCGTTGTCGACGTAGATCGCCAAGTGGCCGCTGACCGACTTCGCCGTGGCGGTCACGGTGGGGAACGTCGAGCAGTTGAGATCGCCGCAGAGACGAAAGTTGCGGACGTTGCCGAGCGTATCGGGGGGCCCACGCAACACCGCAGGCCGGGCGGCGTCGGTCTGGAGAGCCCCCAGGGCTGCCCAGTGCGTCCGCTCTTCGGTGCGCAGGAAATCGTGAAACCGCAGCCCCAGGTCCCGCGCGACGGACTGCCGCTGCGTCATGGCGGCGGCGAGGGCCGGATGGAGCGTGTCGCCATCGAGAATGAACGCCGTCGTCGCACCCTGAGAATCGGTTGCGAGCTGCGGCACGAGCAGATACAGCGCGGAATCGGTGGTGGACGCGTTGCCCGGGAACAGCAGGCAGCCGACGTTCGCCACGGGGGGAATCGCCTGGTACTGGGCGACGGCGAGTGTGACGTTCTGCCCGCCGGCGGTGCTGCAGGTCGTCGTCGTGACGTGCGTCCCGCCGCCGCCGCCACCGCAGCCCGCGAGCCAACCCACAAGGACGAGGCTGAGGCCGCCGCGCGCGCTACGAGTCACGGGATGCTCCTTGGGTGAGAGCCGGTCGCCGGGCGAGCGCCTGGCGCAGACAAACCGGGCCGACGACGGCATGCAACGCCACCAGCCCAACGCTGAGTCCCTCGAATGATACACCCCACTCGGGGAAGGCCCGGCGACCCATTGCCGCCAGCAGCAAGCCTACGCCCCCCTGAGAAATGAGGCCCAACCAACCATTATGCGCCAGATCCTCGGCCACGAGGAGGCGCCGGCCGGCCCAGCGGCCGCTCCAATACAACCCGAGCGCCCGCAACCCGATGAGCAACAGCATCCACGGCCAGAGATCCGCGACGCTCGACACGTCCAGCCGCGCGCCCAACAGCGCGAAGGCACCGGCGGCGAGCAGCTCCCCCCGCGCGTCGAAATGGCGCCGCACCATGCCGGCGCTCTCTGGATCGGCGTAGGTCAAGCCGATCCCGGTGAGCAAGGCGACCAGCGTCACCTCGACCCGACCGGACAGGCCCGCCACCGCCGCTCCCACCGCCACCGCCAGGGCATACATCCCCGGCGTCCCGCCGAGCAGGCGGCGAGTCCGGCTCACGAGCCACACCAGGAGCGCGGCGGTGACGGCCGACCCCGCGAGCGCCACGAGTCCCGGCCACCAGGCGTCCGCCCGGAGCGAGCCGGCGCTCGCCCCGAACCGCGCCAGAAGCAGCACGGCGGCGAACACCAGGATGGCCGCCGCATCGCGCAGCGCGTGCAGCCGCAGCAGCGAATCGCTCAGGGCCGCGCGCGGCGCGTCATACAACGTCGCCCAGGTGAGGGCGGGGGCGGCCACGACCGTGAGGGCCCCGACGGCGAGCGCGACGGCGAGCGCGTCGCCCAGCGGCTGGTGCACCGAGAGCGGAAACCAGGGATGCAGCGCCAGGACGGCGGCAGCAGTGAGCAGAACGGGTATCACGATCGATGCAGCGAGGTAGCGACCGAGGCCCGCTCCGCCCGAGTCGTTCCCCTCGGTCCCGCGCCAGGCGAGGCCCGCGCGCAGCGCGAACAGCGCTACGCTAGCGTCGCTCACGAACGCGAGAGTATGGACCTCGTCCTCGCGAACGAAGCCAAGCCACTCGGGACGCAGCAGCAGTCCGGCGCCCAGGTATCCCGTAACGCGCGGCAGCCCCCAGCGCAGCGCGAGACGGCCGCCGATCTCCGCGGCGACGATCACCACCCCGAGCGCCAGAGTGGCCCGCGCCGCGAGCGGAGCGCCGGCGGTGTAGTGGTGCGACAAGAGCAGCGCCAGCGCAAGGACGAGGAACCAGAGCACGGTGCGCATCGCCCGCACAATCTCTCCGTCGCCCGTGGTTTTGACAATGCAACGCGACGCCGGTTATCTTGACAAAGCACACCAGGCCCTATGGCGTTCGTTCATCTTCACACACATAGCGAATATTCCCTGCTCGACGGTGCCAACCGGATCCCGGAGCTCCTGGATCGGGTCGTCGCGCTGGGGATGGATTCGCTTGCCATTACCGACCACGGCAACCTGCATGGGGCGTGGACGTTCTACGAGGAGGCGAAGGCCCGGAAAGTCCGCCCCATTATCGGCTGCGAGGCGTATCTGGCGTTCGGCAGCCGGCACGCACGGGAGAAGCCCACCGACGCCCCCGGCCCGTATTCCCATCTCGTACTCCTCGCCAGGAACCGCACCGGCTACGCGAACCTGGTCAAGCTCTCCTCGATCGGCTTTCTGGAGGGCTACTACCGGCGTCCCCGGATCGACCGCGAGGTCCTGGAGCGTCACAAGGAAGGGCTCGTCTGTCTCGCCGCCTGCCTCTCGGGTGAGATCTCCCTGTATTTGCGGGCGGGGAATTACGAGGCCGCCAAGGCGAGCGCCAGCTACTTCGCGCGGCTCTTCGGACCGGACGGGTTCTGGCTCGAAGTGCAGAATCACGGCATCGCGGAAGAGGAGACGGTCGCAACCGGGATGTTCCGCCTCGCCAAGGAGTTGGGCATCCCCGTCACGGTAACGAACGACGCGCACTATCTAATGAAGGGAGACGCCGAGGCCCACGACGTCCTGTTGGCGATCGGGACCGGTAAAGACCTCGACGATCCGAAGCGGTTCCGCTTCTTCGGGGCCGAGAGCTACGTGAAATCGGAGAAGGAGATGAAGCCGCTCTTCCCCGACCACCCGGAGCTCGTGAGCGAAACAGCCCGCATCGCCGACCTGTGCGAGTTCGACTTCGAGAAACGGTACTTCCTGCCCCAGTACCCCCGCCCGGCGGAATTCGCGACCGACAACGATCTGCTGGTGCACCTCGCTCGCGCCGGCGCGGCGGAGCGGTACGGCGATCCGCTGCCGCCACGCGTCGCGGAGCGCCTCGCCTACGAGCTCGACGTCATCCAGCGCACCGGCTACGCCGGCTACTTCCTCATCGTCTACGATCTGATCAAGGCGGCGCGGGACCGCGCGATTCCCGTGGGGCCGGGCCGCGGCTCGGCGGCGGGATCGCTGGTCGCCTTCAGCTTGCGCATCACGAATGTCGACCCGCTGCAGTTCGATCTGCTGTTCGAGCGGTTCCTGAACCCCGAGCGGATTTCGATGCCCGACATCGACCTCGATTTCTGCTTCGAGCGGCGCGGCGAGATCATGGAATACGTGCGGGGCCGCTACGGGCGCGAGTCCGTCGGGCAGATCATCACCTTCGGGACGTTGAAGGCACGAGCGGCGTTCCGAGACGTGGCGCGCACGCTGCGGCTCGAGATCGGCGAGGTGGACCGGGCCACCAAGCTCATTCCGGCGGGCCCCGCGGCCACCTGGTCGCTCGCGGAGGCGGCGACCAAGGTGCCCGAGCTGCGCGCCATCGTCGAGCAGGACGACCGGGTGCGGAAGGTGATCGACCTCGGGAGCCGCATCGAGGGGTTGGCGCGCCATGCGTCGGTGCACGCCGCGGGCGTCGTGATCGCGCCAGGGCCGCTCACCGACTACGTCCCCGTATGCCTCGCGCCCCAGGACAGCGAGGCGATCATTACGCAGTTCGACATGGTGGCGCTCGAGAAGGTCGGAATGCTGAAGATCGACCTGCTCGGCTTGAAGACGCTCACCGTCATCCACGACACCGTGCAGATGGTGCAGGAACGCCACGGCGTGACGCTCGACATGGACCACCTCGATCTGGAGGATCCCGAGGTCTACCGCCTGCTGCGCTCGGGCCGGACGGCGGGAGTGTTCCAGTTCGAGTCGGCGCTCGCCACCGACTGTCTCCGCCAGATGAAGTGCGACCGGTTCGACGACCTCGTCGCGACCAATGCCCTGCTCCGTCCCGGTCCGCTCGACACCGGGATGCATCTCGTCTTCATCAATCGCAAGCTGGGTCGGGACCCGGTGCGGTATCCCCATCCCGCGCTCGAGGAGGTGCTGCAGTCGACGTACGGCGTGATCACCTACCAGGAGCAGGTGATGCGCATCGCCAACATCCTGGCGGGATACTCGCTCGCCGAAGCCGATGTGCTGCGCAAGGCGGTGGGCAAGAAGATCAAGGAGCTGATTCAGGAGGAGCTGGAGCGCTTCGTCGAGCGGGCGGTGGCGCGCGGACACGACCGGCGCGTCATCCAGGACATCGCGGCGCAGATCGAGACGTTCGGGCGCTACGGCTTCAACAAGTCGCACGCCGTCGCGTACTCGATCCTGTCGTATCAGACCGCCTGGCTCAAGGCGCACTACCCGGCGGAGTATCTCGCCGCCCTGCTTTCCAGCCAGATCGGCGACACCGACAGCGTGGTGGAATACATCAACGAGGCGCGCGAGCTCGGGCTCGAGGTTCTGCCTCCCGACGTGAACGAGTCGCGCTTCAAGTTCACCGTCATCGGAGACCGTCGCATCCGCTTTGGCCTCGGCGCGGTGAAGAACGTCGGCGAGGGGGCGATCGCCTCGATCATCGAGGGCCGGACGGCGGAGCCGTATCGCTCGCTCGTCGAGCTGTGCGAGCGAATCGACCTGCGGCTCTGCAACAAGCGTGTGCTCGAGGCCCTCATCGACGCGGGGGCGTGCGATTCCCTGGGGGGCCACCGGGCGCAGCTCGTCGCCGCGTTGGAGCACGCGTTTGCCGAAGCCCAGGCGCGTCACGCCGAGCGCGAGTCCGGCCAGGTCGGGCTGTTCGGCGACCACACGGTCACCCCCCCCGCCCCGGTGACCCTTCCCGACGTGCCACCCTGGCCCGAGCAGGAGCGCCTGACCCGCGAGAAGGCAGTGCTCGGCTTCTTCATTTCCGGCCACCCCCTCGCCAAGTACCGCGCCGAGGTGGAGCTTTTCGGGACCCGGACGACGGCCACCCTGAGCACCTGGAGCGATCAGAAGGTGGCGATCGCCGCCCTCGCCACGGTCGTCAAGCGGCAGGTTTCGAAGAAGAGCGGTGCCGAATACGCCCGCCTCGTGCTGGAAGACTTCCACGGCACGGCCGAGGCGCTGGTGTTCCCCGAGGCGTGGGCACGTCTCAATGGAGTGATCCGGCCCGACGGGGCGCTGCTGTTCACGGGCGGGTTCAGCCCGCGGGACCGCGGGGAAGAGGCGGCACCGTTTATCGTTGATAGTGCCCGGCCGCTCGACGAGCTGAAGGCCGGCGGCCAGGTGGGGCTGGCGCTCCGCTGGAAGGCCGGCAGCCCCCCGGATGCCGACGCGGCTCGGGCCGCTGCCGCGCTATGCGCCGCACACCCCGGGCCGGCACCGGTACTGGTGGAGTGGGAGGAAGGAAACGGCGACGGACTCACCGCGCCCGCTGCGCGCCTGATGAGCCGCAGCCTGCGGGTGGAGCCCGACGACGAGCTGCTCGGCGCGCTGCGGGGCCTGTTCGGTCCGGACGGCGTGCACCTCGTGAAAGCGAGCTGATTGATGGCGACGCATACCCTCGATTTCGAGCGGCCCTTGCTCGAGATCGAGAAACAGATAGAAGAGCTGAAGCGCAACGGCGGCGAGCAGGGTGCCGATACCGGACCGCTCGAGCGCCAGCTGGCGGAGCTGCGCGCGGAGATCTACCGCAACCTGACGCCGATGCAGCGCGTGCAGGTGGCGCGCCATCCACGCCGCCCGTACACCATCGATTACCTCCAGACCATCTTCTCCGACTTCGTCGAGCTGCACGGCGACCGGCTGTTCCGGGACGACCCCGCGATCGTCGCCGGCTGGGCGCGCCTCGACGGCGTGTCGGTGATGGTGATCGGACATCAGAAAGGTCGCGACACCAAGGAGAACCTCAAACGCAATTTCGGGATGGCCCATCCCGAGGGCTACCGCAAGGCGCTGCGCTTGATGCAGCTCGCCCAGAAGTTCCACGCCCCCGTCATCACCCTGGTCGACACCCCGGGCGCGTATCCCGGCCTCGAGGCGGAGGAGCGCGGGCAGGCGGAGGCGATCGCACACAACCTGGTCGCGATGGCGGCGCTCAGGACACCGACGATCGCGGCGGTCATCGGCGAGGGTGGCTCCGGTGGGGCGCTGGCGGTGGGGCTGGCCGATCGCGTGCTGATGCTCGAGAACTCGGTCTACTCGGTGATCACACCCGAGGGATGCGCGGCGATCCTGTGGCGGGACGCGAGCCAACGGGAGCGGGCGGCCGAAGCGCTCAAGCTCACAGCGCAGGACCTGCTGCGCCTGCAGCTGATCGACGAAGTCATCGCCGAGCCGCCGGGCGGGGCGCACGCCGACCCGGACGCCGCCGCCCAGGGCCTGGGTGAAGCGCTGCGCCGCCATCTGCGCGAGCTGCGGCGCATCAAGGTCGACAAACTGCTGAAGCGGCGCGAGGAGAAGTATCTCTCCATGGGCTCGCTCAGCGAGAAGTGATGTGACTGCCGTCGTGGAAGTGCGGTTCAAGGGCAACCGGCTCGAGTACTTCAA
Source organism: Gemmatimonadales bacterium (assembly GCA_035491895.1). Classification (GTDB taxonomy): domain Bacteria; phylum Gemmatimonadota; class Gemmatimonadetes; order Gemmatimonadales; family GWC2-71-9; genus DASTHG01. Next base: position 65,904 of record DATJJY010000088.1, read on the forward strand.
CTGGTCGGCGGAGGAGACGCTCGCCCAGCACGACCCGGTCATCGTGGAAGTCGAACGGGGCCAGGACCTGGGACGCGTCTCGGCGATCGGCGACACGGCGCTCAAGAAGTGCGCCCGCGGCTGCGGCGGCTGCGCCGTTGCCGACGCCGTCAAAACGGTGGAGCGCCAGGTGGTCCGGCGGGCAACGCGGGCCGACGTCGACGTGGCCGAGCGGCTGCGCGACGAGGAAGAAGAGGCGCGACGCACGGCCCGGCAGCGTGTCCGGTCGCACAACCTCCCGATGAAGGTCTCCGACGCCGAGTGGCAGTGGGACCGGCGCAAGCTCACCATCTACTTCACGGCGGAGCAGCGGGTCGACTTCCGTGCCCTGGTGCGCGATCTGGCGGCGGTGTTCCGGACCCGGATCGAGCTGCGCCAGATCGGGGCGCGCGACGAGGCGCGCCGCCTCTCGGGGGTGGGACGCTGCGGGCGGGAGTATTGCAGCGCCAGCTGGCTCCCCGAGCTGCGCCCGGTGAACCTCTCGATCGCCAAGGACCAGCATCTCTCCCTGAACCCGACGCAGATCTCGGGGCCGTGCGGCCGCTTGTTGTGTTGTCTGCACTACGAGCACGATTTCTATGTCCAGAGCCGGAAGCGGTTCCCCAAGGAGGGCCGGCTGCTCAGGACCGAGGTGGGAAACGAGAAAGTGTTGGCCGTGGACATCTTCCGCGATCGGGTAACGCTGCGCTCCGAGGAGCACGGCACACGCGTAGTGGCGCTGGACCTGCTGCACGAGGAGATCGCGCGCGCCGGAGGCGATGTGCCTGCCGCAGCGGCCACCGCGCCGCCCATCCCGGCCCCCGCGACTCTCGTGGCGCCGCCGCCCGCGTCGCCCGCCGAGCCGACCGCGGCACCGGCGCGGGAGACGGCGGCGGCGGATCAGCCCCGCTCGGGACGGCGGCGGCGGCGGCGCCGGCGGCGTGGTGGAGGTGGCGGCGGTGGTGGCGGTGGCGGTGGCGGTGGCGGTGGCGACAGCGGTGGAAATGGGGGAAGCGGAACCCCTCGTGCCTAAGTATTACCTCACGACGGCGATCGACTACTCGAACGGCGAGCCCCATCTCGGCCACGCGCTCGAAAAGATTGGCGCCGATTGTCTCGCACGCTGGCATCGCTTGAAGGGCGACGACGTCCGGTTCGTCATGGGGATGGACGAGCACGGACAGAAGGTCGCGCTGGCCGCCGAGAAGAGCGGGCTCGCCCCCCAGGTGTGGGTCGACCGCATTTCAGAGCAATTCGAGAACACCTGGCGGCGCCTCCACTGCTCGCACGACGACTGGATTCGCACGACCGAGCCGCGCCACGCGGCGTCGGTGACGGAATTTCTTAACCGCATCAAGCGCCTCCATCCCGACGATGTCTACGAAGACGAGTACGAGGGGCTGTACTGCGTCGGTTGCGAGGAGTTCAAGTCGGATGCGCAGATCGTGGACGGCCACTGCATCGAGCACCCCAATCTCGAGCTGCAGCGGATGAAGGAGCGGAACATCTTCTTCCGGCTCTCCCGCTACGCCACGGAGATCCAGCGCCGCATAACCACCGGCGAGTTCGCCGTCGAGCCGGCCATCCGTCGCAACGAAGTGCTGCGGCTGCTCGAAAACGGGTTGCAGGACACGTCGATCTCGCGGGCGCGCTTCCCGTGGGGGATTCCGTTCCCCGGTGAAGCCGAGCAGACGGTGTACGTCTGGTTCGACGCGCTCATCAATTACATCACGGCAGCCGGGTTCCCCGCCGCGGGATGGGAGCGACTCTGGCCCGCCGACCTGCACGTGATCGGCAAGGGGATCACGCGACTGCACTGCGCGCTCTGGCCCGGGATGCTCCTGGCCGCCGAGCTGCCGCTTCCGAGGATGGTCTGGGCGCACGGCTACGTGCAATGGGGCGGCGTGAAAGTGTCGAAATCGGCGGGGGGCACGCTCTCAGTCGACGAGGCGATGGAGCGCCATGGCGCCGACGCGTTACGCTACTATCTGCTGCGGGAGATCGGTTTCGAGAACGACGGCAACTTCACCTGGGAGCGGTTCGACGTCCGCTACACCGCCGATCTCGCCGACACCGTGGGCAACCTGGCGTCGCGCGCGCTCGCGATGGTGCACCGCTATCGCGGCGGTGTGGTGCCCGCCGATCCGCGCGGTTTTGCATCGCCGCTCGAGGACGATGCCCGCCGCCATCTCGACGCCTACGCGCGTGCGATGGACGGCATCGCGCTGGAGCACGGCGCCGCCGAGCTCGTCGCGCTCGCGGGACGGGCCAATCGCTACGTGGAGGAAACAGCGCCGTGGAAGCTGGCGAAGGAAAAGAACGACGCCGAGCTCGACGCCGTGCTCGCGAACCTGACGCGCACCATCGCGCGGCTCGCGGTGCTCGCCCTGCCGTTCATCCCGGGCAAGGCGGGCGAGTTGTGGGAGACGCTCGGCGCGCCGCGACCGCTCGCCGAGCTGCGTTTCAACGATCTGGTGACGCTCGATCCGACCGGCTGGACGGTCCGCAAAGCGGCCCCCCTCTTCCCGAAGCCCCCAGCCGACTAACGCCGTTCGAGCCATCCGCGTGAGGTCGCTGGGCCGGATGGCGACAATCGGCTTCGGGCATCTTCGGCTGGTTAAGTTGGAACGGCACCAGCGGCTACCATACTGCCCAAGGTCGAGTGACCTGGATCACACTTTCCGGCGTTGACGCTGGGTCCCACCGGTCCTATGTTGGTCATCCCCTCCGTTCAGAAGTGGGCACAGGAAAAGGAGATATGAGGCGTAGCTCGGAACGGCGCGGCTCTGGTCGGCGCTGGACGGTGATGGTCGTCCCCCACGGCTCGGGTGCATCCCGGGCGGTGGAGGTGTCGCATTCCGTCTTCAAGACGCTGGTCGGCATCGGGAGCGTGTTGATGCTCCTGCTCGTCGTGCTGGGCGGCGCCGCGTTGTCGCGCGGTGTGAGTATCACGCGCGGTCGCGTCCTCGAGCGGGAGAATCACCTGCTCGCCGACGAGATCCAGCGGATGCGCTCGCGCATCGCCGGATTGCACGACACCCTCTCGACCTTCAGTCAGAAGGCGCTGGAGCTGCGGGTGCTCGCCGGACTGACGCCCACCGATTCGACGGTGCAGCAAGCCGGCATCGGTGGACCGGTCGGCTCGTGGACGGAGCGGGACAGCCTCAACGCCAGCGGCGAGCTCGGCAACGAAGCGGTCACGGCACGCGAGGATCTCGACGGACTGACGCGCCGGGCGAACATTCTCGTGCGATCGATCAACGAGGCGTACGATTCGCTCTCGTCTCATCAGGCGCGCATGGCCGCGACGCCATCGATCATGCCGACCAAGGGATGGCTCACGAGCGCGTTCGCCGCCGAGCGGGTGCACCCGATCCTCCATATGGCGCGCCCGCACGAGGGCATCGACGTCGCCGCGCCGATGGGCGCCGAGATCGAGGCCCCGGCCGCCGGCGTCGTCACCGAAGTCAGCTGGGAAGACGGCTACGGCAACTACCTGACGATCGATCACGGCTATGGCGTCGTGACCAAGTACGCGCATTGCTCCAAGATCCTGGTCGGGCGTGGCATGCGCGTAAAGCGCGGCCAGAAGATCGCGCTCGTCGGCTCGACCGGGCTCGCGACCGGCCCGCACCTGCACTACGAGATCTGGGTGAACGGCAAGCCGGTCAATCCCGTCCACTACGTGATGCCGGACGCCATCGTCGACTAGTTGTTGAATTGCACCTTCGGGACCGTATCCGCTCCTGCTGATTCCTGAAAATATGCCCGCGCCTTGGCCCCTGTGACCTTGGCCGTGAGCACCTGCGGAAATCTCCGGATATACGCGTTGTACTGATTGACCGCGTTGTTGTAATCCTGGCGCGACACCGCGATCCGGTTCTCCGTCCCGGCGAGCTCGTCGGACAAGCCGCGGAAATTCTCACTCGACTTGAGCTGCGGATAATTCTCCACGATCGCGAGCAGGCGGCCGAGCGGCGCGTTCAACGCCTGGTTGGCGTCGGCCATCTGCGTCGGATCGCCCGATTGGATCGCCCCCGACAGACGGCTGCGCGCGTTCGCGACCGCCGTGAAGATGTCGCGCTCCTGCTTCGCGTAGGCCTGGACGGTCGAGACCAGATTGGGAATCAGGTCAGCCCGCCGCTGCAGCTGCACCTTGATCTGCGACAGTGCCGCAGTCACCTGCTCGTCGTAGGTCTGGATGGTGTTGTACCCGCAGCCGCTCGCGAGCGCCGCGAGCGCCACCATCGACCAATACCGCCGTGGTCGCTTCACGCTCTCATCTCCTTGAGGAAAGACATCAGGATCGGTTCACGTAGTCCGCCGTGCGCGCCACCGCCTCGAGGTAGGCGGCCGCGCGCGGGTCGCCGGGCGCGAGCTTCAGGGGCGCCCGGCCTTCGAGGTGCGCGACGACGTCGGCCAGGTCCTGCGCCGGGAAGCCGATCACCGCGGCACCCGCCAGCACGACCTCCGCCGGGGTGTCGGGTACCCGTGTTCCGGCGAGCCGCAGCGTGGTGCGCAACATCGTCAAGAGGCTCGCCGCGCTGCCGGCGATCAGCGCCGTGAGGCGATGGCCGTCGTGCAGCGCGCTCACATACCCCTGGCGCAGGCGCACCAGCTTGCCGATCAGCTCGTGCTCCAGCTGTCGCTGGACGTCTTCCCGCTGCACCGTCACGCCCGCCCAGGGGTCGCGTCCCGCGACGACCCGGTGCGCCGCGCGGATGTCCTCGTACTCGATCGCGAACGCATCGGCGGACGCGTGCCACTCGCGGTCCGAGAGGATAATCGGCGGCGGGTGACCCGCCGTTTGCCACGCCGTGACGACCGGGGCCAGGGTCGTGAGCAACCGCTCATCCACGCCGTCGGCGATCAGCAGGGTGTCGATCGATCCGTCGCGCCGGGGCGGAGCGCCCGTGCGGGCCGCGGACCCGTACACGATCAGCGAGACGAGCCGTGCTCCGAGCGCCGCCGCAACCTGTCCCGCGAATGTGTCGAGCGTCATCGACGCCATCAGAATTTTCCTCCCGCTCCGCCGCCCGAGAATCCGCCCCCACCACCGAACCCGCCAAAGCCGCCACCGAATCCTCCACCTCCGCCACCACCGAAACCGCCCCAGCGCCCTCCACCTCCACCCCACCGTCCCGATCTCCCCCATCCGCTCAACAGGCTCAGCCACCACAGCCCGCCCAGAGAGCCGCGACCGGCGCGGGAGAGTGCGCTCAGGAAAATGATAACGGTGAGGAAGATGATGAACGCGACGACGGGGCGCGGGAACGCCGGCCCCACCGGCCCGGCGGCGAGCGAATCGGGTACGACCGTTGGCGTCGTGAGGGTGACGTGGAACTCGTCCGCGAACGCTTGCGCCAGGAGGCCGACGCCGATCTCGAGACCCCCGCTGTAGTCTTCGTTCCGGAACGAGGGCGTCATGGCGTCGCGAATGCGGCCGGCCCGAGCGTCGTTGAGGAATCCTTCCGCCCCCTTGCCCGTGGCGATGAACACCTGTCCGGTACCCGGCTGGTGGTTATGGAGCGGCTCGAGGAGCAGCACCACACCCAGGTTCTTGGAGGGATCCCCGGCCTGCCCCGCTCCCCCCAGCTTCCATTGGCGTCCGATCTGGAGCGCGACGTCTCCCGCCTCGCGCCTCCCCAGATCAGCCATGGTCACGACCACGATGTCGCCGTGCGTGAGCCGCTGCACCTCCCGCAGCGTTGCTTCCATGCGCGCCGCCGCAGCCGGGTCGATCACGCCGGCGAAGTCGTTGACGAAGCCGCGCGGCGGCGGCAGGGAGTCGCGCGGCAGCTGGGCAAGTGCGAGCAGCAGGAGCAGTTGCATGCGGCGAGAAAGTTATCACGATTCACACAGGACGGCCCTACCTACCGCGGCGCCTTGATGCTGATCTCCCGGGCCCCGCGTGGCACGGGGGTTTCCGTCGTCCGGCCGCCGGGCCATTGCACCCACAGCGCGCTCGCCGCGCCGCCCTGTCCCAGCACCTGCACCGCGCCGTCCTCGGACCAATACCCCGACCCGCCGTGCACCTCGCGGGCGGGCCCTTTGCGTACGCCATACTCGAGCCGCAGCACGGCGCCGATCGCGCGCGGGTTGCCGGCGGGTCCTGCGAGCCGCACGCGCAGCCCCGGCGCGGCGCGCTCGTTGTGATACAGCTTGGTGTCCGCGCCGTTCTGTGAAATGACGACGTCCACCCGCCCATCGCCGTCGTAGTCCGCGAACGCCGCGCCGCGCTGATCGCCGTACACCTGGATCCCGGACACCTGGCCGGGCACCGGCGTGAGGCCGCCCGCGCCGTCACCGCGCAGCAACAGGGCTCGGCCGCCATCGTAGCGCGGCGTCCCGATCTCCATGGGAAAGAAGTTTTGACTCAGCAGCACGTCCTCGGCGCCGTCTCCATCGAAGTCGGCAACCAGAGCGGCGAACGCGGGGGCGAGCTGGGCCTCGCGCGGCAGCGGCACCGGCTCGAAGCGCGTTCCCCGGTTGACGAACATCATATGGTCCAGCGTCGCGGCGTCGAGCCGCTGCGCGTTGGGGAAGACGGGGCCCAGCACCTGCTGTACGGTCTCGTTCGCGTACGCGGCGTAGGTCCGCGTCGACAAGCGGATCGCGGGAATGACGCCCATCAGTCGCTCCAGGGCCCCCAGCGGCGCGATGCCCTGCAGCCGGTCGTCGTACTGCGCTTCGAGCATGTCCAGCCGCCGCGTCCCGGTGAAGTCGCCGAAGTAGAGATAGAGCGGATGCATCGCGTCGACACGATACAGCGTGTTGCGGCCCCAGCTCGTCGCCACGATGTCGAGCCGCCCGTCCCCATTCACATCGCCGGTCGTCACGCCGTTCCAGCGGCCGACCGTCTCGGAGAGTCCCCACGCTTGCGTCGCATCGTGCAACCGACCGTGGTCGTTGAGAAAGAGCCGCAACGATCCCCACTCCGGCGCGAGGATCAGGTCGGGCCAGCCGTCGCCATTCACGTCGGAGAAGACGGCCGCCGAAATGAGTCCCACCTCCTGCAACGGCGCGGAGTTGGCGCTGTCCTGGACGAACCGGCCGCCGACGTTGCGGAACAGCCGCGAATTCACCGGCCGTGGATACGCGCCCGGGAGAACCCGCCCACCCACGAACAGGTCGAGACGGCCCTCCCCGTGAACGTCGGCCACGGCGAGCGGCCCAACGCTCTCGTGGTCGCCGGGGACGACCGGCGCGACGCGGCCTCGGGCATCGATCCCCAGCACGCCGGGCACCGCCGCTGCCTCTTCCGGGGTCCGGGACTCGTAATTGGATTCGCCAACCAGCAGCTCGGTGCCACCCGTGCCGTCCGGGATGGGGAGCACGGCGGTCTCATCGTAGCTCGCCGCGGGAAGGCGCAGAGCGACCTTGCTGAAACGGCCACGCACATTGCGGTAGTAGGCGAGCGTGCCGCCACGCCCAGATGTGATCAGCAGGTCCTCCGCCCCATCGCCATCGACGTCGTACCAGGTGACCCCCGGTCCCAGGCGGCTCAACGAGAAAGGCAGGAGGGGCTGGCGTTGATAGTCGTTGTACGGGCTCTCGACGTGGCGGTGGCCGAGCTGGGACGACACGTCGCGGAACCAGGTGTTTTCGCTGCGGCCGGTTGAGTCCGGCGCGGGGCGGCCGATCGAATCGGCTGGGGGCTCCTCGATCTCGTACTCTCGATTCGGCTTCACGCCGTGAATGACACTCTTCGCACCGCGCCGCCAATCCACCTCGATCGTCAGCTCGGTGGCGCTGCCGGCGGCGAACGTGTAGAGGGGATCGGAGCCCGAGAGGTACGAACCACCCAGCACCACCTCCTTGCTCTGATCCCGCACCGGTCCGCCGAGCACGTGGATCTTCGAGCCGGCAGCGGCGGTGTTCGGCGCCCGACCCCGCAGCCGCACCGCGACCCGCGGCGCGCTCGTGGTATTACGGAACACCGCCGGGGGCGCGTCGAGCCGGCTCACGACGACGTCCAGGGCGCCATCTCCGTCCAGGTCCCCGGTCGCTATCCCGTGCGAGATCGCGGAATCGACGCCGAAGCCCCATTGCCGGCCGACCTCACTGAAGGTGAGATCGCCGTTGTTGCGGAAAATGACGTTCGGCTCGGCGAGCTTGGGGAACTGGGCCAGCTCGCGGCGCCACTCGAGGCCGGAGAAGGAGGTGCGGATCCGCTCCCACGTGTCGGCGTCCATGATGTCCCAGAGGTGGCCGGTGGTCAGCAGCACATCCTCGTAGCCGTCGAGATCAACGTCGAGGAAGACGGCATCCCACGACCAGTCCGACGCCGCGACGCCGGCGTAGCCCGCGACCTCGGCGAACGTGCCGTCGCCCCGGTTGAGCTGCAGCGTGTTGCGCTGCCACTGCGGGCGGTCGTCGATCAGCCCGATCAGCTTGGGGAGCGGCGTGTGGGTGGGCACTTCGGTCTTGCGGCGCAAGCTGCGTCCCAGCATGTCGGCGACGAAAATGTCGACCGTGCCGTCGCGATCGACGTCCGAGAAATCGACGCCCATCGATGAGTTGCTCGTGGTGCGGAGCGCGAGCCGGGGTGCGGCGCGGAACGCTCCCTTCCCGTCGTTCAGCCAGAACATGTCCGGATCCTCGAAATCATCGCACACGTAGAGGTCCGGGGTGCCGTCGCCGTCCACATCGGTGAACTTGGCCGACAGGCCGAAATACTCAGGGGGACTGGCGAGGGGCGTGCCGCCTTCGTCGCGAAAGCGACCGGCGGTCCACGGTACCAGCGTGAAGCGACCCGTTCCATCGTTCAGGTAGAACCCGTCGGGATCGGCCCGCTGCTGCATCGAAACGAGGTTGTATTCGGGCCGATCGACGACGCGGTATTCGTCGCGAAACTTTGGAACGATCTCGAAGCGCTTCCCGACCTGGCGCACCACCTGGTCGAAGCTCCGCTCCTGGGGCGAGTACACGTCCATCGCCGAGCGCGTCTTGTAGTTGGCGACGTAGAGATCGAGGTGGCCGTCGCCGTCCACGTCGGTCAGCGTCATCGTCATGCTGCCGGCGTGGCCGCCGAGCCCCGCCGCGACCGTCTGCTCGGTGAACACGCCGTGCCCGTCGTTGGCGAACAAGGCGACCCCGCCGCCCAGGGTACTGACGAGCAGATCGAGGTCGCCGTCGCCGTCGACATCGGCGAACACCGCACCGGTGGAATGCCGCCCCGCCAGCGCGACGCCTGCCCGGGCGGTGATATCCTCGAAGCGCCATCCACCGAGGTTGCGATAGAGCGCGTTGGCGCCCTGGTTTGCTGTCAGGTAGATGTCGGGGAGCCCGTCGCCGTCCACGTCGCCGATCGCCACACCGCCGCCCTGTGCGAAGTGGCGATTCCACAGGGCACTGTCGAGCGTCACCGAGTTGATGAAGGTGATCCTCGTGCGGGCGCCCGCAACGGGCTCGAACCCCGGGCGACCGCGCTTGGCGACGACGAGGTCGCGCCAGCGATAGCCCGCCTCGGCGTGCCAGGATGGTGGCGGGGCTGCCGGCGGTCTGCAGCTCCAGCCGAGCCCGATCAGCGCCAGGCCGGCTGGCAGCACGGCTCGTCGCATCATCAGGGACGCCGGCTCATGCGTCGTCCTCCCCGTGGATGAAAAAGCCAACAGGCGCGCCGAGCCGCGACGCGCCTGTTGGACGACGCTTACTGATTGCGGGCCGCGCTACTGCCGGCGCTGGCCCTTGAGTCCGTAGTTATGCAAATGCTTCCACATCTCCTGCTCCATCTCGGCCCAGACGCGCGGTGCGTCGGTCACCAAGGCGGCAACGACAGCCGGCGAAGCGGCCGCAACAGCCTGGCAACTGCCGTCGGGATTCGCCTGACCACCGCACGTGTACAATGGTAGCTGCAGGACGCCCAGCTCCTTCGCCGGCACGGGCATCTCGTGTGGTGTGTTCGGCTCGAGTTTGTCGAGGCGCCGCATGTTGTAGTACACGGCATTGTTCGAGCCTAACAATTCGACGTCCATCTCGTATTGCACGTCGGCGAGGGTCCCCGCCGATGGCGTCAAACCGCCGCGCGGTCGACCCAAGCGGTCCGGTCCGACGTGTGTGTAGTTGATGAGCGTCGCGGCGGTGGCTGCGTCCGGTGTCGGCTTCCTGAGCAGTGCCTCCGCCCAAATCAGGTCGTTTTCGGCCGCGAGCATATACGGGGCGTCTCCGGAACCGACACTTTCACCCTGGGGATTGTCGCCACAGAAGGTCAGACTGTCATAGCGGACCTGTCCGATGGCGCTCTGGTGCCACGCTCCACGGTCTTTACGCTGGGCTTCCTGGTCGGAGCTCCAGACGTAGTCGTATCCACCATTGGCGGTGTCCACGGTCGCCGCGATCAAATCGGCGTAGGCCGCACCACCTCGGTAGCCCCCGGTACCCATCCGTTTGTCCGGGGAGTTGGGAGTCGAGTTGGACGCGATATTCCAGGGGTCCGGCTGCGTCGCCGGATCCATGAGGTGCGCGACGCGGGTGTGCACCCGCATCGTCGTCATATCGTTGCTCCACGCCTTCAGCAAGTCGCACCAGGTGTTGCACGCGTCCTGATGGAACGTCATGTCGAACGGCACACCGGAGCTGATCCCTAGGGATGCGTATGCCGCCACGCGGGTCCAATCGACCACTCCGCCGGCCGAAACATCGGCATTTTGCGCCGCGGTGCGGGGAAAGTAGGCCAGCAGCCGCGCCGCCACCGAGTTCGCGATCTGGGCGATCTTCACGTTGTCGTAGTTCACAGCCGGACCACCAAAGAAATCGCCCGGCACGTCAAAGGTGTTCGCGTTCGCCATCGCGATCACCTGGTCGAGCTTGTTCAATGCAGTGTCACGAATGACCGATGCGGGCACGAAACTCACGAGCGGCTTGCCGTTCGGATCGAGCGGCGTGCTGTCGGTCACGGCGAAGCCCTGATTGTAGTTCAGCGCGATCCCGGCCAAGCTCAGACCCTGCGCGAGCCCGGCCATCGCCTCGACCATCTTCGTGTTCCCGGCGTCGGTGATGACGAGCCCCTTTTCCCGAATCGCCCGCAACACGTCGTTGGCCGAGGAGAGGGCGGAGTAATATCCGTACCACAGCGCTTCGATCTGCGTCCGTTGGGCGGAGGCCGGGTTGTTCTGCCATTCGATGCGCGGGTACACAGTGCCCAGCTGCTCGGTGCTGCAGGTCCCATTGGTCGCGCTGGTGTACACGTCCCAGTCACCGGTGGTGCAGCCGGTGTAGAACCGGATGTTGAAGTTGTTCCATGCGGCGGTGTGACCCCGCCCCATGACCGACAAGGTCGTTGCCGGATACTGGTCCTCGCCGAAGCCGCCCTGCGTCGTGAGAAACCACGTGCGCATGGCCCCGACGGCGATCGTCTGCACCGTGGCCGGATCTCCCAACGCCCGCTTCGTATCTGGCGCGTTGGGGTTGCCGATGTTCAATGAGTCACACCCACCCGCGAGAACCAGGGCCAGTACCGGCCCCACGATCCCCGGGATCCGCTTGGTCATACTCATAGTGCTCGTCTCCTCGGAAGTTCGGTTCGCGGGATCAGAAGTTGATTTCCATGAAACCCGTAAAGGTCCGGTAGTTCGGGTACGAGAAACCGTCGATCCGGAACGAGAACGGATCGCCCGAGAGACCGGCCACTTCGGGATCGTAGCCTGAGTACTTCGTGAACGTGAAGAGATTGCGACCGATCACGCCGATGCGCAGGCTGTTCACGCCGAGATGCAACGCCCCGAGCTGGTTGCGCGAGAACGTGTAGCTGACGTTCAGCTCCTTGATCTTCACGAACGTTCCCGGCTCGACGAAGAAGTCGATCGGGTTGATGCCGTTGTACAGCGCCTGGTAATACTCGATCGGCTTTTTCCCGGTGCTGTAGGGGCACGTCGGGTCGGGGTTACCGGCGCAATTCACCGCCGGCTTGTTCGACTGATCGACGATGCGGTCGCGATTCTCGAAGAACGGCCACTGCCGCGTGGCGTTGTAGATGTTGCCCCCCTGCGTCCAGTCGACCAACGCGTAAGCGGAGAAGCCCTTGAACCGCAGGTTCGTGGTGAAGGAAGCATTGAAGTCGGGGTTCACGTCGCCGATCTGGACAACCTTGTCGCCGCCCGCGTCCACGAACCCGTAGAACCGCTCGTCCTTGGTGTGATACAGGCTCCGCCGCACCACGTACCCGTCCTCGTTGATGACTACGCTGTCCGGTGCCCAGAGCCCTCCTGGAACGCAAGCCGCCGCCTTCGCAGGATCCTGGCACAGCTCGGCGTAGCTGCGTACGATCTTCGTCCCGTAGATGACGCCGAACGTCTGCCCCGGGGCGATCCGGAACATCTCCGTGACGTCCTCGCTACCGTTGTAAGACGGACCCACCAGGTACGGCGCCGTGTTGAGCTGCGTGATCTTCTGCCGGGTGCGATCGGCCGCGATGTTCAACTGCCACGAAAACTCCGGCTTGTTGGCCAGAATCACGCCGAGCGACAGCTCGTGCGTGTTCCCGAGCAACGTGCCGGCGTTCAGCCACTGATTGATGTAGCCGGTCGCGGACGACAGCGGAACGAGCAGGATCTGATCCCGCGTCTGTTTGCGGGAATACGAATACTCGGCCGAGAACCGGCTGAGGAAATCGATGTTAGTGCCGATTTCCAGCTCTCCCGAGTGCGCCGGCCGCAAGGCGGTATTGCCGAGCGTGTGCTTCACCGGAATCCCGCCCTGAACCGAAAATGTCTCGTACTGGGCGTCGAACTGCGGCCGCAAGCCCGCCGTCCCGTAGGACGCCCGCACCTTGAACTCGTCGATCCCCGAAATGTGGACGTCCTGCGAGATGCGGTACGCCCCGGAGACCCGATAGTAGTTCTGCCAACGGCTCTCGGCACCGAACAGCGACGAGCCGTCGCGCCGCACCAGGCCGTCGATCAGGTAGCGATCGTTGATATCGAAGCCGGTGATGCCGTAGTAGTTCTTGTTGCGGATCGAGATGTTCGACGACCCGGGCAGCAGCTGCGTGTTGTCCACCGCCGTGAACTCCGGCACCGCCAGCACGGTGAACCTGGTGGCCGTCAGCGCGAAGTTGTTCGCCGTCTGGTCTTCATACACGTACGCGACCTTCGTGGTATTGCGGACGTTGGTGCTCCCGACGTGGAAACTCCGCACGCTGGTCATCGCGGCGCCCGTATTGAACGTCCTCCCGCCGCTGTCGATCTTCACCAGACTGCCGCTCGTCGGCTGGCCGTGCGAATTGAGGAAATTCTTGGGCGTCTCGTCGGTGTATATCGAGGACTCCTGATCGTAGTTGTAGTTGCCCTCGAACGACAACCAGTCGAACAGCCGATACGTCGCCCGCCCGTACCCGCTGACGCGCGAGCGATCGGTGGTGATCCTCTCGTTGGCCAGGGTGTACAGCGGGTTCGCGGCGTTCGGGAGCAGATGCGGAATCTGCGCCGCGAAGGGCGACCCGTCGGGGTTGTTCGCGAACAGGTTGATGTAGGGCTCGATGAACGTCACCGCGAAGAACGGCGCGCCCGGCCCCTGCGCCACCTGGTTGTTGTTCGACTTGCCGAAGAAGCCCCCGACCGACAGATCGAGCCGCGGCGTCAATGCCTGGTCGACGTTGAGCCGGAAGTTCTGGCGGTTGTAACCCTTCAGCAGGATGAGGATGCCGTCCTGCTTCGTGTTCTCAAACGACAGGTTGAAGTTCGTGTTGCCGCGCCGCTGCCCGACGGAGACGTAATTGGTGTAGAACGCCCCATGGGTCAACATTTGCGACTGCGGATCGTATACGGGCCGGCCGAACAAGCTGTACTTGTTGTCGGCGATGTGATCCGGCTTCAGTCCGGGCTGGGCGTTTAGCCCAACGAGGTCCCCGGCCGCTGTGATGAAATCGCCATTGTTGACCGTCGCACCGTTTGCATCCGTGTACGTTCCGGCGGTGTCGATCAGGTAGGGGCTAGCGAGCGCCGTGGGGATCGATTTGGGGCGCAACGACTGCCCGTACTCGTTCCGCACCGTCACCACCAGCTGGCCGTCCGCCAGCCGGTCTCCCCGCCGCGTGAAGATCTGCACTACGCCGTTGGCGGCGTTCGAACCGTACAACGACGAGGCCGCGGCACCCTTCACCACCTCTACCCGTTCGATATCCTCGGAATTGATATCCGCGAGACCATGTTGGGTGATCGTGCCGTCCACGATGATCATCGGACCGGGCGACGCGGTCGAGGCGCACGGCTGTGAGTTGCACGACGACGGCGTCGTGATCGATGTCGCTCCGCGCAGCCGGATTTGCGGCTCGCCACCGGGCGCCCCGCTGCCCTGCACCAGTCGAACGCCCGCGACCTTGCCCTCGAGCGAGCCCAACGCCGAGACCGCGGGTGCCTGATTGAGCTGCGAGGCGTCGACATGGCCCACCGAAAAGCTGAGCTTCTTCGCGTCGGTCGCCTCAGCGACGCCCGTGGTGACGACCGCGTTCAGCGTGAACGGATCCCACTTGAGCGTGAAGTTCTGCTGTTGCGTCCCGGCGTTCAGGGTGATTTCCGCCGAGGTCGGCGCATAGCCGATGTAGCGGGCCCGCAGAGTGACGGTCTGCCCGTGGACGTTCGCAGCGGGGACGGTCAGCGTATACGTCCCCTTGACGGTCGTCGCGACGGCGAGCCTCATCTCGTCGATCACAACGATCGCCCCGCCCAGGGGCTCGCCATTCCCGCCGGCGACCGTGCCCGTGACAACCGCATCCTGTGCCAGCGCGCGACTCGCAAACAGCGCGATGGCGAACACTCCGAGCCCCGCGGCGCGCAGCATGCGCAACGGGGATTTCACCGCACCGAGTGACGGCATACGTACCCTCCTGCCTTCAGGGAAACTCAGTTAACGGATTAGCTACGACAGTTTTGACCACACTCTGACCCCGCTCTGACACCTCCCGCGTTGTGGGGTTTGGCCTACGTGATTCACATCATTGTGCAGCGGTAACGGGAGGCCCGCAAGGTCCCCCGGGACCCCCCTTCGGCCCCTGGCTGACCGCCCGATTACCGGGTGGGGCTTACGCGGACCAGGGCGAACTCGTAGTCTCAATTCGTGACTGGTCACCTGTATCGTCACATCGTTCCGCTAGCGGTCTGCCTGTCCACCCCTGCTGCTGCCCAGACGCGGATGCTCACCGGCAAGGGCGGCCTGGTGGGCTTCGTCGTCTCGAGCAACACCCCCGTCCCCGGGGCCGCGGTGCAACTTGACACCAGCGTCTGGCGAACCGTCGCCGATTCGCAGGGGCGTTTCGAGCTCGACAGCGTCGACGCCGGTACGTACGTATTGCACGTCAGGGCGATCGGCTTTGAAGAAGGTGCGTGGCGCGTCCGGCTGCATCCTGATCAGATCACCACGCATGCATTCGAGCTGGCCCGGCAGGCGGTCGAGCTCCCCGGCGTCGCCGT
Source organism: Gemmatimonadales bacterium (assembly GCA_035491895.1). Classification (GTDB taxonomy): domain Bacteria; phylum Gemmatimonadota; class Gemmatimonadetes; order Gemmatimonadales; family GWC2-71-9; genus DASTHG01. The sequence continues at coordinate 81,329 of DATJJY010000088.1, forward strand.
CAAGGGAACAACGCCCCTCTCGGCCCGCCGCTACCTCGACTTCGAGCGGCGCCGCCACTCGGCCAGCGGCGCATTCTTCACGCAGGAAGACATCGAGCGGGTGAACCCCGCGACCCTGGTCGACATCCTCGTCACCGTAAGGGGCGTACAACAGGTATGTCTGGTGAACGATTGCATCGCCAAGATGGTCCGGTCGCCCCCAGGCTGTTATCCGCAGTACTTCATCGACGGCATCGAATCCACGGCGTACTTCGCCCGCCATACTCCGCCCAAGGACGTGAAGGGAATCGAGATTTACCGCGGGTCGTCCGAAATCCCCGGCGAGTTCGGAGGCAGCAACTCGGCCTGCGGCGTCATCGCCATCTGGACCAAGTCCTCCCCCTAATTGCAGGGCTCGTTCTCTTCGGCGGCTGTCGCTCCACCACGAGTGCGCGTCCGCCGGCCGCCACCCCTGACTGGCTGATCGAACGGTGGGAACAGGAGTCGACGCTCGCCGCGCGCTCGGCGGTGCAGCACGACTTCCACTTCGCCGACCGTCGACAGCGCAGCGGCATCACGTTCCTGAACCGGATCGTCGACGACGCCGGGAAGGCGTACAAGAAGGTGCACTACGACCACGGCACCGGCCTCTGCGCCACCGACGACTATCTCTACTTCGTCACGCAGCGCGGCTCAAACGAGCTGTGGCGCAACCTGGGCGGCGGCCGGTTCGAGAACATCACCGCTGCCGCGGGGCTGCGCATGCCCGACGCCATCGCGGTAGCGTGCGCCTTCGCCGACATCGATAACGACGGGTTGCCCGATCTGTTCGTGACGACGGTGCGCCACGGCAACCGGCTGTTCAAGAACGCGGGCGGCGGACGGTTCAGCGACATCACTGCAGCGGCCGGGGTCGGCTACGTCGGACATTCGTCGGGAGCGGTGTTCTTCGATTACGACGGCGACGGCCTCGTCGATCTGTTCGTCACCAACGTGGGCGTCTACACCACGGACTCGATGGGCGCCGGAGGCTATTACGTCGGACTACCGGACGCCTTCCACGGGCACACGCACCCCGAGCGCAGCGAAGCCAGCATCCTCTACAGGAATCTCGGCAACGACCGGTTCCAGAACGTCACGAAGACGACGGGACTCGTGGATCTGAGCTGGAGCGGGGATGCGACCGTGCTCGATGCCAACGACGACGGCTGGCCCGACCTGTATGTCCTCGATATGCAGGGCAAGAACCATCTCTGGCTGAACGACGGCGGCAAACGCTTTCACGATGCATCGGCGCAATTCTTTCCGAAGACGCCCTACGGCGCGATGGGGGTGAAGTCCTTCGACTTCAACGGCGACGGCCGGCTCGACCTCTTCGTGACCGACATGCATTCGGACATGTGGGTCAACATCCCTGCGGGCTACTGGGACGTGGAGACTGAAAAGGTGGACTCGTCGCAGGCAGCAAGCGACTACTTCCCCGACGGCAAGGCGCCGTTCATTTTCGGCAACGCGCTGTATGCCAAACTCGGCGGCGGAAAGTTCGAGGAGGTCTCCGACTCCTTGGGCGTCGAGAACTATTGGCCCTGGGGGCCGAGTGTCGACGACATCAACGCCGACGGGTGGGACGACATCTTCATCGCCTCGAGCATGAATTTCCCGCACCGCTACGGGATCAACTCTCTGCTGCTGAACGAGGCAGGCCGCCACTTTCTCCCCAGCGAATTCACGCTCGGCGTCGAACCGCGTCCGAACGGCGATACCGCCCAGGTCTGGTTCACCCTCGACTGTCAGGGGGAGGACCGAGAGAATCCGCTGTGCGTCGCGTGCGCCGAAGCGGGAGCCTCCATCGGCTGCCGGCGTGGAGCGGAGGGCCACGATACGGTGCTCGGCTCATTGGGCTCGCGGTCGGCCGTCCTGCTCGATCTCGACGGAGACGGCGATCTCGATATCGTCACGAACGAGTTCAATGGGCCACCGCAGGTGCTCATCAGCGACCTCGCGCAACGCCACCACATCCACTACTTGAACGTGCGGCTGCGCGGCACCCACTCAAACCGAGAAGGCCTCGGTGCGCAGGTCACCGTCATCCTCCCCGATGGCCGCCGCATCCTCAAGGTGATGGACGGCAAGTCCGGCTACTTGTCGCAGAGCGACCTGCCGTTGTACTTCGGATTGGGTGACGCCGACCACGCCGACTCGCTCATTGTTCAGTGGCCCGCTCCGTCGGGAAGGCGGCAGCCGGTGGCTGGCCCGCTTCCCAGCGGCAAACCGGTCGAGGTTACCGAGCCGTAGCCAGGACGTCGGGGTCTGCGGAGTGCCAGATGGACTTGAGGTCGGCGGTGGTACGGGCCGCGGTCGCCCGATCCCCGGCGGTGGTTGCGGCGCGGGCGAGACCAATCAGTGAGCGGGTGCGTCTGGGCGCGAGCCGGAGTGCGCGGGTAAACTCAACCTCGGCCTCCCGCGGCCGACCCGCCTGCAGCAGCACCTCCCCCAGCAGTTCGTGCGATGGCTTAACCGTCACGGGCGGGCCGAACTCGAACGGCATGGCGTCCTCGATCCTCCCGGCTTCCTGCAACAACCCAATGGCCCCGGCCGCGTCCCCACTCGCCTGCTGTAGCAGCGCGCGCAGCTCCTTCTCGAGGATGTACGGAACGGGGTCGGGTCCTCTCCCCCTGTCCCCCTCTCCCCCTCGCTCCGCTCGGGGCAGGCTCTTCGGGAGAGGGGGGACGAGAGCGACGATGGCCGCACGCTGGCGCTCTGCATCCGCGCGGTCTCCGCGTTTCATGGCGCTGTAGCCGTTCAAGAAGGCGCCCAACGCCTTATCGCGGGTCCGCATTCCCGACAGGTCGATCCCCCACGTGAGACA
>DATJJY010000089.1:0-25375 GCA_035491895.1 Gemmatimonadales bacterium
CCAGGCTCGAGACGAGCTGGACGACCTCGGGGGAAACTCGACCCACGAGCCGCGCACGCACGTCGCCTTGCGCCGCCAGGCCGTGGGCGAGCCCCCCCAGGATCACGAGAGACACCGAAAGCCGCTTCACAGGATCCGTCCGTTCATTGTATTCACACTCACCACGCTGTTGCGCCGTCCGAAACCGTCATCAACCGCCGGGGCCACGGGATCGGGCACCCAGTTCCGTCCGTCGACCATGAAGCCGTATTGATGCTGGCCGGACGGGAGCGCGATCGTCACCGTCCACATTCCGTCGGACCCGACCCTCACGAGCGGGGTGGCCGCCGGATCCCAGCGGTTGAACGTCCCGGCGAGGGCCACGCGGCTCGCGTGGGGCGCGTAGAGCTCGAAACGCACGTACACGCTCTCACGCTGCCCGGTCAGCGCCGTCCGCGGTTCACCTATCGCGGGGGGTGTGCTCGTGCGCGCCAGCAGAAGAATCCCGGCCGCGGCCGCGATCGGCACCATCACCGCCCAGCGCGGGACCGTGGGCGCCGACAGCCAGCGCCACGCGCGGGACCATGGGGCGGTAGCGCGACTGCGCACGCGCGCCATCACGCGCGCGTCGAGCGACGCGGAAAGAGTCACCGCCTGCCGGTCGATTGCATCGAGCAGCAGCCGTCGCGCGGTCTCGGCCTCGAGCCGCAGGTCCGCCGGCAGCGTCTCCAGCTCCCGCTCGCCGTCCAGGACCTGCTTGACCAGCGGATTCCACTCGCGCTTCATCACGGCGCCTCCAACAGCTCGCGCAGCCGGTCATAGGCCCGGTGCATGCGCATCTTTAACGCGGCCACACTCGTCTTCAGCCGCGCGGCGATTTCATCGTAGGCCAACCCTTCCACATGCTTCAGCACGAACACCTCCCGCTGCTCCGCCGTCAGCCGCAGCAACGCACGCTGCAGGTCCTTTACGACCTCTGACCGCTCCAGCTCCGATTCGGTCTGCTCCGGCGCCGCGACCTCGCTGACGCCTTCGAGCCCGGTTTCCCAGCGGGAGCGCCGGCGCTCGGCAAAACACCGGTTCCGCAGGATCAGAAAGAACCAGCCGGCGAAATTCTCCGGCTCCCTGCACTGGCCCAGGTGTGTGTACGCCCGGACCATCGCATCCTGCACCGCGTCTTCGGCGGCGTCGATCGAACCCAGCATATGCGCCGCGTAGCGCGCGTACCTATCCCGGTATCGGCGTACCAAGACCGAGAACTGGTCCGTATCGCCCGCCAGCACCGCCCGCACGACCGACCCGTCGGACGGTGCGCCCGAATGGTCCACCCGGTCTCCTTGGGTCTCGCCAGTCACCACGCGGGATGCTAGGAGGCCGGGGGCACCCCGGCAACCGTCCTGAAGAGTCCGCAGGGCGGATTTGGTAACGCGCTGAGCCAGCGGTGGTTCCGGGGGCGTTACCCGCGCCCCCTGCCAAGGCTCTTCACCTGCACCCTACCTCAATCGAGGGGCTGTCGCGTGACTAAGGAGACCGTCGAGCGTCGTATGACCCCGGATGCGGATCTGGTGGCTCGGATGGTGACAAAAGACGGGGCGGCGCTGGATGAGCTGTGGGCGCGCCACTCGCGCACCGCCTATGCCGTGGCAATCGGCATCCTGCGCGAATCGGCCCGTGCCGATCAAGCCGTTTCGGAGGCGTTTCTCGAGGCGTTTTCGGTGGCCAGCCAGTTCGTTCCCGGTGAGCTCACCGTCCTGGCCTGGCTCACAAGGCTCACCCGCCGACACGCCGAGGCGATGATCGTCACGGCGGCCTGAAAACCGCAATCTGGAACGGTGTTGAGGGGGCGCACGTTGGTGCGCCCCCTCGTATTTTGGGGGCTCCATGCCTCGCCCGGGCGTCGTCGCCGTCCCCGTCCTCGCGATGGGTCTCGCTTTGGCCCCGCACGCCTCCGCCCAAGCCACCGCGTCCGCGCAGGCAGGGTTGGGAACCGTGCGATTTCCCGGTGGCGCGACGACGAGTGTCTTCTCCTTCTCTCCAGATCTATCGGTGGTTGGACCAGGCCACCAACTGTCGCTCGGCGGCACCGTGGCGTCCGTCCCAAACAGCTCGGGATACGGCCAGCTGCATTTCGCGGCCTGGCTGACGACCACGTCGGTCGTGAGTCGCTGGCATCTCGCCTCGGATATCGAGCTTTCCAAGACCCAGCTGGGTGGCGGACTGGGCAGCGCGGCCGCGTCGATTACGGGCGAGGCGCTGTACGTCGCGCCACGCTGGGGGGCTGCGCTCGGGGGAGGACCGACCACCGGTTGGATCACCGACTCCGTCAGCGACTCCCGTCCCGTCACCGCCCTTCACACACGGCTGCGGGGATGGTGGAGTGACGGACTGAGCGCCACCACGTTTATCGGGAGCATCGAGCCGACCCGGTTTCTCGGCGCGTGGTTCACTGATGCCAGCTTCTCGGTCATGCGACGCCGGGGCCGTTTCTCCGCTCAGATCACCGCCGCGGGCCGCATCAGCTCCATCTACGTGTCGCGGGCCGCCGCGCTCGCCTCCGTCGAGCTCCGCCTGACACCGTCCTGGTCGATCAACGTCGTCGGCGGGAACGTACTCCCCGATCCGTACCAGGGCTTCCCGGCTACCGGCATCCTCCTGGCGGGCGTCAGATTCCAACTACCTTTGCACCGCTCTGCATCACGACAAGTGGTTGCCACCCGCGGATTTGTCGTAACCCGTAGTGCCAACGGCATTTTTCTCGAATTCGAACGGCACGGCGTGAAGAGTGTCTCCATCGCGGGCGACTGGAACGGCTGGGTGCCGTCACCGCTCAGTGCCACGCGACCCGATCGGTGGAAGGCAGACCTGGCGCTGCCTCCCGGTGTGTACCATTTCACATTGCTGGTCGACGGGGTCGCGTGGACAATCCCTGAAGGAGTCCCCAGCGTGCCGGACGGCCTGGGCGGGCGGGTGGCGGTGCTGGTCGTGAACCCGTGAGCTCGATGCGGGTGGACTGTCGCTTGAGATCTGGAGGCGACTTATGCCGTTGATCGGCTTCGGCCCACACATCACCCGCCGTGATTTCCTGAACGGCGCGCTGCTGTCCGTGGGTGGAGCGATGCTCGGGTGCGGACTCCCCAAACAGACGCTGGACCCCGGCACGGGAGGCCGCTCGTCCCTCGGCCCGGATTGGTACGGCTACGGCGGAGTCGGAGACTACCGCTTCTCCCACGGCAACACACCTGAGGTAGTGGAGACGGCGCACCGGCTGCGTGACCAAGGATTTCCTTCCGACTTCGACCGCGTCGACAGCAGCGAGACCTACGACTGGGTGATCGTCGGCGCGGGACTCGCCGGACTCGGCGCGGCGCTGGAATTCACGAAACGCCGGCGCGAGGGACAAACCTGTCTGATGCTGGACAATCATCCGATCTTCGGCGGAGAAGCCAAGGAAAACGAATTCAATGTCGACGGAGTTCGCCTCATCGGACCGCAGGGCTCGAATAGTTTCTTCGTCCCTGAAGTCCCAAAGGACCCGGACGCCGCCGCCGGAGACGCGCGCTACTACACCGAGCTGGGTGTGCCGCGGGAATTCCATTTCCGTGACTGGCCGGCGACAGAGAAGCCGTTGCGATTCCCTCGGGACAACTACGAACACCTGGTGCGGGGACTGTTGGAGCACACGAGCCTCGGCCACTATTTCGCCGGCGCGCAGGGCGGGACCTGGGCGATCGACATGTGGCAGCAACGCCTGGCCAATACGCCACTTTCCGAGGACGCCCGCCGCACGCTGCTGCAATGGTACGGCTCGGGGGCGATGCGCCATTTCGAGTCCGCCGAAGCGGCGGCGAAGGCGCTCGACATCATGTCATACCAGCAGTTCCTGGAGCAGGAGCTGCACCTTGGACCGGAGGCAGCCCGCGCGGCCGATCTGCTGCTCGCATCCGCTGTCGGACTGGGCAGCGACGCAATCTCGGCCTTCGTCGCTTACGAGCTTCCCCTCCCTGCGCTCGCGGATCCCCTGCCACCGGATCTGCGGCGGGCATCATTCCCGGGTGGCAACTCCGGCTTCGTGCGGCACTTCCTCAAGCGCCTCATCCCCGACGCGATCAGCGGGTCGACCAGCTTCGAGGACATCATCACCGCGTCCGTCAACCTGGAAGCGCTCGATCGCGCGGGTCAGCCGTTGCGCGTGCGGCTACGCTCGACGGCCCTGAGCGTGCGGCACGATGGCGACCCGTCGTCCGCGAGTACTGTGCGCATCGTGTACACGCGCGACGGAAGGTTTCACGAGCTCAAAGCCCGAGCGGTCATCATGGCTACCGGCGGGTGGATCAACCGCTATGTAGTCCGCGACATGCCGCAGGAGCACCGCACGGCGTATGAGCAGTTCATCCATGCTCCGTTCCTGGTGGCCAACGTCGCACTGACGAATTGGCGCTTCCTCCATCGCCTCGGCATCACCGCGGCGACCTGGGACCGCGGCGAGGGCGATTTCGGGTTCACGTGCAACATCCGTAATCCAATGCAGGTGGGCGGATACCAGCCGCCGCTCGATCCCGACCGCCCCGCGATCCTTTCCTTTTACACGCCCTTCCACCGGCCTGGCCTGCCGGCGCGGGCGCAGGCGACGCAGGGCCGCATGGAGCTCCTGACCACCACCTATCCGCAGTTCGAGCGGAAGATTCACGCCCAGATGATGAAACTGTTCGCCGCTTCCGGGTTCACCCCAGAAAAGGACGTCGCGGGCCTCATCCTCAACCGCTGGGGACATGCGCTCACGGTCCCGTTTCCGGGATTCTTCGGTGGCGCGAGCGGCCAGGCACCGCGCGATGTCATCCGGCACGGCTACGGGCGGATCGCGTTCGCGCACTCCGAGCTGGTAGGCTGGCAGCACTGGGGACCTGCCGCCGACGAGGGCCGACGGGGATTCAATCAGCTCGTGAGCGCGCTCTAGAGAGGCCGATGTGTTACCGGGCCCCGAGGTCTGATAGAACCCCGGGGCCCGGCCCGCATGAGCGTGTGGGGATTCAATAGCTGAAGTTGAGCGTCATCCCCAGCGTGCGCGGTTGGTTGGTCAGATAACCCACCCGGGCGCGAGTTCCGCGCTCACGGTCCAGAGCGAGAAAGGCCCGCGTGTCGGTGAGGTTGTTGGCGAAAGCCGCAACCTCCCACCGCTCACGAGTCAAGCCGACGCGCAGGTTGAGAAGGCTGTATCCCGGCAACTTGGGACTGTATGTGAACGTAGACTGAGTCAGCGGCCCGCCGATGGTATGCGCCCCGAACGAGTTCAAATTCACGCTGCCGGCCCCCGCCGCTTCGTCATCGATCAACGTGAAGCGCGAGCCATTGTACTGGTAACTGCCGGTGATCGTGACCCGCGACTCCTGGCCTACCGCCCACCCGTAGGTGGCGGCGCCACTCGCCTGAACCTGCGGCACGGCGGGAAGCCGGTTGCCGGACTTGATCCCGGAAATGATGTTCCCCGAGCCGTCCTTGAGGTCCGACTGCAGCTTACCGTTGTTGAGAGCCGCCGACAACGCGAAGTCCCAGTGCTCTCCAGGCGTGATCGTCACTTCCGCCTCCACCCCCTGACTCCGAGCCTTGGGCGCGTTCAAGATCAGCCGGGAGGAGCATGAGCCTGCCGTAACCGTCAGCTGGAGGTCGCTGACCTCCATGTCAAACACGGACAGATTGATGGACGAGCGGCGGCCCTGCGCCTTCACCCCCGCCTCGTAGTTCCACGCCTTCTCGTCTTTCCACGAGTCGTGACCACTGAATACGGCCAGGTCCTGAGACGTGCAGAGCGAGACGTTGAGCGGGTCGTTGATTCCCCCGAGGCGGAACCCCCGCGAGGCCTGCGCGTTGAAGGTGACCGCGTCCGACGCCTTGTAGCTGGCGATGAAACGCGGCGCGACGCCATTGGCCTTGGTGGCGCCGGGCTGGATCTGAGCTTTCCCGTTGGCATCCTGGCCGAAGATGCCGTCGAAGATCTGATCGCGCTGCTCGTCGAACTTGTAATAGCGGATACCGCCGGTGAGGTCGAAGCGCTCACCCACCGGCACCGTCGCTTCACCGAACGCGGCGGTCTGCTTCAGGTAATAGTGGAGGTCGGACCAGAACAGGTGGTCCTCGGGAGAGTAGGCTCCCCGCGTGAATCCATGGGGAGCACCAAGCAGCGGCGCCGCGAGCGTGTCGAACCCCGCCACCAGCAGATCCTGGCCGTAGTGGCGCCGATTGCCGCTGTAGAACCCCCCTACCACCCACCGGAAGCGGTCCCGGCCGCCGGAGAGACGCAGCTCCTGCGTCGACACCCTGGACTTGGTGGCGTCGTTGAGCGGCGCGTTGAGGGTGTAGACGTTTTCCGGAAGGCCGATGCTGCCGCCGGTGATGCTGGACGTCAACGCACCCGCGTCGCGGACGACGAGGATGTTGCGAATGGTATACGAGCTCACCGACGTCAGGCTCGCCCCGCTGAGGTCGTAGCGCAGGGTCAGGCTGCCGAGCAGAAAGTCGTCGGTGTACGGCTCATTGATCTGGGTGAAGAGCTCACGGTCGCCCAGGTGCACCGGGGGCCGCGACGTCGTGTAGGGGTTGGCCAGAATATTGAAAGCGTCGATACGGTTCCAGCCGTCCATCTTCACGCGCTGGAAGACAATCTGCGGCGTGATGGTGAAGCGTCCGCTGGGATTGAGGCGGATGGCCACCCGAGCGCCGGTCCGCGCCCCGCCGTTGACATCCTTGTTGACGGTGAAGTTGGGCTGCACGGCGTCCATGTAGCCACCGATTTCGTTGCTGTAGCCCGCCACTCGAAACGCGGCCTTGGCGCCCAGCGGAACGTTGAACCCGAGCTTGGCGGTATTGCCGGGGGAGCCGCCGTCGATCCAGTTGATTCCCGTCTCGCCGAAGGTGCTCCTCACGCCGAGCTGGGGCTCGTTGCTGATGTAGCGTACGGTTCCGCCCAACGAGCCTGATCCGAACAGCGTGCCCTGCGGGCCGCGCAGCACTTCCACGCGGGAGATGTCGAACAGGTCCAGGTCCGGCGTGTACAGGGAGAGGGAGATGGGGACGTCGTTCAGATAGGCGCCTACCTCTTCCTTCACTCCTGGCTGATCCCGGGCGATCTGGCCCGAGGAGACTCCCCGTATGGCGACCTGGCTCTGGCCGGGCCCGAGGTTCTGCACGCTGAAGTCGGCGACGTTGGCCGCGACGGCCTCGATGTTCTCGGCGCCGCGCACACGCAGCGCTTCCTGGGTTGGGGCGACGATCGAGAACGGCACCTTTGCCAGCTCCTGCTCGCGCAGCATCGCGGTGACCGTGACCGCCTCGAGCGTCAGCGGCTGCAGATCGAAGTCGAGTGTCACCGCGCCGTCTGCGGCCACCTGCACGTCCCGGTTGGACAGCGTCCGGAGGCCGGGGAGCGACGCGGCGACCGTATAGGCGCCGGGCGCGAGGCCGGAGATGGAGTAGCTCCCGTCGGCGGTCGACGTGGCGCGGCTAACGGCACTCGTGGCCTGGTTGGTGGCCGTGACTCTGGCACCTGACGCCGCGATGCCGCGAGCGCGAACCGTGCCGCTGATGCGACCGGTTTGGGCGTCTGCTGGATTGCCGAAGAGAACCGCGGCGAGTGCGACGCCAACGAGAAAGCGGATTCCGGGGCAAACCATAGAACCCCTCCAGTTCTAGGGTGGGCCGTTCCTATCGATGCGTTTGAGCCTGAATACGGCTCATTCAAAACGCTGTCAAGGTGCCTTGAAAGACGGACCGCCGGGCGGCTGCTGCAGCCGTCCGGCGGTCGTACCCCGACGAAATCCGTTCTGCTACGGCTGCCGCGCCTGCACTTCGCCCAGCGGAATCGGCAGGGTCGAGAACACCTGATCGCCGGGGCGGTCAAGCAGGAACGCGCCGAGCCGTCCGGTCCGCCGCAGGTCGAACCAGCGATGACCCTCGTAGAGCAGTGAGTACCACCGCTCGTGCAGAATCGCCCCGAGAATCTGATCCTGGGTCTGCGCTCCCAGGCCGGCGATCGGGAGCACGCCTCCGGAGGTGACGCGGACATAGTTCACGTCCGACGCCGCTAGGAGGCCGTTGCCCAAAGCGTTGTTCGCCTCGGCACGCAACAGCACCAGCTCCTCGTTCTTGATCAAGGGGATCGGCGCGTTCGAGCTATTGTAGCGGATCCACCCGTATGCGGACGTCAGGCTGTCCGTGGTCTGGGTGGGGCGGGACACCACTTTGGCCGTCACGCGCTGGTCGTTGGCGTCCGCGCTGTCCACGACGCGAGGGTTCACGTGGTTCTCCCCCGTCTGTGGATTCTGGAACAACGGATTGGCGGCGTCGCCGGGGTTCGTGCTGAAATTGAAGTAAACCCCGGCGCTCGGATCGGCGCTTGCCGACGTGTCCACGAACGTGGAACCGTTCTCGAGCAGCGTCTTCGCCGTCGTATAGCACGGCGCGCCGCATCCCAGGCTGCCGCGATACACCTCGACGGCCGCCTTCAGGGCACGGTTGAATTTCCGGAAGGTGTCCGGCGTATCGAACCCGGCGAACCCGCTCGGCAGGGTCACTCCGGCTGGGAACGACGCTCCCCCCGAGGCGAGATGCCCGTCGGCCGCATCGAGCAGGCCCAAAACGAATCCATAGGCGGAATCGTTCGAGACGAGCGGGGCCGGGTTTGCTGTGAGCGGCTGATCCACCGCCACCGGAATCGAATCCTGCGAGCGCGCCATGAGCACCATCAGGAACTCATATGCCTGCATGGTCTCGGCAAAGCCGCGCACGGCGTCCTGATCGCCGGCGGAATACGCGGTCGCCGTTCCGATGACGTCGATCAACTGGTTGGCGCTCCGGATGGCGGTGTACTCCCCCGCCCACTGGCCACCGCCGAATCCGTCGCCCGGATCGAGCGGACCGTGCAGCAGTTCGCTGATGAAGCGGGGCTCCGAGCCGTCGAAGCGGTACGCCTCGCGACCGAGAATCCCCGAGATCAGGTTCCAGCCCCCCACAGGGGCGCGGGACGCGATCACGATTCCCGCAACCGCGGCGCCCACCTGGCTGGGCGACGGGTCGTTGCCGATGGGACCCGGGTTATTGGGGTCCGCGATGTCGAAGTTGCAAGCTCCCGAGACGAGCACCGAGAGCGCGATCAAAATTCGGGTCGCTTTCATGGTGGAGTCCTCGCTCAGAAGTCGAGATCGATGGAGAAGAAGACGCTGCGACTTGGCGGGAACGGCGCCACGTCGATATTCCGGCCGATCGGCTGGTTCCCGAAGTTCGAGACTTCGGGATCGATGCCGCGATAGTGCGTCGGCAGAATCCGGATCAGGTTCCGTCCCGAGAGCGAGATCGTCGCGCCCTTCACACGATCACCGAACAGATGGGACACCGCCGTCTGCGGGAGGCGGAACGCCAGATTCGCCTCGCGCAGCTTGATGTACGACGCGTCCTGGACATACGGATAGGTGTTGCCCTTGAAGAACTCGTTGAGCCGTTGCTGACCGCCAAGGTGCGCCGGACGCACGCCGCTCGAGTCCCCGACCGTGCTCCAATCCCGGCTGTTCTGGAACAGATCGAACAACAGCTCGGTCAGGTTGATGACGTCGCCGCCCTTCTTGTAGTCCCACAGGAAACTGAAGCTCAAGTTCTTGTAGGTGAGGTCGCTGCCGAGCGACAGCTGGAAGTCGGGATTGGCATCGCCCAGGGCCACGACGGCGCCCGTGCTGTCGTTCCCGACGATCTGCGTCGCGGACTTGCCCACTTCGATCTGGAACGTGCCGAGCGAGGTTCCGAAGCCGAGCGGCGGCTGGAACGTCGGCACCGGCAGCTCGACGACCTTGCTGCGGGTCGTGGTGAAATTACCGCGCACGATCCAGTTGAAGTCCGGCCGCTGGGCGAGCGCGTAGCCGAGCGACGCCTCGAGCCCGCGGTCGCGGAGCTTGCCGCCGTTGAGGATGCGCGTGGCGACGCCGCTCGACGGCGCCGGCGCCGTGGTGAGCAGCAGATCGGTCACCGTCTTGTTGAACACGGTGAGGTTGGCGATCAGCCGCCCGTTGGACAGCGTCGCGTCCGCGCCGGCTTCGATTTCGGTCTGGCGCTCGGGCTTGATGTCGGCCGAGCCCGCCGCTATCCCTGCGAAGCTGCCGAACTGCCCGTCGATCGTGCCGGTCAGATTGGGCGAGAACTTGTTGCCGAAATTGGGTTGCGTGCCCGTCTGGCCGTACGCGCCGCGCAGCTTGATTTCGTTCGACGGACCGCCGACACCGAGGAGTCGATAGGACGCCGCGAACTTGGGATAGTAAAAGAATTTGTTCACGTCGCCGTTGCGGCTCGAGCGGTCACCGCGGACGCCGCCCGTCACCAACAGGCGCTGGTTCATCGCCAGCACCTCTTCCTGGAGGCTGACGCCCACATCGCGCACCGGGGTCTCGTTTTGCGTCAGGTTCGTGATGTTGGCGGCCTTGTCGACGTTCTGCAGGCCCGTCAGGATGTCGCGGCCGACGATGTTCGAGAAGTTCAGGCTCGTGTTGATGTACTGCACGGTCGCCGACGTGGTCGCAGTGAGCGATCCCGACGACGGCGTGTACGTGTACACCCCGCTGCCCAGCAGATTGACGTTCGTGTTCTGAGTCTTGCCCAGCACGACTGTGCCGGGCTGCCCATCGTTGGACTCGAAGTACAGCTCCGGCGGGGAGTAGATGTCATTCCGCTGCGAGAAGTTGTCCAGGCCGCCGAACGCGGTGAACCGCAGGTTGTGCTGCGCGGTCGTGATGGCGTCAAACTTCAGCTGGGTATTGGCGAAAATCCGCCACAAGTCCTCGGCGTTCTTGAAGAAGGCGTACGTCTGCAGCGGATTGCTGCGCTCGAACGGGTTGCGCGGATAGTCCGTGATCTTCGGACCCGTGGGCGCGAGATTCACGAAACTCGGCGTGAGCGGGAAGACCAGATAAGGGCTCGTGCCGCTGTTGTCGTTGTTCGAGATGCCGCGATTCGACAGGCTGTGGATCGCCTGCGTCTGCACCCCAATGCTCCAGCGGCTACCCATTTGCTGGTCGAGGTTCACGCGCAGCGCCTGCTTGTCGTAGCCCGTGTTGGGGGCGATGCCGCCGTCGCGCTTCACCAGCCCGGAAACGAAGTAGCGCGTCGCGTCGTTGCCGCCGCTCACGCTTGCGTCGGTCTCGGTGGACAGCGGATGGTTGTCCCACAGCGGGGAAATGTTGTCGAAATACGGGCAGGCGCCACCCGAGCCGGTGCAGTAGGCCTGTGCCGAGCCGCCGTACACTGCGTCGGCTTCCACCGAATCCTTGAAGACACGTGACTTGAGCACGTTGAGGACGCCAAACTCGCCCAGCCGCTGCGTCACGTGGAAGCGCGGAGCGCCGGTTTGCCCGCGTCGCGTCGTGATCACGATGACGCCCGAGTTCGCCGCGCCGCCGTAGATCGACGCCGCCGACGGACCCTTCAATACCTCGACCTTTTCGATATCGGCCGGGTTGAGATCGGCGATCCGGTTGACGGGGTTATCCTGGTTCGACGCGTTGCCGCCACCCGCGGCGTTGGTGACCGCGTTCAGGTTGTTCGCGATCGCCGCGTTGCTGATGATCATCCCGTCGACGACGATGACGGGATCGGGGTTGCCGTTGATCGTCGAGACCCCGCGCAGGTTGATCTGCGCGCCGCCGCCCGGCGCCCCCGAGTTCAGCTGGACGAGGGCCCCCGGGATCTTGCCCTGCAGCGCACCTTCGATCGTGGACGTCGGCGCCCCGTTCAGCTGCGCTGCGGTTACGCTGGTGACGGCGTTGGCCAGGTTCTTCTGCTCGACGCTCGTCGCCTGTCCCGTGACGACGACCGCTTCGAGGTTGAAGATGTCCTGGTCGAGGGCGATATCGGCGGTCGCCTGGTCGGCGGCGACCTGCACCTGCTTGCGCTTGTAGCCGATCGAGCGCGACAGGATGTTGACCACCCCATCTGGTGCGGCGAGCGAGTATTCGCCCTGCGCGTTCGAGACGGCGACGATCACGGTCCCGAGAACGGAAACCGTCGCGCCGCCGACTGGCTGCCCGCTCTGCGCACTCGTCACCTTTCCCGTGATCACGCGGGCTTGCGCTCGGGCGTCACGTGCGCCGAGCGCGAGGAGCACCAACACCATCCCGTACAACGAACGTCTACGCACAGTCCCTCCTCGCAGCGGAAACCTCACTGCCGATGGATGTTGAAGGGGGACTATTGTCGCAGCCGTGGGGAGCGGCCGCAAGGAGGGCTCAGGACCAGGAAATCCGGTAGCGGCAGACGGCGCCACCCCGGGCCCGGCACTCTTCCTCGACGATCTGAACCTTTTCGGCGCCGCACATCTCGAGCGCGCGACGGTGCCAGCCGATGACGGTGAGACAATCGGGCGCTGAGAACGTTTCCGCATCGTGCGTGGTGAGCAGCGCCGCGGTCGGACCGTCCGCTGCATAATCGCGGTGTCCGGTATCGTAGTACAACTTGTAGATCTGCGGCGCCTTGGCGAGAAACGCCTGCGGATCGCCGGGTGTCAGGAACGCCTTGTGGACGCCGGTGAGATTCGCGTCCGCAGACGCGGCCCCGAGCCGCTCGAAGAACTGCGCGCGGCCACCCCCCAGCACCGTGACGATCGCGTCGTCCAGCCGGCGCCCGAGATCGAAGGGGCACCACTGGATCGCGACCAGGTTTTTCAAGGCGGCGCGGTCCGCCGGCGAGAGGGTAGCGAGCACTCGTTCAACTGCGTCCGGGCCGCCATGCTGCTCGACGAACGCGAGCCGGGATTTCAAGACCGAGCCCTTCACTTGCTGCACCGATCCCTCCAGATCGAGCCGTCCGTCGCACGGTATCGGCGTCCACCCAACGCGTCAATGTGAAGCGTCCTCTGGAAGGACCGGGCCGAAGTGGGCATCTTTAGCCGTTCACTCCGATCTACCCTCGCCCGTGAGATCCTGATGCGTTCCCAGCTGCTGCCCCGACTCGCCGTCCTGTTCCTGACCATCCCGTCGGCACTGCACGCACAGCAGCCAGCGCGCTTCGCCTCCTTACAGGATGCGATGCGCGCCGGCGGCGCGTTGGCCGGCGGGATGGGACCACGGGACGTGAACTGGATCGACGGCGGGCGTCGCTACAGCTTCATCGCCCGGACCGATTCAGGCGGAGAGGAAATCCGGGTCTTCGATCCCGCGACCCTCACGGACAGCCCGCTGTTCCGCGCCGCCGGACTCACCTTCCCCGGCACGACCGAGCCGTTCGCCTACGAGTCGTTCCAGTGGGCGCACGATTCGAAGCACCTCGTTTTCCAGACGCGGTTCAAGCCGCTGTACCGCCGGTCGGGCACCTCGGACTACTACGTGTATTCCCTGGCCGATCGCGCCCTCACCATCGGGGCGCGGGGGGCGCGCACCGCGGAGCTGTCGCCTGACGGCGCGGCGATGGGCTACGAGCGCGACGGCAACATGTTCGTCTACGATCTGGCGGCGAAGCACGAGACGCAGCTCACCGCGGACGCGACGCCCACGAGTTACAACGGGCACTTCGACTGGGTCTACGAAGAAGAGTTCGGGCTGGCTCAGGCGTGGAACTGGTCGCCCGACAGCCGCTACATCGCCTACTGGCACCTCGACGAAAGCGCCGAGCCGACGATCCAGCTCTCCGATTTCGCCGGCAGCCACTCCGAGTGGACGAGTATTCGCATTCCCCAACCGGGAGATTCGAATCCGCGCGTGCGGATCGGCGTCGTCGCGGCGCGCACCGGGCATTCGGTGTGGCTCGATCCGGGTGAGACGGGCGAGTTCTACATCCCGCGGATCTACTGGACGAGCCGCCCCGACACCCTTGCCGTCGTAACCCTCAACCGGCCGCAGAACACCGTCAAGCTGTACTTCTTCGACGTGAAGACCGGCGGCCGGCGACTCGTCTTCACGCAAGTATCGGACACCTGGATCGACGTCTTCGATTTCTACGCCAATGTGCAGGACCTGATGAGCTTTCCCGCAGGGAGGCCAGAGTTTCTGTGGATCTCCGATCGCGACGGCTGGCAGCACATCTATCGTTACGACTACTCCGGCCGGCTGCTCGGACAGGTCACCCACGGACGTTGGAGCGTGGCGCGTATCGAGGGAACCGACAGCCCGCGCGGCATCATCTATTACACGTCGACGGAGGCCTCGCCGCTCGAGCGCCAGCTGTACGCCATCGGCTTCGACGGCAAGGCGGAGCGCCGCCTCACGACGACCGCGGGGACGCACAACATCGACATGTCTCCGGATACGCGGTACTACATCGACCGCTGGTCGTCGGTGTCCCGACCGCGGCAGGTCGAGCTGTGGGCTACGGGCGACCGAGCCGGCGCCGGGCGCCTGCTCAAGAAGCTCGAGGACAACGCCACGGTGACGCAGTGGCTCGCCTCGCACGCCTACTCGGCACCGACGCTGATGCGATTCACGACCAGCGACTCGGCGCAGATCGACATCTCGGTCGTCAGACCGGTGCCCTTCGACTCGACACGCCGCTACCCGATGGTGTTCGCCATCTACGGCGGTCCAGGATCGCAACAGGTCTACAATTCCTTCAGCGGCAGCATCTGGACGCAGTGGCTTGCCCAACAGGGGTATCTCGTCGTCGGCGTGAACAATCGCGGCACGAACAACTACGGCAGCGCCTTCATGAAGACCGTGTACAAACGGCTCGGCTACTGGGAGGCGCACGACTTCGCGGAGACCGCGAGATTCCTCGGTACGAAGACCTATGCCGACGCGGCGCACGTCGCGATCATCGGTACGAGCTACGGCGGCTACAGCACCGTGTACACGATGGAGATGTATCCCGACATCTTCACGGTGGGCATGGCGAACTCGCCGGTGACGGACTGGCGTTTGTACGACAGCATCTATACGGAACGCTACATGGGATTACTCGGGGACAATGCGGCGGGATACGACTCGAGCTCGGGCGTAAAGCACGCCGGTCAGCTGAAAGGGCACCTGCTGCTGGTCCATTCGATGATGGACGACAACGTGCATCCGCAGAACACGATGCAGCTCCTGACGGCGCTGAGTGACGCGCGCATCGACGTCGATCTGCGGATCTATCCGCCGGGCCACCACGGCGCGGCGTACAATCAGCAGAGTTTCTACCTGATCCAGCAGGCGACGAGCGATTACCTGGCGCGCTACCTCAAGACCGGCTCAGCCGGTGGGGCGGCCGGAACTCACTGACCACGGGTCACGGCCGTGGCTTCGACCGCGATGAGCAGGCCCGGCTGGCTGAGGGATTGCACTCCGAGAACCGTGGCGGCCGGGGCATCGCGACCGGAGAAGTACGCGCCGCCGGCATTGCGGATCGCCGCGAGGTCCTTGGGGTCGTAGTTGACGACATAGATCGTCAACCGCACGACGTCGCCCGGAGTGGCCGAGGCGCCCTTGAGGACGGCGGTCAGGTTGCGGAACGCCTGCGCCGCCTGGGCCGTGAGATCTCTGCTGCCAACGAGATTGCCGGCGCTGTCCAGTGCCGTCTGCGCGGTGATGTACAACGTCCGACCCACCCGCACGGCCTGCGTGCCGAGATCGGGCGTCGCCGCAGCCGCCGTCTGGACGGAGCCGCGCCGCTCATCGGTGAGACCGCGGCCGCCTGAGAAGCCCGACGGCTCCTGCCAGCGCACCGCTTCGGCCCGGTTGCGTTGCTGGGCCGTACGCTGGGCATCGTCTTCCCACCGCTTGTAGGCCTTCAATTGGTCGCCGGTGAGCAGCCCGCGCAGGCGGTCGTCGAACTTGTCCTGGCGCGACCGCAGCGCCTTCCCCAGGTCCTGCAGCAGCTCGGCGTAAAACCCTGCGGCTGCCCGGTCACCGTCGTCGAGCCGCGCATTCATTTTGTCGGTCGCCACACGGGCGCTGTCGCGCTGCGGACGGGTCGCTACCATGAACGAATCGTAGACTTGGGCGTAGCGAGCGATCTGGGAATCGCTCAACGTTGTGATCGTGCGGATCGTCGCGCTATCGGGCGGCCCGTCCAGCTCGGCGCCGGGGAGCGCCGGTACCGGGTAGCGCTCACGTTGGAAGCCTCCGCCCATGCCGCCGCCCCGCGGCCCGTACTGGGCCACGGCGCGCGAGGCGGGCAGGATGATCAGTCCCGTCGCGACCAGCAACATCGATGAGTAGCGCATGAGAGGAGATTATACCGGGGTCAGGCCAAAATGGTTCGCGCCCATACTCGAGGAGGGTTCCACGGTGTCCACGGCCCAGGATGAGACGGCTGCGAGCCACACCCGATCGCCTGATCGCTGGCTTGCGGTACTGCGCATCGTGGTCGGGGTGTGGTTCCTGAAAGGCGTGGTAACCAAGCTGAGCGTCACGCTCGCGTGGGGGTTCTTGCCGGTCCCCACCGCGTCGGAACGGTGGCTGCACACCATGCCGATCCTGATCGCCAAGTACGCCGACGGGAATCCGATCGGGTTCGTGAAGGGCTTCCTCGAAAACACCGTTCTCCCGCACGGCCCGCTCTTCGCCCAGCTCACGGCGTTGGGGGAGGCGGCGGTGGGTATCGGGTTGACGTTCGGGTTGCTCACGCCGATCGCGTCGGCGCTGGGACTGTGGCTCGTGGTAAACTACGGTCTCGCATCGCAATGGCTCGGGTTCAGCCAGCAGGGGTTCCACGTGGTGCTCGCCGCTTGCATGATCGCCTTCTTCTTCTCACGAGCCGGCCGGACGTGGGGTCTCGACGCTCGCGTCCGCGCCCGGTGGCCCGGGTCGTGGATCGTGCGCATCACGTAATGAGGGCGGCGATCAGACCGCGCGCTTTGTCCAGTGTCTCGCGATACTCCTGCTCGGGGTCGGAATCCGCCACGACCCCGCCGCCGACCTGAAAATAGACGTCCTCCCCGAGCACCAGATAAGTGCGAATCACGATGCTGGTGTCGAGGGCGCCCGTGACGCTCACGTAGCCGATCGATCCGCAATACACCCCACGCCCGGTCGGCTCCAGCTCGGCGATGATCTGCATCGCGCGGATCTTGGGGGCGCCGGTGATCGAGCCGCCTGGAAACGTCGCGCGCAGCAGGTCCACCACGTCGCGATCGGGTGCGAGCTCGCCAACCACCGTGCTGACGAGATGGTGAACCGTCGCATACTGCTCCAGCGCGAACAGCTCGGGAACGCGCACGCTGCCGGGTCGACACACGCGCGACAGATCGTTCCGCAACACATCCACGATCATGATGTGTTCAGCGCGATCCTTTTCGCTCTCGATGAGCTCCTGCCGCAGCGCGGCATCGTCATCGGGACCGTGGCCGCGCGGGCGCGTTCCCTTGATGGGGCGCGCCTCGACGACTCGAGTGTCGGAGGACGCATGCAGGAATCGCTCCGGGGACGAGCTGGCGACGACGACCTCACCGAAATCGAGATACGCAGCGAACGGAGCGGGATTGTGCCGGCGCAAACGCCGATACAAGTCGAACGGCGGCTCGGCGAGCCGGCTCTGCATCCGGTGCGACAGGTTCGCCTGGAAGATGTCGCCCGCGAACAGGTAGTCGACGACGCGGCGTACGGCGTCGCAGTAGCCGGATCGCGTGAACGTGGAGCGAATTCCGGCGGCAAACGGGTAGAGCGGTGGACTTGCCGCCTGCGCAGCGTTGCGAGCCGACACGCGTGACGGCGAGGGTGGCGGGCGGCGCTCCCCCGCGAGCAGCGCGCAGATCAACGCCTGACGCTCCGCCGCCCTGCGCGAGCGGGCTGGGCCGGTTTCCGGCAACCCGGTCGAGATCAGCCAGGCACGCCGCAGTTGATGATCCCACGCGATCACCCAGTCGTACCAGCCAAGCATGCAGTCGGGAATCCCGAGGTCATCAAATCGCGGCGGCGCGATGCGCTCGAGGCGCGCCCCCCACTCATAGCCGATATAACCGGCGGCACCGCCCTGAAACGGCGGCAGATCCGGGATGGCAACCGCGGCATGCTCGCGCAGCAGCGTTGCGCGCACGAATTCGAGCGGATCTTCGGCGATCGACTCCCACGTCCCTGCCGCGCTGGTCCATCGCTCCGTCCGCTCCCCCTTGCTCCGCACCACTACCGCGGGATCGCCGCTGAGAAAGGAATAGCGTCCCAGGCGGTCGGAGGTCGCGGCGCTATCGAGGAAGACGAGAAACGGCAGACCGAGGCAGCGGGAGCAGCAGTCGAGGGGATCGGGCGGCGGATCGAGCTCCAGGACGAGCGGCGCGAGACCGCTCACGGCTGAACGAATTTCCTCGCCGTCCCCTGGAGCGCGCCGCCCGACGGACGCCACAAGGCGATCGCGTCGAACTGCCGCGCCAGCTCGAAGTCCTTGTCGGTGATCCCACCGGCGGAGTGATTCTGGAGCTTCACGGCGACGCGCGCCCAGCTCACGTTCAGGTCGGGATGATGATCGGCGGCCTCGGCGAGGTAGCCGATCAGATTCACGAGCATCAACGTGGTCGGCCAGCCGTCGGTCGTGTACGTCCGATGAATCCACCCGTCCGCGTACGACCACCCGGGCAGGTCCTTGAGCTTGTCGGCAATCTGGGCTTCGCCGTAGGTCGGATCTTTCTTCGCCATGCTTCGCTCCGCGAGCTTACGCCAGAGTTTCCCGGTACGTCGCCGACTGCCCGAAGTTCTCTTCTACCTCGATCTCGATCGCCGAGAGCCGCACCGCCGCCGCGCGGTCGACTTCGGCTTTGACGCGACGCGCGAGATAGCGCGCCAGCATCTCGACCGTGGTATTGGGCACGGGCAGCAGAGCGCAGTCCTCGACGGGGAAGACGTAGCGCGGTTTCCCGTCGACCGCGACCGCCACGGACGCACCCTGTGTGGACACCTTCACCATCTCGCTCTCCAGCGGCAGCAGCACCTTGTGGTCGATCTCGTCGGTCAAGCGTTTCATGAGCTGCTTCAGGACGCTGAAGTCGAAGACGAAATGCGCTTCCGGATCGAGCCCGCCCTCGATGGCAACGCGCGTGCGGTAGTTGTGGCCGTGCAGCGGCTCGCAGCGGTGTCCGGGGAGCGTAATGAAGTGGGCGGACGCGAAGACGAGGTAGTCCTTCGTCACCGATACGCGGAACTCACTACGCGGCGTCACGGGCCTAACTTCCCCCGCCGACCCGGGATGTCAAGCCTTCGCGCGCGATGAGGGACGTCGCCAAGACGGTGCAGACGATCGCGCAGACCGATAACACCACGACATCGATCGAGACGGACCACTCACCTCCGTAGCCGGACCCGGCCCAGTGCCCGAGCAGACCGTGTTTCAAGAGATCGACACCGTAGGCGAGCGGGTTCAAGTACGCCAGCACGCGCAGCCAGCTTCCCAAATGCTGCACCGGGTAGAGGGCCCCGGAAAGAAAGAGCATCGGAAAAACGACGAAGTTCATGACACTCGCGAAGTTCTCGAGCGAGCGCATCGTAGCGGCAAGCGCCAACCCCAGCGCGCCGGTCGCGAGGCTCGCCAGGACGATCCCGCTTCCCGTGAGGATCAGATCGGTAGCGCCGGGCCGCAGGCCGACTGCCGGAACGAGGATGAGGCCCACCACGAGCGCTTGTGCCGTCCCGAGGACCGCCGCACCGAGCACCTTCCCGAACACCACCGCCGCGCGCTCAATCGGCGCGACGAGCAGCAGCCGCAGCACTCCGGCGTCTCGGTCCACGACAGTAGAAAGCGAGGCGAGGAACGCGCCGAACAGCACGACCATGCCGAGCAGGCCCGGCGCCATGAAACGGCGATAGTCGAGCTGGGCGTTCCCGGCGAAGACGGCGGCGAAGCCCGTTCCCGCGAACAGCAGCCAGACGAACGGCCGGGCGAGACTGCTCCACAACCGTCCGCGCTGGCGAATGAATCGGAGCAGCTCCCGAGCCACTATACCGTAGAGCGGACGCACCGAGTCAGCCCCGCGTCGCGAGCAACGCGCCTTCCAGCGTGTCGGTCCCGGCGCGCCGCTTCAGCTCGGCCGGCGTGCCGAGGGCGGCGAGTCGTCCCCGATGGAGCAGCGCCACCCGATCGCACGGCTCCGCTTCTTCGACGTAGTGCGTCGTCAGCAGGACGGTGACCCCGCGCTCGGCACGCAGTCGGTGGATCGACTCCCACAGCGACCGGCGCGCGTGCGGATCGAGCCCCGCGGTGGGCTCATCGAGAAACAAGAGCCGCGGCTCGGCGAGGAGACCGCGCGCGATGTCGGCGGCACGGCGCTGCCCGCCCGAGAGTGTTCGGACCGGGACATCGCGCCGCGCCGCCAGGTCGAACTGGTCGAGCAACGCCTCGATTCTGGGCCCGGCGACCGGTGCGGGCAGGTCCCACAGCCGTGCGGCAAACCGCAGATTCTCGAGCACGCTCAGGTCCCGATCGAGCGTCGGCTCCTGAAAGACGAGACCGATGCGGCGGCGCACCGCCAAGCCTTCGCGCACGACGTCGTGCCCCAGCACGCGGGCGCTGCCGCGCGACGGGCGGAGCAAGGTGGCCCAGAGATGGACGGCCGTCGTCTTTCCCGCTCCGTTGGGACCGAGCAGCGCGAAGAACTCCCCCTCGGCGACGTCGAGATCGAGCGCATCGAGCGCCTGCACCGCACCGAAGTCTTTCCCGAGACCGCGGGCTGCGATGGCGGGCGTCGTCATCCGCCGGAGAGGACCCGCGAGGCGGGGGCGGCGCGATAGGTCCACGGCTCCTTGGTCTCGCTCTCCGCAACGACCGCGTCGATCAGCGGGCGGTGGGGGGAGAAGGAGCAGACCGGGTCGGTCGCTGCCGCGTCCCCGGTGATGAGGAACGCCTGGCAGCGGCAGCCACCGAAGTCTTTCGTTTTTCTCTCGCAGGAGCGGCACGGCTCCGGCATCCACGCGTCGCCGCGAAACCGCGTGAATGCATCGGACTCGTTCCAGATCCAGGCGAGGGGATGGTCGCGCACGCTGGCGAACGTCAGGGTCTTGATGCGACCCGCGGCGTGGCACGGCCACACCTCGCCCGCCGGCGTCACCGTCATGTAAGCGTTGGCCCAGCCGCCCATACAGGGCTTGGGGAAGGCCTCGTGATAGTCGGGGAGCACCCAGACGATCTCGAGCTTATTCCCGAGCCGCCGTCGTTCTCGCTGTACCACCTCCCACCCGGCGGCGAGCTGTGTCTGCGTCGGCATCAATGTGGCCCGGTTGTGCAGCGCCCAACCATAGAACTGCGTGTTGGCGAGCTCGATCCGCTCGGCGCCGAGTCGCTCCGCGAGCCCGATCAGTGCCTCGACCTGGTGCAGGTTCTGGCGGTGCAGCACGACGTTGACGGTCAACGGGAAGCCCAGCTCGCGTGTGGCACGGTACGCGGCCAGCTTGTCGTCGTACGAGGCGGCTCCGGCGATCCGATCGGAGAGGTCGGCGTCAGCCGCCTGAATGCTGATCTGCACGTGATCGAGTCCGGCTTTCTTCAACTCGGCGAGGCGCTCCCTGGTGAGACGATACGCCGAGGTCACGAGCGTCGAGTAGAGACCCAGCTGCTTCGCGCAGCGCACCAGCTCGACGAGATCAGGTCGCAGTGTCGGCTCCCCACCCGAGAGCCCCAGCTGCACGACGCCCAGATCGCGCGCCTCCCGAAAAACGCGGCACCATTCATCGGTCGTCATCTCCTCCTTGAAGCGCCCCCCAGCGAAATCCAGCGGGTTCGAGCAATACGGGCACCGCAGCGGACAGCGGTAGGTGAGCTCCGCGAGGAGCCAGAGCGGTTTAGGGGTCGTAGGTTACCAGTCCCTTCGCGGCGAGCCCGGCAAGCAGCGTCTGGACGTCCGTCGTGATGTCCGGCGACTCATACTTGCTGCTCAGCACGGTGACGATGTCGTCCACGGTGTGCTGGCCATCGCATAGCCCCACGACCTCGGCGGCGGTGGGGTTCAGCGCCACCACCCCCTCGGGGTACAGCAGGATGTGGCGCATTCGCACGCCATCCCATTGCAGGCGAGCCTTCGCGGCGACACGCGGCGTCATGCCTCGCCGTCCGGGATCTTGCCCTGCTCGATCGCATCGAGCAGAGCCCAGAGCACGTCGCATTTGAAATTAAGCGCCGCGACGGCGCGGTCCTGCCATTCCCGCGTAACGCAACGCTCCACGACGAGGCCGAGGGCGTACTCGGCGTCTCGGGGCGCCTGGGTCAACCGGTTACGGAAATACTGCAGGCCGTCGGGCTCGATCCACTGGTAGTGGGTCAGGATGGCGGAGAGCCGCTCGCTCACAATCGTGGGTGCGAACAGCTCCGTCAGTGAGGCCGCCACCGCCTCGAGCCAGGGTCTGGTGCGACAGAACTGGACGTAGGCATCTACGGCGAACCGCACGCCGGGCACTACCCAGCATCCCGTGAGCAAGACGTCGCGCGACACGCCCATCGCTGCGGCGAGCCGCAGCCACGCTTCGAGACCGCCCTCGCTCCCCTCGTGGCCGTCGTGATCCACGATGCGCTGGATCCAGGCGCGCCGCACCGCCACCTCTGGGCAATTGGACAGGATCGCGGCATCCTTGATCGGGATCGCCTGCTGATAACAGAACCGGTTGGCGACCCAGAGCTGCAGCTCGGCCCGGGAAAGCTAGCCCCGGTGCATGCGTCGATTGAACGGGTGGTGGTTGTGGTAGCGCGCCTCGCCCACCGCCCGCAGCCAGCGCGTGAACTCCTCCGGCGTCCACGGGGAGCGGGAATCGTCCCGTGAGCTCTGCGCAGCGCTCGTCATAGCGTGAAGCGCATCCCATCCTCGCCGATCTCGACGCCGGCCGCGGTGATCTGGGCGCGCTCGGGAGAGTCGGGTCTGAGGATGGGATTGGTGTTGTTGATGTGCACCAGCACGACCCGTTTCGCACCGATGCCGGGGAGACGCCCGAGACTGCCGTCCGGTCCGCCGAGCGGCACGTGTCCCATCGCGCGAGCACGCGGTGCTTCGACACCCAGCTCGTGGAGCTCGTCGTCCGACCAGAACGTCCCGTCGAAACAAAGCAGGTCGGCGCCCGCCGCGAGCGCGCACACGTCGTCATCCACCGCCGCGGCGACGGGCACGTAGGCGAAGACGCCGCCGGTCGCCTGATCCTGCAGCCGGAGGCCGACTTCGAAGACGTCCCCAGCAGCGGAGGCGGCGTAGCGTGGCGGTCGGCGTGCCAACGCGACGGCGCTGCACGACAGGCCGAGGGCCTGGCCCTCCGCGTCCTGCAGCGCTGCGGCGCGCCGCTCGGGTAGCAGCCGCAAGTCGATTCCAGAGTAGGGCTCGAGGACGCGAGCGAGGGGCCAGTGGCCGGCGAGCAGCTCGGCCACACCGGTGGGTGCGTACACGGGCAGGCGGGAAGTTCCTTCACGCAACAGCATCAAGCCTAGCGTGTGGTCGATCTCACCGTCAGTCAGGACGACGGCCCGCACACGCGATTCGCGTACGGCGGCCGGCCATAACGGAGCGTGAGCTGCGAGCTGCTCCCGCAAGTCGGGAGAGGCGTTGAGCAGAACCCAGCGCTCGCCGTCTGCGCTGACCGCCACGCACGATTGCGTGCGCCCGCGCCCCTGGGCGCGCGCGGCGCGGCAATTGATGCAGCCGCAGTTCCACTGCGGCACGCCGCCTCCGGCGCCGGTCCCGAGAAGGATGACTTGCACGAATGTGGGAAGGGAGAAAGCGAGAGGCCGGGTTTGAGACCCGGCCCCCTCAGATTCCCGTGCTGCGTGCTTCCTCAGGCCGAGCCGGCGTACGCCCCGATTTCCATGCCGAGCTCGATGACTTCGACTTCGGGCTTGGTCCACTTCATCGTCGATCTCCTCTGCGCAAAGTTGGTGGCGCTCCATCAATCTACGGCGGTCCGCAGGGGTGCGCAAAGGACCCCCTCCATCAGGCATGTCCGCTTTTTGTCGGAGGCTTCTTGTCGGGTGGTTTTGCGTCTTCGCGACGGTTCAATGCGATGTAGATGACCGAGTCCCAGGCGTTGCGGATCCCGACGAACAGGAGCACCAATGCGGCACCGCCGATGGCGAACAGGGCCGGACCCGGACTGCGCTGCAGCACCACCGCGGCGACGAGCAGGTCCACATAGGCGATGAGCGGAAGGATCACGAACCAGAGCCAGTCCTCGAAGATCGGGCGATAGGTCGTGATTCGCCAGGCGCGGTTGAAGACTATGGACCCGTAGACGCAGCCGAGTGCACCGCAGATGCCCAGTGCCACCCCCGCGCTGCTGAGCCGCTGCCACGGCGCGGCGAGAATGGCCGAGATCAGCAACGTCGCTCCGAAGTGGACGACGTTCGGGGTACCGAACGTGTTGACCTCGTGTTGGGTGCCAGTCGGACGCACCTCGGCCACGAGCGCCATGACCACGAACTGCAGACCCGTGAGGGCCCCGGCGGACGAGCCGACGATGATGTAGAAGTTCTGCCAGGCGGCGAAAGCGGCGGACGCGTCCATCACTACTCAATGTAGGAGAATCTCGGTCCCTCGGTCAAAAGCGCTTCCATCCAGCGGGAATAATTCGCCAGCCGACTGGAGTCTCTCTTTCGGAGCCGACGCACACCGGGCACCCACTTGAGAGACAAGGAGCAAGGGCCATGAGCCTCGTCGAGATGTCTGAGTACCGCTACCTCGCCCTGCTTCGAGTCTTAGGTGCATGGTGGTGCCTCGGCTCGAGCACGATCGAGCCACACGTGTTGCTCCAGCATCTTGCGAGGCCGGACGTGGGATTCGCCAATCCCTCGTGGGAGAGGCAAGCGCTGCAGACTACGGCGCCTCGTCGGCTGGCGGGCGAGCTCGGGATCAGAGGTTCGCGAAGCGGCTAGTGGCCAGGGGCAGAATCGAACTGCCGACACGCGGATTTTCAGTCCGCTGCTCTACCAACTGAGCTACCTGGCCGGATCAAACCGGCAGAGAACTTAGCAAGCCCTCAGAGGCCCCGGCAGTGGGTTCCCGTGTTTCCGATCACAGGTTCCACGGTCACCCAAGCACGTCCGGAACCCGGAGGGTAATCAGATTCGTAGGACTGACACTCTCGCACTTGGCGGAAAGCGGGAAAGGAGTGCTGCAATGAATACCGACACACGCAGAGGCCCATGGGTATGGGGTCTCTTGGCAGCATTGATCGCGGCCGCTATCGGCTGCGGTGGTTATCTCGCACCTGGTGACGTCGTCTATGCCTCGTACGCACCGCCACCGGAGCGGGTCGAGATCATCGGCCCGGCGCCCGCACCCGAGTATGTCTGGCTTGACGGCTACTGGCGCTGGCGTGGGTCATCGTACGCCTGGACCCCTGGACGTTGGGTGGTAGTCGAGCAGGGCCGCCATTGGCAAAGCGGCGGTTGGCATCACAACCGCAACGGCTGGTTCTACCAGGAAGGCCATTGGCGCTAGGCATCAGTGCGAGGGGCCGATCGCCGTCGTCGGCCTCAAGTACTGATCGTACCATGCAACGTACCGGTCCAG
>DATJJY010000090.1:0-19793 GCA_035491895.1 Gemmatimonadales bacterium
CGAGCGCTGCGCTACGACGTCGGCCGAGGCCTATTTACGGCCCCTCGTAGCGGGGTACGTGACCCGGGCCGGGGCGGCCGCGCGGTCGCGCGACATCGGGACCTTCCGCCTCATGACGTCGGGAGGCGGAACGGTGCCGGCCGGCGTCGCGGCGGAGGCGGCTGCGTCGCTCGCGCTATCCGGCCCCGTGGGCGGCGTCGTCGGTGCGCGCGTGCTCGGGGCCGTCGTGGGTCATGCCGACCTCCTCACCCTGGATATGGGTGGGACCAGCGCCGATGCGAGCCTGGTGCAGGGCGGGGAAGCACGTGAAGAGGGATCGACGGTGGTCGGGGGCGTGCCGCTCGCCCTGCCCTCGGTGCTGATCGAGACGGTGAGCGCCGGTGGAGGCAGCATCGCGTGGGTCGACGAAGCCGGCGCGTTGAAGGTTGGCCCGCGCAGCGCCGGCGCGACGCCCGGCCCTGCCTGTTTCCATCGCGGCGGGACGGAGCCGACCGTAACCGACGCTTGTCTGGCGCTGGGGTGGCTCGATCCGGAATGGGCGCTGGCCGATACGGTCCACCTCGACGCCAAGGCGGCGGAGCGCTCGCTCGAGCCGATCGCCCGGGCCCTGGGAGGAGATGTTCCTCGGGCTGCGTCGGGGATCGTTGAGGTGGCGACCGCCGTCATGGCGCGCGCGCTGAAGCGTGTGAGCGTCGCCCGCGGCGTCGATCCCCGCCGGCTCACGCTCGTGCCATTCGGTGGGGCCGGTCCGTTGTTCGGCTGCGCGCTCGCCGATCAGCTCGGGATGCGGACGGTGTTGGTCCCGCCGCACCCCGGTGTGCTGTCGGCGCTCGGTCTGGCGGCGGCCGCGGAGCGGGTGGAGCTGGTCGCGGCCCTGCATCGGCGAGCAGGTGCCGGCGAGCGATCCGCCGTGGTGGCCGCGTACACGGAGCTCGAGACGCACGCCGCTGCCCTGCTCCCGGGCGCCGCCACGCAGCGACTCGCCGACTGTCGCTTTACGGGACAGGGATACGAGATCACCGTCCCGCTCACGAACGGCGAGCCCGATGGCATCGAGGCCGCGTTCAATGCGGCCCATCGGGCTCGCTTCCGGCACGGCGGCGTGGATGGTCCGGTGGAGATCGTCAACGTCCGCGTTGTGGCCGAGCGACCCGCACCGGCACCTGCGCTGGGCCGTCGCGTCGGCGTCGGCCGGCCGACACCGGGGTGGCGTCGGATGATCGTGAGAGGCGAGCGCGTCCGGGCCCAGGTATGGCCGCTCGGCGAGCTGCCGCCTCGGGTCAGGATTACCGGGCCGGCCATTCTGGCCGGACCGGACGCTACCGCCCTCGTCGAAACGGGGTGGCGCGGCACGGTGCACCAGAGTGGGGCCGTGATCCTGGAGCGCGCATGACGCTCGACCCGGTCGCCCGAGAGGTGATGGGCCATGCGTTCGCCGGAATCGCCGAGGAAATGGGGCTCGTGCTGATTCATTCCGCCGTCTCCCCCAACATCCGGGAGCGGCGCGATGCATCGGCAGCGCTGTTCGACGCGGAGGGCGACATGATCGCCCAGGCCGCCCACATCCCCGTTCACCTCGGCGCCCTGGCGGATGCGGTGCAGGCGGTGCGCGCGGAGCGTCCGCAGCCGGGGGAGCTATACATCCTCAACGATCCCTACGCCGGTGGGTCGCATCTTCCCGACCTCACGCTCATCGGAGTGATCCGCACGGCCGATGGGATCGGGGGGTACAGCGTCGTCCGGGCGCACCACTCGGACGTGGGAGGCGCCACACCCGGCAGTATGCCGGCGGGAGCGCGCGAGCTGTTTGCCGAAGGGCTCGTGCTGCCCCCCGTGCTGCTCACTCCGGAAGTGGAGCGGATGGTCTTCGCCAACGTCCGCACGCCGGAGATCCGCCGCGCCGACCTCGCCGCGCAGCGGGCAGCCGTGGAGCGTGGAGCCGAGGGGATGTGGTCGCTCGCGGCGCGGCACGGCTGGGCGTTCGTGCGTGAGGCGGCGCGCGCGCTCATGGACCACGCCGAGGCGCGCGCGCACGCCGTGCTCTCCCGCCTGCCGCTGCCATCCCAGGGATCGGTGGCCGCCGTCGACTGGCTGGAAGGAGACGGCGTTTCCGACGCCGACATCGCGATACAAGTCGCCGTCTCCGTGAAGGACGGACGCCTGCACACCGACTTTTCCGGCACCGCTCCCGCGGTGCCCGGCAACGTCAACTGTCCCATCGCCGTCACACACGCCGCCGTGCTCTTCGTCGTGCAGACACTCCTGGGCGAGGGAGTTCCCATGAATGCAGGCGTGGCCCGTACGGTGCAGGTCACTGCGCCGGAGGGGTGCCTCGTCCATGCCCGCTGGCCCCACGCGGTGGCTGCCGGCAACGTCGAAACGTCGCAGCGCATCGCCGATACCGTGTTCCGAGCGCTCGGCGCTGCCGGCGTGCCGGTCCCGGCCCAGGGCCAGGGCACGATGAACAACGTGACGCTGGGCGCTCCCGGATGGACCTACTACGAAACGCTGGGCGGTGGTCAGGGGGCGGGGCCGGGCGGACCAGGTGCATCAGGGGTTCACGTGGGCATGTCGAACACGCGTAATACGCCGATCGAGGTGCTCGAGATGGAGTGTCCAATTCGTGTGCGACGCTACGCCCTGCGCGGCGACAGCGGCGGGGCCGGGCGCTGGCGCGGGGGCGAGGGGATAGTGCGAGAGCTCGAGCTGCTCGTATCGGCCGAGGCGAGCATCCTGTCGGAGCGGCGCCGGCATCCGCCGCGCGGCTCGGCCGGTGGCGGCGACGGGGCGTGCGGGATCAATCTCAAGAACGGTGCTCCCCTCCCGGCAAAGGCGAACTTCCCGCTCGCCGCCGGCGACATTTTGCGGATTGAAACGCCGGGGGGAGGCGGGTGGGGCGTGGAACCATCTCCGACGAGGAGTAACGCATGACGTACGCATTGGTGGCGGTGCTGGGGGTGGCAGCCGGCGTGATCTCCGGGCTGTTCGGTGTTGGGGGGGCGATCGTGATCGTGCCGGGCCTGGTCCTGCTGGCGAAACTGCCGCAGCACACCGCCAACGGAACGTCGCTCGGGGCGCTGCTGCTGCCGGTCGGGCTGCTCGGGTTTCTGCAGTACTACAAACGGGGCCAGGTGAACATCGCGTATGCGGCGATCATCGCCGTCGGATTGCTCTTCGGCGCGCTGCTCGGAGCGAAACTCGCGGCAGGAGTGTCCGACACCACGCTGCGGCGGGCGTTCGGCGTTTTCCTGCTGTTCGTCGCGGGGAAGCTGTTGTTCGGCTGAGTGTGGGGTGTGACTCGGCTTACAGCATTGGCCGGGAGCGGAGTCGACATTCGATCGTCCTGCGTCCCGGAAGCGGCAGATCTCCCCGTCCGTGCGGCCGGTCGCTTCCACAGTTGACCTGTGGGTAGGGTTCGAGGCAAGTTCCTCGAATCACACGCGAGAAGTGTCGGAGGAGTCAATGACGGAACCAATGCGTGATGGCGCCGGCCTCCCGGGGACGCGGCGCTCCGATCCCGCAGCTTTCTTCGCCGCCGTGCAGCAGCCCGCGGCGGAACGCGTCAAGGAAATTCTCGCCGACGATCCCGCCCTGGTGTCGCTCCGCAACGAAGGTGGCACCGCGTTGCACTTCGCCGCGATCGCCAATGACCGCGCGATGGTCGACATCCTGCTGGGAGCCCGTGCCGACCTCAACGCCCGCGACGACACGTATCAGATGACGCCGATCGGCTGGGCCAACGAAGAAGGCCATGAGGACATGGTGCGGTACTTGTACGAGCGCGGGGCCGAGGTCGATCTTCACCAGGCGGCCGCCTACGGTCTGCTCGACCGGGTGAAGGAGCTGGTAAAGGGGCCACGGCGGCAGGTCAATGCCCTGGTGGGCGGCTGGACCGCGCTCCAGCTCGCGACCGTGTGGGGGCATCCGGAGGTCGTCGAGCTGCTGCTGGCGCGCGGCGGCGACCCACTGATGAAGGATCCCTACGGCCGCACGACGCTCGAGATCGCGCGGTCGCAAGTCGAGACCGGTGGGAAGAGCACACCGCTGGTGCGGGACGAGCGGCGTCAGACCATCATCGCCGGATGTGCCAGGATCGCCGAGCTCCTGGTGCAGCGGCGCACGCGGTAAACGCAACCCTAACCCGTGCACCACGGACCTCGTTGACCATCTGACACAGCGGATCAGGGAGGACGTCTATGCGGTGGACACCTGGAGCCGACAGCTCGGATGTCGAGGATCGTCGCGGCCAGACGGGTGGCGGTGGTGGTTTCGGGGGCGGCGGCCTGCGGCTGGGCGTCGGCGGAATGCTCGTGGTGCTCGCGTTGAGCCTGTTATTCCGCCGTAACCTGTTCACGCTGCTCGACGGCAGCGCCTCGGGCGGCGTCCCGACGACGGTGGTGGGCGACAGCGTCGCCTCCACGCCGCGCGAAGACACGCTGGTGCAGTTCGTGACCTTCGTGCTCGACACCGCACAGGCGACGTGGGCGAAGCTGCTCGCCGATCAGGGTACCCGCTACCAGGACGCCCGCCTCGTGCTCTTCCGGGACGGCATCAGCTCGGCGTGCGGCTTCGCGGAGACCGCCAGCGGTCCATTCTATTGCCCGGGTGACAACAAGGTCTACATCGACCTCGGGTTCTACGACGAGCTGCGAGATCGCTTCGGCGCGCCGGGGGACTTCGCGCAGGCCTACGTGCTGGCGCACGAGCTGGGGCACCACGTCCAGTGGTTGCTGGGTACGGAGCAGCGCGCGCGGGGGGGAAACGACGCCTCGGTCCGAGTCGAGCTGCAGGCGGACTGCTACGCCGGCGTCTGGGGGCACGAGGCGGGACGAGAAGGGATCCTCGAGATGGGGGACTTGCAGGAGGGGCTCGCTGCCGCGGCGGCGGTGGGGGACGACCGGCTGCAGCGCATGGAAACGGGGCGAGTGAGTCCGGAGAGCTTCACGCACGGCACGTCGCGCGAGCGGACGGCGTGGTTCCGGCGGGGATTCGATACCGGCCGACTCGACGCCTGCGACACCTTTGCGGGGTCCGTCGACATCGGACAATAGTCAGGTCGACTCGACCTCGATCGCGAATACCTTGGCGTCGATGAAGATATTGAACAGCTCGCCATCCAGCTGCCCGGGCGTGACGAGATCCCGGTGCATGATGTCGAGGGCGTTTTCCGGCATCACCTTCTTCTTGTACGGTCGATCCTGCGCCACCAGCGCATCGTAGATGTCGCTGATCGTCATCATCCGAGTCTGAATCGGAATGGCGTCGCCCGAGATGCCGCGGGGATACCCTGTACCGTCGAGTTTTTCGTGGTGGCCGTACGCGATGATCGGGATCCGCGCCAGCTCGGGTGTCCACTTGATCTCCTGCAGGAAGTTCCACGTGTGCTCCACGTGGCCTTCGATTTCCTTCCGCTCCTTCTCGTCGAGGCTCCCTTTGCGGATCGTGAGGAACTGCACTTCATCCCGTGTGAGCAGGGGCTGGTGCTGGCCCTCGAGATCGAGGTAGGTGCGGCCGCCGAACTGGGCCAGGTCGGCGGCGTTTTCGGCCGCCAGGAGATTCGGCTCGTTGGCGGAGATCACCGTTCGAAGGAACTGATCGAGCTGCTCGGCCTCGCGCCGCTGCTCATCGTCCAGCTTGGCGAGGAAGTCGGGATAGCCGTCGGCGCCGTGTCGCTCGAGGAACTCGACGCGGGCGCGCCAGAAGTCCCGCTCCATGCTGCGTCGCACGAACGCATGCCGCTGCTTGATCAATTCCAGCCGGTCAGGAAAGAGCTTCTTGGCTTTCTGCAGGACATGCTCGCGCACACCGACTTTCCCGAAGTCGTGCAATAACCCCGCGTACTCGATCTCGCGGATCTGGTCCGGAGTGAAGTGCGTGAGGCGGAAGGGCCCGTCGGGCGCGCTGTCGACGGCCTTCGCCAGCCCGACCGTGCGACCCGCCACGCGCTTGCTGTGTCCCTTGGTAATGGGATCGCGCTGCTCGATCGCCTGAACCGACGCATCGACGAATTCCTTGAACATCCGATTGATGCGCTGATACAACTGTGCGTTCTCGATCGACACCGCCGCCTGGCCCGCCAGCGCCGTGACGAGATCGACCGTCCGCTTCGAGTAGGGAACCACCTCGCGCTGCACGTCGTCCATGGTCTCGAGCCGTGCCTCGTAGTTCTGCTTGCGATTGATCAGCTGCAGCACGCCGATGATCACGTCCCGATGGTCCTTCATCGGGATCACGAGCATGGACTTGGAGCGGTAGCCGTAGCGCTCGTCGAACGAGCGGTTGATCGTGTATTCGACATCGGGTGGCAGGAAGTAGGCATCGTCGATCACGAGCGGATCGCCCGTCGTCGCCGTGTACCCCGCGAGGCTGGAGCGGTCGAGCCGCATGGTGGACTCGACGAAGGGCAGGTCCGGCTTGGTGAAGTTCTGTGGCACCATGAAGCGCAGCCGCTTGATCCCGGTTTCCTCGTCCGTTTCCACGAGATACAGGCTGCCGGCATCGGACTTGGTGATGCGCCGGGCCTGGTCGAGGATGAGGTTGAGCAGCGTCTTCAGGTCGCGTTCCGTGCCGAGCGCCGTGCCGATGCGGGTCAGCTCGCCGATCTCGCGGCTGCGCTGCGCCACCTCGGCGCGGGCCCGCCCCGTCTCGACGCGCGCCGCCGCCTCGCGGTAGCCGGCCCGGATCGATACGAGCAGCTGGCGTGCCCCTGCCGGGAACCGCACGAAGCCCGTCAGAAGCTCCGTCGGCAACACATCCGGCACGTCGTCCTCGCCCTCACGGCCGATCGCGACGATGGCCCCGCCCGCATCCACGAACGCGCGGAGCGCTTCGGTAGAAAAGGAGCTCCGCGTGTCCGGCTCGAGCAGAAACACCGTGGGCCGATCGTCCGGGACGAGGTCGCGGCCGCCGCTCACCACCCGCGTCTCGACGCGGGCCGCCTCCAGCGCCTGGGCCAGCGGGGCAGGCGACCAGGTGGTGGGGTGCAGCAGCAGATACGTCATGGGCGTATCGAGTCCTTCGGATCCGACGCGTGGGCGGCAGCCGGACTCACCGTGTCGGTGGCGAGCGGTTTGACCCCGGTGAGGATGCGATAGGGCCGCCGCGAGACTTCTTCCGTGAGGTGGTTGAGCTGCCGCGTGAGCTGCGTCAGGTTGCCGACCGCGGTGCGGATGTCCTGACGGTTCTCGGCGGTCATCTGGCTCGCCTGCGCCGCGAGGGAATCGACCCGCAGCAGGACCCGATTGGAAAGCGCGAGCGCCCCCGCAACCGAGTCCGCGAGGCCGGGATCGAGGCGCTGTACCAGGGCGTTGACGCGCCCCATCGTCGCCGAGACGTCGGCCAGCGTCGACTGCACGTTCGGCTTCACGTCCTTCAGGATGCCGTTGGCCTGCGTCAGAATCACGTCCACGTGCTCGAGCGACTGGTGCGTGCGGTGCAGCACCTCCGCCACTTCCTTGGACAAGTTCTGTGCCACCTCGGCGACCTGGTCCAGGACCGGGATCTTCCGCTCCGAGTCGATCGTGTCGCCGGCGGCCAGCATGCCGGCCGAGCGTGCGCCGGTGTCCGGAAACACGAGGCGGATCAGCACCGAGGAGGAGAACTGATTCGCCGGCTCGAGCTGGCCGCTCGTACCCCTGGGAAGACGCAGATCGGCACCGCCGGCGAACCGCTCGATCACCGAAAGCCGGGCGACGAAGGAGATCGTGTGGCTCCTGGCGTCGACCCGCGGTGCGACCCGGGTGACGCGCCCGACCTCGAGCCCCTGCAGCAACACGCGACTGTCGGTGGTCAGGCCGTCGGCGCTGCTGGCGCGGAGGTAGAGGTCGTAGCGCCGCTCCCCCCAGCCGCTGGTGGCAAGCAACGCCCCCACCACGACGGCGATGGCGCCGACGATCACGAGTCCCACGGTGAAGTCCTGCCGGGCTGTATCCACGCTTCCTCGCCTCAGGCCGTTTCCAGCTCCAACGTGCCGGCGCGCGTCAGTCGGTACACACGGTCGCAGCGCCGCTGGACGACGGTCGGGATCTCCTGACCGGTGATGAGAATCGAGCGCCGGGCGCCTTCGGCCGTCTCCCCACCGCGCGCGATCTCGAGCAGCTCGGCGGACGCCCGCGCCGTGATGCCGTCGAACGGCTGCTCCAGGACGAGCAGCAGCGGGTCGAAGGCGATCGCCCGGGCCAGCGCCGCCCGGCGGCATTCCTCCTCGTTCGCCCGCGCCGGCCGCCGGTCGGCCGCGGCACCGAGCCGCACGGCGACCAGAATCACCTTCACGCGCCCGTCGATGTCGAACGGCGTCGCGTCACTGCCGAATCGCAAGGGGAGGGCGACGTTATCCCGCAGCGAGAGGTTCTGCAGCAACCCATCACCGGCAGGAAGGTACCCGACCCGGCGGCGGAAGGCCAAACGCTCTCGCTCGGGCATTGCCTCGACGTCCGTGTCGAAGGTGCGCACTATCCCGATGCGGGGCCGTTCGAGGCCCATGGCATAGCCCCCCAGCCGGTCCACGCCCGAGTCCTCGTCCCCGAGGACCGCCACCGTCTGGTGGGGAGCGACGCTGAGGGTGAACGGCTCCCGCTCGCGGGCACTCAAGGGGACGTTCTCGAAGGCGAGGGGGACGGTCATCTGCGGCTCAGCTGATGGCGACGAACAGGGCGGAGCAAATGAACACGCCGACGATCGACGCCACCGTGGCGCGGCTCACCGCGATCGGCACTTCCGTCGCGGCGCGGCGCACCGAAATCCCGAAATAGCTCGGTAAGATCCCGACGATGCAGCCGAACACGAGCGCCTTGCCGATGGTGAGCCACACATCGCCCGCCGAGAGCGATTGCAGCACGATCTGGGTATAGCGCGTCCCCGTCATGCCGTTGAAGCTGGCCGCGGCGAATCCCGCAAAGATCGCGACGATGTCGAACACCACGAGCAGCGCGAAGACGCTCGCGACCGCGCCGATGAACCGGGGGAGCACGAGGTACTGCCGCGGGTCGATACCCATCCCCTCGAGCGCGCGTACTTCACCCATCACCTTGTTCGTCGCCAGCTCGGCCGCGATGGCGGTCCCCGACCGGCCCACGATGGCGAGCGCGGTGATCAGCGGCCCCAGCTCGCGCACGATCGCCACCACCATCAACGTGCCAATCAGCCCCGTAGCGCCGGCCTGGCTCAGCTCGCGCACCGCCTGCGAAATGACGAGGAACGAGAGAATGCCCGAGAGGAGCACGATGAGCCCGATGGCGTTCACCGCGGTGAAGCGGATCTGGTTGAGGGTGACGCGAAACACGACCGCGCGCCCGGCGCGCGGCAGCGACGCGGCCGCCCGCGCGCCGCCAAAGCCGAAGCGCGCCAGCGCCCCCACTTGGGAGAGCCAGCGCGCCGCGACGCCGCCGATCTGGACGATCGGACCGGAGCTCACCGGCCCGTCACGAATTCTGCTCCCGTTTCAGGCCGTCCTGCGCTTCCGTGTACGCGGGGAAGACCGCGATCGCCCGGTTGTACATCTCGATCGCCTTGTCCTTCTGCCCGCGATCGTGATACAACAGCGCCCGGCTGTAGTAGGTCAGCGCCTCGGTCGGGACCTGGCGGCTCATCCGCTGCTCCGACACCTGGCGAGGCAGGGGCGGCAGGTTCAGGTCCTTGTTGAGCGCCGCCGAGAGGTTGCGCACGAGGTCGAACAGATGCTCGCGCTGCATCGTGACCTTTTCGGTCTTGACGATTTCCGACGTCTCGACGTTCACGACACGCACGTCCACGCGAAAATCGCCGTACAGGTCGACGAAGCTGCCCATCACCGCGTAGCGCGCGCCCACGAGCTTGCCGATCTTCGCCGCGGTCTGATCGTCGACGCGGCCGGACGCCCCGAGGTTCTGCTCGTCGACGAGGTGCTGGATGTTCTCGCGCTCCACCACGCGCAGCGCCGGATTCGAGCCCAGCTCCGAGATCAACATCCCGGCCATGCCGCGCTCCAGGGCGTCGTAATCCTCCTTCTGCGCCCCGTACGACCCGCCGTTCGAGAACGCGAAGATGGCGATGCCGGGCCGGGTGTCATTGCCCCCGCCCTGGGCGGCCAGCGCCGACAGCCCGACCGACAGGCTCACAGCGAGCAGGGTGACGACTGAACGCATCCGCATAGGTTCTGCACCTCGATCTAGAGAGACAGTCGCATGCCTTCCTGTGCTACAATCACTTCCGTAGTAGTACCCCGTTGCTGGGCTGCACGACGGGCCGACGCATGCAGGGCATCCATCGCGCCATCGTCATGCTCCGGCTCGTGGTGGAACAGCACCAGCTTCCTGGCTCCGGTCTCCGCCGCGAGCTCCACCGCTTCTTCATACGACGAATGTCCCCACCCGCGGTGCGTGTCGAGCTCCTCGGGAGTGTACATCGCGTCGTGGATCAACAGGTCCACGCCCTTCAGAAACTGCACCAGATCCCGGCGCCAGTTTCCCGGAGTGCCGTAATTGCCGCCCGGGCCCAGCTCGTTGTCCGTCACGTACGCCGTGCTCTGCCCGCCGGCCGTCGGCTTGAGCCGATACGCCAGCGTCGTGCCCGGATGCCTGAGCTGCATCGCCCGGGCCTGGAACGGCCCTACGGTGAACTCCACCCCCGCTCGGACTTCTTCCAGCGACAACGTCGCCGACACCGCCGTCAACGGCACCGGGAATACCGCCGGATCCATCTGCAGATGCAGGATCTCATCCAGCGACGTCGTGCCCTGCTTCGATCCCCAGATGCGGACCGTGTTGCCCGGCGCGAAGAACGGCTTGAAGTACGGCAGCCCCTGGATGTGATCCCAGTGGGTATGCGACAACAAGATCTCCGCCTTCACGGCGCCGTTCTGCCGCTCCACCAGCGTCAGCCCGAGGCCGCGAATGCCGGTCCCGGCGTCGAGAATCACGAGCTGCCCGCCGGGTCCTTCAACGGCCACGCAAGACGTATTCCCGCCGTAGCGCGCAGTGTGCGGCCCGGGGGTCGGGATGGAGCCTCTCGTCCCCCAGAATGTCACCGTGTAGGCCATGCGGTCGGGCACGCCCAATTGATCGCTAAGTTAAGGAAAATCGGTGAGGTAGGACAAGTTGCACGCTCACCGGTGGGGGGTGATCAGGCTCACCGGGACTACGACCGTCCGGCCGCTGATTCCAGCGCAGAGCGGTCACGGATCACAATGTCGCGCCGGGACACCTCGATGTGGCCCTTGTCCACCAGCTCCCGCATCGTGCGGCTCACCGTCTCGCGCGACGATCCGATCATCTGGGCGATCGTGTGGTGTGTGAGGCGGCGCGTGATGCGCTCTCCCCCCGCCTCTTCGGCGAGATCGAGCAGCAGTCGCGCCACCCGTCCATTCACGTCGAGCAGCACGAGGCTGCCGACCTTCTCGTCGACGCGCCGCAGGCGGCGCGTCAGCTCGCGCAGCATCGCCAGTGCGATCGCCGGGGTCTGCATCAGGAGCCCCTGGAAGTCCTCGCGGCGCAGCACGAGCAGCGTCGAGTCTCCCATCGCGATGACGTGCGCTGAGCGCGGCTCGTCGTCGATCAGCGCCATCTCGCCGAAGAAGTCGCCCTCGCCGAGCACCGAGAGAATCACTTCGCGACCGTCCTCGCCGATCAGCACGACCTTGACCTGTCCCTGTTTGACGACATACAGCGCGTCGCCCGGATCGTCCTCGAACAGGATCACCGAGTTCTTCGGATAGGCGCGCTCGCGCGCGACCTCCAGCACACGGGCGAGGTCGACCTGGGACAACTGACTGAAGAGCGGGACTTTCTGCAGCGCAGCTTCCGCGGACACGCGTGAGCTCCCCTCATCGGGCCGAGATGTTGGGGGCAAGCTTATGGCTCGGCGGCTTCGGTGTCAATTCGCCCCCGGCCGTACAACGAGCGTCAAGTTGCTGTATCGGCTGGACTTCCCACTGCGCGGGCGATGCGGCGTCGCTCCGACCAGAGGTAGCCGGCAGAGCTGAGGAACAGCGCGAACGCCCACCCGAGCGGGACCGGGTGCGGGGGCACAATGAGCTTCCCGGTGGTCGCCCGCTCGCCCTGCTCCGCTCCGACCAGGGCTCGTTGGGTGGCTGCGATGCGGGCGTTGGCACGCACGCCGACCCAGCTGGCGGCGCTCTGCGCGTAGAACGCGGGCGTCCCGTCTCCGGCAACGCCGTACCACCCCGGCGTCCGCGGCCAGAAGATGCCCCGCCACCGTCCCGAGGCCGCCGAGTCACGTGCGAGGAACACCGTATCGATTCTCCCCGCGGGGCCCGTGACCAGCGCCGTCGTCAGCGTGCGCTCCGTCTCCGCCTCGATCGCCACCGGCCGGCCCACGATCCACGGTCCAGGAGTGGCGATCGACCAGCGCGGGGCGTCTCGGTTCGATGCGGCCGTCGCCGCCAGGAGACGCGACCAGTACGCCGCGTAGCGGTCGGCGAGACCGGACCGATGCCACCGTGCTGTTCCGGTGATGAGGCTCAGCGTCACGCGCCCGGCGCCGCGCGGGGCGAGCTGCGCCAGGGCGCGGCCGAACCCATCGCTGATCAGCGTCCCGACGCCGAAGCCGTCAGCGAGCGTGTACGGCTCCGCCGCGACGGCCGGCGCCCGTTGCTCGCGACCTCCCCGGTCGCGCCACGCCGGACGCACCAGCCGCTCGTCCGTGTTCCCGGTATGCTGCAGCGCGAAATCGAGGAAGAAGTCCCGGTCCGAAAAGCGGAGCGTCCCGGCGTCCGTCACGACCGTATCGGGGACGATGAGAACGCCCAGTCCGTCTCGTTCGACCGCGCGACGCAAGTCGGCGCGCTCCCGGCTGCCGAGTGCGGCGAGCGTGCGGCCATCGATCGCGACGATGTCGAATTGTGACAACAGGGCGCCGGATACCACATCCAGCGAAGTGCCGGCGCGATTGACGAACTCGCGGTGCACGCGGTCGCGACTGACCGTCGAGCGGACGGCAACGACGCCGTGGCGCCGCGCCAGCCAGTCGCGCAGCGTCGTGGCCTCCGGCCGCGGAGCGCTCTCGAGTATCAGCACGCGCCAGGCGGGAGGCGGGAGGACCTCGACGCCGAGCGTCTCCGCGATCACCGTTCCACGAACCCGCACCGTGTAGAGCAGGTGGCCCAGCGCGCGCGGCTCGGCTTCCAGGTGAAAGGTGCCGGCCGAGTCGAAGACGGTGGAGTCGACGACCCCGGTAACGTCGACCAGTTCGACCCGCGGTGCGCTCGGGCCACGGGATCGGGCGATCACGCCGTCGATGGAGATACGTTCCCCCAGGACGACCTGAGCCGGCCAGCTCGCCCGCTGGAAAGCCTGCGACACCGCCGCCGGGTGAAACGTTGCCGGAATCGAGTCGATCGTCGCCCAGTCGTCCGCGTCGAGTCCCCATCCGACGACGTGCAGCCGCCGGAGCCCCGCGCGATGTGTGGAAACGTCCGCCAGGCTCGCGAAGACCGGCGCTCCTCCCAGTGAGTCGGCCAGCTGCTCGCCGGCTGCCGCGTCGGCACCCGGAGTGACGAGGACCGCGTCTTGGGCGGTCGCGCCGACGCGCCAGCGCGGACGGATGCCGATGACGGCGAGTGACAGCAGTGCCGTCGCCAGGGCCGCGGTGCGGAGCGGGTTCATTTCCGCAGCAGATCGAAGTAGGTGCGCGCGAGCCCGGACCCGCCACGACTCGCGGCGGCGGACGGATCTGCAAGGGGGAGGGCGAGCAAAAGTCCTCGCTCGAGCGGCCCGAGGCAGCTCCGGCAGGGGCGTCCGCCCGAGTCCGCGAGCGCGGTGAGGAGGGAGTGGAGATCGCGCAGCGTCTCGAGTTGCCGCCCGGGCTGCGCGAGGGCGAGGCCGCCAAGCTCACGACCCGCGCTCTGCAGAGCGGCAACGTCCGCCGTACGGGCACGGCCTCCCTGCGCGAGCCGCTGCACGATCTCGAGCGCCTGCCGCAGCGCCGGCAGCGTCGTTGCCGCAGCGACGCTCTTGCTGTGCGACGAGCTGCCGATGCCGCTCAGGGTTCCCGTCAAGCGGGTGCGGTCCGGCTCGAGCGGCGGCGGCTCGAAGCCGACGCGCAAGACGTACACGCGCGCCGCTTCCTGCGCGGCCTTCAACAGCTCGAGTGCCCGGTATTCGAAGGGGAGCGCCGCTGCCGGCTCGTCGGTGCGCAGCCGGCGCTCGGCGTCGAACATCTCACTGATTGCCTGTTGCAGCTCATCCTTCACGCGCGTCGCGAGCAGTGTGGCGTTCTCCTCGGTGTCGTGCTCATGCTCGATCGTCGGCTCGATGCCTTGCTCGACCGTCTCCTGTCCGACGATCTCCCCATAGCGCTCGCGCAGGGTGCCCTGGTCGAAGCCGATCGCTTCGGAGCGGCGCTTGAACTCCTGGGTCGCGATGTGGGCCGCGTCCGCGAGCAGCCGCTCGGTGTCGATGATGATCTGCCGCTCGCTGCGCAGGTACTCGGGCACGCCGTTCACCGCGAGCCCGCTCAGGTCCGCGACCGCCACGTGCGCGGTGTCGGTGAGCGCGATGAAGTAGGTGTCCGAGCGTCCTTCGTTCGGGTGCGGAGCGCGGTTGTCGCGCGCCACGATGTGGAAGTACAGCTCGTCTCCCGGCGCGAGGCCGAACGCTCGGAGATCGAGCGTCCGCCGGAGCAGCCGTCCATGCTCGGCCGGCCGGAGAGCGACCGAATCGAAGTCCAGCGTCTGTTCGCGGAATTTCACCGCTTCTCCCGCGCCGGTCGTGACCGTGGCGACGAGGTGCGCTTCGATCACGCCGTAGTCGTCCGCCGCGAGCACCTGCACGGGGACCACGAGGGGAGCGCCATACGCGATCTCGGTGCGCGGCTCGGGTCGGACGACGGTGAGTGTCGGAGGCTCGTCCGGGATGACGGTCAAGCGATGGAAGTCGGACGCCGTGGTGGTGCCGCCGTCCCGCACCATCGCCTGGTACACGATCGAGTGTACGGGGATGGCCCGCGCCTCGAACTCTCCCTGCCCGTGTGGCGTGCAACCAATGGTGTCGCCTTCCGTGGTGAGGAGGAATACGGCCTCTGCGGGATGATCGGTGCGCACGCGCCAGGTGACCTGACCGTCCTGCTCCACATCCACGTCCCAGTCGTGCGTGGTGCGCTCCGGGTGGTACGTGTACGCGGGTGGCCGGACGACTACGTCGACACCGGCGATGCGCGGGGCACGCGCCGCCGCCCGGGGGCCGGAACCGCTCGTCCCCGCCGGCGTGCCACCGGCGCGCGCCGGATTCCACCAGAGCGCCGGGATGGCGATCAGCAGTGCCGCCGCCCCGTACCACGCCGCGGCCTTGAGCGCGCGGGCAGGGAGGGCGGGCAGCTGGGTGAGGCGCGCGAGGCGCGCTTCGACCCGGGCGCGTTGCAGCCGCTCGAGCGGCGACAGCTCGTCCGGCCCGAGCGTCAGGAGGTCGGCACTCTCCTCGACGGCTGGGAGCGTCCGGTTCAGGTGGCGTGCGAGGAGCCGCGCGTCGATGGTGGGACGGCGCCACCGCGCCAACGCCAGGACGGCCGCGGCCGCCGACAGGGCAGGGAGGACGGGGGGAATGTCCAGGATGCGGACTGCGACGACGGCGATCAAGGCTCCGGTCGCAGCGGCCACGAGCGCCACGGTGATCGTCCAGCGCGCGCGCCAACGGCGCACCAGCCGTTCGAGCAGGCTCACCGGGCCGCGCTCCGTGCGGCGATGCGTCGCTCCGCCAGGAACAGGCCCAGCGCCATCAGCCAGAGCGGGAGGAACAACGATCGCGCTCCCGCCGCTGCCGCCCGAGCGCTCGGCCGCGGCTCGTACGCCGGCAGGACCTGGCTCAGCGCGATGGGCCGGTCATCGCGCTCGAGCC
This sequence comes from Gemmatimonadales bacterium, assembly GCA_035491895.1. Lineage (GTDB taxonomy): Bacteria > Gemmatimonadota > Gemmatimonadetes > Gemmatimonadales > GWC2-71-9 > DASTHG01. Next base: position 15,825 of record DATJJY010000090.1, read on the forward strand.
GTGTCGAGTCGGCTCCGATCCACAGGCGCGCGATCGCCTCGGGGAAGCCGGGATCGAGAACGATGTCGCTCCACGACGGCGCGAATCGACTCTGGAAGCGATAACGCACTCCGTGGCCTTCACGGGCAACGGTGAGGAGCGCCGCTCCCGAAACGTCGGTCCACACGGGAGCGCCGGCCGCCCGCTCGAGCGAGCGGCGGACTGCGGAGGCCCTCGTGGCGAGCGGCGCGAACGCCAAGCGGGTGGCCGTCTCGGACGATGGAATCCTCCCCATGTCGGTCAGCACGGTGGCTCCCGCTCTCAATCGTTGTTGCACGACGTCGGCCAGGGGCTCGTTCGAGAGCCAGATGATCCAATCGGAGGAGCGGACGCTCGCGGCCCCGGCGGCCGCCGGAGCGCGTGTCGAGACGATCGCCGGGATCCCGGACACAGACCCCGCCGCCCGGACCGCGGCGACGACATAGCGCGCATCGTCGGCGCGAGACGGGTCCGCAAACACGGTCACGATGCGGGTGGGGGAGTTGGATACCGCCGGGCTGTTCTCCCCCCGGATCGACGGGCGGGGGTGCCAGGTCACGGCCGATTGGAGCACGGGGCGAGTGCCGCGCGCGCCGCTGAGCAGCGGGGCCGCATAGACCTCGAATCGCGCGTCCGGCGGGGCTGCCCGGTCGGCGATCTCCAGGCTCAACCACAGGTCGGCGGGGTCGAGTGCGCGCACCGTCTGGCCGCGGCGCGTGAGCGAATCGACGAGGTTCGCGCGGTCGACGACGTCGGTCGCGACCAGCGCCCAAATCGGCGCGGTGCCTTGGCGCGGCATCCAGTACGGCCGCGCGAGCGCCAGCACGAGCGCGGCGAGCAGCGCGCACCGCAGCGCGAGCAGCCAGGGATCGTGGAGGCGGGGCCGGCGGGCCATGGGAGGCGGTGCGCCGGTGAGCAGCCGGATGCTTCCCACTCGCAGTGCCCGGCCGGTGCGGCGGTTCCACAGGTGGAGGACGAGCGGCACGGCGAGCGACGCGAAGCCGGCGAGCCACAGCGGAGCGAGGAAGCCGAGCATCGTCAGGCGATGCGCGCGCGGCCCATCAGGTAGCGGCGCAGCGCGTCGTCGAGCGGTTGATCGAGCGGGAACCGGGCATAGTCGGCCGGCAGCTCCTGCAGTGCGTGCTGCACGTCGCGCAGCTCGCGCTCGAGCGCGGCGAGATACGGGGCCCGAGCCGCGGCGGTCTCGACCTCGACGCGCCGTCCCGTTTCGAGCTCCTCGAACGACACCGTTCCCTGATAGTCGAAATCCAGCTCGGCGCGTCCGATGACATGGAGCACGAGCACTTCGTGGCGCAACGCGACGAGCTTCGCGGCGACGGTGCGGATCTCCCGGGATCGCTCGTGCAGATCGGTGATCACGACGGCGAGGCCGCGCGGAGCGCCGGCCGTGAATACGCCCTCCATCCGCTCCCACGCGGGCCAGGTACCGCGCGGCTCGAGCCGTTCCAGCTCGTGCAGCAGGCGATGCAGATGCTGCTGTCCCCGGCCGGGTGGGAGCAGCCGCAAGTCGGCGTCGTTCAGCGCGGTCAGGGCGACGGCGTCGCCCTGGCGCTGGGCCAGGACCGCGAGCGCCGCGGCGGCGAGCCGCGCGTAGTCGAACTTGCTGAGTCCTCCCTCCTCGTGCGCCATCGACTCGCTGGCGTCGAGGATGAGGCGGACGGTGACGCTCGTGTCGGACTCGGCGTCGCGCAGGAAGTAGCGGTCGGAGCGCGCGAACAGCTTCCAATCGACGCGGCGCAGATCGTCGCCTGGCTGGTAGCTGCGGTACTGGCTGAATTCCAGTCCCGCGCCCGGCATGCGGCTGTGGTGGACCCCGTACATGAACCCGTCGACCACGGTGCGGGCGGCGAGCATGAGGTCGCCCAGGGCGGCGAGGACCTTGGGATCGATGAAGCGATAGGAGGAGTCGGACACCTATTTCAGGGGGCTGCGCGGCTCCGTGACTTCGAGCAGCAGGCGATCCGTCACCTGGTCGGCGTCGATGCCTTCGGCCTCGGCGCGGAAATTCACGAGCACGCGGTGGCGCAGCACCGGCGCCGCCACGGCGCGCACATCCTCGAGCGTGACGGCGAAGCGGTTGTGCAGCAGGGCCCGCGCCTTGCCGGCGAGCACGAGCGCCTGTCCGGCACGCGGGCCCGCACCCCAGCGCGTCCACTCTTTCACGAACGAGATGGAGGTCTGGTCCGGGCGGGTCGCGCGGACGAGCCGGGTGACGTACTCGAACAAGTCGTCCGAGACGCGCACCTCGCGCGTCAGCGCCTGCGCGCGGACGAGGTCGTCTCCGGTGAGCACCGGTCGCGCTGCGGGCGTCGTGCGGCCCGTCGTACGTCGCAGGATCTCGAGCTCTTCCGTCGCGTCGGGGTAGCCGATGCGGATGTACAGGAGGAAGCGGTCGAGCTGGGCCTCAGGGAGCGGGTAGGTGCCGGTCTGCTCGATCGGATTCTGGGTGGCGAGCACGAAGAACGGACGATCGAGGGGATAGGTCGTTCCGGCGTAGGTGACGGCGTATTCCTGCATCGCTTCGAGCAGCGCCGCCTGGGTCTTCGGCGGCGTGCGGTTGATCTCGTCGGCCAGGACGATGTTCGCGAACACCGGACCGCGCACGAACTTGAAGAAGCGGCGGCCGGTGGCGTGCTCCTCTTCCAGGATCTCCGTGCCGACGATGTCGGTCGGCATGAGGTCGGGCGTGAACTGAATGCGCCGGAAGGAGAGCTCCACCGCGTCGGCGAGCGTGCGGATCATCAGCGTCTTGGCCAGCCCCGGGACCCCTTCCAAGAGGCTGTGCCCGCCGGCGAGGAAGGTGACGAGCAGCTCCTCGATCGCCCGCTCCTGGCCGACGATCACCCGCGCGACTTCCCGGCGCAGCGACTCGAGCCGCGCGAGCAGGGCGGCGACGTCCGATTCGCCCAGGGCGGGGGTGGCCGCGGTCGTCATGCGATCACGCCCCTCCCGTCATGGCGTACATCACGATGTTGACGCCGAACTTCGTGTTGTCCTCCGCGAGGAAGCGTTTGTTGCGGAAATCGTAGTCCCACTCGCACCCGTAATCCTTGTTGCTGTAGAGGATGGCGAGTCGCCCGTCCAGGACCACGCCCTTCAGGTAGTCGTGTACCAGATCGTCGCCCCAGCCGTTCAGCTCGAGCGCCGTGTTCGGCGGCCCATCGGGGAAGGTGAAGAACGACCGGTAGAGCTCGTGCTGCTTGGGCAGCTTGACGAGCGCCTCGGCCCCGAACAGCGCGGACACTTGCGCCTCGAACGACTTCGCGAACAGCCCGTCGATGTCGTGGTTGCAGTCGTCCACGAAGACGAATCCGCCGTTTTCCACGTAGCGCTGGAAAACGCTTCGCTCGGGAGCGGTGAATTGCACCAACCGGTGGCCGGCGAGATAGCAGAACGCCGCATCGAAGACGGCTGGGCTCGCGAGCGGAACGACCCGTTCGCGCGTCGTGACATCGACGGTCGTGTACTCGATGAGCGAGTTCAGCAGGTTCGCCGGCATGCGCTGATCGACGTCCCAGTCGCCCGACGCGTACTGCAGTCGCGTGAAGGTGAAGTCGGCCCGGCGGCGACCCAGCGCCAGCGCCCGCGCCTCGGCCCAGGGGGCCAGGACGATGCCTGAGAGCGTGGTCAGGAAGCGAGCGCGGTTCATGCCGGGTGCCGGGTGTCAGGTCTCAGGGAAATCTATGGGGAAGTGCCTGACACCTGGTACCCGACACCCGACACCACGCCTCACACAGCGTCCGACAGGCTCGTGAAGTTGAAGTCCCGGATCCGGAGGACGGGCATCAGCGTCGTGATGCCGGCGTCCGAGCCGGAGACGCGCTGCTGCTTCCCGATCGCATCCAGGTTGTTGAGCATGATGATCGGGCTCTCGTTGAACCGGAAATTCTTGATGGCGTACTTGATCTGCCCGTTTTCGATGTAGAACGT
>DATJJY010000091.1:0-138601 GCA_035491895.1 Gemmatimonadales bacterium
CGCAACGGCTGGTTCTACCAGGAAGGCCATTGGCGCTAGGCATCAGTGCGAGGGGCCGATCGCCGTCGTCGGCCTCAAGTACTGATCGTACCATGCAACGTACCGGTCCAGCCGGTCCTTCTGGAAACTCGGCAGCGACAATCCGTGGTGCTGGTTCGGATAGATGACCAGTTGGGTCGGAACGCCCAGCTCGCGCAGCGCCTGATACATCTGCTGGCCGCCGATGATCGGCACGTTGAAGTCGGCGTCGCCGCCCATGAACAGCGTGGGCGTCTTGATTCGATTCGCCGAGAAGAACGGATACGAGAGCTTGATCCAGAGGTCGCGCGACTGCCACGGGGCTCCCAGCTCGAGCTCGTACTGCGCGATGTATTCGTCCGTCCCGTACATCGAGAGCTGCAGCGCGCTCCCCGCGCCGCTGATCGCGGCCTTGAAGCGCGGCGTGGTCGCGATCGTGTAGTCGGTGAGGATCCCGCCGTAGCTCCAGCCGCCGATCCCAAGCCGGTCGGGATCCCCGATCCCCGTGCGGACCGCCTGATCGGCGGCGCCCAGCAGGTCCTCGACCTCCTTGTCCCCCCAGTCGGCGAAGATCGCGCGCTGATAGGCGAGACCTCGCCCGTTGCTGCCGCGATAGTTCACCGCCAGCGTGGCGAAGCCCGCGGCGGCGAAGAGCTGCGCCGTCGGGTTGAACCCGTAGTTGCTCTGGCTGTTGGGTCCGCCATGGATGAAGAGAATCAGCGGCAGCCGGGTCCCGCTCGCCGCTCCGGCCGGACGGACCAGCACGCTGTGCACCTCCGTGCTGTCCTCACTCGTCGAGGCGAAATCCTCCGTTGGACCGAGCGTGAGCGCCGCGACCAGCGAATCGTTCTGATGCGTCAGCTGCCGCAGCGGGCCGCCGTCCGAGGCAAACACCTCGGGAGGCCGGTCGGGCGTCGAGACGAGCAACGCCATGCGTGGCCCCGCGAGCGTGCCGGCTGAATAGTCCAGCACGACGTGGCGCTCGCGATCGATGCGCTCGACGTGGCCATCGGCGATCGCGACCCGGACCATCACGCGCGCACGATCGTCGTCCGTCACCGCCAACACGGACTGCCCATCGGCCGCGAACGTCGGCGCATCGAGCGGCCGGTCGAAGGCCGTGGTCAGGACGCGGGCGGGAGACCGACCGTCGCTCTTCACGACCGCCAGCTTGCGCTGCTGGTAGGCGTAGTACTTCGGGTCGTCGGTCCGGAAGAACGCCACCGAGCCGCCATCGGGGCTCCAGGCAAGCGGTCCTCCATCCGGCCCCGGAAGCGCCGTCAACGCTCGCGGCGTAGCCCCCGGACGCGCGTCGACGACATACACATCCGACTGCTCACCGGTCCCGGGCTCGGGTGGCGTCGATCGAACGAAGGCGATGCGCGAGCCGTCGGGGGACCAGCTCGGCGCGTCGTCGTCGGCCGGACCGGTGGTGAGCGTGTCCACCTTCTTGGTCGCGATGTCGAACACGAAGAGATGGCTGCGCTTCGTCGTCAGGTACCCCGCCCCGTCGTCCTTGAAGAGGTAACGGTCGATGACGATCGGCCGCTTACGGGTCGTGTCGGCCTTGGTCGTGTCGAGATCGACCGTCGCGACGAGGACGAGTCGCTTCGAGTCGGGCGACCATTGCATCGCGTCCACGCCGCCCTTGATCGTCGTGAGCCGCTGCGCTTCGCCACCCCGCCGGTCCAGCACCCACACCTGGTCGCCCTTTCCTTCCTCACGGCCGGAGAGAAAGGCGAGCGACCGCCCGTCGGGACTCCATCGCGGCGTGGTCTCGCTCGCCGAACTTGCCGTCAGGCGCAGCGTCTGCGTGCCATCCCAGCTCGTCATCCAGATGTCGGCGTCGCGCGAGTCCTTGGCCGAGTCGATCGACGTCACGGTGTAGGCGACCCAATCCCCGCCGGGGGAAAGCTGTGGATCGGAAACGCTCCGCAAGCGATAGACGAAGTCGCCTGAGGTGGGCAGCCGCTTCTTCGATGGTGCCTGGGCATCGGCCGAGGTTGCTGCGACCGCGAGGGCCAGGACGGTCAGACGGGCGGTAATCGGCGCTGCACGCACGGCTCACTCCAAGGCGCTGTGTGAGACAGCCAATCTACTTTATCGGGCCCGGAGCCGGGCGTCGGGGATCTCCGGAAGGGAACAGTGGAACTCGTGGCTCCGGGTGGTCACACAACTGCCCCGGCCAGTGACCGGCCGGGGCAGTGCGGTCCAACCATTACCGGGCGAAACCGCTTAGGGCCGGAATTCCACCAGCTGCATCGCCGTCATCGAACCGTCATCACTGTGGAAAGTCTCTGCAAGCGGCAGGCCGACGTTCGGGCTGACGCACATGTCCATCATGACTTTCTGATTCTGGCGCCACACGCCCTTCAAGCCGTTCACGCCCGACTGCGAGCATTTCTCTTCCACTTTGAACGACGAGCTCTCGCCGTTCTGCGTCGATTGCCAGCCACTGCCCAGCTCCCACTCATGCCCGCCCAGCAGCAGCATCCACATCGGATTGAACAGGGCGAGGCCCACCGGTCCGAGTCCGATGAGCTGCATCATCGGGATGCCTTCGTTGGGACCGATCGTCACTGTCGATGAGTAGCTGTCGCTGCCCATGTTCCCGGCGACACTGAGTCGCGTGCGTCCGTTTCCCGCCGGCCTCGCGTCGAAGGTGTAACTGCCGGTCTTGTTTTCGTTGCCGTCGCGCTGCTGCACGTTGTAGCGGAAGTGCTCCGTCCCCTTGAAGGCGTACATGCCCCACGTGAACGGCCCACTGATCGGCTGGCTGTAGAGCGCAGGAAGCGCGCCGCCCGAGGTCGGCGGTGCGGCGGCGTTCGGCTGGTTCAACGGCTCGACGGCGGGTGGTGCCGCGCCGCCGCCGCCTCCCATGTTCGCGGGGCACGTACCTACGCAATCGCCGACACGCGCCGGCCCGCCCGTGAGCGTGCCGGTCGCCGACCCTTCGTCGGCCTGGCTGATCTTGAGCTTCCCGACGGGCGTCGTGGTGCGCCGCAGCACCCGGCCAGTGGCCGGATCGCGGATCTCCCGCCCCGGCCGAACCACGTCGTACTCTCCGCCGACCTTCACCCCGGCGCCGGTACCCATATTGATCGTCACTTCACCACCCGACACGTCCGCAACGAGCGCGCGGATCTCAACCTTCGTTTCCTGGATTCCGCCGGCCGCGGAAGCGAGCTGTCCGGTGAGGCTGTCGACCGCCAGACGCGTCGCTTCCCCGATGATCGTGTTGGCGAAGTTGGAGCTCCCCATATCGAGCACACCTGCGCCGCCCGTCCCGCCAATGGCCAGGCCTCCCGCCAGGGTGAGCCCGGAGCGCTTCGATTCGCCGTGCCCGGTGGCGACGCCCAGGATCTCGGCCGTCGTCGTGCTCACGATGCGCGCGTCGATCTGCACCACGGCCTTCGCCGACTTCTTGCCGAACCCGCCGATCCCGATCCCACCCACGTGAACGCCGGCGCCGCCCACGCCGAGCTTCTTGTCGTCGCGGCCGAACTGCGTGATGCTGCCGATGATGATCGCGTCAACGCCGAGAATCTTGGCGAGCTGGACGGCGGAGGACGGATCGGCGCGACCGCTCTGCTGGAAGTTTTGCTCGCGCAATACCTGATCGAGCTGCTTGCGCTCGATCACGGAGTAAGTGCCGTTGCGCACCAGGTTGGTGACCAGCATGTCGGCGATGCCTTTGCCGATGTCCTGGTCCGAGCCGAAGATGTCGTACACCCACTGGTGCACTGTCGCGTAGTCGAAATCGAGCACCGCGATGCGCCGCTTGGGCGGGGCCTGCCCGGCGAGGGCTCCGACACCGAACGCGAGCGCCAGGAGGAGGACGGAGACGCGCTTCATGACACTGCTCCTCTCAGGGGAACTGACGATGGGGATGGAAGAGGATACTAGCGCCGGGCGGGCAACTTTCAACTCTCGGGCCCTGGCTCGGGGCCGGTCGGCGCGTAGGTTATGCGACTAATGGCCACTACCCCGTTCCCCAATCTCACCGTTCTCGATCATCCCCTCATCCGGCATAAGCTTTCGTTGCTGCGTGATCGCCACACCAGCACCAAGGATTTCAAGCAGCTGGTGAACGAGATCGCGATGCTGATGGCGTACGAGGTGACGAAGGATCTGCCGCTCGAGCCGGTAGACATCGAGACACCGCTCGAGCGGATGAAGGGAGAGCGGGTCGCCGGGAAGAAGCTGGTCCTCGTCCCGATCCTCCGGGCGGGTCTCGGGATGGTCGACGGCATCACGCAGCTCATCCCCTCGGCGCGCGTCGGTCACATCGGGATCTATCGCGATCACGAGACCCTGCAGCCCGTCGAGTACTACTTCAAGATTCCGGGCGACGGGATCGCGCGCGATTTTTTTGTGCTCGACCCCATGCTCGCGACCGGCGGGTCGGCGGCCGACGCCGTCGCGACGCTGAAGCGCGCCGGTGCCCAGCGCATCCGCTTCCTGTGTCTGGTCGCCTGCCCCGAGGGCGCCCGCCGCATGCAAGTCGAGCACCCCGATGTCCCCGTCTACGCCGCGGCACTGGACAGACAATTGAACGAAAAGGGATACATCCTGCCCGGTCTCGGGGATGCAGGAGATAGGTTATTCGGAACCAGGTAGGCTGGAACCGTCACTACTAGACGCAGCAGACGCACAGCGGTGAACAGGGTTGAGGGAACGGGCATACCTGACCCTGTAACCTGTTCACCGCTGTTGCGTCTACGCGTCTGTCCGTCGAGCTCTTCCCTAGCCCCTGCAGCGCAACTGTTTTCTGCCAACCTGTGTCACAAACATGACAACACCCCGTACGGAGCAGCGTGGACGAACGTGAACTGATCGCCCGAGTCCGCGCGGGGGAGCCCGCCGCCGAACGGACATTGTACGATGCGCACGTCGACCGTGTGTATCGCCTCGCCTACCGGCTGGCGGGAGAGGACGAGCTGGCGCGCGACTTCACGCAGGAGACGTTCATCCGCGCCTTCGAGCGGCTCGACACGTTCCGCGGTGAGGCGCGCTTCTCGACCTGGCTGCACGCCATCGCCACATCGGTCGCGTTGAACGGGCTGCGCAAGATTAAGCGGTTTCGGTCGCAGGCGCCCCTGGAAGCGGCCGACGGAGTGGCGAGTGGCGTCCGCAGCGCCGAGCCGGACTTGAAGGTGCGGTTACACGCGGCGATCGATGCGCTGCCGGACCGCTATCGCACGGTGGTGGTGATGCACGACGTGGAAGGGTACACGCACGAGGAGATCGCGGAGACGCTGGGGGTCGAGGTCGGCACCTCCAAGGCGCAGCTGTCCCGCGCCAGAGCGAAACTGCGTGAATCACTGGCGGATTTCGCCGGGGAGTGGGCGTCATGAGCGACGATCGGTTCGAAGAGCGGCTGAGCGAGGTGGCCCGGGACTATCACCGGCCCCCTGAAACGCCGCGCGAGCAGATGTGGACGGCGATCGAAGCCGGGCGCCGGCGCCGTGCCGCGCCGCGGATCTTTGTTCTCCAGCCCGCCTGGCGCTGGGGGCTCGGCTTGGCGGCCGTGCTCCTGCTCGGCATCGCGATCGGCCGGATGCTCGGCCCGCAGACGACCTCTGTCAGCTCGGCGCCAAGGCCGGACACGGTGATAGGCGGCGAGTCGGACGTCGCCTACGCCGTCGCCGCAACGCAGTACCTGAACCGCACCGAAACGCTGCTCACGGGTTTTCGTGCCGACGCCCGTGCCGGCCGCGTGGACTCGCTGTTCGCCGAGCAGGCGCGCGAGCTGCTCTCGTCGACTCGCCTACTGCTGCTCAGCCCGGCCGGCCGCGATCCGCATCTCAAGCCGTTGCTCGAAGACCTGGAGCTCGTGCTGGCGCAGATCGCGCGGCTCCCCGGCGGCCGCCGTGACACGCTGGACGTCGACCTCATTACGCAGGGCATGGACCAACAGAGCGTGCTTACTCGTCTGCGGACGGCAATTCCCGCCGGCCCGGCGAGCGCACCGCGTACCCAAGGAGCGCTGTAACGATGTTCGCAATGCCATGGCTGGTCGCGGCCGTCTCCCTCACCCTGCAGCAGCCGGCGGCGCCGGCCCCCGCGACCCCGCCAACCCCCGCGGCGGCTCCGGCGCGAGCCGCGCGGAGCCATCGCGGGCTCGGGGCGCAACTCGAGGCTGCGTCGGCGGCGCTCGAATTTGCCCGGGTCGATCTCACATCCCTCACCGGCCTTTCCGACATGGCCGGCCTTTCGGGTTTGACGGGGCTCTCGGGGCTGTCGGGATTGTCGGGTCTGGAGGGGCTCAGCTCACTCAGTAGCCTGGCAGGCCTGGAGACCACCGCCGTGGCCTTCGGTGATGGTGATGACGGGGAGCTGGTGGGAGACCCCCCGCCGGCCTGGGCCGATCTGGATCCTGTCGACTCGCTCTACCGGGCCGCTCGGCAACTGTTGAGCAGTGGTCGCTACGCCGATGCCGCCACCGCGTTCGCCGATTTGCTCAAGCGCTACCCGCGTTCGAAGTACACAGCCGATGCGTACTACTGGCAAGCGTTCGCCCTCTACAAGACCGGCGACGCCGGCAATTACCGCTCCGCGCGCACGGCGCTCGACTACTATCGCACGCATTTCTCTCGGGCGGACAACCGCGGGGACGCCGATGCGCTCTACGCACAGATCCAGGCAGCCCTGGCCAAGCAGGGCGATCCGGACGCGGCCAAATGGATCCGTGAACACGCACAACCAAGTGACACTTCCAAGACCACCAGTAGATGCTCCGTATCAGACGATGACGATGATCCCCGCATCGCGGCCCTCAACGCCCTACTGCAGATGGACGCTGAGTCCGCCATGCCGATCTTGAAACAAGTCCTGGCGCGCCGCGACAGCTGCAGCGTGCAGCTGCGGCGCAAGGCCGTCTTCATCATTTCGCAGAAGCGCACCGCGGAAACCGAAGACATCCTGCTCAGCGCCGCGCGCGGCGATCCCGATCAGGAAGTGCGCGAGCAGGCGGTGTTCTGGCTCTCGCAGGTGGGGAGCGAGAAAGCCGTGACCGCGCTCGACTCGATCCTCCAATCCTCGACCGACGAGGAGATCCAGAAGAAGGCGTTGTTCGCCTTGTCCCAGATCCGCGGCGACCGCGCCGGCCAGATCCTGCGCGACTTCGCCGAGAAATCCAGCGCCTCGGATGACGCGCGCGAACAGGCGATCTTCTGGCTCGGCCAGGGGCACTCCGCCCAGAACGCGGCCTTCCTGCGCGGACTCTACGCGCGGATCACCTCCGACGACCTGAAGGAGAAGGTGATCTTCTCCCTCAGCCAGATGCGTGACCCGGACAACGGGCGCTGGCTGCTCGATCTGGCGCAGAACGAGCAGGAGCCGGTCGAGATGCGCAAGAAGGCCCTGTTCTGGGCAGGCCAGACGGGAGCGTCCCTCCCCGACCTGGCGGGCATCTACGACCGCACGAAGAACGAAGAGATGAGGGAGCAGCTGATCTTCGTCTACTCGCAGCGACACGAGTCTGAGGCGGTAGACAAGCTGATCGACATCGCCAAGCACGATCCCAACGCCGAGCTGCGCAAGAAGGCGGTGTTCTGGCTCGGGCAGTCACACGACCCGCGCGCCCGCCAGGCGCTGCTGGACATCATCAACCAATGAAGACCATCCTCGTCGTCACCGCGGCGGTGTTCGGGCTCGCCTCGCCCGCCGCGGCACAGACGCTGGCGGCGCGCATCGCCCAGGCACCCGACGGCGACGTCCGCGTGGCCTTCACCGCCCGCGAGGGCGTATACGGAAACGGCCACAATGTGATTCAATGGGGCTGCGACCATGGCCACTGCCGCCAGCAATCGGAGGGCGACTGGTCCGACGACGTCGACTGGCGCACGCCCTGCGACTCGGGGCCCGTCCGCGTGGCGTTCTGGGTGCGCGGCGGCAAGGTCGTGTCGCTCCACGCGTACGTCGGCGGGCAATGGATTCCGCGTCAGGGCGTGACCGACCTCGGACGCGTCCCCGCCGCCGAAGCGGGGCGCTATCTGCTGAGTCTCGCCCGCCAGGCCGGCGGTCGGGTCGGGGAGCGCGCGGTGTTCGTCGCGACGCTGGCGGACAGCGTGACCGCCTGGCCCGAGCTGCTGCGCCTGGCGCGCGACGAGACGGTGCCCGAGGCGACGCGGCGCTCGTCGGTATTCTGGGTGTCGCAGGCGGCTGAGGAAGCGGCGACGCGCGGGCTCGACTCGCTCGTGGGGGAGGACACCGTCGACCGTGAGGTGCGCGAACAGGCGGTCTTCGCCCTGTCGCAGCGCCCGCGGGAGGAAGGAGTCCCGGCGCTGATCCGCATCGCGAAGACGCACGGCGATCCCGATATTCGCCGCAAGGCGATCTTCTGGCTCGGCCAGTCGCACGACCCGCGTGCACTCGCGTTGTTCGAGGATCTCCTCACGAAGCAATGACCGTCCCCGGTGAGGAACCCTATATTGCGGTTCCTTCACCGGGTATCGGCGATGCAGCAGGCCACGCGACGCGTCCATACGGGACGAGTCTTGAACCTCGATATCGACACCGTCCACTTCCCCGACGGATCGACCGGCGAGCTCGAGATCATCCGGCACCCCGGTGCCGCCGCGGTCGTTCCGCTCGCGTCCCCGCGAGACAGCGCCGACCCCGTCGTGCTCATGCTGCGCCAGTTCCGCTATGCCGCCGGCGGTCCACTGTGGGAGATCCCCGCTGGACGGCTGGAGCCCGGCGAATCGCCCGATGCCTGCGCGCTGCGAGAGCTGCGCGAGGAGGCTGGGGCCCGGGCGGGGCGGCTGGAGCGGCTCACCACCATCTGGACGACTCCCGGGTTCACCGACGAAGTGATCCATTTATTTCTTGCGACCGATATCACAATGGTCGAGGCCAGTCGCGAGCCGGACGAGTTCATCGAAGTGGTCGCGCGGCCGCTCTCCGAGGTCCTCTCGTCGATCAAGCAGGGCGAGATCAGTGACGCGAAGACCGTCGTGGCAATCCTCTATATGGCCGGGTTCGTTCTCGGGTTGTAATGACGCACTGTCCGTTTGAGAGGACGGTCAGGTTTGGGTCATAGATCACGTGCAATCGCCTAAGAAGTTCGTATACATAGGTCGTTGAGATGTGTAACGGGCGGTATACTTCGTGCGTAGGAGGCACAAGCGTCGGGGGGCAGGCTTTCGATGGGAGGGTCATTATGACCATGACAGCGATCAATACAGCGATCAGTCCGTCGCCTCGGGCGCTGGAACGCGAGGCGCTGCATGAGTTAGATGATGCCCACGTAGTTCAACGGCATTTGGCGGGTGATCCCCAGGCCTTCAGCTCGTTGGTGGATCGCTACCAGGGCCGGCTCTTGAGTTTTGTCAATCGCACCATCGGGGACCGTGAGCGCGCCGAAGACCTCGTGCAAGAGGTGTTCATCCGCGTGTTCCGGCACCTGCATCGCTTCGACCAGACGAAGAAGTTTTCGACCTGGATCTACACGATCGCCTCGAATCTCGCGAAGAACGAGCTGCGCAACCGCAGTCGCAATCCGCTCGTCTTCTTCCAGACGATCAAGCGCAACTGGGAAGCCGATCATCGTCCGTTGCAGTTTGAAGACACCACCGCCCGTCCCGATGACCTGTACCGGAAGCGTTTCCTCAAGGATGCTGTCGAGCGTTGCGTCAGCCAGCTGCCCGAGCATCACCGGGTAGTGTTCGTGCTGCGCGAGCTCGAGGGAAAGAGTTACGAAGAAATTGCCGAGATTACCGGCTGTAACCTGGGAACCGTCAAGAGCCGACTGAATCGGGCTCGGAACAGCTTCGCCCAGCTGATCGAACCGCTGGTCGAGTAGCTCCTGGCGGAACCCGGTCCGGGTCTCCGGGTACAGCCAGCCGTCATGACCTGTCGAGAATTCGTCGCGCGTTACAGTGAGTACCGCGACGGGCTGATCACGGCGCCAAGGGAAGCGCGGCAGTTCGCGCGACACTTGGCGTCGTGCGCTGCTTGCCAGCGATACGATGCCGCGCTGCAGCGCGGCATCGGGAGCCTACAGGCCGAAGGGCAGGAGCCCGACCGCGCGTTTCGCAATCGGCTCGAGCGCCGGCTCGCTTCGGAGCGGGCCAAAGCCGGGCGGCCGGCATTGCCCGCCCGCCCCGCGTTAGCAGCGGCCCTCCTCGTCGCGGTCGCGATCGGGCTCGTCGCCTGGGAAGTCGCGCAGCATCGCACCAGGGTCGTGATCGCCCCGACCCTGCCTCCGGTCCCCTTCCCAAAGCCGGTCGCCCGGGCCGGGTTGCCGTTTGTCGCGTTCCAGGATCCTCGCAGCAGCGTCGTTTCCGGCAATCCGTACCCCTACGGAACCGTGTACGTGGAACCGGCATTTGTGCAGCCCGGCGGCGCGTCGAGCTCAAGCCGCTAAGCATCCGCCTCACACTTTCATCCCCTCCCCACCAGCGGTAGCTTCGACGGTATGGCGGCGCTTTCCTTTGACGCGCTCCTGCGCGCGCTCAAGCACGGCGACCCCGACCCCGTCTACTATCTGCACGGCGAAGAGGACGTCCTGAAAGACGAAGCGATCCGCGCCCTGGTGGATCGCGCCGTCCCACCCGAGGGACGGGATTTCAACCTCGACACGCGGTGGGCAGCGGGTCTGGATCCCGAGGCGATGCACGCCTTGCTCAACACGTTGCCCATGCTCGCGGAGCGTCGCGCCGTGGTGCTGCGCGGCGTGGAGCAGCTCCGCAAGAAATCCAAGCCGCGCGACGCCCTCCTCGCTTACCTCGAACACCCCAATCCGACGACCCTGTTGGTGCTAGTGCAGTCGGATGCCGAGGCCCCGGAGTCCGATCTCGCTTCCCGGGCCACCGCGGTGGCCACCCAGCGCCTGCCCCCGGAGCGGGCGCTCCGCTGGGTTGCCCACGCGGCGCCCACCATCGGGGTCGCGATCGAGCCGGCGGCCGCCGAGCTGCTGGTGGCGTCGGTCGGCGCCGACTTGAGCGCGTTGCGCCAGGAACTCACCAAGCTCGCGGCGCTGGTGGTAGGGCGGGCCGCGACGGCGGCCGACGTCACGACCCTCGTCGGCGTGCGGCAGGGGGAAACGCTGCAAGACTTGATCGACGCCGCCCTCGAGCCCGCGCCGGCACGCGCCGCCAGGCTGGTCGAGCCAGTGCTCGAGCAGTCCGGGATGACCGGCGTCCGCATGGTTGGCGCTCTCGGGACGGCGCTCGTGGGCGCCGCGCTGGCTCGCGGTGAGCTCGACCGCGGCACGCCGCGCGGGCGACTCGTCGATTCATTGTTCCGCCATCTCCTGGCGGCGCGGCCGTTTGGGCTGCGGAGCTATAAGATCGAGGCGGCGCAGTGGGCGACCTGGGGTGAGCGGTGGAGCGCTCGCGACCTCGATCGGGCGCTGCGACTGGCGCTCGCCACCGATCTCGCGCTCAAGACCACCGGCGTTTCGGACGAGGCGGGCATGATGCGCCAGCTCGTCCTGTCGCTCACCGTTTTCGCCCGGGAGGCCGCGTGAACCATCGTTGCAAGGTCGTGGCAACGGCCGTGATCATCGCCGCCCTACGACAAGGGGTTGCGGCTCAGGCACCGCTCGACCCACGCTTGCAGACCGCGGTTTCACTCGCCCAGTCGGGGCGCGCCGACTCGGCGCGAGCGGTCGTGCGCCGGCTCCTGACGACGCTGTCGCCCCAGGACACGATCTATCCCGAGGCGCTCTACGTTCAGGGCGGGATGCTCGCCTCCGACCCACGCTCCGCCGCTACCAGTCTGCAGCGGGTCGTGGTCGAGTATGGCCGCTCGTCGTGGGCCGACGACGCGTTGCTGCGTCTCGCGCAGCTCTACGAAGCGCAGAACGATCCAGCCTCGGCGATCCAGTCCGTCGAGCGGCTGCGCCGCGATTACCCTGACTCTCCCCACCTCCCCCGGGCGGAATTCGTCGGGGCACGCTCGGCGTTCGACCTGCGGGACGAGACCCGCGGCTGCGCCTACGTCCGCGACGCCCTGGCCGCTACGGGCGACGACATCGAGCTCAAGAACCAGGTGGCATTCTACGCGGAGCGCTGCCACGCACCGAGTCCGTCGGTCGCGTCGACGAGTCCGTCCGTCGCATCAACGAGCACGAGTGTCGATACCCAGGCGCATCGCGGCGGCAGCCGCTTCGCGGTCCAGGTTCTCATGGGAAAGAGCGCACCGCAGATCGACGACATGATGAGCCGGCTCAAGACCATGGGTTTTCCGGCGCACGTCGTTCGCGATTCGTCGGGGTACATGAAAGTCCGCGTCGGGCCCTATGCGACGCGCGACGCCGCCCAGCGCGCCCAGGGGCAGCTCAAGACGCGCTTCGGAGGCCAGCCGTTCCTGGTGGAGGAGCCGTGAGCAACGGGGAGGCGGCACCCCGGCCCTACGCACCGCTCATCGTGGTCGATACGCCGCTGATGCAGCAATACCGCGAGATCAAGTCGCGGCACCCGCAGACGATCCTGTTTTTCCGGATGGGCGATTTCTACGAGATGTTCGAGGACGATGCCAAGCTCGCCGCGCGGGAGCTCGGCCTGACGCTGACGTCGCGCAACAACGGTGGCGCCGCCGAGGTGCCGCTCGCCGGAGTACCGGTGAAAGCGGCCACGGAATATCTGCGCCGTCTCATCGGCAACGGCCACCGCGTGGCGATCTGTGAGCAGGTGGAAGATCCGCGTCTGGCGAAAGGGCTGGTCCGCCGGGAAGTGGTGGAGACGCTGTCTCCGGGCGCGATTCTCACGGATGAATGGCTTGAGCGGAATCGCAACAATTTTCTGGTGGCGCTGGCCCCGCTCGCCGACGCGATCGGGCTGGCGGCCCTCGATCTCTCGACCGGCGAGTTCGCACTCGAAGTCGTGGCGCGGGAAGAGATCGCCGCGGCGCTGGCGCGCTACGAAGCACCCGAGCTGGTATTGCCGGCCGGCGTCGACGCGACCGCCGTGACGGCTCTCCCCGCCGACGTGCTCCGGACGCTGTCCGTCGCCGAGCGGGAGGCGTGGGAATTCGATCCCGAGCTGGCGCGCGAGGACCTGGTGCGCACCTTCGGCCTCGCCACGCTCGACGGCCTGGGCGTGGAGGCCGGGGATGCTCCCGCACTCGGAGCCGCCGGCGCGCTGCTGCGCTACGCGCGCGAGCTCAAACCGGGCGGTCTGCCGCATCTCGGACACCCGCGGCTCCTGCGGCGCGGCGACGTCCTGCCGCTCGACGACATGACGCGCCGCAATCTGGAGCTGGTGGAGCCGCTGCGGGCCGGGGCGCCCGGGACCACGCTGCTCGAAACGATCGATCGCACCCTGACGCCGATGGGCGCTCGATTGCTGCGACGCTGGCTTCTGGCGCCACTCGTGGATCCCGGCGCGATCAATGCCCGGCTCGATGCCGTCGGCGTGCTGGCCGGCGACGCGCGCGGCCGCGACCGGCTGCGTGAAGCGCTGGACGGCGTGCGCGATCTCGAGCGACTGGCCTCGCGGGCCGCGATGGGACGGGCGACTCCCCGCGAGCTCGGGCACCTGCGGGACTCGCTACTCAAGCTCCCCGACGTCGGAACGGCGCTCGATGGGATCGCGGGGCGGGACCGCGCCGCGGCGCTCGACACGGCAGCGGAGCACCTCGATCCCCTCGCCGATATCGCGGCCGAGCTGTCGCGAGCGCTGGTGGATAATCCCCCCGCGCAGGCCAACGAAGGCGACGCGATCCGGCCCGGCTACGACGCCGAGCTCGACCTGGTGCGCCAGGCGCGCGACGGCGGCAAACAGTACATCGCCGGGCTGCAGGCCCGGGAGCGGGAGCGCACCGGTATCGCATCGCTGAAGGTTGGGTACAACCGCGTCTTCGGATATTACATCGAGGTCACGCGCTCGAACCTCGCGCAGGTTCCGCCGGACTACGATCGCCGCCAGACGCTCACCGGAGCGGAGCGGTTCGTGACGCCGGAGCTGAAGGATTACGAGTCGAAGGTGTTGACCGCGGAAGAGCGCATGGTCTCCCGGGAGGCCGAGCTGGTCGAAGCGCTGCGGCACCGGGTCGGCGAAGCGGTCGCTCGGGTGCAACGCACCGCGGCCGCATTGGCGCGACTCGATGTCTGGGCAGGTCTGGCGGACCTCGCCGAGCGCGACCGCTATTGCCGCCCCGAGGTGACCGAGGGATTCGCGCTGGCGCTCGACGGCAGCCGGCACCCCGTGGTCGAGCGGATGATGCCGCGGGAGGCCTTCATCCCCAACGACGTACGCCTCGACGAAGCCGGGCGCGTGATTCTCCTGACCGGGCCGAACATGGCGGGCAAGTCGACGGTGCTGCGGCAAGTGGGATTGGCGGTGATCCTGGCCCAGATCGGATCGTTCGTCCCGGCGCGGAAGGCGGCGATCGGCGTCGTCGACCGGTTGTTCACCCGCGTCGGCGCGTCGGACAATCTGGTCCGCGGCCAGTCCACGTTCATGGTCGAAATGAGCGAAACGAGCGCCATCCTGCACGGCGCCACTGCCCGGAGTCTCGTCCTGCTGGACGAAATCGGCCGCGGGACGTCCACCTACGATGGTGTCGCCATCGCCTGGGCGGTCACGGAGTGCCTGCACAACCAGATCGGCTGCAAGACGATCTTCGCCACCCACTATCACGAGCTGACGCAGCTCACCGAGTCGCTGGCACACGCCCGCAACTTCAATGTCGCCGTGCGCGAGGCGGGGGACGAGATCGTCTTCCTGCACCGGGTCGAGCCCGGAGGCGCGGACCGCTCCTACGGCATCCACGTCGGGCAGCTCGCCGGGCTGCCGGCGCCCGTCGTCGCCCGTGCCTGGCAGGTGTTGCAGCTTCTCGAAGCAGAGCATCACGTCGCCGGCCGGCCGCTCCCGCCCCTGCCCGACGAGTCGCAGCTCGGGTTGTTCGCCGGAGAGCGCGGGGCCCATCCGCTACTCGACGAGCTGGCGAAGATGGACGTCAACACGCTGTCGCCGCTCGAGGCGCTGTCGCGCCTGGCCGCCATGCAGCGCCGACTCACGGAGGGCGGATGACGCGTCTCGCCCTCGTGGCGACGCTGGCCGTGCTCGCCTGCCGGCACTCCGATGAGCCCGCCAACCCGAGCGCCGCTCCCGCCGAGGAGCCGCCGGTCGCGCTCAATGCCGAGCCCGCCGTGCAGTATCCCCCCGATCTCTACGACCGGCACGTCGAGGGGGACGTTGTGCTGCGGCTGTACGCCGACACCAGCGGCAAAATCCTGTCGGAGTCGACGCGGGTCGCCGAATCGAGCGGCAACGCGGCACTCGACACGGCCGCAGTGCGCGGCGTGGGCCGACTGCGCTACGCGCCGGCCTACCGCCATGGACTGGCGATCTCGACTTCATTTCTCCAGACCGTGGAGTTTCGCCACCCCGAGGCCGGGATCGGTCCCGCCGCCCCGGCCCCGCAGCCTCCGGTGCAGCGCCCCGCCCGGAGCGACACGACGGCCCGCGTACGGCGCGATACGGCTCGAGCCGCGCCGCAACGGCCCGCGTCCGTTCCGATGCTCGACACCACGCGCGTCCGGCGAGATACCACCCGCGGCCGGCGCGACACCACGCCCGCTCCCAAGGACACGACGCCCGTGCCGGACAGCACCAAAGCGCGGCCCGACTCCACTTGAATCCCCACACCAAGCCGTACGACAACGTCCTGGAGACCATCGGGTGGACCCCGCTGATCCGCCTGCACCGGGTCACGCAGGGCATTCGGACGCCCGTGTTCGCGAAGGCCGAGATCTTCAATCCGGGCGGCTCGGTGAAGGATCGGATCGGCGTCGCGATGATCGAGGCGGCGGAGCGCTCGGGCCGGCTGCGTCCGGGCGGGGTGATCGTGGAGGCGACCTCGGGCAACACGGGGATCGGGCTCGCGCTCGCCGCCGCGGTGAAAGGGTACCGCTGCATCTTCACGATGCCCGACAAGATGTCCCAGGAGAAAGCCCGGCTGCTGCGTGCCCTCGGCGCCGAGGTAATCATCACCCCGACGGCCGTCGCTCCCGATCACCCCGACAACTACATCATGAAAGGGCGCGCCATCGCGGCGTCGCTGGAGAACGCGATCTTCGCCGATCAGCACTACAACCCGGTGAATCCCGAGGCCCACTACCGCACGACCGGCCCCGAGCTCTGGACGCAGACGGATGGCAAGATCACGCACTTCGTCTGCGCTCCCGGCACCGGAGGTACGGTGAGCGGAGCGGGCCGGTACCTGAAAGAAAAGAACCCGGCAGTGCGGGTAGTCGCGGGGGACCCGGCCGGTTCGATCTATCGTGACTACGCGGCCACCCGTGTGAAAGGCGAGGGCGCGCCGTACAAGGTCGAAGGCATCGGAGGCGACAAGATCCCGACGTCGCTGCATTTCGACGTGGTCGATGAATGGATCACCGTGAGCGACGTGGAGGCGATGGCGATGACGCGACGGCTGGCGCGAGAGGAAGCGCTGTTCTGCGGCGGCTCGACCGGCGTCAACCTGGTGGCCGCGCTCGAAGTCGCGCGGCGGCTCGACGATCCCGCCGCGTGCGTCGTCGTGGTGCTCGCCGACACCGGCGAGCGGTATCTCTCGAAGGTCTACAACGACGAGTGGCTGCGCGAAAACCAGCTGATCGAGAGCGAGCGCAGGACCGTCGCCGACTTGGTGGCCCACAAGGACCACGCGGCGCCGCCGCTCGCCTCCGTCGGACCACAGGCGACGGTCCGGCAGGCGCTGAACCTGATGAGTACCTACAACGTGTCGCAGCTCCCGGTGCTCGAGGGCACGGACGGCGTGGGCTCGGTGAGCGAGCAGGCGTTGATGGCGCGTGCCCTGGAGAACGCCACCACACTCGACCGCCCGGTGCGGGAGGTGATGGACCCGCCGTTCCCCGTCGTGGACGCCGATTGGCCGCTCGACCGGCTCAGCGCGCTCCTGTCGCGTCAGACGCCGGCCGCCCTGGTGCGGCGCGACAGTCAGCTCGCCGGTATCATCACCCGTTACGACCTGCTGCACCAGCTGGCCGGCATCCGGTAGATGCGGATCACCGTGTTGACGGGCGGCGCCACGGTCGAACGCACCGTCGCGTTCGCGGGAGCCGCCCAGGTCGTCGCCGCGCTGCGGGGGCGGGGGCACGTCGTCGCCGTCGTCGACCTGGCGACCGGCTTTCTCACGGAGGACGTCGAGCGGCGCCTGCTCCGAACCGAAGTCGGTACGGCCCTCCCCGACGTGTCGAACCTGGTCGCGGGCGAGCGCCGCATGTTGTCGGGCGACCTCGCCCGGCTCGAGGTCGTGCAAACGGCCGACGTACTGTTCCTCGTCGTTCATGGCGGCGCCGGCGAGGGTGGCCTGCTCCAGGCGGTGCTCGAAGTCATCGGCACGCCCTACACCGGCTCGGGACCCCTGGGCTCCGCGCTCGCCGTGGACAAGGATCTCTCCAAGCGCCTGTTTCAGGCGGCCGGCGTCCCCGTCGCCGAGTGGTGCATGGCGGCTCCCGATTTCGATCCTGCCGTAGTCGATCGGGTCATCGGCTGGCCGGCAATCGTCAAGCCGTCGAAACAGGGGTCGACGGTGGGGCTCACGCTGGTGAAGCGAAAAGCGGATCTCAGCCGGGCGATCGCCGAAGCGTCGCGCTGGGACGATGAGGTCATGCTCGAGCGCTTCATTCCCGGCCGCGAGCTGACGGTAGGCGTACTCGGCACAGAAGCACTTCCGGC
Source organism: Gemmatimonadales bacterium (assembly GCA_035491895.1). Classification (GTDB taxonomy): domain Bacteria; phylum Gemmatimonadota; class Gemmatimonadetes; order Gemmatimonadales; family GWC2-71-9; genus DASTHG01. The sequence goes on from DATJJY010000091.1 coordinate 17,673, forward strand.
AGGAGAAATCATCCCGAAGCACGAGCTGTTCGATTACGAGTGCAAGTACACGCCGGGGATGTCGGAAGAGATCTTCCCCGCATCGCTCGATGCCGCCCTCACCCGCAACTTGCAGGATCTGGCCGTTAAAGCCCATCGCGCCCTGAAGTTGTCTGGATACTCGCGTATCGACTTCCGGGTGACGAGCGCGGGGGACATCTTTTGTTTGGAAGCGAACAACTTGCCCGGGTTGACCCGTACCAGCCTGTTCCCGCAGGCAGCACGGGCGGCGGGGATCGACTATCCTGAGATGTGCGAGCGAATCTGCAGCCTAGCGCGGAACTTTGGCCATGACCGGCGTGAATAACGACACCATGACTCCCGATCGCACCGACGGGGTGACTCCCTGGGTGGGACGGCTGCTGGTCGCTAATCTGATCGTCTTCCTGCTGCAGCGGACGGTGTTTCCGGCGCACCTGGAGCTGTTTGCCTTCTCACCGGTCGCGGTCTGGTCGCGACCGTGGACACTGATCACCTATCAGTTCGCTCACGAAGGGATCCTGCACCTCTTCTTCAATCTTCTCGCGCTGTACTTCTTCGGGCCTCCGGTCGAAGCGCGGCTCGGCGGAAGGCGGTTCGTCGGGTTCTACCTGCTGTGTGGCCTGGGCGGCGCGGTCCTCGCCGGGCTCCTGTCGCAGATCATTCCCCTCGGCTACCTGGTGGGAGCGTCGGCCGCCGTGCTCGGTGTCGCCGCGGCGTTCGCCTGGTACTGGCCGGACGCACCGGTGCAGGTATTCCCCTTCCCCGAGCCGTTCGCGGCGAAATGGCTGGTCGTCTTCGCGATCGGGATTTCGCTCGCGCTGGCGTGGCTCAGCTCGGCGACCGGGATTTCCCACCTCGCGCACCTCGGTGGAATCGGGACGGCGCTCCTGATCCTGAAGACTGCCGACTGGCGCACGTCGCGCCACGAGAAACACCTGCGCAAGAGCGTGTCGACCGAAGCGGTGGTCTCCTCAGCCGCGCTCGTGGCCCGCTCCAGCGACCCGACGCGGCGCGCCAGCGCGCCACGGGGACGCTCCCCTGACCGCGCTCAGGCGGAGGTCGACCGTGTCCTTGAAAAGATCTCGGCCAGCGGGATCAACAGCCTGACGCCCGCAGAGCGGAAGTTCCTCGCCGAGATGAGCCGGAGGATGCGGGACCGGCACTGACGTATGCTGCCCTTCCTGTTGCTGCTGTCGTCGCAGGATTCACTGTCCGCCCGGGCAGAGTCACTGATCGCCGCACACCAACTCCCTGCCGCCCGAAACATCGCGGAGCAACTCGTCTCCGCGCATCCCCGCGACGCCTCGGCACATCTGCTCCTCGGTCGCGTGTGGCATCTCTGGCCGGTCGTGGGACGCTACGCGGCGCTCGCTCAGTTCCGCGAAGCCGTGCGGCTCGACCCGCGCAAACCCGAGGCGTTGTATTGGCAGGTCCGCGTAGGCCAGTTCCTGGGCAGCGACGAGGGCGAGGGGATCATTCGCGACGCGATCCTCAAGATCTTCGAGCTGGTACCCGATTACGCCGACTGCTGGACGCTGTTCACGCAATTGTATCAGGACGAGGGCAGCAGGCGCCGCGCCGACGCGGCGTTCGCGCGATACCCGAACGACATGGTGGCGCTGGAGCGCCGCGCCCGCCTGGCCATTGAGCTGGAGGAACCCGGTCGGGCTGATTCCCTCGCCGCACTCGTCCTGGCGCGACGGGGCCGATATCTGCCCGGGTTCCTGCTGCGGGCGGAGGCGGCGTTCGACGCGGGTCGGGACGACCGGGGATACGCGTGGTACGACTCCGCGCTGGCCACCGCAGACGCTGACTCGACGGGGGCGCTCTGGAGCCAGGTCTGGATGATCGCCTCTCCTCGGGAGACGGCACGCCAGGACTCCCTCATACCGGGAGAGCGCCGCCGCTTCTTCTTGGACTTCTGGAGCCGGCGTGATCCCAATCTGGTTACGCCGGAGAACGAGCGGATCGCCGAGCATTTCCGGAGGCTCGCACAGGCTCGGCGGATGTTTCCGCTGCTGCATCCATACGCTCGGTTCCAACGCTCCGCCGCCGCCCGCGCACTCGAAGCGACCTATCTGAACGACGCGGTGTTGGCGGCCCTGCGGAGCGGCGTGGAACCGCTCGACACCCTGGCACCGGCGCGGCTGTTGCTACCAGACGTGCGAGAATTCAACGACACCACGGCGCAGCTCACCAGCTACGCGCGGGCAAACCTCACCGCGCCGGGCCTCATGTGGCTGCGACACGGGCGCCCCGATCACTGGGACCGGCAGCAGGGCTGGCTCACCGCGACGCACGAGTGGGCCTACGACACTCCCGACGGCCCGTTGACGATCGAGTTCAGTGGTATCCCGGGGCCGTCCGGTGCCCACGGCGACTATATCGTGGCGCCGCCCATGACGCGACGCCGGGCCTGGCAGGTTCACAAGCTTCTCACCACCGACGGCTCATCACTGCCCGCCACCCTCTCCGCCCAGGGTTGGAGCGCGTTCTTCGAGAGTCCAACGATCGGCTCGACGGACCTGTATGTGCGCACGGCTCCCGAGTCGGCCGCGGTCGTTCTCTGGGATACGGCGGGGACTGAAGTCGTTCGCGCGGCGGGCGCCGGCATCCTGGTCGTGAGCGCGCCGCCCGGACTCTACGATTTCGGTCTCGATGTGGATTCCGGGGCCCACGTGGGCCGCGTGCGCCGGCGACTTGATCTTCCCCGCTACGCGTGGGCGGTGCTCTCCCTCTCCAGTCTGGTCCTCGCGGCGAGCGAGAGTCTCGCCGATCGAGAGGCGACGCTCTCCGCCATGCCGGCCGACCTCGTGTTTCCCGCCGGACGCTCGCTCGCCACGTACGCGGAGGTGTACGGGTTGACGCGCGGAGCGGATGCCCGGGCGCGGTATCACGTGCGCTACACCTTCACGCCCGTTCGAAGCGCGTTGGTCCGGCTGCTGGGTGGGAGTGCACCGGTCGTGTTCGAATTCGATCGCGACGTCGAGTGGCGGGGCGTCACGCCGGAGCGACTCGTCATCGAGCCGGGGCGGCTCGCGCCCGGACGCTATCGCGTGACGCTCTCGGTGACCGATGTTCCGACAAATGTCAAGTCGGAGGCCGTCGCGTTGGAAATCAGGGTGCGCTGACCGAGACTTGTCCCGCCGGGTCGGTGGTCACAAATTGTGCCCGACCCGGTCCATGCTCGTCAATCTCGTTCCCGAGTTCCTCGCCTGTATCGCCGCGCCGGACCCGGTTGCGGCCTACCACGCGTATCTCGAACGACACGCTCCGATTCTCGGCAGCTACTGGCACAATTACGTCATCGACCTCGAGTCGCCGCACGCCGAGCGGGTGATCGCGGGGGCGGTGCAGGCCGACCGGTCCGATTTGACCCGGCTGCTGGAGGACGTGGACGTCGCGCGGATCGCCGAGGACGCGCTCGGCCGGGCCCGCGAGCAGCTGGAAGCCGACTGCCCGATCGACCTGTACCTGATGGTGGGGGTCGGCGCGGCCAACGCAGGCGAGCTGGTCGTGGACGGTAAGGGAGTCGCCTTCGTCTGCCTGGAGCATTTCACCGGGCGCGCTAACCCGCAAACCAGCGGGCTGGGGCTCGCGCCCCATCTGCTTTCCCTCTGGATCGCCCACGAGGTCGCGCACGCCGTCCGCTACACCTCTCCCACCAGCCACGCGGAAATGAAGCGCCTCGTGGAGGAGGGTGAGGGAACGTACGACTACTGGACGACGGGCAGCCGGGCCACGCTGCGGGAGTTGTTGATGAACGAAGGGATCGCCGTCGCCACATCCCAGGCGACGGCGCCAGGATTCGAGCCGTGGGAGTACTTCGGCTACACCCGCCGGCAGTATCGCCGCATCCGGGAGCTCGACGCATTCCTGCGTCGCTCGGCGGTGGCGGAGCTGTCGCGGCGGGGACTGGGACTGCGGCTGCGGTTCCTGTCGGGGGGGATGAGCCCCGCGTCACGCCTGGTGCAGGGGCGAGTTCTCCCCGATCGCTCCGGGTATTACCTCGGCCTGCGGCTGATCGAGAGCTACCTGACCGAGCACGGGTTGCCGCGGACGGTGCGCGCGGCGGCGGAGGACATCCAGCGAGCCGACGACGCGGCATCCGGGATGCAAACGGCATGACCCCCAAGGGACCGCCACCGCCGGAACGCAGGCGCAACTATTCGCTGCGGGAGATACTCGAAGAGTTCGTCGGACACGCCCGGGACGTCGCCGCCCGCGCCGCCACGATGACCCCGGAGGAACGGGAACAGGCCCAGCAGCGGCTGGAGTGGCTGGCGGACGAAATCTGGCGCATCGCCTCGAGCGGGGAGGCCCCACCCGAGTAGCGCAGCGCGTTACTTCCCGACGCAGAAACTCCCGAACACCCGATCCAGCACGTCGTCCGGGGTGACCACCCCAATGAGATCGTCCAGCGCGCCGACCGCGGCCACGAGGTGCGTTGCCGCCGCCGCCGCATCCACACCACCCGCTCGCGCCGCATGAAAGCCATCGAGCTCGCGCAGCGCCTCGGCCAGCGCCAACCGCTGCCGCTCACGCGTCACGATCGGCTCCACATCGCCCAATCGCACGAGACTGCCGAACGCGGCCTCCGCGAGCTTGTGCTTGACGGTGTCCAACCCAAGACCCGTCACCGTGGAAACAGCGACGGTCAGGCGGTCAGGCGGGCGGTCGGTCGGACCTGCGAGATCTGCTTTGGTGGTGACGAACAGGATCGGTGAAGCGACTTCCCCCAGGAAGGCTGCGCGCTCGGTAGCGTCAGACGCGTCGCCCGCTTCCTCGCAGAAGAGCACCAGATCGGCGCCGGCGAGATAGCGCCGGCTCACCTCTATACCGAGCTGCTCCACCCGGTCGGTGCTGTCACGCAATCCCGCGGTGTCGACGAGCCGGAAGGGGAATCCCTCGAGCACCGCAGGCGCCTCGATCGCGTCGCGCGTGGTGCCGGGAATCTCTGTGACGATGGCACGCTCATGACCGAGCAAGGCGTTGAAGAGCGAGGACTTGCCGGCATTCGGCGGCCCCGCAATCACGACGAGGGCCCCGGCGTGGAGCCGCTCGCCCTCGGGCGCGGTTGCGAGCAGGCGGGTGAGACGCTCGCGGACGACGTGCCAGGCCCGCTCTACCTGCTCCGGTGCAACCGGGCCTTCGTCTTCTTCCGGAAAGTCGATGTCATAGGCGATGAGGGCTTCGAGCTGCAGGATCTCGTCACGCAGCGCCTCGAGGCGGCGCGAGAGGCCTCGCTCGAGCTGTTGCAGCGCGCGGCGGCGCTGCGCCGGCGCTCCGGCGTCGATCAGGTCCGCCGTCGCCTCGGCCTGGACCAGATCGAGCTTGCCGTTCTGCAGCGCCCGGCGCGTGAATTCTCCGGGCTGGGCCGGCCGCGCCCCGCCGGCCACACACGCCGCGACGACCTCGCCCGGAACGAGGAGACCGCCGTGCGTGGCGATTTCGATCAGGTCTTCGCCGGTGTAGCTCGCCGGGCTGGGATAGCAGATGGCGATGCCGAGGTCCAGCTCTTCGCCCGTCGCGGGGTGCCGGATCGCGACGCGTACGGCGGCGCGCGGCCGGTCGGGGTGGAACGGGTGCAGCACTCGAGCGCCGATGTCGAAGGCACCACGACCCGACAGCCGTATCAGTGCGAGGGCGCTGCGGCCGGGTGGCGTCGCCAGGGCGACGATCGCGTCGGATAACACCCGGCCCCGGACTCCTGCTAGGTGCCGCCCGAGGGACGGTTCTGCGCCGCGAGACGGCGCTTCGAGATCTGCCACTGCTGCGGCAGCGAGATCAGGTTCTGCACGGCGTAGTACAGGTTCAGTCCCGATGCGAGCCGCAGGAAGATGAACGTCATCATCGCGGGCATCACATAGAGGAACGTCTTGGTCTGCGGATTGGGCGGCATCCCCCGCTGGCCGATCTTCGAGACCGCGAACATCGACAGTCCCATGATGATGGGAATGATGTAGAGCGGGTCGGCACGCGACAGATCGGGGAGCCAGAGGAACGGCACACCGCGAAACTCGATCGTGTTAGAAAACACGAAGAACAGCGCGAGTAGCACGGGCATCGGGAGCAGCATCGGCAGGCACCCGCCGAACGGGTTCACCTTGTGCTCCTTGTACAGCCGCATCATCTCCTGCTGCAAGCGCTGCGGATCGTTCTTGTAGCGGTTCTGAATGTCCTGCATCAGCGGCTGCACGGCCTGCATCCGCATCTGCGATTCCATGGCGCGCCGCTGCAACGGCCACAACAGGAGGCGTATCAGCACGCCGAACGCGATGAGCACCCAGCCATACGGCAGCCGCAGCGCCCCGTGCATCCAGAACAGGATGCGCACGACGACAATCGACACCGGATGGATGATCGGCCGGAAGATCGACCAGCCGTAGGGGTTGGCATCGTCCAGCCCGTGTCCCAGCTGATCGAGTCGGTGATGCTCGAATGGCCCCAGGTACACGTCGTAGCGGAACGAGCCGGCCGGCGGCAGCGCGACGGTCGTCACGACCGCGGCCCGCGTGGCGAGCAGCGTCGCGCGGCTGCCGAACAGGGAGCTCGCCGTCACCGGCTCGCGCGCGAGGCCTGTCGCGACGGCGCCGGCGAAGGGCCGGGCGTTCTGGTCGGGGGCGAGAATCACCGCGAAGAAGTACTTCGATTTCACCGCGACCCACTCGAACGGCCCGTTCAGAACGGCGCTCTTCCCCGGGTCGAGCGACGCGAAGGTCTCCTTCTGCGTCTTATCGGCCTTCGTGACGACCGCGTACTCGCGGTAGTCGGTGAGCGGTTCCGCTTCCACCGAGCGGAGTCCCTGCCCCAGGTCGACGATCAGCAGACCCCCGCTGCCCCCCAAGCCAGCCACGCTGCCAGTCACTTTGAAGTGATAGTCGTCCGGGACGAACTGGTAGGCGAGGGTCACCGTCCCGCCGCCGACCGGTGCCGTCAGGGTGAGCGTCGTATTGGCGCCGCCGACGGTGACGCTCTTCTGGTCGGCGGTGAACGACGCTTCTCCCAGGGAGACGGTGTCGCTCCCGACCACGATCCGCAGGCCCAGAAGGGGCGCGTCGGCCGGAATGAGCTGCACCCGACGGCCTGAATCGGCAGGGGCGAAAGACTTGTACGATTCGAGCTCCGCCGCCACCAGCTTGGCGCCGCGGGTGCTGAACCCGTAGCGGTACAGGGGGCTCGACACCCAGACGGTCTCGGCGGGAAGTGCCGCGGCAGGGCGAGCGGGCGGTCGGGCGGTCGGTAGGGGGAGCGTTTCGGCCGGCGCGGCGGACGGCGGACGCAGGGCGGCGGCCGACGTGTCTGCCGGCACTCCGGAACGTGCCCCGGGCTTCGGCTTGAAGAGGAGGGCCGGCACGATCGCCACCACGAACATCAGAAAGACGGCGAGTATGACGCGTCGCTGATCCACGGCTTCGTCCTAAGGGACCGGGTCGTATCCACCCGGATGAAACGGGTGACACCGGAGAATTCGTTTCAACCCCATCCAACTCCCCCGGAGCGCACCGTAGCGCTCGACCGCTTCGTAGGTGTAGCGGGAGCAAGAGGGGGTGAAGCGACACTGCGTGAACATCAGATGTGACAGCGTCAACTGGTACCCACGTATCAACCCCAAGGCCACGGCCCGCGGCCACTTCCTCGGGTCCACGTCAACCGATCCGCGAGGTGCCGTCGGCCAATTCGGCGCGCAGCTCTGCAAAGCGGGCGGTGTATGCCGCCCGTCGCGCGCGCACCACCAGGTCGACGGCAGGGAGTGATGCGAGCAGCTCGCGCCTCAGGATCTCCCGTACGCGGCGCCGCAAACGATTGCGGGCCACCGCGGTTTCTCCGAAGCGGGGAACGACAATCCCCGTCCGCGCGTGGCCCTGCGAGTTTGGACGCCAAGCCATCTCGAGGTGACGCATGCGCACCCGGCGCCCGGTTTCCCAGCACTGTACGAGATCAGCCCCGCGTGGCAGCCGTGCGCGTGGCGGGTACCGCTCGCTCGTCAGCCACTCCAGTGCTTCGACGGCAGCTGCACCGTGAGGCGCTTGCGGCCCTTCTTGCGACGGCGCGACAGTGTCGCGCGACCCCATTTATCTTTCATGCGCGCGCGAAAACCGTGTTTGTTGATGCGGCGACGATTGCGCGGGCGATATGTCGGCTTTCCCATTTTGCCCTCAAGTAAGGCGGGGAAACCTATATCTGGGGGTGAGGCCGTTCAAGGTTGACTTTTCCACATGCGGCCCGTAGTTTCGCCCCGCCCTTGCTTAAAGTCCCACCAAAATCCAAATCGCTCTCGATGGAGCTGTCACCGAAAGACGCTTGGAAGCGCCTGCTCGAAGAGGCGCGGCGCGAGTTACCTGAAGCCACGGTCCGGACCTGGCTCGAGCCGGCGGTACCGCTGGCTTTAGAGGACGGCCGGCTGGTGCTGGGTGCGCCCGATCAGTTCGCTGCGGAATGGAACGACACGAAGCATGCGCCGCTGCTGGCCCGGGCGGCGGAGCGCGTGTTCGGTGCCCCGACACCCGTGGTGTTCCGTGTGTTGGAAGACCGGCAGCAGCGCCCCCAGATGGATTTCTTCGTGGCCCCGAAGCCAGCTCCCGGCGTGGCGACGAGCGTCACAATGCCGCTCAACGAGCGGTACACCTTCGAGAGCTTCGTCGTCGGCAAATCGAACGAGCTGGCGGCCGCCGCGGCCCATGCGGTGGCCGAAGCTCCGGGCCGCACCTACAACCCGTTGTTCATCTACGGCGCCACCGGTCTCGGCAAGACGCATCTGATGCAGGCGATCGCGCACGCGGTGCTGAAACGCAATCCCGAGACGAAGCTCCTCTACGTGGGGGCGGAGCAGTTCATCAACGAGGTCATCGAAAGCATTCAGGCGCGGACGATGCCCGAGTTCCGGCGCCGCTACCGCAACGACATCGACCTCCTCCTGGTGGACGACGTGCATTTCCTCGAAGGCAAGGAAATGACGCAGGACGAGTTCTTCCACACCTTCAACGCGCTGTTCGAAGGCCGCAAGCAGATGGTGCTGACCTCCGACCGGCTGCCCAAGGAGATTCCGGGACTCGAGGACCGCCTCATATCGCGCTTCGAGTGGGGGATGGTGGCGGACATCGGCCAACCGGACCTCGAGCACCGCATCGCGATCCTGCGCAAGAAGGCGCACCAGGACCATCTCGAGCTCACGATCCCGGACGACGTGCTGCGGTTCATTGCCGAGCACATCCGCTCGAGCGTACGCGAGCTCGAGGGGTGCATCATCAAGCTGCTCCTCTTCGCCTCACTCAAGAACCGCGAGGTGACGATCGAGCTGGCGCGCGAAGCCCTGGCGGACAAGATCCGCCAAGGCGAAGACAGCGGCGTGGGCGGATCTGCGACCCCGAGCATCGACCGCGTGCAGGAAGTGGTGGCGCGACGCTGGGGGGTCACCCCCGAAGGGTTGCGCTCCAAGGCACGGACCAAGACGCTCACGATCCCGCGCCAGGTGGCGATGTATCTCGCCCGCGACATGCTGCGGATGCAGCTCGTCGAAATCGGGCAAGCGTTCGGCGGCCGCGATCACTCGACCGTGATTCACAGCGTCGACAAGGTCGAGCGCCAGATGATGCGCGACCGGACGTTCAAAGAGCGTATCGAAATGGCGCGGCAGGAATTGTCCGCATTGTAGCCAACATGCGCGGCGGGGAATGTGAACGACGTGGGAGGTGACGCGGGGGATGTGGGAAGGTGGGGAAAGGTGGCGAGTCTCCAACACTGCACGCACATCGCAAAGTGGCCTGAACCCGATGGGATGGTAACGCTTAGTGACACGGACCCACATTTCCAGACGTACTACTACGACTACTAGTATTTCTATATAAGACTAGCAGTCAGACTCTATACCAACGCAGAGCGGGGATCCGTCGGCATGAAGTTCACAATTACGCGGGAACAGCTGCAGGAGGGTCTCGCAGCCGTGGCGGCTGCCATTCCTGCGAAGACCACCCTGCCGGTCCTGTCGAACGTGCTGGTCGAGGCGACGAAGCAAGGCATCCGACTGTCGGGGACCGATCTGGACATCGCCGTGAGCACGACGGTCGCGGCCGACGTCGACACGGAAGGGTCGGCCACCATCCCGGCCAAGAAGCTCACCGACATCGTGCGTGAGCTGCCGGCGGCGCCGATCCGGTTCACCGGCGCGGGTGAGCAGCGGGTGGGCATCGACTGTGGGCGGTCGCGCTTCAAGCTGCTCGGGCTGCCGCGCGAGGAGTTTCCCTCGTTCCCCGCGGTCAAATTCGACAAGGCGTGGAAGGCCAGCGCCGGCGTGGTGCACAAGCTGGTCGCCCACGTGGCGTTCGCGGCCTCGACCGAAGAGAGCCGCCCGATCCTGAACGGCGTGCTGTGGGAGCTGCGGCCGGATCGGATGCGCATGGTGGCGACGAATGGTCACCGGCTCGCCAAGATGGACGTCCCGGCGGTCGGCGGGTCGACGGCCGATCTGATCGTGCCGCCCAAGGCACTGGAGCAGATCCGCCGGCTGTTCGGTCCGGAGGACGCGCTCGAGGTCGCCAAGAGCGATAACCACATCGGGTTCCGCGCGGCGGGGCGGCTGGTCTACTCGCGGCTGATCGAAGGTCCGTACCCGAATTACGAGCAGGTGATTCCGCGCGAGAACGACAAGATCGCGACGGTCGACAAGATGGCGTTCGGCGCCGCGCTGCGGCGTACCAGCGTGGTCGCCAGCGACCAGACGCACCGCATCCGCCTCGGGTTCTCCGGCGGGCTCGTGAAGTTCTCGGTGCAGACCCCGGACCTGGGCGAGGCGCAGGACGAGCTGGCGGTGAGCTACGACGGCGAGCCGTTCGAGATCGGATTCAACGCGACTTATCTGCTCGAGATTCTCAAGTACATGCCGACCGACGAAGTGCGCTTCACCTTCAAGGCGCCCGAGCGCGCGGCCACGATCGAGCCGGTGGGGTGGGATGATCCGGCGAGCTATCTCGCGCTGGTAATGCCGCTGCGCCTGGTGGACTGATCAGCGGCGGGGCGAGCCACCCTGCGTCGAGTCGGCGGTCGTGTCCCGCGTCGAATCCCGATTTATCGTATCTCCCGGCGCGGGCACCTGCAGCGAGTCGCTCACCAGCGTGTCGATGACCGGGGGCACGACGGGCGGGACGAACGCGGGTAACGAGAGCGAGTCCACGAGCTCTTCGTCCGGCGGGATGTAGACGTTGACGCCGTTGTAGCGCGCCAGGATCAGATCGCGACGGTGCAGCATCCGCCCGGAACGGTAGGCGGGATTGGAAGAGAGCGGGAACGGCAGCGTGGCAGCGAGCGCGGCCGCCTGATCTTCGCTCAGCGCGCCGGGCGCGACGCCGAAGTAATGCTGGCTGGCCGCCGGCACGCCCCAGACTCCCGGTCCCAGCTCGACGAGATTCAGATACAGCTCCAGGATACGGTCCTTCGGCAGCGCCAACTCCACCCGCAACGCCGTCACGATCTCCTTGATTTTGCGCAGCGGGTTGCGCGAGGGCGAGAGGTACAGGTTCTTGACGAGCTGCTGCGTGATCGTGCTCGCGCCGCGCACGCGGTCGCGTTCGCGCCAGAAGGTGCGCAGCGTGCGACCGAAACCGGCGTCCGGCGGGAGCCGTAGCGCATCACGGATCTCGTCGAGGTCCACGCCGTGATGCGTGCGGAAGCGGGAGTCCTCGCCGATGATGACCATCCGCTGCAGCACGCCCGGGAAGCGGGCGATCGGCAGCGGCTGGTAGGCGCCGCCAACGGGCCCCGAGTCGCGCAGCCGCATCATCGCGGTCTGCTCGGGCCAGTGATCGCGCCACCAGACGGGCGGCGGCCACACGCCGAGCAGCCAGACGAGGGCGAGCCCCACGATACCTAACGCGGCCCGCCAGACGACCGTACGTTTTGGCGCGTCGGTCATGGAGTAAAGGTATGGATATCGCGGCCCTCCAGCAGCGCCTGCAGGAGGCGTTGGGAAAGCAGTTCACGGTCGGGCCGCTGCTCGGGCAGGGCGGCTTCGCCGTCGTGTTCCGCGCCAAGGACCACGCCTTGAATCGCGACGTCGCGGTGAAGGTGATGGACACCGCCGGCGCCCCTTCTCCTACCCTCTCCGAGCGATTCGTTCGCGAGGCGCAGACGATCGCCCGCCTCGAGCATCCCAACATCGTACCGATCTACGAGGTCGGCCAGCAGCCCGATCTCCTCTACCTCGTCATGCGCTGCATCGACGGGCCGAGCCTGCGCCAGCTCCTGGGAAGCCGGCCCACGAGACGGCTGCCGGTCGGCGATGCGGCGCGGGTCGCGCGTCAGGTCGCCGACGCCCTCTCCTACGCCCACACCGAAGGTGTCGTGCATCGGGACATCAAGCCCGACAACATCCTGCTCGACAAGCGCGGCAACGTGCTGGTGACCGACTTCGGCATCGCCAAAGCCGCGCAAGCGGCGACGGCGGCCCAACTCACCAGTGAGGGCATGATCATCGGGACGCCACAGTACATGAGTCCCGAGCAGGCGGCCGGCGACGCGGTCGACGGGCGCTCGGACATCTACTCGCTGGGGATCGTGCTGTACCAGATGCTCTCGGGCGGGCCGCCGTTCGACGGCGATTCGTCAGCGAAAATAATCGCCCAGCAGCTGACCGCGGTGCCCCGGGACATCCGCGAACTGCGGGGCGACGTGCCACCGGAGCTGGGAACGGTGCTCGCGCGCATGCTCGACAAGGACCCCGGCAAACGCTTCCAAAGCGCGGCGGAGGTGAGCCGGACGCTGGTCGACACCCTCCCGACCGCCGCGAAGAACCGCGTACAGCATCGCACGCGCTGGCTCAGCGTATTGATCAAGTCGCTCGTCGGCGTCGGGGCGGCGGGATGTCTCGCCGCCATGGCGTTCGTGGCGGGGGCGGTCGTGGTGTTCTGGTACGTCCTCAGCTCGGCGCCCTGGGTCGCGACGAACGACGGCGCGATTCCCGACTCGTTGCGTACCGCGCTGGCGGCTGCGCGCTTGGTCTCCGCCGGCGACACCGTCCAGCTCGCCTTCCGCCCCGGCGATCGCGATGACTCGACCCTCTTCGTGGTGTCGAACCGCCGTGTCGGAGTGCTCACGCCGCACCGCGGCCACGCCTACCCGCGTGACAGCGTGGCCTACACGTTCGATTTTCACTGGCACGGGGGTCCTGAGCTGCGCTATATCCTGATCCTGCCGGAGAGCCGCCGCGACACCATCTACCCCGATATGACGCCGCGCGGGGCTTGGTCGCTGGCACAACGAGTGGAGCGGCTGTTGCCTGCGGATTCGGTGAGAACCGCGGTACAGGGCGTGAGAGGGCGTTAGCAGGCGGGCGCCCCACTCGGCCTTATCGTGGAGTTCGGCTCGACACTCCGTACAGGCTCAGGGCGTCGACTCGCGAGAAGTCTCCCGGCGTCGAGCCGACGAGGCCTACCAGGTCGCGCGTTCCGATCGACAGACCGAACAGCAGCGCACGGCGGTGCAGCGACCCGTCGGTGTCGTAGCGGGCGAGGAGTCCCACATGGGGTGAGCGCGGCCATAGCGCTGTGGCCGCCACCGCGTAGCCCCGGGCCGTCGCGGTCGAGGCGACGCTCGCCTGCGCCGAGAGGGCGAGGATCGACGCGAACGGCCGCAGCGTAATCGCGGGGACGGCGGTCGTGTACTGGCGGACGCCGCGCACCGAAGGTTGCCCGATGTTGCGGATGACTCCGCCGATCGTGACGGCCGAGAGCCAGTCGTAGCGCACTCCCATGTCCCAGCCTGTTCCACCGTTCCCGCCGCGATACAGCGCGATCGCAATGCCCCCTGAGAATGTTCCGGTGCCCCCCGCCAGCCCGAGCTTGAACGTGTGGCCATGCACGCCGCTGGAAAAATTGTCGCGCTGGTAGCCGAACGAGAGCCCGTGAGCGTTGAAGCCGGCGGTCACCTGTCCCAGCCGGCCGCCGGCCCCGGGTTGAACGACGGTCAGGTCGAGCATCACCGACGCTTCGGGCCGGACCGCGAGCCCCGCGGGGTTGACCCACAGTGCCCTGGCGTCCGAGACGTCGGTCGCGACGAGATAGGTCGCGGCGCGATTGGGAGCGACCTGCGCGTGTGCCGTGGCGGCGAACGCGACGGCCATCGCGGCTGCGGCGGAAGCCCGCCTCACCTCGGCAACGCCGTGACGATCGTGTGCGAGGACTGGCGCCGTGGAATAGTGATCCCCTGCACCGGCAGCTCGATCGTCAGCGTCGTCGAATCACGCAGATCCCCGCCGAGGTAGCGGCCGTCCGAGGTCAGGTACTGAACGCCGGTGCCTGCCCCGGAGCCGTCGATCGTAAACGGCCCCCCACCCTGATTACCCGATCCGTTGAAGTGATAATTGGTGGTGGTCTCGAGCCGCAGCGCCCGACTCCCGGCGCGATCCTCCCACGCCAGCGCCGCACGTTGGTTCGCCGAACGCGTGGTGACGGTGGAGCCAGCGGAACAAGCCGGGTTGTCGGTGATGTTGGTGGAGTCGCTCCACGTCATCGTGGGGCGCACGCCGCCGACCGGGAGGCGGGGGAAGAAGCTGCGAAACCTGGGCAGGAGGCTGCCAACCGCGAACGATGCCGCGCTCGTGTCACAGGGGCCGCTGATGAACTCCCCCGTGGAGAGCAGCCGACCGGTGACGCGATATCCGCGAGCGGCCGCGAGGTTGATCTGCGGCGGCAGCTGAGTAGCGGAATCGACGACGATCGAGTCGATCGTGAACGTCGTCGGCAATCCGCTATCGGCGGGGGCGCCGATTGCCGCGGTCACGTAGAGGCCGTAGCGCAGGTCGATCGTGGGCGGCAGGCCAGCGTAATCCTGCTGGATGTGCAGGCTCTGCTGGACCAGGAAGTGGGTCGTGCTGGGCGCCAACTGTACCGTCGGCGAATGGACCGGGGCAACTCCGCCGGGCGGAATGGCGGGTGCCGGTGTGGGCGTCGTACCGCTCCGCGGGGCGCCGCCGCCGCATGCGGCGGCCAGCAGCAACATTGCAATCACGTGATAGCGTGGCGTCATGAGCCTCGCGTCTCCTCTTCGTCAGGTCGTGGTGTCAGAGCGGGCGGCGGTCGGCTTTGGTGCGGCCGAAGACTGCGATCAGCTCCGGTCCCTCGTGCGTGACCCTGAGCAGCCTCCAGCCTCGCTTCCCCATGTCGGTGCGCCAGGCGATCAGCTTTTCCCATGCCTCGGGGGACGTCCGGAATACCCGCAGGTCGGCGACGCGCTCCCACTGCGCCGGGTACGGCTTGCCGCCCGTCATTCGGAGGAGAGTGGTGGGGCCATAAGCCGAGTTCTGTTTGGCCACCGGAGGCGGCCAGATGGTCATCTCTCTGGGATAGCTGTCGCCAGCCATCTCGTGCGGCCTACCCGCAGCTCAGACGACCCGGGCCGGGTCTCGCTGCCTATTTGGCCTTGCTCCGACTGGGGGTTACCGTGCCACGGCCGTTACCGGCCGCGCGGTGGGCTCTTACCCCACCGTTTCACCCTTGCCCTTGAAACCGGGCGGTCTGTTTTCTGTGGCCCTGTCCGTCGCCTTGCGGCGCCCAGGCGTTACCTGGCAGTCTGCCCTGTGGAGCTCGGACTTTCCTCGACGCACCACTCCAACCGGCACGCCGCGACCATCGCGCCCCACCCTCCCCCGCGCCAAAGCTAGGTGGCCCGGTGGCCAGGGGGAAGGCAGGTGGCCTCAGCGCTCTTTGGAGAGGCGCCGGATGAGGCGCGCCAGGCTGTCGCTCGGGCCCACGAACACCGATTCCGCCGGTCCGATCCAGAACCCGTCCTGCTCACGAAACAGCACCGAGCCAAGTCGTCCCGTTCCACCAGCGGACAGCTGCGCGGGATCGAGACGAATGGCGTGCAGTACCGTCCCCAGGATCTGCCGGGCGCGGCTATCGGGAGACAACACGAGGGCCGGCGTGGCGGGCGCGGTGAGACCACGAACCAGGCTGCGCGTGAACCAGTCGTCGGGGGAGCGCGGGACGACGACGGCGAGCAGCAGATCGCGCCGCTGGCGGTGCGCATCGGTGGCGACGGTGGCCGCGCGTTGCTCCACGATCCGTGACACGGCCGAGTCATAGGCAGCGAGGAGACCGTTCTCGAGCAGTGAGTCGTAGCGGACGTCGAGCGGGACGGCGGCCAGCGCGGTCAGACGCGCCTTCGTCAACGACGCATGCTTTTGCAGCGCGGCGAGCCCGGCCTGCCACGCCGCATCGCAGAACGGCATCCCGCCCCAGGGGCGCGTCGTTTCATCGAGCTCGATGCCCACGGCGGGGATCAGCTCCGTGCGCGACGCGGCGAAGCGGGAGAGCACGCGCATCCCGGATGCGATCCTCCCCCACAACGCCTCGTCGAGCGGGCACGGTGGACCGACGGTGTCGCCGGTTGCCTCCAGCTCACGGGGGACGACCAGCGGCAGCCACCGCACACTCGTAGCCTGGAGCCGTCCGGCGACCTGCTGCCAGGAAGCGCGGAGCGCGTCGCGCTCCCAGCGCGCGCGGCCGGTGGAATCGGCGAGGGGGGCAATGTGTGCGCTGGTGACGAGCAGGTTGAAGGCCCCGATGTCGAGGATATTGGCCAGGGAATCGAGCGCGGCGATCCGTGCCGTGACGTCCACCTCGGGAGCGAGTCGGGGGAAATCGGTTTGCAGTGCCCGCACGCCCTGGCGCGTGATCCATCCGGGGAGGCCCGCGCCGGGCCGCGGGATGTTGCCGGTCGGACGCTCGAGGCGTTCGGCAGCGACTCCTTCGGGAGGGACGCGGCGCGGCGGTCGTGGGGCAACTGCGCCGGGACCGCCGCTGAGCACCAACGAAGCCCGCGGGCCTGCGCCGGGGATGCGGGCCCATTCCGCGGGGCGCCGGGTCCAACGCGCGAGGGCCCGGAAAAATTGCTCCGACTCGCTGCCCGCTCCCGCCGCGGCCGCCAGCGCCGAGCGCGATGCGACGACGACGAGCCCGTTGTCGACACGGGTCGCGGCGATCGCCGCGGCACCCGGCCAGTGTTGCAGTCTCAGCCCCTGCCCTTGTACGAACGTGGCCGGGCCGGCGCGCGCGAGGATCTGAGCATCGTTCTCCACCAGCAACAGATCGTTGACTCCGGCGGGGAATGGGTCGAACCCCGCCCCTCGCGGACCGGCAGTGAGCTCCGGCTGGAGTGGTGGTGCTCCTCGAGGCGTGCGGGCGCTGTGGAGCGCGAAGTCGCCGATCGTGATCCCGGCGCCGCTCCAGGCAAGCCACCGGTTCATGAGCCAGCGGTCGAACGACCCCGCGCCTTCTGGAGGGTAGCCGAGGACGACCACACCGCCCCGCAGCGTCCACTCTGTGAGGATGGCGAGGTCGCCGGCGTCGAGGGCGTCCGAGGCCACCGCGGGCTTGCGGCCGCCGAGAATCATGACGACGCGATAGCGGTCGAGGTCGGCGTGCGTCAGGTGCGGGTAGAATCGTCGATAGTCGACGTTGTACCCGGCCGCATCCCATGGTCGTGCGGTGGACTCGAGCTCGGCGGGTTGCGTGAGGGACTCGTCCAGCAGCAACAACCGGGTCGACTGCGGCTGGCACGCCGCGAGGACGACGGCGCCGATGAGAACCGTCCGGCTCAATCCCGGGTTGCCTCCTGCACGCTCCGGGCGCACCGGAAGCCGGTGTTCCAGAGCTGCTCGCGATCGTCGGGGAGCGTTGCGCGGAACGTGGCGGTGGCGTTCGCAGGCAGCGTATTGAATGCGCCGCCCTTGATGACGTGGCGCGACTGGCCCGTGCGCAGCACCGTGTCCGAGGCGACCCACTCCCAGGCGTTGCCGACCATGTCGAGCGCACCGAAGACCGAGCGGCCCAGCGAGAAGCCGCCTACCGGCAGCAGTGTGTCGCTCGCTCCACCGGCGTTGGCTCGGCCGCGCGCCCAGTGGTCGCCCCACGGATAGCGGCGGCCGTCGGGCCCGCGCGCGGCCGCTTCCCACTCGTCTTCGGTCGGCAGCCGGGCGCCGCGCGCGCCGCAAAAACGCTGTGCCTCGCTCCAGAGGACCCCGGTGGCGGGCCAGTCGTCGGGCGGCCGCTGGTGCCAGGGCGCGGCGAGACCGCTGGAGGTCAGATAGCGCTGGTAGCTCGCGACGGTGACCTCGGTCGAGTCGACGTAAAACGCGGCGAGAGGGGTCGTGCGAGCCGGTCGGCTGGACCCGCCGCCCACCGTGTAGCTGCCGGCCGGGACGCGCACCATGCCGGGGGGCCGCTCGGGCGGGGGCGGTGTGCGCCGGCGGAACAACACGACTAGAGCGGTGCCGCCGAGCAGGACCGCAGCGCTGACCAGGACCCAGCGTCTCCAACTCCCGGCAGAGGCGGCAGCCCGGTCCACCATCGGGGCGCTGAGGCTGTCGACGAACGCACGCGCCGACGGTGGCCGGTCCGCGGGGACCTTGGCGAGTCCGGCGAGCAGTGCCTGGTCCACGTGCCCCGGCACGTTGGGGCGGATGGTGCGCACCGCCCGGGGGGCGTCCACGAGAATGCGTGCGACGATCGCCTGCGCGTTCGGTCCGGTGAACGGCGGCTCGCCGGCGAGCGTTTCGTACAGCACGGCCGCGAGCGCGTAGACGTCGCTGCGGGCGTCGATGCGTCGCTCACCGCTTGCCTGCTCGGGACTCATGTACGCCGCCGTCCCCACCGTCACACCGGTGCCGGTGAGGGTCTTCCCTTCCTCGGATTCGGCGAGGCTCTTCGCGATACCGAAATCGGTGACGCGCGCGTGCCCCCCCGAGAGCAGGATATTGGCGGGCTTGATGTCGCGATGGACGATGCCGTGTTCGTGCGCGTACTGCAGCGCATCGCCGACTTCGGCGACGATCCGCAGCGCTTCGTCGAAGGGCAGCTGGCCCTGACGCGCGAGCCGTTGCGCCAGCGATTCTCCCTCGACGTACTCCATCACGTAATAGAGGAACCCGTCCACTTCGTCCGCCTCGAACAGCGGCACGATGTGCGGATGCGAGAGTCGCGCGACGAGCTGCACCTCACGCTGGAATCGCTCGATGCCGAGGTAGGCGCGCGTCGTGGGCGGCAGCACCTTGATCGCGACCTCGCGCCCCAGCTTCAGGTCCTTGCCGAGGAACACGGCCCCCATTCCCCCCTGGCCCAGCTCGCGAACCAGGGTGTACCGTCCCGCCAGGGCGACCGAGACCTGATCGAACAGCGGATCCATCATCCCCCGGCAAGACTGAACGGCAGCAGCGCCTGGCGCATGTCTTCTGCAGCGGGCCAGCGTTCGGCGGGCCGCTTCCTGAGCGCCCGCGTGATCGCCGCGGCGAAGTCCGGGGCAAGCTCCGGCCGAAGGCGGTGGAGATCCGGCGGTTCGTGGTGCTGCTGCATGTCGATCACCACCGAGGGCGTCGGGCCGGAGAACGGCGGCCGGCCGGTGACCGCTTCGAACAGGACGATGCCCAGGGAGTAGAGGTCGGTCCGTCCATCGATGTCGTCCGCCCCCGTGGCCTGCTCCGGGCTCATGTACTCCTCGGTCCCGACGACGAACCCGCTGCGCGTGACGCGGTCGCCTTCCGATTGCGCGATGGCTCGCGCGATGCCGAAGTCCACGAGCACCGCCCCATCCGGCGAGAGTACGATGTTGTCCGGCTTGATGTCGCGGTGCACCAGGCCTTGCCCATGCGCATACCCGAGGGCCTCGAGCATCTCGCACGCCAGCCGGGCGGTGACTTCCGGCGCCAGGCGCCGCTCGCGATGCAGCGCGCTGCGCAGCGACTCTCCCGGGACGTACGGCATGACGAGCCACAGCAGGTAGTCGGTCTCGCCGCTGTCGAGCAGCGGGGCGATGTGCGGGTGGTGCAGCTTGCCGGCATAGCGGATTTCGCGCAGAAACCGGTCGGCCGCCACCGACACGGCGAGCTCGGGGTGCAGCACTTTGATCGCGACGCGGTTCCCCGCCTTGTCGAAGGCCCCGAAAATCGACGCGTTACCGCCGCGGCCGACCGCCGTGATCACTTCGTAGCGGTCCCCCAACGCCTTTCGCACCCGATCGATGAGGTCGCGACGCGGCAATCGCTCTGCTCCGTGGGAACCGCGCGAAAGATGCGATTGCTAGAGGCTAGGCGGAAGGTAGCTTCGCCCAATGACCAGGCTGGAAGCCGTCACCGGAGACATCACGGCCCAGGCCGTCGACGCCATCGTCAATGCCGCCAACAGCTCGTTGCTCGGTGGCGGCGGGGTCGATGGGGCGATTCACCGCGCCGCGGGGCCCGAGCTCGTGGCGGAGTGTCGCGGAGTGGGAGGATGCCCGACGGGCGAGTCGCGCATCACGCGGGGGTATCGACTCGCCGCGCAGTATGTGATCCACACCGTGGGGCCTGTGTGGGAGGGTGGCGAGCGCGGTGAGCCGGAGTTGTTGCGCGGCTGTTACGTCAGCGCACTGCGGCTCGCGACGCAGCATGGGATCCGGTCGATTGCATTTCCGGCGATCAGCACGGGGGCGTACGGCTATCCGTTCGAGCCGGCCGCGCGGATCGCGGTGGACACCGTGCGGGCCGAGGCCCCTCGCTCGACGGGACTCGAGCTGGTGCGTTTCGTGTGCTTCAGTGAGGCCGATTGGGATGTGTATCTGCAGGTCCTGGGGCACCGCCGCGACGTCTGAAGTACCGCATCAAATTCGCTCGCGAGAGCGCATTCCAATGCCCGAGTCGCCTTCTGGTTGAATCGAGCTTGACCCGTCCGCCGGAGGGTGGCAGGGGGTGCCGCGCGCCGGTGGGAGGCTTGATGGGCGGTTGAGCGCACCGCCCGATACTGTGCGGCGCAATGGTGACCGTGTGCACGCTGCTGCCGCCTGGTGAACGACCCCGCTTCGAAGCGGTGGGCGACGGCTGTTTCGTGTCGCTGCACGCCGATTCCTGTCGCGAAGTGTTGACGGCCGCGCGGCGGCGGCGCGTCGACGCCGTGGTATTGTCGGTGCACCGATGCGGCGGCGAGGAGCTGCCCGCGGTCGCGCGCCTCGTGCGGGAGTTTCCCGCGATTCCCGCCGTCGCTCTGGTCTCGCGTCACGATCCCGGTGCCACCGAAACGCTGCTGCGGCTCGGAGCGAGCGGCGTCCGGACCGCGGTCGATTGTACCGGGCCCGCGGGGTGGCGGCGGCTGCGGGATCTGATCGCGCAACCGGCCTCACCGGTCGCCGCGCGGATTCTCCATACGCTGGTCCCCGCGCTGGGCGACGAGTTGCCGGAGGACGCGCGGATGTTCTTCGAGGCATTGACGCGGCTCGCGCCCGTGATCCGCACCGTCCGCGCGCTCGCCCGCCACCTGCGGATCACGCCGAGCACGCTGATGTCGCGATTCCTGCGCGCCGAGCTGCCATCCCCGAAGACGTATCTCGCCGGGATGCGGCTGGTCCATGCGGCCTATCTGTTTCGCAACCCGGGACTCTCCGTAGCCGACGTGTCCTACCGGCTCGACTATTCGTCGCCGCAAAGCTTCAGCCGCCACCTGAAGGCGATGCTCGGCGTGACGGCGGGCGAGTATCGCCGCCGCTTTCCGTTCGACATCGCGCTGACGCGATACGTGGATCTGCTGATTCGCCCCTACCGGGAGACGTTCCGCGCGTTCCGCCCCCTCCATGCCGGTGTCGGGGACCAAGGATCGGACGCCGCGACCGTCTTCCGGCTGGGGTGACCGCTCAGGCCTCGACGATCCGAATCGGCGCGGGCTGTCCCGGGAATTCGACGGGCGCGGCGCGGTGCTCGGCAGTGACCTGCTCGCGGCGCAGCACCGAGAAGCGGGCGATGCTGGCGCGCAGCCGCTCGGACAGCTGGGCGAGCTGCTGCGACGTGGCGGTCAGGTCCGTCATCGAGCCCACCTGCCCCGACGTGGCGGAGGCCGCGCCGTCGGCGCTCTCGGAGGAGCTGCTCGCGATCGCCGCCACTTGCTGGAGCGCCTGAGCGAGCTCGGCGAGACGGCTCGCCTGGCTGCGCGACACGTCTGCGGTGGAGTTGACGAGGTCGCCGATCAGCTGGACGCCTTGGCGCAGCTCGAGCAGCGCCGCGTCGGCTTCGCCCGCCACCGCCCCGATGTCCCGAACCTGCGACTCTCCCGTCTGCATCGCCCGCGCCGCGGCGTCGATGCCGACGCGCAGCTCGGTGACGAGCTCGGCGACTTCGCGCGCCGAGCGGGCCGCCTCGGCGGCGAGGGTGCGCACTTCGTCGGCGACGACGGCGAACCCTTCGCCATGCTCTTCGGCACGGGCTGCTTCGATCGCCGCATTCAACGCGAGCAGGTGCGTCTGTCGCGCAATGCGGGCGATGGCCTGGGCGAAGCCACCGATCCGGTCCGACATTCCCGACAGACCCGCGACGGTCGCCGCCGTGGCGCGGACCTCTTCACCCACCGTGCGCAGCGTCTGGTTGGCGCGCGCGACCCGCTCGCGTCCGCGCTCGGCCGCCGCAACGAGCCGTCCCGCGTCGACCTGCATCAGCTCGGCCCGGGTCCGGAGCGTCTCGGCCTGGTCGGCCGCTTTGGCGCTTTCGCCGCGCGCCCGATCCGCCAGGCCCCGTTGGCTTCCCAGCTCCCCAGCGAGCTGCTGCGCGGTGCCGGTCACGGTCTCGAATGTCGCGTGGAGCTGCTCCGCCGATGCGGCGAGCTGTTCGGCGAAGGCGGCGACCTCGTCGGCTTCGCGCTGCACCGTCGAGATCGTGGCCCCGATCCCCTCCAGCATGCGGTTGAAGCTCTTTTCCATGAACCCGAGCTCGTCGGACTCTTCGGCCGGGGCGCGGACGGCGAGAAACCCCTGCTCCGCTTCGGCCATGACGCCGCGGGTCCGCCGGATCCGCTCGATCAGCGTCGCGGGAATGCGATTGAGCCCGACCGCCACGAGCATGAACGCGACGGTTTCGATGTATGCCCCGGCATCGAGCCCCTCCGCTCCCTGATAGAGCCGGCCGTGCAACCAGCCCGCGGCGAGATAGGCGAGCGAGGCCGTGAGGACGAGGAAGTCGCCGACGCCGCGCGTCTGCTCGAAAGCATACGGCAGCACTGCGATGAAGAACGCCGCCACCAGGCCCCCGTGGCCGAACCAGACCACCAGCGTCGCGACGTAGAACACGTCGAGCAGCGCGAGGGCGTAGATCAGCCACCAGCGGTACCAGTTGCGCTCGTGAATCACCCCGACGAGAACGTTCGCCGCGGCGAAGCCGCCCGAGACGAGGACGATCGTGCCCGCCTGGGTGGGCACGATGCCGCCGAGCCGGCCGATGAAGGCAAGCACGGCACCGACGGCGATGAGAATCCAGCGCCGCGAATGGCTGCGGGCGAACGTCTCGAGGTCCTTGAGGCGCTGCTCGAATCCGGTGTCGTCCCATCCGCGCATGCGGGTCGCGAACGAGGCCCGGCCGCGTTTCAGTTCAGACTCCGCCGCGTCCGCCACAATCGGGAGCTCGGAGAGAGAGGAAAGAGAATGCTAGGGGGCGGCGAGGAGCGCCGCCAGCGCCTGTTCCGCGCGGCGCGCTCCGAGACGCCGGAACAGCTCGAGGGCGCGCTCGCGCGCGGCGCGCGCCCCCGCCCTGTCGCCCAGGGCCGCGAGCACGTCGCCCAGGTCACGCTCGATCTCGCCCTGGGTGTCGAGCGACGCCCCCTGGGACGAGAGGGTGCCGGCGGCATCGAGCAAGCGGCGCGCTTCGGGGAGGTCTTGCCGCGCGCGCGCGACCGCGGCCTGCAGGCGCCGCACCTCGGCGAGGCCGGCCGTGAAGCGCACGCCGACGTACATCTCCTCAGCGAGCAGCAGCTCGGCGCCGGCGAGATCGGGGTCGCCCAATGCCAGGTTTGTCTCGGCGCGGGCGACGAGCGCGACCGCGATAAGCGTCGCGTCGCCGACTTCGCGAGCGAGTCGCACCGCCTCGTCGGCGGCGTCCCGTGCCCGGCGGGCATTTCCCAAGGCGAGCCAGCTGATTTCGAGATTGGTGTGCGTCTCGGCGATCCCGCGCAGGTTGCCCGCCTGCTGATAGGCGGCCAACGCCAGCTGGTAGGTGGCGAGCGCGTCTTCCGGATCGCCCCGCAGGTTCTGAAGGATGCCGAGGTTATTGAAGGCGCGCGCCTCGGCGGCGACGTCGCGCAGCGTGCGGGCCAGCTCGAGCACGCGCTGAAAGTGCCGTTCGGCCTCATCCAGCGCCCCACGCTGCCAGGCGATAGCGCCCTGCAGATGCACCGAACGCAGCTCGGTGGGCGTGTCGAGCTTGTTGAGGGCGAGCTCGAGCGCGCGCGCGGCCCAGCGCGCGGCCCCATCCTGCTCGCCCAACCGTCCGAACGCCTCGGCGGCCAGGAGGGCAAGCGGGCTGCGCGCCTCGGCGACTCCTGATGGCAGCGCGGTGATGCGGTCGACCACCTCGCGATAGCGGCCCTGCCGTGCGAGCCCCTGAAGCTCCCGGAGCAGTGTGGATTCGTCTGCGAGCGGCGGCACGGGACCGGCTACTCCTCTACCACGCGACGGCGTAATGACTGAACGAGAAGATCGCCGTCTCCAGCTCTTCGAACTCTTCGGAATTCGTGGCGCCCTGACTCGTCCATACCGTATCCGGCGGCTCGCGACGCCAAATGTTCAGCAGCGTCCGCGCGTGATCGTCTTCCGAGTCGAGTTGGCCGTCCGCGTTGAAATCATGGTTCGAATAGTTGTATTCGACGCGCAACCGCGCGGGATCGGCAGGATTGAACTGCAGCCCGGAAGGAGAAAAGACGAAATCGAAGCGGTTGGTGTCGGGGACCGTCACCGTGATCAGAATCGAATCCCCGAACTGAAAGGCGGAGCCGTCGGGCCGCTTCGACAGGCTGCCGGCGCGCACCTCGAATTGGAGGAATGCCTCGCCCGTGTCTCCCGAGTAGCTGCGATAAAACAGCTCAACCCGGCGATCTTCGCCGACTTTCGCGAAGAAGCTCGCGCTGTCGGCGAGGAGGTGATATGCGGTGTCCTGCACGACGAAGTGGAGCTGCGATGTCGGCACCGGAGTCCCGGGACCGTCGGTGGTCGAGCACGCGACAATCGCCGCCACTACTGCAACCGTGGTTCTACGCATCAGGTCGTCCTCTCGGGGTCGCGACTCTTTCGAGCAAGCGTCAGGCCGCCATAAGCCATTGGGATGATTGACGATAGAAAGCGCCCAGTGGCGCGTGACGAGCCAGCTGTCTCAATTCGGCTCAGGGTCTAGTCCTCCTCCTGTACGTCGTCCGCCGACCCGCGAAGCAGGCGCTGCAGTCGCGATCTGGAAACACCCAGGCGGCGGGCGGCTTCCGACCGATTTCCACCGGTGAGCTCGAGCATCGCCTGGGCAGCGGCCCGCTGCAGCTCGGCGAGTGTGGTCGGGAACGGGAGGTCGGTGTTCCCCGCTCCCGAGCTCGTAACCATTGTGAAGCCTTCCAGCCGGAACTCGCCGGGCGGGGACAACAGCAGGGTGCGCTCGACCACGTTGCGCAGCTCGCGGATGTTGCCCGGCCAAGGATGAGTCTGCAGTGCGCGGCGGGTCTCGGCCGACAACTGCGGCTCGGCTAGCCCGTACTGGGCACTGAGACGCCGGACGAAGTGCTCCGCGAGCAACAGCACATCGTCACCGCGGGCGCGCAGCGGCGGCAGATCGAGGGTCACGACGTTGAGGCGATAGAACAGATCCTCGCGGAACCGCCGCGCCTGGATCGCCTGTGTGAGGCTGGCGTTCGTGGCGGCGATGATGCGGACATCGATGATCCGGGTGGCGGTGGCGCCGAGGCGGCGCACTTCCTTCTGATCGATGGCGCGCAACAATTTGCTCTGCAGCTCCACGGCCAGACTGTCGATTTCGTCGAGGAACAGCGTGCCGCCGGTGGCGACCTCGAACAGCCCGGGTTTGGCGGTCTTCGCATCGGTGAACGCGCCGCGCTCGTGTCCGAAGAGCTCGCTCTCGAGCAGGGTGGACGGGAGGGCGGCGCAGTTGAGCTCGACGAACGGAGCGGCCGCGCGGCGGCCGCCATAGTGCAGGGCCCGCGCCAGCAGCTCTTTCCCGGTGCCGGTCTCTCCGGTGATCAGCACGGTGGCATCGGCGAACGCGAGGGTGCGCGCGGCGCGCTCCAGCGTCGCGCGCAACGCAGGACTCACGCCTACGATTTCCCGAAACGCATGCGCCTGTCCCTCGAGGGTGGCGAGGGCAAGGCGGTCGCGCGCGACGCGATGGCGTTCGAACGCGGCGCTGAGCGCGCCGCGCAGCGCATCGCGATCGTCGGGTAAGGCGAAGTAGTCCGACGCGCCGGCCGCCAGCACCTGTGCGGCCACGCGATGGGAGAGGCTCGCTCCGGCGACGAGTACGGGAACGTCCCCGGTTGTGCCGAGGTGCTCGAGTAGTGCCGCGACCCGAGGCTCCGCGCCCCCGGCCGCCACGACCACCGCGATCGGGTCGGTGGGAAGCGTCGACTCGTCACTGCCGACCAAGACGAGCGGGACGCCCAGCTCCTGGGTCAGCAGTGGCCAGAATTCCGCGAAGGAGTCGCTCAGTACGACGACGGCGACGGCGCCCTGGCCGGACGTTTGCCGCGGGGCGGCCACTACACGCTGAGCTCCGACGCGCGCACGAGCGCGGTGACCGGCGTGCCGCCGGCAGCTATCGCCTCCCGGCCACCCTCCTCCCGGTCGACGACGGCGAGGACGCCCAGCACCTGAGCGCCCGCCTCGCGGACCGCGGCCACCGCCGCGAGCGCCGATTGGCCGGTCGTGATCACATCCTCAACCACGACCACTGGATCCCCGGCCTGGAGGCAGCCCTCAATGCGGCGACCGAGACCATGGGCCTTGGACTCCTTGCGGACGGTGAAGGCGTCGATGGACCGGCCGGCGTGACGGGCGGCGTGGGCGATCGCGTACGCGACGGGGTCGGCTCCGAGCGTCAGACCGCCCACAGCGCGCGGCACCCAGCCACGCTCGTCGAGCGCCGCCACGCCGAGCAGGCCGATGAGCGCTTGTCCTTCTCCCGACATCGTAGTTCTGCGGGCGTCGATGTAGTAGTCGGAGCGGCGTCCGGACGCGAGGACGAAATCACCACGGGTGACGGATCGTTCGAGCAGCAGCGAGACGAGGCGGGAGGTTTCGCCTGAACGACTAGTAGTAGTCATTGCTACTACTATTTACTGCCCGCCGATGAAACGGCGGATCGTGCTCAGAAACCCGGCTGACGTCGGCTCATCCCCGCCCGCCACCCCGGCGGCGAATTCCGCGGCGAAGGCGGTGACGGAGGGCTGTCGGTGCGTCGGATCCCGGCTGAGGCCTTTCATCAGCGCGACCTCGAGGGCAGGGCGGAATTTCTTGCCGGGCACCGCCTGGTTCAGTGGCAGCGGGTCCTGCTGCAGGAGCTGCTGGAACAACTCGCGTGGATTGCGACCGCTGAAAGGGTGGCGGCCGGTGAGCATGTAGTAGGCGATTGTCGCCAAACTGTAGATGTCGGCTCGAGCGTCCACCAGCTCCCCCGAGAGCGCCTCGGGCGCGACGTACTGCAGCGTTCCCACGAAGAATCCGGTGCGCGTCAACCGCTCTTCCGGCGGGAGCTCGGCGTCGCGCGCGATGCCGAAGTCGAGCAGCTTGGTGACCTGCGTCTTCGCGTCGTAGATGATGTTTTCGGGTTTCAGGTCGCGGTGAATGATCCCGACCTGGTGCGCTGCCGCGAGTCCTGCGGCGAGCTGCGCTATGATGACCGCCGCGTCCGCCGGAGCGACCGGTCCGTTCTGGTGTAGAAAATCGGCGAGGGATTGACCGCCTGCCCACTCCAGGGCGAGGTAATACAAACCGTCCGCTTCGCCATAATCGTACGTTCGCACCACGCCGGGGTGCTGCACCCGGGCGCCGTAGCTCGCTTCGCGCAGGAAGCGCTTTACGGCGGTAGGGTCGCCCCGCAGTCGGGGCCGCAATACCTTGAACGCACAGCGGTTGTGCTCCGGATGCTCGGCCCGATACACCTCGGCCGTGCCTCCTTCACCGACACGCTCGAGGAGGCGATAGCCGGTGATCGTCCGACCGGCGAGATTTTCACTGGCCATGGGGATCGGCGAAACTAACGTCCGGGTTTGAGGTTCAGCAAGTGATACGACGCGTCGTCACCGGTTTCACGTTGACCACTTCTCTCGTCGCCTGCAGTCAATGGCAGCGAGTCGGGTCGACCGAACGGCCGCAGCCCGGGACGGAGGTCGCCAAGCTGTTCGATGCGGCCGCGGTGTACGATCGCATGGGGTTGTTCGTCACGCCCCCGCCGCTCGCGTCCGTGGGCAACACACACTTTCTCGCCGGGCCCACGACCGATTCGACCCTCGCAGTGTTTACCCTCTCGCTCGCCAATCATTCCCTCAGCTTCCGCCGCGATGCCAACGAGTTCGTCGCCGAGTATCACGTCGAAGTGGCGTTCCGCTCGGATTCGGGCAGCACCGCCCGCCTGGCGAGCGACCAGACGGTCCGCGTGCGGTCGTTTCAGGAGACGTTACGCGCCGACGAAAGCATCCTGTTCCAGGGCTTTCTGCTGGTGCACCCCGGCATATACACCGCCGAGGTGCTGATTCGCGATCGCAACAGCCCGACGTCGTCGCGCCGTGAGCGTTCCGACACCGTCCCGCGCTTCAGCGGGCCCGCGCTGGCGGCGCCCATCCCGATCTATCAGGGTGCCGGCCGTGGGGTCCGCGGTGATCGCCCGCAGCTGCTCGCCAATCCACGGGCCACACTGCCCTACGGGGTTGATACGCTGCGCTTCTACGTGGAAGGGTACGATCTGCCTCCCGGCACGCGGGTTGCCGCCGAAGCGATCGACGAGGGCGGCACGGTGCAGTGGCAGGACACGGTGACGTTGCGCGACACAGCGGGGTTCGCCCGCCTGGTGGTTCCGATCGCGGGCTCGCGGCTGCCGGTGGGTCAGGAGGAGCTCCGGCTCGCGGCGGTCGGCGGCACTGCGAAATCATCGTCGACGTTTCTCGTCAGCTTTTCCAGCCAGTGGGTCGTCACGAATTACGCGGAGATGCTGAACCTGCTGCGCTACTTCGATCGGCCGGAACTGGTGAGCAAGCTCCGAAGTGCCCTCCCGGAACAACGCGCCGCAGCCTGGCGCACCTTCTGGGCGGCGACCGATCCCGTGCCGCTCACCCCGGAAAACGAAGCGTTGGATAACTACCTGCACAGTATCCAGGTCGCGAACGTTCGGTTCCCGGAGGAAGGGCGCCCCGGCTGGCTCACTGACCGGGGGGAAGTATTCATCACGCTCGGGGAGCCGGACGAGGTGACGGATTTCTCCGGGAACAACATCTCGCGCAGCACGCCCCAAACCATCCGGTGGAGCTACACCACGCTGCGACTCGGCCTCCTGTTTCAGGATCTCACCGGCTTCGGGCGCTTCGTGCTCACGCCGGGCTCCCGGGCGGACTACCAGCAGGTGCTGGCCCGCGTCCGCCGGCAGCAGTGAGGCGCCGGGCGGTCCTCACGTTGCTGGGCGCGTGCTGGCCACTCGCGCTCGCGGGACAGAACGCCGTCAATCCGTCGCAGCGCGCCGAGTCGCTCTGGCTCTCGGGTCGGCCGTGGCACGCCGCCGAGACTCTGCTCGATGCCGCCGCCCGATCGCCGCGCCAGGATCCCGCTTTCATCGTGCAGGGGGCGCGCGCCGAGCTGCAGGCGCGCCGCTACGACCGCGCGCGCAGCCTGCTGATTGGACAGCCCTGGCTCCAGGATTATGGGCACGGCCAGGCGTTGGCGCTGCTGGGTGAAGCCGAGTGGCGGCTGGGACAGTTCGATCTCGCCGCGGCGCATTTCGTCGTCGCCCGAGAGCGGATGGGCGACAAAGGAGTCGCCGCGGCGCTCCTCGCCGTACACGCGGCCCTCGCCTTCGAAGCCGCCCACCTTCCCGACAGCGCGGCCCGCTACTACGCTGCGGCGCGCGGCGGGACGCTGGGCTCCATCGATACGTGGCTGCGGCTGCGGGCCGCGCGCGTGCAGCGCGATACGCTGGTGGCGTGGCGCCTGCTGGCCGGCTTGCCGCCGACCGTCGGCCGCGAGGTCGAGGCCGCGCGCGCCGCGACGCTGTTGCTCGTGGGTGACTCGAGCGCCGCGCGCCGCGCGTTCGACGAGGCAGGGAAGTCACTCGAGGCCGCGCGGCTCGCCCTGGCGACGGGCGACAGCGCCGCCGCACGCACCGAGCTGTATCAGCTGTTCTCCCGCGCGCCACAGTCCGACGATGCGGCCGCCGGTGTCCCGCTCGCCCATGGCCCGCTCCTGCCGCGCATGGCGGCCGAGCGCGTCGCGCTCGCGCGAGTCGTGCGTGGCCACGGCGACCCGGAGGAAGCGCGGCGGCTCGTCACACGAGCCCTGGCGGACGGCGATTCGAGTGGGGAGACGCTCGTGCTCGCCGGAGAGCTGCTCACCGCTGCGGGCCGGTATGTCGACGCCGCCGCCGCGTACCAGGCGGCGGCCCGCGACACCGCTGCAGCTGCGCGCGCACTCTATCGCCGCGGGCGGGTGCTCGTCCGCCTGGGGGATCCCGGAGCGCAGCAGGCGCTCGTCGGGTTTGCCGAGACTTATCCCGCCGACACGGCGGCACCCACCGCTCTCTATCTCGTCGGCGACTTTCTCATGGACCACGGCGACTCGAGCGGCGGCAAGCGATGGTTGGGCGAGCTGCTGCGCCGCTACCCGGCCGATGCACGGGCCTCGGTCGCGCGCTTCCGCCTCGCCGCCATCGCGCTCAACGCGGGCACAGCGGACAGCGCCGTAGTGCTGTACAACGCGGAGATCGGCGTCGGTGGCGTGCAGCGCACGGCAGCTCGGTACTGGGTGGGACGGATCGCCCAGCAACGCGGAGATTCGGCGGCCGCCGACTCGCTCTGGCGCCTGCTCGCGCGGGAAGACTCGGTCGGTTACTACGGCCTACGCGCCCGGACGGTGGCGCGGATGGCGCCGCTGACCATCTCGTCGGACAGCGCCCGGTCGACGCCCGCAGCCGATTCGGGGCTCGGCCGCATCGATACGCTGCTGCTCGCCGGGCTCGACAGCGAAGCGGACCTCGAAGTCCGCGCCCTGAGTGGACGCGGCTTCCCCGCACTCGATGACCTCCTCGCGTGGAGCGTCGGGCTCTCCGCGCGCGGCTGGGGATCGGTCGGTGTGCGGCTGGGGTGGACCGCGGCGCAGCGGTCGAGCAACGACGCCCGCGTGCTGCGGGCGATCTATCCGTGGCCGCGCCGCGGGGCGGTGGAAGCGGAGGCTCGGGAATTCGGCGTGGACCCGCTGCTGTTCGCGGGGCTCGTCCGCCAGGAGAGTACGTTCGATCTCGAGGCGCTGTCTCGCGCCGGCGCGCGCGGGCTCGCGCAGCTGCTGCCGGTGACCGCCGCTCAGGCCGCGCGCGGCCTCGACGTCACGTTCTATCCCGAATGGCTCACCGTGCCGGACCTGAATCTGCATCTCGGCGCGTCGCACCTCGGCATGCTGCTGCGACGCTACCATGGGCGCGTGGAGGTCGCGATCGCGGCGTACAACGCCGGCACGAGTCCCATCGACCGCTGGATCGCCCGTCCCGGCGCCGATGATCCCGATCAGTTCATCGAGCAGATCCCGTATCCCGAGACCCGCGCGTACGTGCGGTCGGTGCTGCGCAACCGCGCCATCTATCGGGCGCTCTACGGGTCAGCAAGTAATTGATCCGGAGCCGCTTGACCGCGGCCTCCGGAATCGCTTGACAACCTGCTGAAAACGCTGCCTCTTGAATGCCGCTCGCCCGAGAATTCGGGCGAGGGGGCCAGCCGATGTTCGTGTGGG
Source organism: Gemmatimonadales bacterium (assembly GCA_035491895.1). Taxonomy (GTDB): domain Bacteria; phylum Gemmatimonadota; class Gemmatimonadetes; order Gemmatimonadales; family GWC2-71-9; genus DASTHG01. The sequence goes on from DATJJY010000091.1 coordinate 49,443, forward strand.
GACTTCGCAGGAGGGCGGATCGCCATGGCACGTGGAAAGGTGAAGTGGTTCAACGACGCGAAAGGCTATGGGTTCATCGAGCAGGATGGTGGTGAGGATGTGTTCGTCCACTTCTCGGCGATACAGATGGATGGTTTCAAGACGCTCGCCGAGGGCCAGGCGGTCGAATTCGAGGTGCAGACCGGAGACAAGGGGCTGCACGCCGCCAACGTGATGCGGGTGTAGCCGCGGCACGCCCGGTCTCAACGCCCCGCCGGAGCTCTCCGGCGGGGCGCTCGTTTTCCGGGAGTTATCTTCCGGGCCCATGCCGCAGTCCCCCCCGCAGCGCCTGTTTCTCGTCGACGGCTACGCGCTCATCTACCGCGCTTTCTTCGCGATGATCGCCCGGCCACTCACCACCCAGCGCGGCGAGAACACCTCGGCCGCCTGGGGCGTCACCAACTTCCTGTTGCGGCTGCGCGAGAAGCATCACCCCGACTATCTCGGATGGGTGCTCGATCGCGGTGAATCATTCCGGCATCGCGAATACCCCGAGTACAAGGCGACCCGCGAGAAGCTCGGGGCAGAGCTGCAACAGGACTTCGACCGCTCGCTCGAACGGATCACGGAGCTGCTCTCCGCTTTCCGAGTCCCGGTACTCGCCGTGGAAGGATTCGAGGCGGACGACGTGATCGGCACGCTCGCTCCGGCCGGCGTGGCCGCCGGGCTGCAGTCGGTCATCGTGTCGGGCGACAAGGATTTCTACCAGTTGATCGCGCCCGGCATTTCGCTGCTCAACCCCGGCCGTGGCGGCCCGGGTGCGGTGGAAGAGCAGTGGGTGGACGAGTCGAACGCGGCGGAGCGGTTCGGGGTCCCTCCGCAGCAGATCGTCGACTACTTCGCGCTCGTGGGCGACAGCTCGGACAATATCCCGGGCGTGAAAGGCATTGGCGACAAGACGGCCGTCGAGCTGCTGAACAGCTACGGGACGCTCGACGCCATTCTGGCCCACGCTGCGGAGATCACGGGAAAGCGGGCGCGGGAAGCGCTCCAGGCGCACGCGGCGGAGGCAGTGCTGTCCCGCGACCTCGTCACGATCCGCCGCAATGTGCCGATTGCCCTGGAGCTCGATCGTCTCGCCGTCTCCACTCCGGACCGGGAAGAGCTGGAGCGCCTGTTCATCGAGCTGGAATTCCGCACCCTCATCCCCAAGCTCGATCTTCCGGAGCTGAAGCGCGGCGATCCGGTCTCCCTTGTCGCGCCGCCCGCAACTTCCGCGGCGCCGCCGGCGGTCGTCATGTCGGATGTCGCATCGCTCGAGCGGGTGATCGCGGCGTGTCGTCGCGCACCGCTCGTGGCGATCGACACGGTGACGACGTCGCTCGATCCGTTGCGCGGCGAACTGGTCGGACTGTCGCTCGCGGCGGGGCCGGGCGCCTCGTGGTATCTGCCGTTCGCGCACGTCGCACCGGACGGCCTGCTCGCGGGCGACGGCGCCCCCACCAACCTGCCGCCCCTGGACAGCGCCCAGCTCGAGGGCCTGCGGGCACTGCTCGCCGATCCGGGCGTGCCGAAGGCGGGGCACAACGTGAAGCGCGACTGGCTGGTGCTGCGGCGCGCCGGAGTGCCCCTCGCCGGCGTGACCTACGACTCGATGTTGGCCGCCTTCGTGCTCGACCCCGGGCGGCGCTCGTTCGCCCTCGACGAGCTGGCGCGCGACCGGCTCGGCATCCGGCTCAAGACGCGTGACGACCTCACCGGCCGGGGGAAGGCGCAGCGCCCGTTCTCCGAGGTGGCGATCGCCGAAGCGGCGCGCAGCGGGTGCGACAGCGCCGAGGCGGTCCTGCAGCTGCGCGCGGCGTTCACCACCGAGCTGGAAGATCACCATCTGGAGCAATTGCTCGACACGGTGGAGCTGCCGCTCGTCGGAGTGCTCGTGGACATGGAGTGGGCGGGGGTGCTGGTCGACCGGGCGCTCCTGGCGGAGCTGTCGCGCGGCTTCACAGCCGAGCTGACCACACTGGAACGACAGCTCCACGCGGCAGCCGGAGGAGAGTTCAATCTCAATTCGACACCGCAGCTCAGGACGCTGCTGTTCGACAAGCTGCACTTGCCAGTCGTCAAGAAAACGAAGACCGGCGCGTCGACCGATTACGATGTGCTGGAGGAGCTGGCGGGGATGGGGCACGACGTCCCGAAGCTGCTCATCGCCTACCGCGAGCTGTCCAAGCTGAAATCCACGTACGTCGATGCGCTGCCGGGTTATGTCCACCCGGATACGGGACGCATCCATACGAGCTTCAACCAGGTCGGGGCGGCGACCGGCCGACTGTCGTCCTCCGACCCCAATCTCCAGAACATCCCCGTCCGGACCGAGCGTGGCGAGTCGATTCGCCGCGCGTTCGTCGCGGCGCCGGGATTCCGGCTGCTGGTGGCCGACTACTCGCAGATCGAGCTCCGCCTGCTGGCGCACTTCTCCGAAGATCCGGCGTTCGTGCGGGCCTTCGAGCAGGGTGGGGACATCCATCGGCAGACGGCGGCGGTGATCTTCGCCGTGCCACAGGACCGGGTGACGGCGGAGATGCGGGCGCAGGCCAAGACGATCAACTTCGCGACGATTTACGGCCAGGGACCGGTTGCCTTGGCGCGGCAGCTGGGGATTACGCTGGATGCGGCAAAGGCCTTCATCAAGCAGTACTTCGAGCGGTTTGCGGGGGTACGCGCCTGGCTCGACCGCACCATCGCCCAGGCTCGGGAGAAAGGGTACGTCGAAACGCTGTTCGCGCGGAGGCGTTATATCCCAGAGTTGAAGGACCGCAACTTCAACATCCGCGCATTCGGGGAGCGGACCGCGACCAACTCCCCGCTGCAAGGATCGGCCGCCGACCTCATCAAGGTCGCGATGACCCGGATCCACGCCGCGCTGCCGGCGGAAGCGCCGGGGAGCCGGATGCTGCTGCAGGTGCACGATGAGCTGGTATTCGAGGTCCCGGAGGGTCAGGAAAGCACCGCCAAGGAACTGGTAAAACGCCACATGGAGGGGGCGGCGAGTTTGCGTGTCCCCCTTGTCGTAAGTGTCGGTGCGGGAACGAATTGGGTCGATGCCAAGGGTTGAGCACAGGTCTTGCTCTTGAGCGTTTCAGGCATTCGTCCCTGAACGAGCCCGGAGGGGGTTCTGACGTGAAGTCGGCGAAAGGGTTTACGCTCATCGAGCTACTCATCGTGGTGGTGATCATCGGGATCATTGCGTCGATCGCGATCCCGAAGTTCGCCAACACGAAGGACAAGGCGTACCTCGCCTCGATGAAGTCGGACTTGCGCAACCTCGCGACCGCCGAGGAGTCGTTCCTGTTCGACAGTCTGACCTATACGACGAACCTGGCGGCGATGAACGGGTGGGCGCCCTCGACCGGCGTGACGATCGTCGTCAACGCGGCCAGCGGGGGCGGCTGGTCCGCTACGGCGTCGCACGCTCAATCCACGCACAAGTGCTATCTCTTCTATGGCAATGCGTCGCCGGTAGGGACGGCGACCATCGAAGGCCGCATCAGCTGCAGCTAGACGCGCCCTGGCAGGAATTTTCGCGCCGCCGCGAGGGGATGTGCTTCGCCCTCGACGGCGGCGTTTGGCTTCATCGCTGGCGCATCGGTGACGAGCCGATGGCGCACCTCGTGAGCGCCGACAAGGACCGGCTCCTGGCCGTCGGCCGGACGCTCGGTTTCTCGCCCGCCTGGTTGCAATACAAGCCCCTCAAGGATCCGCGGACCGGCGCGCGCGTCGAGGCGTGGCACTGGGACGTGCTCGGCTCCCGCCTCAAGCTGCTCGACCCGCCGCGCTAGAGCTCGGCGCGCGGCGCGCGCACCCCCGGCCACCAGTTCCAGCGTCCGGCGATATGCATGATCGCCGGCACGAGGATCATGCGAATCAACGTCGCGTCGAGCAACACGGCGACCGCCAGGCCGAACCCCAGGAACTGCACGGCCAGCACCCGCGCGAACGCGAAGGTGCCGAACACCAGGATCATAATCGCGGCCGCGAAGGTGATCGTGGACGCGGTCATCGAAAGTCCTTCCATCGTCGCGTGATCGTTGCGACCGGTCTTGTCGAACACTTCCTTCACGCGCGTCAACAAGAACACCTCGTAGTCCATCGACAGACCGAAGACCGTGGCGAACACGAGCACCGGGACGACGACGAAGATCGCCTCCGTCGGACCCTCCAGCCCGAAGATGCGGGCGCCGTAGCCGTGCTGAAACACGAGCACCGTGACGCCGAACGCCGCCCCCACGGAGAGGCAATTCAACAACACGGCTTTGAGCGGGACGAGCAGCGAACGAAAGGCGACGAGCAACATCAGCGCCGTCGTGCCGAGGACCAGCAGCACCACGGTGGGGAAGCGGGAGAGCAGATCGTCCTGCAGATCCACACTCGAAGCGGCGAATCCGCCGACCAGGATCCGGGCGCCGTCGAGGCCGCGCACGCCATGGGCGGCGACCGCCCGCGCGTGGCGCGCGAGGGCCATCATTCCGGTGAGCGAGACGCTGTCCGCCGGGGCGAGGTCGATCAGTGTGGTACGATTGTCGTCGCTCAGATACGCATCGAAGAACTTGGGGTAGCGGGATCGCACGTCGGCGGGGTCGCTGTAGAAAATCGCCAGCTGAAACGACGAGATGACCGGCTTCAACGACGCGATGCCGCGAATTTCCTTGACGCGCGGGTCCCGGCGCAGCGAGTCGGTCAGCGCCTTGAGACCGAACAGCCAGGGCCCGCGCACCGCGGAGGCGCCCGGCGGCAGCTGCACCACGACGCGCGTCGGCAGAATCAGCCCGTTGGCGCCCATCGCGCGCAACATCGTGAGTCCCTGGGCCGATTCCGAGCCCGGCGGAAACCAGCTCAGGGCGGGCAGACCGATCTTGATCTGGGTCAGCGGCAGCATGAGCAGCGTCACGACGCCGAGGCCGAACGCGATTGCCCGCCAGGGCCGGTGGCCGAGCCAGCGCGCCCACCGCTCCCATCCGGTCGGTGCGTGAATCCGCGCCAGCGGCCGCGCGAGCCAGCGGGGCCGGTCGATGTCCCGCCCGAGCAGCGTGAGGACGGCCGGGAGAAACGTGGTCGCGAGGAGCACCGCCGTCGCCACCACGACGAGCCCTCCGATGCCGACCGAGCGGGTCTCGATGAGCGGCGTGGTGATGAGGGCGGCGAATCCGACCACGACGATGAGCCCCGATGTCATCACCGCCGAGCCGGCGGTACGGATCGTTCGGATGGCGGCGTCCACGGGAGACAGCCCGCGGTTCAGCTCCTCGCGAAAGCGCGTGACGATGAGCAGCGAGTAGTCGATGCCCACGCCGAGACCCACCATCGTCGTGATGTTGAGGACGAACACCGACATCGTCCAGATGTGCGCCAGCTCGGTCAGCAGGCCGAGGGCGATGGTGATGGCGAGCAGCCCGACCATGATGGGGAGTGTCGCCGCGACGAGGGCTCCGAATGCCAGGACCAGCACGATCAAGGTGAGGGGCAGCACCTGACGCTCGCCCGACGCCGTGTCCTCGGCGCTGATAGCACGCACGTCGTGGTCCAGGGCCGGAGTGCCCGTCACCTTCACGTCGAATCCAGCGGCGGCGGGGAGCCGGTGCAGCGCCGCCTGCAGGCCGGCGCGCAGATCGGGAATGAAGTCCTTGAGCTCTCCGGGGCGCTGACGCGCCAGCGCCGCCAGGAGGAACGTCGTATGGTGATCCGCGCTCTCGAAGGTCGATTCCGCCACCGAGCGCGTCGACACCACCTGCCGGACGTACGGCTCGCGCTCGGCGGCGGCGCTGAGGGAATCGAGCACCAGGACGAAGCGTGCGTCCCGATTGCGCACCGGCCCGTGCACCACGATCGCGACGTATTCGGCGAAGGGGCTGGGGAACGCCGAGTCGATGAGGTCCGACGCACGGGTGGACTCGGTAGGGCGCTCCGGGCCGCCACGCACGGCGAGGACCCGCTGGACGTGCGCCGCACGCGGCACCAGGAGCGCGGCGAGCGCCACCCATGACGCGATCACCACCCAGCGATACCGGATGAGCAGGCGGGCGGGAAGGGCGATCACTCAGCGTCCAACCATAAGCAGGCCACAATCATAGGCCGCGGGTAAGGGCAAAGCTAGCGGCGCTGCTCGGCCGTTTGACATATTGCCATCCATGGACGATCGACAACGCTCGGGGCTCATCGGCATCGTGATCGTGGTGTTGGTGCTGGCAGTCGGCTGGGATGCCGTCGGCAGGCTGCGGCCGCGCTCCACGCCACCTCCCGCGCCCGCTCACATCGACAGCGCGCCACAGGAGTCGCCGCCGTCACCGACGCGCAGCACCGTCGGAACCGGAATGCCGAGCGCGGACTCGTCGGGGCTCGGGTACCTGGACCTCGCCGCCCGCGCGGACATCCGCCGCCGCATCCGGGACAGCTATCCGCTGACGTATCTGCAGAACGTCGTCGGCGAGTCGAGCGATTCGATGCTGCATCGCTGGGACGACCGCGTCGTCCGCCCGGTGCGGGTCTACATCGCCAGCGACACGATCGCGAATTTCCGGCCGACGTTTCCCGATGCTATTCGCGCGGCATTCGGTCGCTGGGGGGAGGTCGGGCTGCCGGTGCGTTTCGATCTCACCGCCGACTCGAGCAGCGCCGAAGTGCACTTTGAGTGGCGCGTCATGTTTCCGATCGATCGCACGGGAGAAACCGATCTCGAATGGGACCGCGAGGGTCAGCTGCAGACTGCGGTCGTGACGATCTCCACGTTCGATCCGCACGGCCGGCCGCTCGGGCCCGACGACGTGCGGGTCGTGGCCCTGCACGAGATCGGCCACTTGATCGGGCTCGATCACTCACCCGATTCGACCGACCTCATGTTCGCCAAGGCGGTCGTTCGCGACCTCTCACAGCGCGACGTCCGCACCGCCCAGCTGCTCTATCAGCTCTCGCCGGGGAGTCTGCGCTAACCCCGCGACGTATGCCGCACCGCTCGATCGTTTCGTTGCTCCCGCACGCCGCGCCCGACGGGGGCGCCGCGAGTCTCGCCCAGCAGCTCGACACGCGCGTGCGTCCGGGGGAGCTGGTGGAGCCCGCGGCGGCGGGAGCGGTGCGTTGCTTCGCTTGCGGTCACCGCTGTCTCGTGAAGCCGGGGCGGCGGGGCATCTGCAAAGTCCGTTTCAACCGCGACGGGACGTTGTACGTTCCGGCCGGCTACGTCGCGGCCCTGCAATGCGACCCGACGGAGAAGAAGCCGTTCTTCCACTGCCTCCCGGGGAGCGACACGCTCACCTTCGGGATGCTGGGGTGTGATTTCCACTGCGGTTACTGCCAGAACTGGCTGACGTCCCAGGCACTGCGCGATCAGTCGGCGGGCGTGCAGCCGACCGATCTGACCGCCGACGAGCTGGTCCGAATGGCGCGGCACCGGGGGGCCAAGATGGTGGGCTCGTCGTACAACGAGCCCCTGATCACCGCGGAGTGGGCGGTCGAGGTGTTCCGCGCGGCGCGGGGAGCCGGCCTGCGTACCGCATTCGTTTCGAACGGCAATTGCACCCCGCAGGTGCTCGACTACATCCGACCCTGGACGGACTGCTACAAGATCGATCTCAAGGCGATGGACGATCGTCGCTATCGCGAGCTCGGCGGCGTATTGCAGCACGTCCTCGACGCGATCCGGCTCGTCTACGAGCGCCGTTTCTGGCTCGAGATCGTGACGCTCGTCGTGCCGGGGTTCAACGACGACGAGGGCCAGCTCGGGCGTGCCGCCGAGTTCATCGCCTCGGTCTCGCCCGAGATCCCGTGGCACGTCACCGCGTTCCACCAGGATTACAAGATGACGGAGCCCGACAACACGCCGGCCAAGACGCTCGTGCGCGCGTGCGAAATCGGCGCCCAGGCCGGACTGCGCTTCGTGTACGCCGGCAACCTCCCGGGCCGCGTGGGGCGCTGGGAGCACACCTGGTGCCCCGATTGCGGGGAGCGGCTGATCGAGCGCTCGGGGTACGTGATTCGTGATCAGCGCGTCGGCGCGGACGGCGGCTGTCCGACCTGCGGGCGTCGCATCCCAGGGATCTGGTGCTAGGGGCACTGTTCCAGGCGGCGGTCGCCGCGGCGGGGGCGGCGCGGTTCGACGCGGCGACCTTCGACCCGGTGGTACTCGACGGGATGAGGGCCGGCGCCTATCCGGGTGCCGCGCTCGCCATCGGGACCGCCGATTCGATTCTCTACCTCAAGGGCTACGGGCGGCTGACCTGGTCCTCCTCCAGTCCGGCGGTCGATCCCGAGCGCACGCTGTACGATCTCGCGTCCATGACCAAGGTGGTCGCGACCACCTCCGCGTTGATGGTACTCGTCGATCGCGGGCGCGTGCGGCTCGACGCGCCGGTCGCGACCTACGTACCCGAGTTCAACGGCCCTGGAACGAATCCCATCACCGTGCGGCAGCTGCTGACGCATACGTCGGGACTGCGTGCCGATCTGACGGTCGATACGATTCGAGGCGCCAAGGACGCCGCGGCGCTGCTGCGCGTGGTGTACGCCGAGACGCCGCGGATCGCCGTCGGCACCCGCGTCGTCTACAGCGACGTCAATGCGGTGCTCCTGGGCGAACTCGTGCGGCGCGCGAGCGGGGCGCCGCTCGACAGCTTCGCGACGCGGGAGATTTTCGCGCCGCTCGGGATGACCGAGACCGGATTCCACCCCCCGCGCGCGGTGCTCTCGCGGACGGCCCCGACGGGGGTGTGGCGCGGGCATCCGGTCGCCGGCGTGGTCAACGACCCCACAGCCGCGAAGCTCGGCGGAATGTCAGGGAACGCCGGCGTCTTCAGCACCGTGCAGGATGTCGCGCGCTTCGCACAATTCATGCTGAAGCGCGGCGTGAGCGCGAGCGGGTCGCGGATCGTGCGCGCGGCGACGGTGGACACGTTCATCACGCGGGCGGCGTGGTTCGGGGGCAAGAGCGAGGCGCGGGCGCTGGGGTGGCAGGCGGTACCCACGGGGGAGGAAGTGAGCAGCGCCGGTACACGCTTTGGGGTACACAGCTTCGGACACACGGGATGGACCGGAACGTCGTTGTGGATCGATCCCGACCGTGGCGTCTTCGTGGTGCTGCTCACGAATCGCGCCTTTCAGCCGCGCGCGCGCAAGCCGTTCACGACACTGAAGCGGGTGCGCGGGCGCCTGGCGGATCTCGCGGCGCAGGCGAGCGATGTACGCCGCTGAAGCGCGGCTGCCCACGCTGATCTACGACGGCGAATGCGGCTTCTGCCGCCAGGCGGTCGAGCGGCTGCGGCGCTGGGACCGGGAACACCGCTTGCGCTACGTGCCGTTTCAGGACGAGAGCGAGGTGGCCCGCTTCGGGATCGCGTTGCCGGCCCTCGCCGCGGCGATGCATCTGGTGCTGCCCGACGGCCGTGTCTACGCGGGCGCCGACGCGGTACCGGAGCTCGGTAAGCTGCTGCCGGGGAAGCGCTGGTGGGCGTGGGGATTCGCCGTCCCGGGCGTACGGCATGTGGCGCGGCGGGTCTATCGTCGCATTGCCGAGCGGCGCCGCTGCGCCGTGCGGGGGCTCCCGGCCCAGAGCCGGGCGCCATAGGTTGCCGATGAAGGAGGGGGAGTGACGACGGAAGCGACACTGTCGGACGCGGTGTGGACGGCCCTGCGGGGCGTCAAGGATCCGGAGCTGAACCTCAACATCATCGATCTCGGATTGGTCTACGAGGTGGAGGTGGAGGACGGCAACGTGCACATCCGCATGACCCTCACCTCACCCGGGTGTCCCGCCGGCCCCGAGATCATGAACGACATCCACAAGACGCTGCGGCCGATGGACGGCGTGAAGGACGTGGATATCGAGATCGTGTGGGAGCCGTACTGGACGCCGGAGAAGATCGAGCCGAAGATCCGGGCGATGCTCGGCTTCTAGCCGTTAGAGCGCCGCGAGCAGCGCGGCACCCAGCGCCTCCACCTGCCACTTCCGGACGTCATCCAGCCGGGCGAGCGCCGCCAGATCCGCGGGGCGTTGCCGGGCGATCGCCTCGAGCGTCGACTTGCCACACAACACACCGGGATCGATCCCGAGCTCGAGCGCCCGGGCGTTGCGCGCCGTCTTGAGGCGCTCGACGCGTGTGTCGAGCTCGGGGTCGTGCGGGGCGCGGGGGCCGCGCTCCCGGGTGGGGAGGTCTCGATCGGCGAGGGCGAGCGCGCGTCCCACTGCCGCCACGAGCGGGGCGCCGTGGCGCCGCGCCAGGCTCGCGGGCAGCTCGCGGATCGGGCCGAGATCCGCGAGGGAATGAGGCAACGCCCGGCTGACGGCGAGGAGTGCCTCGTTGCCGATGATGCGGAACAGCGCCGTGTCGCGTTCGGCGGCGACTCCGGCCCGCCAGGCAACGAGCTCCCGCAGGGCGGCGAGCGATCGCGGCGTGAGAGCCTTGGCGCCCTTGATGCGCTGGAACGCCTGACCGTCGTCCGCCGGCCCCGTCCAGCGCAGGTCCTCGAGATAATGAAACTCCTCCTCGGCCCAGGCGAGGCGGCCCAGGGCGGTGAGCCGTTCGGCGATCGCGTCCCGCAGGCGCGGCAGGTGCCGCGTATCGTCGGCGGCGTACGCGAGCATGGCCGGTGTGAGGGGGCGCTGCGACCAGTCGGCGCGCTGATGCGCCTTGGTGAGCCGAACGCCGACGTACTTCTCAAGCAGGGCGGCCAGACCGATCGCGGGCTCGCCCGCCAGCTGAGCGGCGATGCGCGTGTCGAAGAGGTGCCGCGCCCGGAACGCGTAGTCGCGGTCGAGGGTGCGCAAGTCGTAATCCGCGTCGTGGAAGACCTTCTCGACGTTCGCGTCGGCGAGCAACGACCCGAGCGGCGCAAAGTCGGCGAGCGCGAGAGGGTCGATGACGGCGGTCGTGCGCCGGGTGGACAGCTGGACCAGGTACACCCGGTCCTTGTAGCGATGGAAGCTCGCCGCTTCGGTGTCGGCTGCGACCAGCGGCTCGGCGCGGGCGGCGGCGATCACCTCCGCGAGCGCCGCCGCCGTGTCGACGTAGCGAAAATCACTCACTCGGTGGGTTTACCGACCAGCTCGAGGCCGGACGCGATCTCCTCCAACGCTTTCGCCAGGACCTTGTAGAACTCGGGGTCGGCCGGCTGGGGTGCGCCCCCCAGCGGATCGCCGGCGCACTTGCGGGCGGCTCGGGCGGCATGCCGGATGTACTCGGTGGGAACTCGCATTGCTCACCTTCGCGGATAGGAAGATGGCCGAAACATAGTCGCCCGCCCGGGGTGGGGGAGGCTAAGTTCGGCCCATGACCGGCGTCCCGATCCTCTTCGTGCACGGCTTTCCGCTCGACCACGAACAGTGGCGTCCGCAGCTCGAGCGGCTCACGGCGTGGCGCTGCATCGCACCGGACCTGCGCGGCGTCAAGGGCGGCGCCGCGCCCGCCGGCGGCTACTCGATGGGCGGATACGCCGACGACCTGGCCGCGGAGCTCGATGCGGCGGGCGTCGAGAGTGCGATCTGCTGCGGGTTGTCGATGGGAGGCTACGTGCTGTTCGAGCTGTTGCGGCGCTACCCGCAGCGCGTCCGCGGCTTGATCCTCTGCGACACGAAGGCGGAGCCCGACACGCCGGAAGGGAAAGCGGGCCGGGACGAGCTCGCGCGGGTCGCCGAGCGCGAGGGAGCGGCGGCGATCGCGGAGCGGCTGCTGCCGAAGCTCCTGGGGCCCTCGACGCGGGCGCAGCGCCCGCGCGTGGTGGAGGTGGTCCGCGCGATGGCCGCGCGAGTGCAGGTGGCGGGGCTCGTGGGAGCGCTCGCGGCGATGCGCGACCGCCCCGACTCGGTACCGCTGCTGGAGGAGATCCGTGTGCCTACACTCGTCCTCGGCGGGAGCGAGGACGAGATTTCGCCGGCCGCGGGAATGCGGGCAATGGCCCTGCGGATTCGGGGTGCGAGGTACGTCGAGGTGCCTGAGGCGGGGCACCTGGCACCGCTCGAACGCCCCGAGCTGGTGAACGGGGCGCTCGAGGAATTCCTACTTCATGCCTCGTTCCGGTGACGGCTTGCCGGGCGGGTTGGCGCTCTGGAAAACGTCCTTGTTCTTGGCGATGAACGATTTCCACTGGGGCGGGACGTCTTCTTCCGGGAAGATCGCGGTCACCGGGCACTCCGGCTCACAAGCACCGCAGTCGATGCACTCGTCGGGGTGAATGTAGAGCTGGTCCTCTCCTTCATAGATGCAGTCCACCGGACAGACATCGACGCAGGAGCGGTCTTTTACGTTGATGCACGGTTCGACGATGATGTACGGCATCTGCACACTTCTCCGGGCGAGCGTCGCGAAGGGGGAGAACCTAGAGGGTCGGTCGCGCGCGTCAAGGTCAATTCGAAAGATACCAACAAGAATCTGAGAGTCCAGACAGTATCTATTGGACATCACATCAACTGTCCTAGTTGTGATAACGCTACTCATCGGTATCTTAGATACGCTTGAGTTCTACACAGTTCCGCCGCAAGGCCGAAACGCGCAGCCTGTTACTCGAAGCAGGCCTCAAGGTCTTCGCTGACCGCGGCTTCGATCTCGCCACACTGGACGACGTGGCGCGTGCCGCTGGCTACACCAAAGGGGCCATCTACCGCCAGTTCCCTTCGAAGGGGGCGTTCCTGCTCGGGTTGTTCGAGCAGTACGCCGCGGTGGCTCGCGCCGGTGCCGGCGCCCGCCAGGCCGCTTGGTTCATCCCGCTCACGATGCAGTTTGCCGCCCAGGCGTGTCGCGACCCGCTGCTCAAACGTCGCCTGGCCGTCGTCCTGGCCGAAGCCCCCGATGGCGGCTCGGCCGAAGGCCAGCTGCTGCGGGCGCTTGCGCGTCTGTTCCCGACGGGGGGCGGGGCGACGGCCTGATGGATTCGCTCGTCCTCCCGGTGGCGGCGGGCATCCTGCTCCTCGGGTTGCTCGTCGGATGGGCGCTGGTGCGGAGCTGGCACCCAGCGCCGTCGACGCACGTCCCGGCGCAAGTGCCCAGTGGCTGGCGCCCGCTGATCGAGCAGCGCGTCCCCCTCACCAAGAACCTCACGGAAAAGGAGTGGAACCGACTGCTCGGTCTCGTGAGGGGGTTTGTGCGGGACAAGAACTTCGAAGGGATCAAGGGGCTCGTGATCACCGAAGAAATGAAAGTGATCGTCGCGGCCCAGGCCTGCCTCCTGCTGTTGGCCCTCGACGTGGGGCCCTTTCCCGACGTGCGCAGCATCATCCTCTATCCCGGCACGTTCGTACCCAGGGTCCCGGGCCAGAACGGCCATGTGCGGCTCGAGCCGGAGAGCGAGCCGGTGCCGTTGTTGGGCGAGTCGCTGCGCGGCGTCATCGTGTTGTCGTGGGAGAACGTCCAGCAGGGTCTGGGTCAACCGGGGGATGGCCACAACGTCGTGTTGCACGAGTTCGCGCACCAGCTCGACCAGGAGGACGGGTACGTGGATGGGATCCCACTGCTCGAGGCGCCGTCGTCGACGCGCGTGTGGGCGCGGGTGCTGCGCGACCGGTTCGAAGAGCTGCGTCGCAAGACACTCGAAGGCGAGGACGATCTGCTGAGCGGGTACGGCGCAACCAGTCGGGCCGAATTCTTCGCCGTCGCGACGGAGGCGTTCTTCGAGCAGCCGGTGGAAATGCGTGACCGCTATCCCGACCTGTACCGCGAGCTCAAAGGGTTCTACCGGCAGGACCCGGCCGAGCGCGTCTAGGCTTCCATGTGACGCAGGTACTCCCGGTCCCACGCCGCCGGCATGCTCTCGCGCGGGGAGTAGGGACCGGGCTCATAGCGCGCGGACGCGACACCGAGCTGGCTGCGCTCGCAGATGTCCCAATCCTGGCGGTTGGTGCGATCCCAGAACTCTTCCGCATCGGCGATGTTGTATCCCGGCGACTGCGGAGAATCGGGATGCACCATCCAGTCGCACACAACCTGACTCTCCTGCGGCGCGCGTGGCCAGACCGTGTAGTACACGGCGTAATCGGGGTGCAGGCTCAACATCATCGAAGGGAACAGCGTGTAGTAGTAGCCGCGCGAGCGGTCGTCCGCCGACAGGTTACCCAAAGGCAGGCCGCAGGCGCGTCCCGTCATCGTGGCGCTCTCGTTCGGCGCCTTGATATCCATGTAACCGCCGAGGAACCGGCCCTCGACCAGATCGTTGGCGCCGCTCGTATACGGCAGCTTCGTGGACAGCTCCGGGTGGATGGTGGGGCAGTGGAGGCATTCGGAGTAATTCTGCATGATGAGCTTCCAGTTGGCCCGCACGTCGTAGACGATGCGGCGCACCGTTACGAGCGCCGGCAGGTTGAAGCGGTCGAATCGGTCCCCCAGCGGCGCGAATACCTTCGTAAACAACTGAGGCTCGCGGTCGAGGTTCACGAAGTAGAACCCGTTCCACTCGGCCAGCGCGGCTTGGTGGAGCGGATAGTCCGCCTTCTGGAACCCTTCGACCTCGTGCATGTGCGGTGCGCCGATGAGACGCCCGTCGAGCGCATACGTCCACGCGTGGTAGGGACACTGAATCGTTTCCGAGAGGCGGCCCCGCTCGCTCGTGCAGAGACGCGTGCCGCGATGGCGGCAGATATTGAAGAACGCGCGCAGTTTCCCCTGCTGGTCGCGCAGCACGATCAGCGATTCGCCGCCGATGAGGACGGTGCGGTAGTCACCCGGCGAAGCCAGCTCGGCCGTACGCCCCACCGAGATCCACTGGCGGCGCCAGATCCTCTCCTGCTCCTCACGCAGCACGTCGGCGGAGGTGTAGTACCGGCCCGGCATCGTGCGCGCACCCTGCTTGTACGCTTCGACTGTCTTCAAGAACGTGTTCATGCCCGTCGCTCCCTCAACATCTCGCGCGCCGCATTGCGGCCGGCGGCGCCCGCCAGCCCGCCTCCCGGGTGCGTTCCGGCGCCGCACAGATACAGCCCTTCGATCGGCGTGCGATAGCGGGCCCAGCCGGCAACGGGGCGCATGAAGAGAATCTGATCGAGGGTGAGCTCGCCGTGGTAGGCGTGCCCTTCGGTCAGCCCGTAGCGATCCTCCAGGTCCTTGGGCGTCACGACGTGCCGACCGATCACGCTGCCACGCACGTTGGGTGCGTAGGCGGACAGCGTCTCGATCGCGACGTTCGCCACCTCTTCCCGAGCCCGGTCGTCCCACCCACCTGGCCGCAGCCGGTAGGGGGCGTACTGCAGCTGCACCGACACCAGGTGCTTCCCCGCCGGCGCGAGCGACGGATCGAGCAGTGTGGGAATACGCGCCTCGAGGAAGGGCAGGCGCGACACCGCCCCGTATTTCGCGTCGTCGTACGCGTGCTCCAGATAGTCGAGGCTCGGGGCGATCGTGATCGCGCCGCCGAGGGCCTCTTCCGTGACACCGGAGAGGCGCGGCAGCTCGCTCATGGCTAGATGCACCGTAGCGACAGCACCGCGACACTTAATGTTACCCACCGTCCACAGGAACTCCGGGTCGAGCTGCCCGGCGTCCACCATCCGGCTGAAAGTGCGCCGCGGGTCGGCGCTCGAGACGACCTGTCGGGCGGCGAGGTGCTCCCCCGTTTCGAGGGCGACACCGATCGCCTTTCCGTCTCGGACCACAATCTCGCGTACCGGCGCGGTGGTGCGAATCTCCGCGCCGTACCCTTGGGCCACATTCGCGAGGATCGCTGCCAGGGCGCCCGGTCCCCCCCGCACGTAGTGCGCGCCACGCGCCGCGCCGGCGGGGCGTCCGACCTGGTGATGCAGGAAGACGAATGCCGTACCCGCGCCGCGGGGGCCCTGGAAGATTCTCGTAATGCCGCCCGCCCCGAGCGCGCCCTTGAGCGCGTCGCTCTTGAACCAGTCGTCGAGCCACTCCGCCACGGACATCGGCGCGACGCGCAGGAATTCGACCATCTCGCGCCTCCCGAGCCGTCGCAGCCGCAGGCCGAGGCGCAGCAGTGTGCCGATGTCGCGGCCGTCGGGGTCGGGCACCTGCGGCGGGGCGACGGCGTAGAGCGCCTCGAGCAGTCCGGCAAAGCGTCCGATTTGCGCTGCAAAATCGGGCCAGCGATGCGCGTCCTCGGGAGAAAACCGGCTGATCTCCTCGGCGGTGCGCGCGGAGTCCGCCCAGAGCGTGAGGGCGCGACCGCCCTCCTGCGGGCTGCACACGCACGCCTGCGGGGTCACGAGCTCGAGGCCGGCGGCGTCGAGCTGGAGATCGGCGACGATGTCGGGTAGGAGCCATCCGGCGTCTGGGCCGCCCACGTCACAGCGGTAGCCCGGAATCGGGTCGACACCGCCGGCGAGCCCACCGAGCACGTCGCGCGCTTCGAGCAACAGCACCTTCACACCGGCCTTGGCGAGGTACGCCGCCGCGACCAGTCCGTTGATGCCGCCACCGATGATGATCAACTCTCGTGTCATGAGATCAGCGCCCGTCGCCCAGGATGCGGAGCGCTGCGAGCCGGCCCGACGCCCCCATGATGCCGCCGCCGGGATGCGTCCCGGCGCCGCATTGATACAGGTGGCGGACCGGCGTGCGGTACTGCGCCCAGCGCGGTGCCGGCCGGAGGAAGAAGAGCTGGTGCAGCGAGAGCTCCCCCTGGAAAATGTTGCCCTCGGTCAACCCCGTGGTGCGCTCGATGTCGGCCGGCGTGACCACCTGCCGGTGGAGAATCGCCTGCTTCAGATTCGGCGCGTAGCGCGTCAGCGTATCGACCACGGCGTCGCCGAACGCTTCGCGTTTGGCGTCGGTCCACCCGCCGTTCAGGTGATACGGGGCGTACTGCACGAAAATCGACATCACGTGCTTTCCCGGGGGCGCCATGCCGGGATCGATCATCGACGGGATGATGACGTCCATGTACGGCGCCTTCGAGAACTCGCCGTACTTGGCGTCGTCGTAAGCGCGCTCCAGGTAGTCGATGCTCGGTGAGATCGAGATGGCGCCCCGCAGGTGCGGTCCCACGCCCGGGAGGCAGGTGAAATTCGGCAGCTCGCCGAGCGCGAGGTTCACTTTCCCCGAGGAGCCGCGAAACTTGAAGCGCCGGATATCGCCGACGAACTCGTCGGGCAGATGGTCCTCGCCGACGAGCTGCAGGAAGGTGCGATGCGGGTCGAGGCTCGACACGACGACTCTGGCGCGCAGCTCATCCCCGTTGTCGAGCACCACGCCGGCGGCCCCGCCCCGGCGAACGAGGACCTTGCTCACACCGGCATCGGTGCGGATCTCGGCGCCGAAGCGGCGGGCCGCCCCTGCGATCGACTCGCTGATGGCTCCGGTGCCCCCCTTGGCGAACCCCCACGCCCGGAACGAGCCGTCGATCTCTCCCATGTAGTGATGCAGCAGGACGTACGCGGTGCCGGGTGAGCGCGGTCCGAGGAAGGTGCCGATGATGCCGCTCGCCGACTTGGTCGCCTTGAGGCCGTCGGTCTCGAACCATTCGTCGAGATAGTCGGCCGAGCTCATCGTCATCAACTTGTACAGCGCGTGGAAACGCTCGGCGCCCAGATCCTTGAAGTGGCGGCCGACGCGCAGCAGGCCGGTCAGCTCGCGCGGCGAGAGCGACGTCGGGTCGGGGGGGACCATGCCGAGGATCGGCTTCACCGCCTGGGCCATGTGGTGCATCAGCCGCCCGAATTCGGTCATCGCCTCCGCATCGCGCAGGGAGTGCCGCGCGATTTCGCGACGCGTCTTGTCGGGGTCGCCCCATCCGGCGAGATAGTCGCCGTTGTCGAGCGGGGTGACGGTGCTTTCGAGCGGCAGGATCTCGAGGCCGTGGCGGGGCAGGTCGAGGTCGCGGATGATTTCGGGCCGCAGGAGACTCACGACGTAGGAGAACACGGAGAACTTGAACCCCGGGAAGATCTCCTCGGTCACCGCCGCGCCGCCGACGCAGTAGCGTCGCTCGAGCACGAGCACTTTCTTGCCGGCGCGCGCGAGGTAAGCCGCGGTCACCAGTCCGTTGTGGCCGCCGCCAATGACGATGACGTCCCAGGTCGAGGGAATGCTCACGCTCGCTTGCGCGGAGGGTTGAAGAACGGCAGCGCACGCACCGTCGCGCCGGCGCGTTTGCGGCGATGCTCGACGGTAATCTCCATCTCGACCACGGTGTCGGGCTGTCCGTACGGGCCTTCGAGGTGCGCCAGCGCGATGTAGCGCTTCAGGAGCGGTGACCAGCACCCGCTCGTCGCATAGCCGACCTGAACGCCGCCGACGTACAGCGGGACGCTGGCCCGCCAGGCGGTCGTCGGCAGCTTGGGGGGCAGCCCGACGTCGGCGTACAGCCGCTCCAGCGCGTCCCAGTCGACTTCGATGCCCATGAAGCGCCACGCCGGCCCGCGCGACGCTTCGGCGACCAGCGCATCCCGGCCGTTGAAGCGCTCCTTGTCGAGCGCCACCGTCCAGCCGAGCGACAGCTCGTAGGGCGTCGAGGTCTGGGATTCGATGAGCGCGTGGTGTGCCGAGATGTAGTCGACGTCGATCAGCAAGAGGCCGGCCTCGTTTCGCACGAGGTCGAGCGCCAGAAGGCCGGCGGGCGTGATGCCGTAGTGGCGCCCCGCCGCGATCAACCCGTCCCACACCGGCAACGCGCGGGCGGCATCGACCCAGACCTCGTATCCCAGGTCGCCGGTGTATCCGGTGCGCGAAATCGTGACCGTGACCCCCGCAATCTTGGCAGTCGTGAGCCGGAAGAACTTGAGCGCGGCGAGATCCTGCTCGCAGGCGTGCTCGAGGATGACGCGCGACAGCGGGCCCTGGAGCGACAGCGCGGCGATGCGCTCCGAGACGTCCTCGATCGTGCACTCCAAGCCCGAGGCGTTGAGCTGCAACCAACGGATGTTGGGATCGGCGGCGGTCATCCGGAACGTCGTTTCGTCGAGCCGCGACACGGTGCCGTCGTCGATCACCTTCCCGCGCCCGTCGCACCAGGGGGTGTACAGCACCTGGCCGACGCGACACTTGGCGATGTCGCGCGTCACCACACGGTCGAGCAGGCGCGCCGCGTCGCGGCCGCGAATCAGATACTTGTAGAGCGGTGTGACATCGAACAGCGCCGCCGAGCTGCGCACGGCGTGGTATTCCCGCTCGTGGGTCAGCTCGTAGACGCTGGCGGCGGTGTAGCCGGCCCAGCGGCGCCACGCGAAGCCTTCCATCAATGCGCTGGTGCGTGGGTGGAACGGAGTTTCCTTCAGCACGGCGTCCCCCGGTAGCCCAGCGCCTGGGAGATGCGTTCGGCGGCGGTGCGAACCTGCCGGCCCAGGAGGGCGATGCGGGTCGCGGGGAAGCGCACGCGCGGGCCGCCGAGGCTGATGGCGGCGACGGGGCGGCCGGCGGAGTCCTGCACCGCGGCGCCGACGGCCACGTAGCCGCGCTCCAGCTCCTCGGCGGCGACGGCGTACCCCCGGCGCCGGATGCGGTCGAGCTCGCGATCGAGGGCGCTCGACGAAATGATCGTGCGCGGCGTGTGCCGGCTGAGACGGGCGCCGACGAGGTCGCGGCGCTGCGAACCGGGCATGAGCGCGAGCAGCGCTTTACCGGTCGAGGTCGCGTGGAGCGGCCAGCGCGTGCCGACCTCCGGGACGGCGCCGAGCAAGGCGCCGCCCGGGACCTCGTGGAGAATGAGCATCGCTCCGCCGGCCGGGACCTCGAGCGTCGCCGTCTCGCCGGAGCTGGCCGCGAGGGTTTCGAGCTCGGGCACGACGGTGGCGCGCAGGTCCGAGGCGCGCGCCGCGCGGGCGCCGAGGGCGATTGCTTCGGGGCCGAGTCGGTAGTGCTCGCCGCCTGCGGGATCCCGGGTGACCATGCCCTCGCGTTCCAGTGCGGCAAGCAGGCGGTGGGCGGTCGCTTTGTGGAGATGGGCGGCGCGGGCGAGGTCGGTGAGCCGCCAGCCGCGGCGGGCGTCGGAGAACGCCTTGAGGAGGCTGACGGCGCGGGCGACCGCCTGCGTGCCGGGATAGGTTCGGGCGGTGATCACAATGTGAAACCGAGTTTCAAGACGTGGTACAAGAGAACGCGGCTCGGACGGCGCGTCAAGTCAGGGACTATGACACAATCACGTGGTGCGCACCGGGATCATCAGCCTGTGGACACGGGCTCTGGTGAATTCTCTCCCGTCGACCCATTCGCCGGGGCATAGCGCCGCTCGATCTCCCGCGTGATGTGCATCGAGCAGAACTTCGGCCCGCACATCGCGCAGAACTCCGCGGACTTGAAGTACTCGGCCGGCAGCGCCTCGTCGTGCAGCTCACGCGCCCGGTCGGGGTCGAGGCTCAGGCGAAACTGCTCGTTCCAGTCGAAGGCGTAGCGCGCCCGGGAGAGCGCATCGTCCCGGTCGCGCGCCCCAGCGCGGCCGCGCGCGATGTCGGCGGCATGCGCCGCGATCTTGTACGCAATCACCCCTTCGCGCACTTCCTCGGCGTTGGGCAGGCCGAGATGCTCTTTGCGGGTCACGTAGCACAGCATGTCGGCGCCGAACCACCCGATCATCGCCGCGCCGATCGCCGACGTGATGTGGTCGTACCCGGGGGCGATGTCGGTCACCAGGGGCCCGAGCGTGTAAAACGGCGCCTCCTGGCAGATCTCCTTTTCCTTGCGGACGTTCACCTCGATCAGGTGCATCGGCACGTGCCCGGGGCCCTCGATCATCACCTGCACGTCCGCCGCCCATGCCTTCCGCGTGAGCTCGCCCAGCACCGCGAGCTCGGCGAACTGCGCGCGGTCGTTGGCGTCGGCGACCGAGCCGGGCCGGAGCCCGTCGCCCAGTGACAGCGTGACGTCGTAGCGGCGCGCGATCTCGAGCACGCGATCGAAGTGCGTGTAGAACGGATTCTGCGCCTGATGGGCGGACATCCAGTAGGCGTGCAACGACCCGCCGCGCGACACGATCCCCGTCACCCGTCCCAGCGCCAGCGGAACGTGCTCGCGCAAGACGCCGGCGTGGATCGTCATGTAGTCCACGCCCTGGCGCGCCTGGTGCTCCACCATGTCGATCAGGTCGTCGGCGGTCAGGTCTTCGACTTTGCCGACTTCCGTCACGGCCTGATAGATGGGCACCGTCCCGATGGGGACGGGAGACGCGTCGATGATCGCCTGCCGGATCGCATCGATGTTGCCGCCCGTCGACAGATCCATCACCGTGTCGGCCCCGTAATGGACGGCGTGGTGGAGCTTCTCGAGCTCGCCGTCGACGTCCGAGGTGACGGCCGAATTGCCGATGTTGGCGTTGATCTTGACGCGCGCCACCTTGCCGATCGCCATCGGGTCGAGGCGCTTCGCGAGATGCTGGATGTTGGCCGGAATGATCAGGCGCCCGCGGGCGACCTCGTCACGAATCAGCTCGGGCTCGAGCCCTTCCCGCTCCGCCACGCGCCGCATGGCGGGTGTAACCGTCCCCTGGCGGGCATGAAACATCTGCGTGACACAGCTCATAGTGAACTCCCTTCGCCGGCATTATCCGGATCAGGTCCAAAGGGTCTGATCTCAGCCCGGCCGCCGCGTGACGACGGGCACCCCTGTCACCGCGGAATCTAACCTTAGTTTTCCGGGGTCACATGCGCCGCTTCCTCTGTGCCGTGTTCGCGCTCGCCTGCGGGGCCGGCAGTGCGCCGCCCCCGGCGCCCGCTACGACGGATTTTCGCGATCTCGAGCTGGCGGTCGTCCGCCTCGTGAACGCCCACCGTTCCCGTCTGCACCTGCGGGCGCTGGTCGCCGACTCAGGCCTGGCGCGCATCGCCCGCGGCCACAGCCGCGACATGGCAGAGCGTCGCGTGTCGTTCGGGCACGACGGGTTCTCCGACCGGGCGAAGGAGGCGGAGCGCCGCCTGGATTTCGCCGAGATCGCCGAGAATGTGGCGCTCAACGACTACGCCCGCGTCCGCACCGTTGCGGTCGCGATGGACGGCTGGCTGGGGAGCCGGCATCACCGGGAAAACATCGAAGGGAGTTTCAACAGAACGGGCGTGGGGATCGCCCGCTCGGGGGACGGCACCTACTACTACACGCAAATCTTCGTCGCGAAGAGCCGCTTCAGCGAGCGCCATCCGTGATGGTGTAGGTCGTGTACATCCCGGCCGCCATGTGGTCGTTGACGTGGCAATGCAGCATCCAGACGCCGGGATTGCGCGCGACCATGTCGGCGACCTTCATGCTCCCCGGCAGCAGCTCGATCACGTCGATATAGCCTTCCTCGCGGCCGTCGAGCTGCAGCTTCGCCCCGTGCCAATGCGGTGTATGCAGATCGTTCTCACTGCCCAGGGCCGTGACGTACCACCGCACACGGTCGCCCTTTGCCATCGTCAGTCCCCGCAGATTGCCGAAGAACAGTCCGTTGATCGAGTGCTTCAGATTCATCTCCGCGTCGCGCGGCGGGGACGTGGGGCCGTTTTCGTCGAACACCATCCAGAAGGTGATGAACTCCCGCTCGACGTCGGTCGGCACGGCGGTGACGGCATTGGCCCGCGCCGGATCGGCGACGATGATCGCCCCGACGAGCCCTTCCTCGATCTCCGTCTCGGGATGCACGTGCGAGTGGTAGAGCCAGACCTTGCTGGACAGCTCTCTGCCCTCGGGGCCGCTTTCGCGCCCCGCCAGCCAGTTGTAGGTGTAGGTCCCGCCGGGCGTCACGCTGTCGCCGCCGCCGCGCGGCGGATTGTAGAGCGCGCCCTCGTTCTCCGCGTTGTAGCGCACGCCGTGCGGGTGCATCGAGAGCGGTTGCCGGGTCGCGTTGCGGAACACGACGCGGATCGTGTCACCGGTGAGGGCGCGCAACGTCGGCCCGAGTATCCCGAGCCAGGGTGGCCGTGCGGTAGGCGTTGAGAAGGTCGAGTCGGTGTAGCCGACGTAGTGCAGCATCGGGTATACGAGCGAATCGCCCCAAGGACTTTGCGGACGCTGGCCGATGACCGAGTCGTAGCCCTCCGGCATGAAGCTCCAGCGCACCGGCTCCGCCCGCACGAAGTACGTCCTGGTGCGCGCGCGATAGGGCGCTACGCCACAGGCGAGCGCCAACAGCACGCACGCGACGAGCAGACTCGTCCTCATGCCCGTCCCAAGACGCACCCGCCGATCCGGATCAAAGGCGGGTGGCTATGGCTTCGTCGGGAGCCTCGCGCGGATACGGCACGCCGTACCGCTCGGCGGGGAGGTGGTATTTCTCCCACTCGCTTCGGAAGGCGAAGGGGTCGAGACCTACGGCGCGATCGACCGCCAGTATCCCGTCGAGGTGATCGATTTCGTGCTGCATCAGCTCGGCCATCGGTCCTTCACACTGCAGCGTGTGAGGGCGACCCTTCAAGTCTTCGTACGCCACGGTCACCTGCATCGCGCGCGTGACGCGCACCAGGAGGTCGGGGAAGGAGAAGCAGTCGTCCCACACCAGAAAGTCCTTGGGTCCGACGTCGGTGATCTCGGGATTCACCATGACGAGGCGTTGCTTCGCCCCGTCGATGTCCACCACGACGACGCGCACCGGCGCCCCGATCTGCGGTGCCGACAGGGCGCGTCCCATGGCGAACTTCTGCTTCGCTTCCTTGAGTGTGTCGCGCAGATCGTCGGCCACGAGCCGGACCGCCGCGGAGGAAGGCTTCTCCACGCGCTGGCAGCGCTGACGCAGGATCGGGTCGCCGAGCAGGCGAATGCGGCGAACAGCCATAGGGGGCCCTAATACTGGCGTTTTCCGCCGGAGGCGCAACAGGGAAAGCGTGTCTCCGACGTAACCATTTGCGGAATCATGAAATAGCGTTTCTCCATATACCCCCGAGCGCCGCGGCGGTTTGCTCCACCGACTCCCAGGGTATACCCTAGTCGCCCCATGCCTCTCGCCGGTGTGATTCTCGCGGGTGGCCGCTCGACCCGGATGGCCACGCCTAAGGCCCTGCTCGATTTCCGTGGCGAGCCGTTCGTCCTGCGCCTGCTCGAAGCGTTCGAAGCGCTCGATCTCAAGACGCGCGTCGTCGTGGTGGGTCCCGGAGCCCACGAGACCCGGGAGGCGATCGCCGCGCACCCCTGCCTGGTCGTGGAGAACCCCGATCCCGACTCGGGCCCAATCGGCTCGCTGCGGCGTGCACTCGAGGCGCTCGAGGCGATTCATCCCCCCGCAGTTTTGGTGTGGCCGGTCGACCTTCCCCACGTTCACGTCGCGACGGCGGAGCGGCTCGTCGAGGCGTATCGGCGCGGGCACGCCACGATCACGCTGCCCACGTTCGCGGGTCGCCGGGGCCATCCGGTAATTTGGGATCAATCGCTGTTCGCCGAGCTGCGCCGCAGCGAGGCAGCCGAACGGGAAGGCGCCCGCGCCGTGCTGCACGCGCACGCGAGCGAGGTCGAGGCGGTTCCCGTCGACGATCCGGCGGTGACGGACTACATCAACACACCCGCCGACTACGAGCGTCTGATCCGCGAGATCAATCGCGATGCCTATTAGAGAATGATTCGCATATTGCCGCCGAGCCTGCCGGAGGGTCCTGGCATCGTCCAGCGGCTGGCACGCAGCCTTCCCGACCTCGGACTCGGGGCGCTGTTTTTGGCCGCCTGGCTCAATCTGCTGGGACTGGGCGCACGCTTCGGTATCGATCTGATGCTGCTGATCGAAATCGAGGGGACGATTCTCCTCGTGACCCTGTTCTCGGCGGCGATGGCCGACGCGGTGGTGAAGGACAAGGGGTTCGAGAAGGTGAAGAGTTTCATGGTTCTGCTGCTGCTCTGCATCGTTCCACCGATCCTGATGGTCGTGTACTGGCGTGTTTGGTGGCCGGTCGGCGCATACGGGGGCCTGCTCTGGAATCGACTGCGCGCAGTATCGGCGGGGCCCGAGAGTACGAAGCGCCTACGGATGCCGCTGCGCGAGCTGTTGCTCTTCGCCCTTGCCACCTTCGCCAGCATGTGGCTTGCCGTGCCCGCGCTGGGGTCGGAAGCCGCTCACTTCCGCATCGCCGATTTCCCCGGGTGGTGTCACGTCCCGGAGTATTTCATCCCTGAAGACCTGCGCGAAGGGGAGAGTGTGATCTCGTGGTGCGCCGAGCCACACCGGGCACTCGCGTCGGGGACTTTCTACTATTTGCTGACCGGCCTGTGGACTATCTCGCGCGGTCCCTATCGCCTGTCGTTCTGGTGGGGGTGGATCAAACGACAGCCGGAGGATTAGCGGCGGAGCGGCGCCTGGTCGAGCCAGCCGCCGCGGAAGCCGGCGCGGCGCAGCCCCCGGATGATGTAGGGGCTCTTCCGCATGTATTTCCACACGAGATCGGTCCGGTAGTTGGCCAGCATTCCGAGAATCGGGCCCTGGTCGATGCCGAGATAGTCGATGTCGAACCAGCCTTTGCCGGGAACCACCTGCCCCTGCGTTGCCTTTCCGCTGACCTGGAAGGTCGGGTTGAAAGCGTCGACGAAGCCGTACGACCCGAACAGCGGGTCGCCGTAGCGCTCACGCATCGTGACGAGAGCGGGAATGGCGATCTCGGGTGCGAACGGGATCGAGCCACCGGCGGCGGTGGGGGCGATGGTGCCGTCGTCGCGCACTTCGTTGAACGACGCGCCGCGCGCCGAGTACGTGAAGAACTGCCGGGCCGCGCCATTCACCGTGACCGTGGCATCGACGGGCCCATCGCTCGCAGTGAGTCCCCAGACGTCGCCGTCGTAGCCCGTCCAGTGAGCGGGGTCCGCGATCGCATAGGATCGCTGTGCCAGCGTCGCGCGGCGCGTGTTCTCGAAATAGTCGATGCCGTGCGCGCGCATGAAATCGTCTTGAATGCCACGGAAGTCAATCCACAGATGCGAGTACTGGTGGCCGAAGAGCGGCGCGAAGCCGATCTGCGGTTGTCCGTAATAGGTCCCCCACGGGTACGTCGCAGCCCACGCGGCCCATGCGGTGGAATCGATGGGGTGGCTCGGCGAGCCGAGCGCCAGGACGTAGATGAGCATCGCCTCGTTGAAACCGTGCCAGTCGGATGGGATGTACCCGTTCTCCGGAGTCCACCCCATGCTCACGAGCGGTGAATTGTGCACCGACCACTGCCAGTCGACCCTGAAGTAGAGAGAGTCGGCGGTGGCGCGGATCGCGGTTTCGGTCGAGTCGGAGCCGTTGAAGTACTCGCGGCAGAAGAGCACGCCACCGAGGAGCAGCGCCGTATCGATCGTCGACAGCTCGACCTGCTGGAAGCGAGCGCCGCCCGGCATCTCGAGGAAGTGATAGAAGAAGCCCTTGTATCCGGTGATCCCCGTTGTTGCCGCTCCCTGTGGTGCCTGCCAGAACCAGCGCAGCGTCGTGAGGGTGCGGGCGGCTGCATCGGCGCGCGTGATGTAGCCGCGCTCCACTCCGACTGGATAGGCGGTGAGGGCGAAGCCGACCGCGGCGATGCTCGAGAAAGACGGCGTCGGCCAGCGATCGGGAGTCAATCCGGTCTGGGGATCGGTACGCTCCCAGAAAAACGCGAAGGTGCGCTGTTCCAGAGTATCGAGAAACGCTTGCGCGCGCGGCGAGGACGGGTCGACACTCGGCATCTGGGCGTCGATGCCGCAGGCGCAGAGCGCGAGCGACAGAAGACCGAGGATGGCGCGCCAGCGATGGGAGACCATGGACATCAAGATACGTGCTGTGAGGAGAAGCCCGGGGGGGCGCCAGGCTCGGCGCCCCCCGGGGAAGAATGTCAGAAGTTGTACTCCAGGCCTACTTGGAGCCGGCGCGCGTCGCTGACGACGCAAGTCGGTTGGCCGAAATCCGTGGCGGTCCGGTCACCGGTGTTGTAGCAACCGAAATTGTTGTGGTTGAGTGCATTGAAGAGGTCCGCCGTCACCCCGAGTGAGCTCCGGCCGAAGTTGGGAAAGTCCTTCCGGAACCGGAGGTCGAGATTCTCGTACGGGAAGGTGCCCGGCACGGTGAATCCACCGCGCTGATACTGATTCCCGGCCGTTCCAACTCCACAGAACCTCCCCGGACAGCCAACGTCCTGACGGACCTTGCCCCCGAGCGTGAGCAAGCCGCTGAACTGAATGCCGAAGAGATACGGCACATCCGTGGTCCAATTCGCCACAATGCGCAGCTTCTCGTCGTTGGTCGGGTGTTTCGGGATGTTCTGCGTGTTGGGGAACGAGAATTCGTCGCCCAGGTTGTCTACGCCTTCCACTGAGCGCATCGCGTACGTCAGGGCGAGCCCGGCACCCCAGCCGAAGTTTGGACTCGAGCGGTGGTACTGACGGTCGACCTGGAGGGTGAACGCGTCGTACCAGGTTTTCCCATCGTTGGTCGAGTAGATGAAGTTGCTGAATCCGTGGGCCGCCAGGTTGAAGCTCGTGCAGCACGAGCCGTTCGGGTTGAGGCCGAAGTTGGCCCAGTTGAGCGTCAGCTGGTCTACGCCACGCACGCCGGCGTACGTCCCGGTGACGAGCACGTTGCCGAACAGGTGGCGGATCCCGAGGTTCCACTGACGCGATTTCGGCACTTTCGCCTTGCTGTCGATCAGCCACGCTTCCGGCGCGCCCGAGGTGTGCACGAGGGCGTCCAGCGTCGCCTTGTCCGCCGTCAGATACGAGTTGTTCCACAGGACCTCGCCCGGCTTCGGCGTAGAATCGGGATCCGCGAACTGGATGTTGAAGGTCGGGTGGGTGAGCTTGAGCGTTTCGTCCACTGAGACGTCGAAGATCGAGCGGTCGTAGTAAATCCCGAAGCCCCCGAACACCGTCGTCTTGTTCTCGTCGTCCAGCGCGTACGAGAACCCGAGCCGCGGCTGGAACGCGCCGTAGAACGGTTTGCGGCTGTTGCCGGTGCTGATGTACCGGCTCAGGTCGAGCGGCGTCGGCAGCGAGTCGTTATAGCGCGTGAGCGTGTCGACCACCGTCTGCGGCGTTACGTAGCCGGTGTTCGTCATGTTCGTCTCGAAGTCCCAGCGGACGCCGAGGTTGAACGTAAGGCGAGGCGTGGGGCTCCAGTCGTCCTGGAGGTAGGCACCGATCTCGTTATTGGATTTGTTGAGCGTCGCGTCGCCGGTTCCGTAGATCAGCTGGTAGGGCGTGCGATACAGGAACGCGAGGGTGTCGGTGTTGCGAACGAGCGTGTCGCGATAGTAGAAGCGCGGCGTCTCGTCGTTCCCCTTGACGACATCGTACGTCACGAAGTCGAAGCTGGCGCCAGCCTTGAACACATGCTGGCCGGCGCCCTGGAATCCAGAGTAGGTCAGATCGTCGCGGAAACCGAGGCGCTTCTGGGTGAAGTTCTGCGTGCTGAAGTTGCTGCCGATCACGTGGTCTGCGTTGCCGTACTGGAAGATTCGGGCCGGCAACCCCGGTGTATCGGGACCGGGATTCCGCTGGAACCGCGAGTAATCGACTTTCGCCTCGTTGAGCCAGGCACCAGAGAATCGGTTGTATCGCAACTGGCCCACGGCCACGTTCTGCGCGAAGTCAACCGCTTCCTGAAACGCGCACATCGCGCCGGGACAGTTGTTCGACCCGAAGTCCCGCACGTCGCTCTCGATCCGGTCCGAAATGCTGAACTCCAGCGACGAATTGGGTGTCGCGGCGTAGTTCAGCTTGCCGAACAGCATCGTCTCGCGGAACGGTGATGTGAAGTTGCCGTTGTACTGGGCGAGATTCACGCTGTCGAGGGCCGGGAAACCCGCTGGCGGCGTGAACGTCACGAGGTTCGTGCGATTCTGGTAGTTCCCCTCGTACGATCCAAAGAAGAACAGGCGGTCCCGCTGAATCGGCCCGCCGATACTGAAGCTCGCAAGGGAGCGCGTGTAATCGGGCTTCTGAAAGCCGGTCGTGGCGCGCTGGAACGTGTCCAGGGCAACGAGATCCTTGTTCTGGTAGCCGAAGAGAGCACTCCCGGTCCACACGTTGGTTCCGGACTTGGTCGTCGCCGTGATGATCGCGCTCGAAGACTTCTGGTATTCAGCCTTGAAGTTCTGCGAGATGACCCGGTACTCTTGAATCGCGCTGCGCGGGAACGGGTTGCCGCGACTGGCATCCTGCCCCGTCACGCCATTCGCCGTCAGGTCGTTCTTGAGGCTCGTGCCGTCGATGAAGACGTTGACGGCGCTCGCGCTCTGGCCTCCAGCCGAGAACGTGCGGCTCGTCCCGCCAACGCGGTCTTCGGTGACCGTGACGCCAGGTGCCAGCGCCGCCAGATCGAGGAAGTTCCGGCTCGGCGTGGGTAGTCGATCGATCTGCTGCGTGGTGACGTTGGTCGCGACTTCCGAGGTCCGCGTCTCGAGCGCCGGCGCGGCTCCCTGGACGGTCACTCCGGCGACTGCCACCGCCCCTGCCTGGAGTGTGAAGTCCTGGAGGATCGTCGATCCGACTTGGACGGTCAGGCGCAGCGCCTGTGGCGAATGGCCGATGTGCCGCGCGGTGAGATCGTATACCGCCGGGGCCAGGCCCGGCAGCACGTACGCGCCTTCGGCATTCGAGGTGGCCGTGCGCACGATCCCGGTCCCGGGGTTCCTGGCCTGCACTTCCGCGTCCGCGATCGGCGCGCCGCTGGCCTCTCTGACGTACCCGCGGATCGTGCCGGTCGTGGTCTGCGCGGCAGCGCGGCCCGCTGCCAGGATGAGGAACCCGCCGATGGCGAGCACTCCTCCCAGCCACCGATTTCTGTTGAGAATGGGCATACTGCTTCTCCCTCCGAAAGTGAAAAGCGACGGCTATGACAAGGCAGGCTAGGTGCTACACGAGCGCCACACAACGGGGTTTGCAGTCAGCGTTTAGCTTTGTTGGACGCTGTTGGACGCGCTTTGGCCTAGGTATCGCAACTCTCTTGGTGTAATAATCTGTGATATAATGAGTTATAGATTCACCAAAATAATCTTTGATTTAGTTTGACAACTCCTGTCTCTGCCCGTACGATTCCAGCATGGAAACATCATCCGAACCCGGCCTCACGGCCCACAAGGGTCTCCGTGGCGAGGTGCTGCGCGAGCTGAAGCGGGCGCAACCGCTCACGGCCAAGACGCTGGGCGAGAAGCTCGGCGTTTCGACCAACGCGATCCGACACCACTTGAAGGAACTCGCAGCCGAGACACTCGTCACATACGGACGCGAGCAGCGCGGCGTTGGCGCGCCGACGTTCGCCTACCGGCTCTCGCCCCAGGGAGAGGCCCTCTTCCCGAAGCGCTACGAGCAGACCCTCACCGGCCTGCTCGATCGTGTCGCCGAGCGGCAGGGACGCGCCGCCACGGCGGAGATGTTCGAGGACCTATACGCCGATCTCACCCGGCGGCTCCAGGTCGAGCTCGAAGGTGTCGCCCCCGAGGCTCGGCTGACGGCCGTGACGCGCGTCCTGAGCGACGCGGGCTACATGGCCGAGTCGGACGCCGCGGGTGGGTCGTTTCGGCTCGCCGAGCACAATTGCGCCATCAAGTCGGTCGCCGAGCGCTTCCCGGAAGTCTGCGCGGCGGAAGCGAAGTTCCTCCAGACGGTGCTCGCGGCCACCGTCGAGCGCACCGCGCACATCGTCGACGGGTGTAACGCCTGCGAATACGCCATCACGTTCCGGACGGAAGTATGACGTCGATCGAATCCCAGGTCCTGCAGCCGTACAAGTACGGGTTCGTCACGGATATCGAGTCCGAGACCGTTCCCCCCGGTCTGAGCGAAGACGTCATCCGGCTCATCTCACTGAAGAAGGGCGAGCCGGAGTGGATGCTCGAATGGCGGCTCAAGGCCTATCGGCACTGGACGAAGATGACGGAGCCGAAGTGGGCGAACGTGTCGTACGGGCCGATCGACTATCAGGCGATCAGCTATTATGCCGCTCCCAAGCAGCGGCCCAAGGTCGAGAGCATGGACCAGGTCGACCCCAAGCTGCTCGAGACGTTCGAAAAGCTCGGCATCCCGATTGCCGAGCAGAAGCGGCTCGCCGGCGTCGCCGTGGACGCGGTGTTCGACTCGGTGTCGGTCGCGACCACGTTCCGGGAAGAGCTCGCCAAACACGGCGTGATCTTCTGCCCGATGTCCGAGGCGATCCGCGAGCACCCCGACCTCGTGCGTGAATACCTCGGCACCGTCGTTCCGGTCAACGACAACTTCTTCGCGGCGCTCAACTCGGCCGTCTTCACCGACGGGTCGTTCGCCTACATCCCGAAGGGGGTCCGCTGTCCCCTCGAGCTGTCGACGTACTTCCGGATCAACGCGCAGTCGACGGGGCAGTTCGAGCGCACGCTGATCATCGCCGAGGAGGGGAGCTACGTCTCCTACCTCGAGGGGTGCTCGGCGCCGTCGCGCGACGAGAACCAGCTGCATGCCGCCGTGGTCGAGCTCGTCACCCTGGACAATGCCCAGATCAAGTACTCGACGATCCAGAACTGGTATCCGGGCGACGAGGAAGGCAACGGCGGGATCTACAATTTCGTCACCAAGCGCGGCGCCTGCCGCGGCAAGAACTCGAAGATCTCCTGGACCCAGGTCGAGACCGGCTCGGCGATTACCTGGAAGTACCCGGGGTGCCTGCTCCAGGGCGACGGCTCGATCGGCGAGTTCTACTCGGTCGCCGTAACCAACAATCGCCAGCAGGCCGACACCGGGACGAAGATGGTCCACATCGGGAAAAACACGAAGAGCACGATCGTCTCGAAGGGAATTTCCGCGGGCCACGGCCAGAATACTTACCGCGGCCTCGTGAAGATCCTGAAAGGCGCCGAAGGGGCGCGCAACTATTCGCAGTGCGACTCGATGCTGATCGGCGACCAGTGCGGCGCCCACACCTTTCCCTACATCGACGTGCGCAACAGCTCGGCGATCATGGAGCACGAAGCGTCGACGTCGAAGATCGGGGAAGACCAGATCTTCTATTGCAAGCAGCGCGGCCTCTCGGCTGAGGACGCCGTCTCGATGATCGTCAACGGCTTCTGCAAGGAAGTCTTCAAGGAGCTTCCGATGGAATTTGCCGTCGAGGCGCAGAATCTCCTCGGCATCTCTCTCGAGGGGAGCGTCGGATGACGCCGCCGCTGCTCGAGATCAAGAACCTGCACGCCACCGTCGAGGGCAACGAAATTCTCAAGGGCGTCGATCTCACGGTTCGTCTTGGAGAGGTTCACGCCATCATGGGACCGAACGGCTCCGGGAAGAGCACTCTGGCGCAGCTCCTGGCGGGTCACCCTGCCTACACGGTCACTGCGGGCAGCGTGCGCTACGAAGGGAAGGACCTGTTCGAGCTCGACCCCGAGGAGCGGGCGCGCGAGGGGCTATTCCTCGCGTTCCAGTACCCGGTGTCGATCCGCGGCATCACCAACAGCTACTTCCTGCGCTCGGCGGTCAACGCGATCCGCAAGCACAAGGGCCTTCCCGAGCTCGACCCGCTCGACTTCCTCCAGGTGCTCGAGGACAAGCTCAAGGCGATCGGCTGGGACGACAGCTTCATGAACCGCGCCGTGAACGAGGGGTTCTCGGGCGGCGAGAAGAAGCGCAACGAGATCCTGCAGCTCGCGGTGCTCGAACCGCGGCTCGCGGTGCTCGACGAGACCGATTCGGGACTCGACATCGACGCCTTGAAGACGGTGGCCGGGGCGGTGAATGCGTTGCGCTCCACGGACCGTTCGTTCGTGGTCGTGACGCACTACCAGCGGCTGCTCAATTACATCGTGCCCGACTTCGTCCACGTCCTGGCCGAGGGCCGCATCGTGCGCTCCGGCGGCAAGGAGCTGGCATTGACGCTCGAGGAGAAGGGCTACGCCGGGGCGGGAGTCGGGGGGGCCGCGTGACGGCGCATTTCGTCGGCGCATACAACGCCTTCGCTGCGAATGGTGCGGCCGGATCCCCTCCCTGGTTGAAAGAGATCCGGGAGCGGGCCATCGCGCGCTTCGCCGAGGTGGGGTTCCCCACGACGCGTCTCGAGCAATGGCGCTTCACGAACGTGCAGCCGATCAGCGAGACGCCGTTCGCGCTGCACCGCGCGAGCTGGGAGCTCGGCCCGGTCTCCGCGGGCGTAACTGTGTCGACGCTCGGCTCCGCCGTCGCCACGGCGCCGGATTTCCTGCAGGCGCACCTGGGCCGGTACGCCTCCGTCGAGACGAGCCCGTTCACCGCCCTCGCCACGGCGTTCCTCGCCGATGGTATCGTGATTCGCGTCGCGCCCCAAGCCGTCTTGGCGGAGCCGATTCGGGTAACATGCCGCATTCCCTCCGGATCCAACCCGATGACGCACCCGCGTTTGCTGATCGTAGTGGAGCGCGGGGCGCAGGCGAAGATCGTTGAAGCGTACGAGGGAGATGCACAAGTCGTATCGCTCACCAATTGCGTCACCGAGGTGGTAATTGAGGAGGGGGCGCAGCTCGATATCTGCCGGGAACAGCGGGAGGGCGCGCAGAGCAATCATGTAGCGGCGTCGCACTTCCATCAGGCCAGAGACTCCCGCCTCGTCTTCACGACGGTGGCGCTCGGCGCAGGACTCGTGCGGCACGATATCCACGCGGTGCTCGACGGCTCCGGTGCCTATCTCATTCTGAACGGCTTATCGGTGCTGGGTGGGCATCAGCACGTCGACCACCACACCACCATCGAGCACGCCAAGCCGCACTGCGAGAGCCACGAGTACTTCAACGGCGTGTTCGACGGCGAGTCGCGCGGCGTGTTCAACGGCCGCATCATCGTACGGCCCGGTGCGCAGCGCACCGACTCGAAACAGACCAACAACAACCTGCTGCTCTCCTCCGCGGCGCGGGCCGACAGCCAGCCCCAGCTCGAGATCTACGCCGACGACGTGAAGTGCACGCACGGTTCGACCGTCGGCCCGCTCGATCCGACGGCGCTCTTCTATCTGAGAAGCCGCGGCCTCGGCGCTGCGGAGGCGCGGGCATTGCTCACCTACGGGTTCGGGGCCGAGATCCTGGATCGCATCGCGGTCCCGGGCGCCCGCGAGCGGCTGGACGGTGAGATCCGGGCGCGGCTCGGTGTTGCGGGGAGCGCCGCATGACGACGGTCCGACACGCCCCGCCCGCCGTTCCCCGCCCCGCGTTCGATGCGGAGCGCGTGCGCCGCGATTTCCCTCTCTTGCAGAACACGGTCCGCGGCAAACCGCTCGTCTACCTCGACAATGCCGCCACGAGCCAGAAGCCGCGCGCGGTGATCGCGCGGACCGAGCAGTACTACGCCACGGAAAACGCGAACGTGCACCGCGGAGTATACGAGCTGAGCGAGCGCGCTACGGCGGCCTACGAGGAGGCTCGGGAGAAAGCCCGCGGGTTCCTCAATGCGGCGTCGGCGCGTGAGATCGTGTTCGTGCGCGGTACGACAGAGGCGATCAACCTGGTGGCGTCGAGCTTCGGGCGGCGGGAGCTCCAGCCGGGCGACGAAGTGCTCATCACGGCGATGGAGCACCACTCGAACATCGTTCCCTGGCAGCTGATCTGCGGCGAGCGCGGTGCCATGCTCCGCGTCGTCCCGATGAACAAGCGGGGCGAGCTCCTGATGGACGAGTTCGCGCGCCTGCTCGGTCCGAAAACCAAGCTCGTCGCCGTCGCGCATGTCTCCAACTCGCTCGGTACGATCAACCCGATCGCCGAGATCGTGCAGCAGGCGCACGCCCGGGACGTGCCGGTGCTGGTGGACGGGGCGCAGGCCGCACCGCACCAGCCGATCGACGTGCGGGGGCTGGGCGTCGATTTCTACACGGTGTCGGGCCACAAGATGTTCGGGCCGACAGGCATCGGGTTGCTGTACGGCACCGCCGAGCGGCTCGAGGCGCTGCCTCCGTATCAAGGCGGCGGCGACATGATCAAGACGGTCACGTTCGCGAAGACCACCTACGCCGATCCGCCGGCGCGCTTCGAGGCGGGGACTCCGAACATCGCGGGGGCCGTGGGACTCGGCGCCGCTATCGATTATCTCCAGGCACTCGACTGGGAGGCCATCCGGACTCACGAGGCGGACCTGCTCGCGTACGCCACCGATCGGCTTTCCTCTGTCTCCGGCGTCGAGCTGGTTGGGACCGCCGCGCACAAGGCGAGCGTCGTGTCGTTCACCGTTCAGGGCGTACATGCCCACGACGTGGGTACGATCGTGGATCAGGAGGGGGTGGCGATCCGTACCGGGCATCACTGTACGCAGCCCGTGATGGATTTCTTCGGCGTCCCCGCGACGGCGCGGGCCTCCTTCGCCTTCTACAATACGCGCGCCGACGTCGATGCCCTCGTGAGCGCCGTACGGAAAGTGGCGCAGGTGTTCGCCTGATGGCCGACCTCACCGACCTCTACCAGCAGATCATCGTCGAGCACAACCGCGCTCCCCGCAACTTCAAGAAACTGGCTCACCCGACGCGCGACGCAGAGGGCGCCAATCCGCTGTGCGGTGATGAGATCAAGCTCGAAGTCGAGCTCGAGGGCGACCGTATCAAGGACATCGGATTTCAGGGGTCGGGGTGCGCGATCTCCCAGGCCTCGGCATCGCTGCTCACCGGCGCCGTCCAAGGCAAGACGAAGGACGAGGCCCAGTCGCTGTTTCGCGCCGTTCACGCAATGCTGACATCTCCTCCGGGAGTGCCGGTGGACACCACACAACTCGGGAAGCTCGCGGCGCTCTCGGGCGTCCGGCAATTCCCGGTGCGCGTGAAGTGCGCCAGCCTCCCGTGGCACACGCTGCGCGCCGCCCTCGAATCCACTGCAGAGCCCGTCACGACCGAGTAGTTTTCCCGCCGAAACTCAGGGCCGTCCGATCCGTTCCTCCAGCGGGGTCTATGCCCACATCCATACTCGTCGTCGACCGCGTTACGAAGCGGTTCTCCGGCCATACGGCCGTGGACGGGCTGTCGCTCGAGGTGCCACCCGGTGTGATCTATGGCCTCCTCGGTCCGAACGGCGCGGGCAAGACGACGACCATTCGCATGATCATGGACATCTTCGTCCCCGATGAGGGGAGCGTTCATCTGTTCGAGGGCGCGGGTTCGGCGCGCGACTACGCCCACCGCATCGGTTTCCTTCCCGAGGAGCGAGGCCTGTATCCCAAGATGCGCGTGCTGGATGCGCTGCTCTTTCTCGCCCAGATGCGCGGGATGGACCGGCGCGGAGCGCGTGTCAGGGCTCTCGAATGGCTCGAGCGACTGGGTCTCTCGGCCTGGCAGCGCAGGAAAGTGTCGGAGCTCTCCAAGGGGATGCAGCAGAAGGTGCAGTTCGTGTCGGCCCTGCTCCACGATCCCGAGCTCCTCGTCCTCGACGAGCCGTTCTCCGGCCTCGATCCTGTGAACGCCGATGTGATGCGGCAGACGGTCCTCGATCTGCGACGACGGGGGAAGACGATCCTGTTTTCCACCCAGATCATGGAGCACGCCGAGAAGCTGTGCGACCAAATCTGCATCATCGCCCGCGGAAAGAAGCTGGTTGACGACTCCTTGACCCATGTGAAGGAAGGGTTTGGGGGACGCCATCTGATCGTGGCGTTCGACGGCAATCGCGGCGGCGCGGATGCGGTGTTCACCGACCGGACACTCGTCACGAAGCTCGAGGACTTTGGGCCCTATGCGGAGGTCGAGATGGCGACGGGTGCGGACGCCCAGGTCATCCTGCGGGCGCTGGTCGACTCGGGTGCGCGCCTGTCGCGTTTCGAAATCGCCGCTCCCTCGCTCCACACGATCTTCGTGAATCTCGTCGGACCGGACGCGGCGACCGCCGAGGGACGGACCCATGCCTAGGATGTTCGCCGTCGTGCGACGGGAGTTCGTGGAGCGAGTGCGCACCAAGTGGTTCTGGATCGGAACGATTCTGGGTCCGCTGTTCTTCGGCGGCATGATTCTGGTTCGACTCCTGACCGGATCGCACTCGGGGGTCGAGCGGCGCGTCGCCGTCGTGGATGGGACGCGGAACGGCGCCGGTGCGCGAATGGTAGACGGCCTGCGCGCGAGCCTTGATCGCTTCCACATCGCCAGCGTGCCGGCATCCGCCAGCGTGATCGACTCGCTCACCGCCGCAGTGATCGCAAAGCAGCTCGACGGGTTCATGGTGGTCGCGGACAGCACCTTCGACAACGGCATCGTCGATTATCGTGGATCGAATGTCTCCTCACTCGCCGATATGGAGGAGCTGCAGTCCACGCTGGGCCGTGAGATCTTCGCCGTCCGGTTGGAGCGGCACGGGATCGATCCGAACGTCGTGCGAAACGCCCAGATCACGGTGACCATGACGACTCGGAAGATCACGGGAACGAAGGTGACGGGAGAAAGCGGGGAGCAGGCGTTCGCCCTGGCCTTCGCGATGGCGGTCATCCTGTTCCTGGCGATCATCCTCTACGGCATCAACGTGATGAGCTCGGTGCTGGAGGAGAAGACGACGCGGATCGTCGAAGTGCTCGTCAGCTCAATACGACCCTTCCAGCTCATGCTCGGCAAGGTGCTGGGGGCGGGGGCAGTCGGCATCGTGCAGCTCACCGTGTGGCTGTTCTCGGTCAAGGTCCTTGCGGGCCAGCAGGACCGCCTGGCGGATTTGGCGGGCGTCGATCACACGAGCGGTGGCGGAGCGGCTTTCCACCTCCCGCAGGTGCCGACCGCCACGATGGCCGTGTTCATCATCTATTTTCTCCTGGGCTATTTCCTGTACGCGGCGATCTTCGCGGCCGTCGGAGCCATGTCCGGAAGCGAACAGGAGGCTCGACAGGCTCAGACGCCGGTCAGCTTGCTGCTGATGGTCCCGTATCTTTCCGTCTTCGGCATCCTCAACGATCCCGGCAGCCCGTTCGCCCTGTGGCTCACGTACGTGCCATTCTGGTCCCCCGTCGCAGTGCCGGTCCGCTGGTCGGCGTCCCCGATCCCCGGGATCCAGCTGGCGGTCTCACTCGCGGTGCTGGCCGCGTCCGTGCTGGGCGTCACGTGGCTCGCGGCCCGCATTTATCGGGTTGGGATTCTGATGACGGGGAAGCGCCCGACGTTCCGTGAAGTGGTGCGCTGGGTGAGTGCCGGCTAGCGCGATTCGAGGCTGCGCGCGCGGACCAGGATGGAATCCGCGATGGCCGAGTCCCCTCGAGCGAGCGCTGCACGCGCTTCGAATTCATAATAGAACGGGCAGCGACGGCACAGCTGATCGAGCCGTACCAGCTGCGAATCGGCGAGCTGGGCGTCGCCGAGGGTGAATGCGGCGTCCGCCCCTACCATGAGCAGCTTGGGCGCATTCGTCGTGATTGCCGCCGCCACCCGAAAATCCCGCAGCGCCTCGGCCGGCCGGTGTTGGGCGAGCGCAGTGGTGGCCGTCCACATCGGCGCCACATACGAGCGGGGCGAATCGCGCACCACGCTCTGCAGCACCGATGCGGAGTCCCTCCAGACCGGGACTCGCAGCGCGGTTCGCGCGCCGGCCGCCAGTACGATCGCCACCGCGACGAGCCTCAGCCGCGAAAGGCGCAGATCCCCAGCCGCGGCGCCAAGCGCAATCGCCAATCCGGCCGACGGCAGGTACAGGGTGCGCTCGGCGACCAGAACGCCGGTCAGGAACAGCACGTTGGCCACGGGCAGCAGCGCAACGCCGGTCCACAGCAATCCGAACGCAATCGCCGGGCGCCGCCTGTACAAGACAACGATCAGCGCCGCCCAGAGCCCGAGGCACAGCGCGCCAAGCAGGAAGCGCGCGTCGAGTGGAGTCGTCAGCAACGTCCGCTCGGCCGGGGAGTAATCGACGCGCAGGTGCGCCGGGAAGAGCAGCAACCGCGCGACGTCCGCGAACGACCCGACGGCCGTCAGGCGCGTCGCCGCGAAGCTCGCTCCCACGAACACCGGCGCCACCTGCACCTGATCCGCGTACGGGTGAAGCACCCACCAGCGCACGACGCCGTAGCACAGGGCTACGCACACCCAGCCCCCTAGGTATTCGAGCAGGCGACGCCGGGAGGGTCGGTGCCCCACCCCGGTCAACCACCCCGCTGCGATCAAACCCGGCACGCTCGCGGCCGTCTCCTTGGAGAGCAAGCCGAGTGTCAATGCGACGAGACTCCACGCCAGTTGATCGCGCTCCAGCGCGGCGTACACAGAGAGCATCGCGAAGAGCGACGCCAACACTTCCGCTCTGCCGACCAGATTGGCCACTGCTTCCACGTGAACCGGATGAACCGCAAAGACCATCCCTGCCAGCAACGCCCCACCCGTCGAATCAGACCAGCGTCGTGCCAACGCAGCGACGGTCACGCTCGCGGCGACGTGCCACAACACGTTCACCGCGTGCAGCCAGACCAGCTGGCCGCTCTGCCAGTCGAGCGCGAACGAGGCGATGGTCAGGGGCCGGTACATCGCGGCCCCCGCTGCCGGCGGCCAGTACGGCGTCGCAAACGCCTCGAGGAGTCCACTCCATCGGTGCACGAGGGGATTGGTCGCGATGATGGGGACGTCATCCAGCGCGAAACCAAGGCGCAGCGCCCCGAGGTAGACCAGGAAGGCGCTGGCGGCGACGGTCAGATAGGCGCGCGTCGGCGATGGCGTCATGTGAGGTGTCGCACACTCTCTCCGTGGCTCGCGTTACACGACGTGCCGCTCCGGTGCGTCATTCGGTGCAGACGTCCGTTGCCGCCGGAATGTAACGTAACATATTGTGATGTAATGAGTTGTCAAAGAACCCTGAATTGTCACCAGGTTGGTGCGTTACTTCTCGTCGTGTCGGTTTTTCGCAGCAAATCGTAGAGTCGGTCCGTCAGTTTGCTGCGGCACCGCTACACCACTCCCCGAAGAATACCCAATAGCGACTCGGTTCCCCGTTCAGGCTCCCGACAGGACGTATCCCGAGACGTTTGTGCTGCACAACGCTCGCGACGATCGATCGGCGACGGCTGCGCGGCGGCGAGGAACACTGGTTGCGTTGGCCCCATGCCACCGATGGCATGTGCCATCCGGAGCGCTCGTGCCTGGACACGGGCTTACCACTGTCTGGGCCGTTCGGCCCGGGAGGATTCGATGAAGCAGCTGTTGCAGCGTCTTTGGAACGACCAGTCGGGGCAGGGAATGGTGGAGTATGCCCTGATCGTCGGGCTGGTGGCAGTCGGTCTGATCGCGGTGTTCCTCTTCCTGCGTAACAGCACCGGGAACGTGTTGAACACGGCGGCCGACTCACTGCAGAACACGCCTGCGACTCCGTACGTCACTCACTGACGAGTGACGACGGCGCGGAAAGAAAGCCGAGGGGCGAGCCGGACCCGAAATCCGGCTCCCCCCGCTTCCCGGGCGAGATCGCAAGTCTGATGACCACCCTCTCGACCATAGCGCTCCTGGCGCTGCTCGGGCCCGCTTGCTGGTTCGACGTACGAGAGCGACGGATACCGAACGTGGTGACGGTCGCGGGAGCGATCGCGGCGCTGCTGTTGCGCTGGTCGATGGGGTGGGGGCCACTGCTCGAAGGCGTCTTGGGCGCTGGACTCGCGCTGTTGGTTGCGCTGTTGCCGTTTGCGCTGGGGCTGTTGGGTGGTGGAGACGTGAAGCTGCTCGGAGCAGTCGGAGCATTCGTAGGAGCGGATCGTCTGTTCGGAGGGCTGCTGCTGATCGCCGTCGTGGGCGGCGTGCTGGCGTTGGTCGAGGCCATACGGCAGCGCGCATTGGGCCGCACCCTGGCCAGTACCGTCGGTCTTGGAAAGCACTGGTTGTTGTTCGGTCGCGCCGGCGTTTCGCAGACACTCGAGTCGCCCGGGATCATGGCGATTCCATATGGCGTCGCGATCGCCGTCGGATCCCTGGTGTGGTGGTTCATGGGAGGGACGACTCTGTGAAAACGCGTCAGTGGCGTGCAAAACGCGTGGGCCGAGACGAGCGCGGGCAAGCGATGGTGGAGTTCGCGATCGTGCTGCCGTTACTGCTACTGCTGATGGTCGCCGTGTTCGAATTCGGCAGGGCATGGAACGTGTACCACGCCGAGACGGACGCCGCTCGGTTGGGGGCCCGGAGCGCGGCGGTCGCCGATCCGGCGACGACCCAAGACTCGGTATACGCGATTGTCCGTCGCGCTCTCTCGCGCGACGCGATCGATACCAGCACCGCCACGATCACGCTCAGTGGGTGGCGCGCCGGTACGGGAACTCCCGTGACCGTCGCGCTCGAAGTCCCGTACACGTTCGTCATCCTGCGGCCGCTCATGATGTGGACGAATTCTCAGGCCGCCATCACGCTGCGATCCACCTTCGTGATG
The DNA here is from genome assembly GCA_035491895.1 of Gemmatimonadales bacterium. Lineage (GTDB taxonomy): Bacteria > Gemmatimonadota > Gemmatimonadetes > Gemmatimonadales > GWC2-71-9 > DASTHG01. The sequence continues at coordinate 90,493 of DATJJY010000091.1, forward strand.
CGCAACGAATGACACAGGCAATCGACAGGTTCAGGAGGTCGTGGTGAAGCAACGCCGACTTTGGGTCGTTCTGCTGCTGGCGCTCGTGTCCGGTGGCGCAGCTGCGTATCTCGCTCTGGCGTACCTGCGGGATCGCACCCCGCGGCTCATGGCTGCCGAGGCGTCGCATGTCCAGGTGGCGGTTGCCGTGCGCGACCTTCCACTCGGAGCGGTCCTCGGGCCGGCCGACGTGCGCATGATCGACTGGATGGGCGAAGCCGTGCCGCCCGGGTACGTCCGCTCCGCGCAGGACGCTGTGGGACGCGGCCTCATCACATCGGTCAAGACCAACGAGGTGCTGCTGGAGACGCGGCTCGCGCCGCGCGGCGCCGGCGGCGGGTTGTCGGTCACGATTCCCGACGGCCAGCGGGGCGTCAGCGTCCGGGTGGACGACGTGATCGGCGTCGCCGGGTTCGTCATGCCGGGCACACGCGTGGACGTGCTCGTCACGCTGCCGCCCGAGCCGCAGCTCGATCAGAAGCTCTCCCTCTCTCAGATCGTGCTGCAGAACGTGCAAGTGCTCGCAGTCGGCCAGGTGGTGCAACAGGACGCGCAGGGCAAACCAATGACCGTATCGGTCATCACGTTACTCGTGTCGCCGAAGGACGCCGAAACCCTGGTTCTCGCTTCGAACGAGGGGAAGATCCAGCTCGCGCTGCGCAACACGCTCGATCTGGCCGATATCCGGACGTCCGGGGCGACCGCTCGGACGTTGCTCCCCGGCCAACGGTCACCTGCGGATGTCGTCGCTCGGCCTCGCACCCCGGCTCCCGATGCCGGGACGGTGGTGGAGGCGTACAAGGGCGGCGTCCGGACTCTCGTCAAGTTCTGAAACGGGGCAAACACGTGCAACGGGTTTTCAGTACAGGTCGGATCTGTTTTGCGGCTCTGGTGATGCTGGCCACACTCGGGACTCGCCGCGCGGTCGCGCAACGAGTGATATCCGGGGCGGAGAAAGTCGTCACGATGTCCGCCGGAGCGTCGGCGCTACTCGTGTATGATACGCCGGTTGCGCGGTTTTCGATCGGTGAGCTCACCGTCGCGGACGCCAACGTGGTCTCGCCGAAAGAAGTCCTCGTGACGGGCAAGAAGCTCGGCACAACGAGTCTGCTCGTGTGGGACAACACTGGTGGGGTGCACGTGTACTCGCTCGAAGTCACCGCCGACGCCCCGGCGCTCGAGCGCTACCTCCGCAATCTGTTTCCACGGGATTCGATGGCCGTCACGGCCAGCTCCAATACGGTCACGCTGACCGGTCGAGTACACAACCCTGCGGTGGATCGCCAGGCTGTCGACATCGCCAAGGCTACAGGTGCGGTGGTGATCGACCAGCTCCAGGCCCCCCCGGGCCGTCAGATCCTGTTGCAGGTGGAGTTCGCGGAGGTGAACCGGGACGCCATCAAGCAGATGTCGAGTATCCTCTCGACGGTGAACCCCGATCGGTTCGCGCATATCCTCATGGACTCGGTGGAGACCGTTTCTGACGGCTTGATGCGCCTCTTCCTGGCGGACGCGAACGCCCAATTCTCGGCGGCGATTCGCGCGCTGCGCTCCACCGGGGACTTCCGCAGTCTCGCCGAGCCCAACCTGCTGACACTCCCCGGCCAGGAAGCGTCGTTCCTCGCCGGCGGGGAGTTTCCGTACCCCAGCGTCCAGAGCGGCGCGCAGTCCGGCGCGATTACGATCGTCTTCAAGGAGTTCGGGATCCGGCTGAAGTTCACACCGACCATCACCGAGGGCGGCAGCATCCGCCTGCACGTGGCGCCCGAAGTTTCCTCGTTGGACTTCGCGAACGCGTTGACGTTGAACGGCTTTCAGATCCCCAGTCTGCTCACGCGGCGGGCCGAGACGGACGTGGAGCTGCGCGACGGCCAGCACCTGGCGATCGCCGGCCTGCTCGATAACACGATGCTGAAGAGCGTTAGCAAGATCCCGATTCTGGGTGACATACCGATCCTGGGCACGTTCTTCCGGTCGACCGATGCGCAGCAGCGGCGCACCGAGCTCCTGGTCGTCGTGACACCGCGGTTGGTGGAGGCGAGCGACGTAGCGCCGAAGCTGCCTACGGGCGAAGCCAAGACGTGGCCCTGGGACTCCTACATGCGTATCGGGCCGGACGGACACTAAATGCGGTCAGGAGGTGCGGTGATGCGCACGACATCTCAGGCGTTGCGGTCCGAGCGGGGCGCCACGCTGATACTGGTCGCGGTCGCCATGACCGCGCTGCTCGGGTTCCTCGCGCTGGCGATCGATTTGGGAATGCTCTATGTCGCCCACAGCGATGCGCAGCGTGCCGCCGATGCGGCGGCGCTGGCCGGGGCGAGCGCGTTTCTGGACTACTCGAACTCCGCGGCGGTGGGTCCTGCGCGCCAGCGCGCGCTGGAGTACGCCGAGCGCAACACCTTCCAGAACGGGCCGATCGACTCGACTCAGGTCGCGATCACCGTGTTGCAGGACAGCGGCAAGGTGGGTGTCTACGTCCACCGCGATTCGGTGCAGATGATGTTCGCCCGCGTGCTCGGCATCCGGACCGTTCCGGTCGCCGCGTTCGCGGCCGCACAGGCGGTCCAGGCGGGCGCCGCCAAGTGCCTCAAGCCGTTCGCGATTCCCGACATGTGGTACGACGCGAATGGGGACGGTAACGGGGATCGCGTAATGGACAACGGTGAGACCTGGGTGTTCGGCGACAATCCCGGCGATCGCTACCAGGCCTATTCCGGTCCCTCGGGCGGACCGACCGAGACCGGCTATGGCAGCTCATGGCGCAACTCCACCTCGCCGGGGTTCGCCAACGACTTTGGTCGCCAGATCAACATCAAGTCGCAGGACCCGAACTCGCCCTACGTGGCGAATCCCGGCGTGTTCATGCCGTGGCAGGTCCCAACCGACCCTTCCGAGGTTCCGTGCAAGGGAGGCTTCGGCGGCGGTGCCGCGGCGTACCGGAACGATATCTGTTCCTGCAACAACTCGAGCATCACGCTTGGCGCGCCGTATCCGATCAAGACCGGCAACATGGAAGGTCCGACGTTCCAGGGCGTGGGAGAGCTGATCAAGGATGATCCCGGAGCCTACTGGGACAATGCCACGCAAAGCGTCAAAGGCTCGACGTACGGCTCGGGCTGGATGAACAGCCCGCGCGTCGTCAAGCTCGCGTTGTTCGCTCCGGGGCAGATCACCAAGTCGGGGATGACGACGATCACGTTCAACAACTTCGCGCTGATGTTCATCGAATCGCAGCCCAAACAAAAGGATCCGGTGACGGGACGCTTCTTGTTCTACGTCTCGGGCACCGGCGACCCCGGGGCGCAGACGGGTTCGCTCGTCAAGACCCTGAAGCTCGTCAAGTGATCGAACGACAGGGGGAGTTTGACACGTGCGCAGCGCATTGATTTCGACGGACGCGGCGGTGCGAGAGTTATTGCACCACTCGCTCGCCGTGGACGGCCGCGGTCTCGAGTTCTCCATCGAGATCGCCACGCCCTTTGGGGAGATCAGTGAAGAGCAGATCGCCGAGCTGCGTCGTATCGATCCGCAGATCGTGTTCCTCGACTTCGATCAGGACACCGCCACGGCGATCGGCCTGGCGCGGTTTCTGACGGACGGCACTCCGCAGCGCAGCATCATCGCGACCGGTCCGGCATTGTCGGCCCAGGACCTGCTCGAGGCGATGCGCGCCGGCGTGGTCGAGTATCTGCCCAAACCCCTGACCGACGAAGCGGCGAAAGCCGCCTTGGAGCGGGCGACGCGCCGGCTCGGGCTCACCGCTACGAACCGGGAGCCGGGACAGCTCTTCGCGGTTTTCAGTCCGAAGGGCGGCGCCGGCACGACCTCGGTCGCCACCAACCTGGCGATCGTGTTGCAGCGCCTGACCAAGAAGAAGACCCTGCTGGTCGATCTCGACCTGGAGCTCGGTGAAATCGCGGTGCAGCTCGGGGCGCGGCCGCGCTTCAGCTTCGTCGACCTGGTGCAGAACTTCTACCGCATCGACGCCGGCCTCCTCGCGACCTACATCGAGCGGCACGCGTCCGGAGTCGACTTTCTCTCCGCGCCCTTCCATCCGGATGCGGTCGACGCCCCCGGCCACGACCAGATTCGCGCGATCCTGCACTACCTGAAGCGCCAGTACGACTACGTCGTCGTGGACACGCCGAAGTCGTTTTCCGTGGATTCCGTCGCCGCCTTCGAAGAGGCCCATCGCATTCTGCTCGTGTCGACGGTCGACGTGCCGTCGCTGCGGAACCTGCAACGCTGCCTGCCGCTGCTCGAGCGCGTAACCGGCAAAGACCGGGAGCGCCTGCGGCTCGTGATCAATCGGTACCACCCTGATGACCTGATCTCGCTCGACGACGTTCACAAGACCGTCGGCCTCAAGGCCGACTGGACGCTGAGCAACGATTACGAGACGGTCAGCCGCTCCATCAACTCCGGGTCGCCCGTCGCGGGCAACGGCGGGAAATCCCGCTACGCCCGCGATCTCCAGACGCTCGGCGCGGAGCTCGCCGGTGTGTCCGGCTCGGGCGGCGTGCCGCGGGCGAGCGGTGCCCGGTTAATGGGAATTCTCAGCCGCCTCCGCCGGCGGCCGGACGAGAAAGACACATGACCAGCGACGGACGACGCAGCTCGGCGGCTTTCGCCGCCGCACCGGCTTCAACACCAGCGACCGACGGGAAGCGGCGGTCGATGCCGTGGGAGACGCCGAATCCCGGCCCTGACTCGGGCAAGGCCGCCAGCGAGAGTGCCGCGACGTTCGCGCAGATCAAGATGCGCGTGCACCGCCGCATCCTCGAGCGCTTGAACCTGTCCAACCTCGACAAGCTGGAGCGCGACGAAGTCGTCTCCGCCATCGCCAAGGTCGTGCAGGATCTGGTGTCACAGGAGCAGCTGCCGCTCAATCTGGGCGAGCGGGACCAGCTCGTGCGGCAGGTGGTGGACGAGATATTCGGTCTTGGGCCGCTCGAATCGCTGATGCAGGACCCCGACGTGGCCGACATCCTCGTCAACACCTACGACCACGTAGTCGTGGAGCGGCACGGCAAGCTCGTGCCTACCGACGTCCGCTTCCAGGACGACCGTCATCTGTTGCAGGTGATCGACCGGATCGTTTCCGCGGTGGGCCGCCGCATCGACGACTCGTCGCCGATGGTCGACGCGCGGCTCCCGGATGGCTCGCGCGTGAATGCCATCATCCCGCCGTTGGCGATCGACGGACCGCACCTGTCCATCCGGAAATTCAAGCGCGATGCGCTGTCAGGCGAGGATCTGCTGCGCCTGGAGAGCGTGACGCCGCCGATGCTCCAGGTGCTGACCGGCATCGTGCGCGCGCGCCTCAACGTCCTCATCTCCGGCGGTACCGGCGCGGGCAAGACGACCCTGCTCAACATCCTGTCGTCGTTCATTCCGTCGGACGAGCGGATCGTGACGATCGAGGATTCCGCCGAGCTGCAGCTGCGTCAGCCCCACGTCGTCCGGTTGGAAACACGGGCGCCGAACATCGAAGGTCAGGGCGCGGTCACGCAGCGCATGTTGCTCATCAACGCGCTGCGCATGCGTCCCGACCGTATCGTCATGGGCGAGGTCCGCGGCGCCGAGGCGGTGGACATGCTGCAGGCCATGAACACCGGTCACGACGGCTCGCTGACCACGTTGCACGCGAACACGCCGCGTGACGCTCTCAGCCGTCTCGAAACGATGATCTCGATGGCGAACCTGAACTTGCCCGATCGGGCGATGCGGCAGCAGATCGCCGCGGCGATCAACGTCGTGGTCCAGGTAAGCCGGTTGTCCGACGGCTCCCGCAAGGTGCTGCAGCTGTCGGAGATCGTCGGCATGGAAGGCGACGTCATCACGATGCAGGACATCTTCACCTACGAGCGGCAGGGCGTCGACGCTGATGGCCGCGTCATCGGGCGCTACAAGGCGACCGGCATCCGCCCCCGGTTCACGGAGCGGCTGACCGCCTGGGGCATCGAGCTGCCGAGCGGGTTGTTTTCGCCGGTCGCCGAGCGCACTACCCCGGAGGCCGTCCGATGGTAGCCTCGCTCGGGCTGTGGGGCGCCGCCAGTCTCGTCTTCGCTGCCGTGGCGCTTGGCACCGTGGCCGTGGCGCTCGGTTTGCAATGGGCCGGGGAGCTGCGCCAGCGCCGCGTCGCGGTTCGCCAACTGAGCGATCTTACGGCCGGAGCGGCGGTGGCCGGCTCCGGGGGCGCATTTCGCGATGCGCAGCTCGCGGAGTCGAAATGGATGCAGGCGATCGCCGCGCGCATCCCACAGCTGCGCGGTCTCGGCGGAGCGCTCCAGCAAGCCGCCATTCCATGGACGCCGCAAAGCTTCGTTGCCCTCTCGGTCGGCCTCGCGTTGGCTGCCGCCCTGCTCGTCGCGGTGGTGTTCCCCGTCTGGCCGGCCATCCTCCTGGTCGCGGCATGTACCGGTGCGCTTCCCTACCTCCAGCTCAGGCGGAAGACGAAGCGCAGGCTCGCCGCGCTCGAAGAGCAGCTTCCCGAGGCGATCGACCTGATCGGCCGGGCGATGCGGGCGGGACATCCCCTCTCGGCGGGCTTGAAGATGGCCGGGGATGAGACCGCCGATCCGCTCTCGGGAGAGCTGCGCCGCGTCTTTGAGGAGCAGCGGTTCGGGATGCCGTTCGAGGAGGCCATCATGGGGTTGTGTGACCGTGTGGCCCTCATCGACGTGCGCATCCTGGTCACGGCGATCCTGGTGCAGCGCGACGTCGGCGGTAATCTCGCCGAAGTGCTGGACAAGATCGCGTACGTGATTCGCGAACGATTCACGATTCGGCGGCAGCTCCGCGTCTACACGGCGCAGGGCCGGTTCAGCGGCATCGTCCTGGCGCTGCTCCCCGTCGCCGTCGGATCGGCGCTGTTCTTCATCAATCGGCCGTACATGATCACGTTGTTTTACGATCCGATCGCGCGGTATTTCCTGATCCTGGCCGTGATCCTGCAGATCCTCGGGTACTTCTGGATCCGCAAGATCGTGGACATCGAGATTTGAGAGGTCAGCGATGACGTATCTAGTAGCCGGGCTCTTCGGTGTGGCGGTGGCCATCATGGTGACGCTCGTCGCGCGTCTCGTGCCCACCCGGCCGCGCGCCGTGGCTCGCCAGCTCGCGGAGCTGGAACGGACGAGCGCCGCCGCAGCGGGGGCGGAGCGGCAGGGACGGCAGCGTCGCTCGCAAGAGCTCAAGGCAGTGCTCGAGTTCATTGGCGATCGAGTCGACCAGGATCCGCGTCGGGCCAGTCAGCTGCAGGAGCTCATGATACACGCGGGATACCGGGAGTCCGGCGTAGTCGCCATTTATTGGGGCGCGCGAGTAGCGCTCACCGTGGGACTCGGTATCGGGTTCTTCCTCCTGGTCAAACTGGTGGGGGGCGATGCGTTCAAGTCGCTGATCGCCGGGGTTTGGGGCGCGGCGCTCGGTTGGGTTGGTCCGGCCATGCACGTCGGCGGCCGGGCCAGACGGCGCCAGAAGGAGCTGCAGCGCACGCTACCGGACGCCCTGGACCTGTTGATCGTGTGCGTAGAGGCGGGGCTCGCCCTGAACCAGGCGCTGGTCCGTGTGGCCGAGGAGATCCGGCACGTCAGTGCCCTCACGAGCGTTGAGCTCTCTCAGGTCAATTACGAGATTCGCGCGGGGATCCCCCGCGAGGAAGCCCTCAAAAACCTCGGCGAGCGCACCGGCGTGGCGGACCTGCGGTCACTGACGGCGATGCTGATCCAGACGGATCGCTTCGGCACATCGATCGCCCAGGCGTTGCGGGTTCATTCCGACACGTTGCGCACCAAGCGTCGCCAGCGCGCCGAGGAAGCGGCCGCGAAGACGACGATCAAGCTCGTCTTTCCGCTCGCCTGTTGCATCTTCCCCGCCCTGTTCGTCGTGATCCTCGGGCCGGCCATGGTGCAGATCTACCGCACCCTGCTCGGCATGAAATGAGGCCTGCCTTCACGGTCACAAACGTTACCCGGGGCCGCTGTGTTGCCGCGCGTGTGTGGCTCGCCGATCGGTGGTGGTCGCGGTTGCGCGGCCTGTTGGGGAGGAGTCCGTTGCGTGAAGGAGAGGGGTTGATGCTCATGCCATGCAAGGCAGTGCATATGCTGGGAATGCGCTATCCGATCGACGTCGTCTTTCTCGATCGCCAGGGAGGCGTCGTGGCCACGTATCATCGCCTGGAGCCTGGTGCACGCTCGCACTGGCATCGGCAAGCGGCGCTGGCGCTGGAGCTCCGGGCCGGGACGTTACAGCACACAGAGACCCGAACAGGCGACGCGCTGCAATGGTGTCCGACTCCGGAGGCCGCGTGAGCGCGCCGGCGACGATCGATCGCACCGACTTCGTGATTCCGTTTCCGCCGGAAACCACCGCGGACACGGGACTCTCGCCCGAATCGATCGCTGAACTGCTGCTCAAGACCCTGTACGTCCAGGGCGCCCGCAGCGGTCAGGAGCTGGTGGCGTCGATTGGTCTGCCGTTCTCCATCGTCGATGAGCAGCTCGTTCAGCTGCAGCAGCAGCGGCTCATCGAGGTGAAGCGCACGGCCGGGGCGGGGCGTGGCGGGTACATCTTCGATCTGACTTCCGCGGGCGGCGACCGCGCGCGTGAGGCGATGGCGGCCGGGCAGTACGTGGGGCCGGCGCCGGTAACGCTCGAATACTATCGGTCGTGGATCGAGCAGCAGTCCATCCGCCACGTGCACGTGACGCGCGAGCGGCTGCTGGCGGCCTTCAGTCACATGGTACTCGACCCGGAGTTCATCGAAGGCTTCGGCCCCGCGGTCAACTCCGCAAAGTCGCTGTTCATCTTCGGCGACTCCGGAAACGGGAAGACCATGATCGCCGAAGTGCTCGCGCGCCTGTTGGGCGGGGTCTATTACCTGCCCTACGCGGTGGACATCGGCGGGCAAATCATGGTGGTCCACGATCCGGTTTACCACCGTCCGGCGTCCGAGCAAACAAGCGGTTCGCCGGATGACCCGGAGTGGCTGCGGGATGTCCCGGAGTACGACCGTCGCTTCGCGCGCGTGGAGCGCCCGGTGGTCCTCACCGGCGGCGAGCTGACGCTGGAGCAGCTCGATCTGCAATACGATCGCGATACCAAGATGTACCAGGCGCCGTTCCAGGTGAAAGCGAACGGTGGGGTGCTCATCCTCGACGATTTCGGTCGGCAGCGCGTGCCGCCGCGGGATCTGCTCAACCGGTGGATCCTGCCGCTCGAGAAGCGCATCGACTTTCTGACCCTGCACACCGGGTCGAAATTCCCGGTCCCGTTCGAGAGCCTGCTGATCTTCGCGACCAACCTCGATCCCGGTGATCTGGTGGAAGAGGCGTTCCTCCGGCGCATCCACTACAAGGTCCGCACGGATAGCCCGTCGCGACTGCAATACGAAGAGATCTTCCGTCGCTGCGCGAAATTGCAGGGTTTGACGTATCGCGCCGAGGCGGTCGCGCAGGTGTATCGCGACTTCTATGACGCGCGCGGGATCGCCCCACGCAGCTGCCATCCGCGCGACCTGATCGATCACGTCTGCGACTTCGCCCGCTTCCACACGGTCGAGCCGACGCTGTCGCCCGAGCTGATCGACCGGGCCTGCCGGTCGTATTTCCTGGATGCATCGAAGCGGCTATGACGCGCTGGTCATTGGCTGAAGCCCATGGAGTGTGAGGACCACATGAACGAAGTGATTCTCGGCGTGCCACGGCACACGAATCCCGAAGCGCACCTGCTTGATCTGGAAGACGCGAATCGCCGGTTGCGGCGCTTCGCCTGGTCCGTCCTGATCGGCGCGGTCGTCGTCCTCGGCGGCACCGCCGCGGTCGTAGCGATGTTCGCGACGCAGCGTCTCCCGTCGCCGGGATCGGTCGTCCAGGCGCGCAGCTTCGTACTTCAGGACGCGCAGGGCAGAGTCCGCGCCACCTGGGGGGTGACGAAGGAAGGGGGCGTGCAGCTCGCACTGCAAGACGACCAGGGGAATCCACGCGCCCGCATGAGCGTACTGGAGGACGGATCAACCGGCCTGGCGCTGGTGGACAGCGCCGGCCACCCACGCGCGGCGCTCGGGCTTCTGTCCGACGGCACGATCAATCTCGTGTTCGCCGACGAGGGCGGGCGCAGCCGAGCCGTGTTCGGCCTGACATCGGGAGGAGCGCCGAGCCTCATTCTCGCGGACGGAAAAGGCGTGACCCGAGCCGGCCTCAGTGTCACGACCAGCGGGAAGGCGACGGAGACAGTGGATGAAACGGGCGGACCCTAAGAGCTAGACGCAGCAGACGCACCGGGGGGAACAGCAGACCGAAATCAGGTAGGCGATCGTCAAGAAAGGGTGCGGCACGCGTGAAAACGATGCCGCACCTTTTTTCCTTTCTCCTACCTTCACCGCATGCCACTTCATCAGAAACTGAAGGCTTGGCAACATTCCCAACGCTTAGCGGTAGAGTGCGCAAAGGCCGCCGCCGGCTTTCCCGAATACGAACAGAACAACCTCGCCGATCAGTTGAGACGCGCCAGCTATAGGGTGACCTTGAACATCGCTGAGGGCAGTTCGCGTCGAGGTAGTCGGGAGTACCGTAAGTACCTCGACACCGCTTGGGCATCGCTCGCTGAAGCACAGACTGCCCTCGAGATCGCACGGGATGTGGGGTACTTGCAGCTCGCTGAGTATGGTCGCCTCGAAGCACTTGCCGTGGAGACGAGCAAGACGCTGTTTGGGTTACTGCGGAAAATCACGGAATCCGCATCGGGCACCACCAAGTCCCGTTAACTGTTCTCCCCGGTGCGTCTGTTGCGTCTAGCCTTTGCCGTGCCTGCTTCACTAGCTTTTCCTCATGTCTGTGCCCTACGACGTCATCATCATCGGTGGCGGCCACGCCGGCACCGAAGCCGCCGCAGCCGCTGCCCGACTCGGCGCTCGCACCCTCTTGCTCACGAGCAACCTCGATACGATCGGGCAGATGAGTTGCAACCCCGCCATCGGCGGCATCGCCAAGGGCACGGTGGTGAGAGAGGTGGATGCATTGGGCGGCATCATGGGCCGCGCCGCCGACCGCGCCACGATTCAGTTTCGCATGCTCAACCGCTCGAAGGGTCCCGCCGTGTGGGCCCCGCGGGCGCAGGCCGACCGATCGCTGTATCGCCGTGCCGTGCGCGCACTGCTCGAGCGCCTGCCTTCGCTCGAGCTGACCCAGGGGATGGCGGCGCGGCTGTTGGTGGAGCACGCGCGCGTCAGGGGCATCGAGACGACGGATGGTCGCCGCTTCCTTGCAAGCGCCGTCATCATCACTGCTGGGACATTCCTCCGCGGGCGGATTCACCTCGGCAAAGACACCCAGATCCCGGCCGGCCGCGCAGGGGATCAGCCATCGCTGGCAATGGCACAAGCCATTGAGGATATTGGACTTACAGTATCGCGGTTCAAGACGGGGACTCCGCCTCGCGTGGACGGACGCTCGGTGGACTGGAGCAAGGTGGAGCGCCAGGACGGAGAGAACGATGGCTATCGCTTCTCCTTCTACGAGCGCGTCGAGTTGCCGCGGCAGGTGCCGTGCTGGATTACGTGGGCCGGTGAGCCTGTAAAGGAGATCATCAAGGCTCACATCACCGAATCGGCGCTGTACGGCGGTGCCATCGCGGGTCGCGGGCCCCGCTACTGTCCGTCGGTCGAGGACAAGATCGTGAAGTTCCCCGACGCCCCGCGGCACCAGATCTTCCTGGAGCCTGAGGGGCTGGACACGCACGAGCTGTACGTGAACGGGCTGTCGACATCCCTACCAGTCCACGTCCAGCTCGAATTCCTGCACGCCGTCCCGGGCCTCGAGCGCGCCCTGATGACGCGTCCCGGATACGCGATCGAGTATGACTACTATCCCCCCGATCAGCTCACGCCGTGGCTCGAGACGAAGGCGGTCGAGCGGCTGTTCTTCGCGGGCCAGATCAACGGTACGACCGGATACGAAGAGGCGGCGGGCCAGGGGGTCGTCGCGGGGATCAACGCGGTGCGTCGGGCTCGTGGTCTCGAGCCGGTGGTGTTCGGTCGCGACGACGCGTACATCGGCGTCCTGGTCGACGACCTCGTGACCCGGGGGGTGGATGAGCCGTACCGGCTCTTCACTTCGCGCGCCGAGTTCCGGTTGCTGCTGCGACAGGACAACGCACTGCGTCGACTCTTTCCGCTCGCTGAGCGGCTCGGGCTCCTGTCGGACGACGAGCGGCGCACGGCGACCGGGCGACTGGAGGAAGAGGAAAGGATCCTCGCGCGCGCGCGCGACACGACGATCACGCCGCAGCAGGCGGCGCTCGCGTTGGCCGCGAGCGGAGGCACCCTGGCAGGGCCGGAACGCATCGCTACGGTCGCGCGGCGGCCGCGCGTGTCGCTCCGTGCCTTGCTCGAATCGGTCGCCGCTCGGGAGGACTCGAACCCGGAGTCGATCACGGCTGCGGAGATCGAGTTGAAGTACGATGGCTACCTGGCGCGCGAGCGGGATGCGGCGCGCCGACTCGCCGAGCTCGCCTCGTTCACTCTACCAGTGGACCTTCCCTACCCGACGTTCGCCAGTCTTTCGACGGAGTCGCGGCAGAAGCTCGAGCGGATCCGTCCGACGTCGCTCGCACAGGCAGCCCGCGTGCCCGGCGTCTCTCCCAGCGACCTGCACAACCTCGTCATGGAAACGATCCGCTGGAGGCGGCGGGTCGCATAGCACGTTTCACGTGAAACGATGCTGGTAACAACGGTTTCACGTGAAACTCTGCCGCTGTGTTGCATGTTCGCCGTTCTCCATTAGATTAGCGGACAACACGTTACATCATTGACTACGTAAGTAATTGCCGTAAAAGAACTTATATGCCATCACGCGTCATCGCGGTCGCTAACCAAAAGGGCGGCGTCGGCAAGACGACGACGGCAGTGAACCTCGCCGCCTCGCTCGCCACTGCCGAACGCAAGACGCTGCTCATCGACGCCGATCCCCAGGGGAACGCAACGAGCGGCGTGGGAATCGACCGCGCTGCGCTGCAGCACTCGCTCTACGACGCACTGCTCGACGGCCAGCCGCTCTCCGGAACACGCGTCAACGCCGTGCACTTTCCCTTCCTCGACGTCGTCCCCGCGACTCAAGACCTGGTCGGTGCCGAGCTCGAGCTCGTCAATCGCTCGGGACGTGAGACGGTGCTGCGCCGTGCGCTGGCCGACGTGAAAGATGAGTATCAGTACGTCGTCATCGATTGCCCGCCGTCGCTCGGCCTGCTCACCCTCAACGTCCTCACCGCCGCCGACGGCGTGCTCATTCCGATCCAGTGCGAGTATTACGCCCTGGAAGGGCTGTCCCAGCTCTTGAACACCATCAAGCTCGTGCAACGCAATTTCAATCCGTCGCTCGCGATCGACGGCGTGCTGCTCACGATGTACGACGCTCGCCTCAATCTCTCCCGCCAGGTCGCCGAAGAAGCGAAGGAATACTTCGGCGCCGGGATGTTCGCGGTCACGATCCCGCGCAACGTCCGCCTCGCGGAAGCGCCGAGCTTCGGGAAACCGATTCTCCTGTACGACGTGCAATCGGTCGGAGCCAAGAGCTACCTCGCCATCGCCCAGGAGCTGATCCGGCGCGTCGAGCGGGGAGCGCCCACCGTGACGAGGGAACCGACCGTACAACCGGAGGTCGCATGACGGAGATCGCTGCAGGTCGTCGCCGTCTCGGTCGGGGGCTCGAAGCCCTGCTCGGGCCCACGCGCGAAGAAGCGGAGCGCGAGGGGAGTCTGGTCGAGCTGCCGGTGAAGGACATCCGTCCCAACCCCCTCCAGCCGCGGCGCGAGGTGGATCCGACCGCGCTCGAGGAGCTGAAATCGTCGATTCAGCAGGCGGGGCTGCTGCAGCCGGTGGTGGTCCGGCCCGCGCCCGGGGGATCCGGATTCGAGCTGATCGCGGGTGAGCGCCGGCTGCGCGCCTGCCAGGCGCTCGGCTGGGAGAAGATCCCCGCCGTGCGGCGCGTCGTGGACGACCGCACTGTGCTGACGCTCGCCCTGATCGAGAATCTGCAACGTGACGACCTCTCGCCGGTCGACGAAGCCCGCGGCTATGAGCGCCTCATCGCCGAGTTCGAGCTGACCCAGCAGGACGTCGCCATCGCGGTGGGTCGCGACCGCTCGACTGTCGCGAACGCCCTGCGACTCCTGAAGCTGCCGGACGCAGTGCTCCAGATGTTGCACGACGGCCACCTCAGCGTCGGACATGCCCGCGCACTCCTGGCCCTGGACGACGCGCGGGCCGTCACCGCGTTGGCACGCGAGGCGACGGCGCAGGGGTTGTCGGTGCGCGACGTCGAGGACCGCGTGCGCGGCGGGCGCGCGCCCGAGCGTCGGCCGCGGCTCAAGCGGGGGCTCGCTCCGGCGCCGGAAGTCCGCCGCGTGGAGGATGCGCTGCGGCGCCGGCTCGGGACCGACGTTCGTGTCTCGCTGCGCGCGAAGGGGAAAGGGCAGCTGCACGTCGCGTTCTACTCGAACGACGACTTGGCGCGCATTCTCGAGCTGATTCTGGGCAGCCCCTTCGACGGATGAAGCCGAAGCCGCGTGGCGTCACGATCGTCGTCCACACCGACGGCGACATCGCGTCGAAGCAATACCGCCTGCCGATGTGGGCGTTCACGGCGGCGAAATGGAGCGCACTCGTCGTCGGACTGATGGTGGTGCTGTTCTTCGCCTTCGCCGGTCCGATCTTCCGGGCGGCGGCACGGACACCCGGCCTCGACCGCGAGGTTGCCCGGCTGCGCGAGGAGAACGGGCGCGTGCAGCAGCTTGCCGCGGCGCTCAATCGCGCCGAGGCGAACTATCAGTCGGTGCGCCAACTGCTCGGTGGACGAGCGCCGCGCGACACCGGAAGCGGAAAACCCGCGACGCCGGTGGTCCTGATGCACGCAGTCCCGGTCCGGGCCGCCCCGGCCGGCGTCCGGCGCTACGAACCCGGCCCTTCCCCGCCCAGTCACTGGCCCCTCGGCACCCTCGAGGGGTTCGTGACCCGCGGCAGGGTAGGGGAGGGCGACGCGCAGGACGGAGAGGCCCACGAAGGGATCGATATCGCCGCCCCGATCGGGACGCCGATCCGGGCAGCGGGCGGCGGCACGGTGGAGGCCACCGGGGCCGATGTCGCCTACGGCATGTTCGTCCTCTTGCGGCATCCGGACGGATATGAAACCATGTACGGACACGCCTCGCGCGTCCTGGTGCGCGAGGGGGACACCATCAGCGCGGGCGTCGTGATCGGTTTGACCGGCAACTCGGGACGATCCACCGCGCCGCATTTGCATTTCGAGGTCCGGCGCCAGGGGCAATCGCTCGACCCGCTCACCCTCGTCAAACAGGGGAACTGAAGATGGCGATGTTCACCGAGAAATCAGGTCTCTCCGCCACCGAGGCGGGGTTGTCGATAATCGGGTCGGGGATGCGGGTGGTGGGGGATATCTCCGCCGAAGGGGTCGTGAAGATCGAAGGCACCGTCGTCGGAACGGTGCAGGCTGGCCGCCAGGTGCTCGTCGCCAAAGGCGGACTGGTCGAAGGCGACGTCGTGACCCGGGAGGCGATCATCGGCGGCGAGGTGCGCGGCAGCATTCAGGCGTCGGAGCGCGTCGAGCTGCAGACCACGAGCCTCGTGCACGGCGACATCGCCACGCACCGCCTGCTCGTGCAAGAAGGGGGCGAGATCAACGGCGTCCTGCGCATGGGCGAGGGGGCCACTGAGGGAGCAGGGTCCGCTGCTACGGCCGGTGCCGCGCGTTGAAGGGCGGAGTTTGTCCACAGCTTGTCTACGCAGAATGTGGATTGACTTAAACGCTTGTGGAGTATCGAGATGGCAGCATCGTCCGGACGCACTGTACACATTCACTGTCTCTATGATGTCTTGATATTGTTTTAATACTGTCCAACATCCTCACCACCATCTAACCCCATGTTGCTCGGCGACATCGTCCGCTACAGCGACGATCTACTCAACGTGCGGGCGATCCAGGATGCGCCTGAGGCGCAGAACGGCCTGCAGGTCTCGAACGCTGGAACAGTTTCCCGGATCGCAGCCGCGGTCGATCTCACCGCCGCTACTGTGCAGCACGCTATCCGCGAAGCCGCCGATCTCCTGATCGTCCATCACGGGCTTTCCTGGAGCCGGTCGGGCAACGGCGACTCGTACTTGAGGCGGTTCTCCGAGCTGGTCCGGAACGGCGTCGCGCTCTACAGCGTGCACCTACCACTCGATTGCCACCCCGAGATCGGAAACGCGGCGGTGCTCGGTCGACACCTGGGACTTTCCATTAAGGAGCCCTTCGGCGTCTGGCACGGTCAGCCAATTGGGGTGCAGGGAGAGCTTGCCATCGACCGCGAGGCACTGGCGGGCCGGCTCTGCGAGGTGCTCGGCTCTACTCCGAAGCAAATGTTGTTCGGGCCCGCGAAAACGAAGCGCATCGGGATCGTCACCGGGGCGGCCGCGTCTCTGATGCGCCAGGCCGTCGCGGCGGGCCTCGACACCTATATCACCGGTGAAGGGAATCACCACACCTACTTCGAGGCCGAAGAGCTGCACTTGAACGTCTTTTACGGCGGTCACTACGCTACCGAAACGTTCGGGGTGCGAGCATTGGCCGAGCATCTGAGCGCGACATTCGAGCTCCCCTGGGTCTTTCTCGACCATCCCACCGGGCTATAACCGCCCGTGGTGTGCTTGCGGTGCTCGCCACCGCGGAGCTGCTCGCCATGGCGCCCTGGTTCAGCGCCTCGGCAGTCGCGCCCGCCCTCGCCGCCCAGTGGGAGTTGAGCCCCGCGGGCACGGCGGGGCTCACGGTCTCGGTCCAGCTCGGCTTCGTCGCCGGTGCGCTCGTCTCCGCCATCCTGACCCTGTCCGACATGTGGTCGGCGCGGCGGCTCGTGTCGGCGTCTGCGGTGGTGGCCGCACTCGCGACCGTCGGCGTCGCGCTCTCGCCCAGCGCGGCGGTCGGCATCACGTTCCGGTTCATCACGGGCGCCGCTCTCGCGTGCGTCTACCCGCCCGGGATGAAGATCGCCGCGGGGTGGTTCCGGGATGCGCGCGGCTGGGCGATCGGTGTGCTGGTGGGCGCGCTGACCCTGGGCTCGGCCGCACCGCACCTCGTGCGCTGGCTCGTCCCGGCAAGCCACTGGCGCGCCGTCCTTCTCGTCGCCGCGGCATCGGCGTTCATCGGCGCGATGCTCGTGCGTCTCGTCCCGAACGACGGACCGTACGCCGCGCCATCGCCGCCGTTCTCGTGGTCGGCGACGCCGCGCATCCTGCGCGACCGCGCGGTCTTGCTCGCGAACCTCGGCTACCTCGGTCACATGTGGGAGCTGTACGCGATGTGGACGTGGATGGCGGCGTTCGTGACGGCCAGCGAGACGGCGCGGTTCGCCGGCTTGCAGAGCAGCGCCGACGTCCGTACGCGCGCTGCGCTCATCACCTTCAGCGTGGTGGGCAGTGGAGCGGTCGGGTGCTGGCTCGGCGGGAAATACGCCGATCGCTTCGGACGCACGACCATCACCAGTCTCGCGATGGCGGTGTCGGCGCTGTGTTGTCTCGTTGCGGGGTGGTTCTTCGGCCGGCCGCTCACCGCGCTCGTTCCGCTGCTGATCGTGTGGGGGGTCTCGGTCGTCGCCGACTCGGCGCAGTTCTCGACCGCCGTCAGCGAGCTGGCGCCGAAGGAATACGTCGGGACCGCTCTCACGCTGCAGACGAGCCTCGGCTTCCTCCTGACGACCGTGACGATCTGGCTGCTGTCGCACTTGGCGGACCGCGTTGGCTGGCGCTGGAGCATGGCGGCGCTCGCTCCAGGTCCGATTCTCGGTGTGACGGCGATGCTGGCGTTGCGACGGCGGCCGGAGGCTGCGCGGTTGGCAAATGGCCGCCGCTGACGGCGATCACTAAGGGACCGTCAGCAGCCCCACCATCCCGGGTCCGAATTCATCCACGACTCTCGTGACGCCGGCCGGCACGAACCATTCTCCACCATCGATCCGGATGCTGAAGCGATAAGTCCCGGGTGTCAGGGGCGCCGGCAGTGCCCATGCCGACGTCGCTCCCAGAGCGAGCTTCAGCGGCTGCCAATCGGTGAAATCTCCTTCGATCTCGACGCTGTGCGCCCCCGCGGCGTAAATCACGAAGCCCCCGTCGTCCTGCAGCTCGGCGCTGGCCGCGGGCGGATCGTCCGAGCTCGGAGCCGAGTGATGGATCACCGGTCGCGTGATGCCGGGTAGCGAAGTGCGGCTGCGGCCCGGCAGGGCGGTGAGGCGCAGCGACAGCGTCAGGTATCTCCCCGCGACGCTGCCTCTCGTGGGATCGGTCGGGTACCGACCGCCGGCAAGCACCAGAGCGATCCACGGCCCCACCGCGAAACCGCCGCTCGCCTCGCCGTACACGCCGTGCCCGCCGCCGCGGCTCCACACCCGCGCGCCCAGCGAGCCATCGAAGGTGAAGCGGCCGTGGACGGTGCGCGCCGCCCCTTCGACGTCCGTGTAGGCGCTGTCGCCGACGCGGGTATAGGTCGCGTTGGCCAGCCACGTCGCCGTGAACAGCCGCGTCCACGCACCGGTCGAGAGCGCACCCACCGGTCGCTGCGCCTGGACGAACGATGTCGTACCGCTCGTTCCGCCGACCCAGGCGCCGGCGCGCCTGCCGTCGAAGTGCAGGCGCGCGGTCAGCAAGGCGTGCGAAAATCCGGTGAAGTCGCGGTATTGGCTCGCGCCGGCGAGGGCGGTCAGCTCAGCCGTCCACCGCCCCAGTGGCGCACTGAAGACCGATCCCGACATGTTCGCCTGCAGGCTGCGATTCCCGCTCGCGAACCGGAGATACGAGCCGTTGGCGAGGACCAACGTGCGTGGCGCGGCCCAGCGGAAGGAAGGAGATATGGCGGCGGCGGTGCTGGGGAGGAAACCGTCGTAATGCACGTTCGAAACGCCGAGATCGAAGTTCGCTTTGATCTGGGCGACGAGCCTCGGTGTGGCGGCGGAGAAGCAGGCCACGATGGCCGTGACCGCCCACGCGGGGCGCCCGGGGTTCACGGGCGGATCGTCACACGTTCACGGTTTGCGCGGGGTATTCGGGTTCGCAGCCGCATTGGTGACTTCGTGCAGCGTCGCGTCGACACGAACCGCTGCGGCCGCCGCCGGCGTCGCGCCCAGCGCGATGTCGCGCTCGACGGCGCGGCGGAAGTCCGCGATCTGGTCGTCGCGGGCGCGGGATGCGAGCGCCAGCACCGCCGCGGCGGCGGAGTCGGGCGGGACGCCGCCCGTTACGAGATCGGTGAGCGCGGCGAGTGCCACGGTGAGCGACTGCGTCCGTCGCTGACGCAACAGCGTCAGATCCTCCGGCCGGACCCCGGCGCGCAGGGCGCTGGCGCCCGCATCGAGCTCGGCTGGCGACGACTCCCGCCCGAGCGACGCCCTTGCGACGCCGAGCTCTCCAGCCAGCCGCCGGACGGCCGCGATGATGCGATCGGGCTCGGCGTGCTTGGCCGTGCCTTCGAGCGCGCGCTGTACCAGCGGCTCGACCGGCAGCCCGGCGGAGCGTGCCGAATCCATCAGCGCGCCGACCGCGGCAAGGGTGGTGCTGTCGAGGCGATGCTCGAGACGCGGATCCTGGGCACTCGCGGCGCGCGCCGCCAGCAGCGCAACGACCAGCACGAAACCCGACACACGGGGGATCGTCGTCATGCCTAGCCTCCCACGGTGACGACGGAGCTTGGCGACCCGAAATCATCCTGTGCCCGCGGCGCCGACGGATCGGCCAACCAGCGCGCCCCGTTGACGAGGAAGGCGTACCGGTGCCGGCCTGCCGCCAGCGGGATGGTGACGGTCCAGAGCCGTCCATCGCGCACCGCGCGCATCGGGGTAAGGCGCGCGTCCCAGTCGTTGAAGTCTCCGACCAGCGATACCGACTCGGCGCCCGGTGCCACGACCACGAATTGCACCGGCGTCACATCCGAGGCCATGGACTCGCCGCGCGCTGGGGCACGGATCGGCAAGAACCACACGAGCAATGCAATGGCCGCCGCGAGGCCGAGGCCGGTGATGGGTGAGATGACCACGGCGCGCGGGCGGCGCAGCCACTCCCAGGCGCCGGCGGCACGCGCCCCGAACCCCGGGGACGCAACGCGTGTCATCACCCGGGCGTCGAGCCGTGGGTCCATTTCGACCGGCTCGCGCAGCCGGTCGATCATTCGATTCAGGGTGTCGTCGTCGTGCTCAAACACGTTCGACCTCGCTCAGCAGGGCGCGGAGCTGCTCCCGGGCGCGCAACACACGCATCTTGAGCGCCGACACCTTGGCTCCGGTGAGCTCCGCCATCGCTTCGTACTCCAGCTCCTCGACGTGCTTCAACAGGAATGCCTCTCGTAGCGCCGGTGCGAGTCGATCGAGCGCCCGCCGAATGGAGACATCCCAGTCCGGCGCCTCGGGCGGCTCGGCGGCCGCCGCGCGCGCCAGCGACGCGTCGTCCCGCACGAACATCCGCTGCCGGCGCGACGCGCGACGTCCCGCGGTGCGGCAGCGGTTGACGAGGATGCCGAACAACCAGGCGCCGAACTTCGCGTCGTCCCGGCAGCGCGCGATTGAGCGATAGGCCCGAACGAATGCATCCTGCAGCGCCTCCTCGGCATCGTCCCGGTCGCCGAGCATGTGGACAGCGTAGCGGCCGAGGCGCGCGCGATAACGCGCCACCAGCACCGCATACGCGGCCTGGTCGCCGGCGCGCACTCGTCGCACGAACTCGGCGTCACCACTCACCGCCGGATATACCCAATCGGCACCACGCGGGGTCACATTATCACCGGATGTGACGTGGGGCCCGAGAGTCGAGGTATCGGGCTTCGGACCCTGCGACCTACTGGAGCGTCTCATGAAGCGCTTGTTCGCCACTTTCCTCGTTCTGGCCGGAACCGCTGGCGTCGCTTGCTATCAGGACGATACACTGCATCCGCTGGCAATCTCCCCGACCAAGGTATTCATCACCGACGATCCATTCCCCTTCGATACTGTGGGGAGTGTCAATATCTACGTGACGAGAATCGAGGCGAGCACCAGTCTCGATACGACCAGCCAGGCTGGCAGCTTTGTGACGATCGCGACACCCAATAAGTCGTTCGACTTGCTCACTCTGCAGCAAGGAGCCACAGCGTTCGTTGGTCAAGGCACGATCGATGCCGGAAAGTACGCCGCGATTCGCATGACGATCGACGTGGACCGGTCGTCCATCAAGTACGCCGACGGGTCGAACGCCGTAGTCATCTGGCCCTACCCCCATGCCGGCGAGATCGCCTTATATGCTTTGGTCGAGCAACCGCTCGCGGTTTCCGCCACCGGCGGCGAGATCGTGATCGATTTCGACGTGGGTCGGAGCTTCCTCTACAACTTCACGGGCCACAACGATTTTGTGATGATTCCGACGCTCCGGGCGGTCAATAGCGCCACGACCGGCGCGATCGCCGGAACCGTGACGGGCCCGGACATCGAGGGGAATCCCACTCCGATCGAGAACGCCAACATCTCGGTCTTCGGCGGCGACCCGAGCCGCTTCTCGGGTACTTGGTATCTCGTGGCCACTGGTCGGAGCGATTCCCAGGGCCACTACCAGGTCAGCTTCATCGACGCCGGGAGCTGGATCGTCCAGGCCGAGCAGCCCGATCTGCCGGGTCTCGCGGCCGCCGTCGCGCCCAGCGTGCAGGTCTCCGCGGGGAACACCACGCACCTCGACATCTCGCTGCAGCGCGCAGCCCTGGGTTCGTTCATCAACATTACCGGACCGTCGTCGGTCGGGTTCGGTGGAACCGTTATGCTCGTCGCGGCAGTCGGCGATTCCAATGGCATTCCCGAAGCGAATCCGCAGGTCACGTGGACAAGCCGCAACACCGCGGTCGCGGCCGTGCTGCTGGACTCGAGCTTTGTCGCCGACTCGCTCTCCAAGGTGCAGATCCTCGGGACGGGTGTGGGCAGCACGTGGATCGTCGCTTCGAGCGGGGCGCTCAAAGACTCCGTGACGATCCAGGTCAGCAACACGCCGCCCTCCAATCCGGTCGCAAGCATCGACCTCACTCCGGCGAGCATGACCATCGCCAAGGGTGACAGCAACTACTTCACGGCCACGCTGCGTGATTCCGCTGGGAACGTTCTGACTACGCCACAGATTTCCTGGTTCCTGACCGATTCGTCGGGCGTCGCGACGATCATCTGGGCGTCGGGCAATACTGCGTGGATCCACGCCAACATCTCCGGCTCGACACACCTACGGGCCGCGAGCGAGAGCAAGTTCAAGGACGCGACGATCACAGTTCCGTGACCGCCTGAGCGACGCCCTCCGAGGTAGTTTTCCCGCCTCGGAGGGCGTTGCGCGTGCGGTATACCAATCCCTGGCCTGACGGCGCACTCACCGTGCGCTTCAAGGATTTTCTCCGTTGGCGCATCGATCGCTGGCGGAGCCCGCGGGCGCCCGATCCCGATCCGGCGTCGCTGCCTCGCGCCACGCCCCAATACTTCGTTCCACGCGCCGGCGCCGATCTCGTGACCATTACCTGGGTCGGCCACTCGACCTTCCTGATTCAAATCGGCGGGCTGAACGTCCTCACCGACCCGATGTGGAGCGCTCACGCCTCGCCAATCCCTGGAGTCGGTCCCAAGCGCCTCGTCGACGCGGCCGTTCGTTTCCAGGATCTGCCACAGATCGACGTCGTGCTGCAATCGCACGACCACTACGATCACCTCGACGACCGCACGGTGTGCCGGCTCGAAGCAACCAATCCTGGCGCGCGGTGGATCGTCCCGCGCGGGCTGCAGCCGTTCCTCAAGCACCGCGGGGTCCTCGAGGTCTCCGAGCTCGAGTGGTGGCAGGAGATCACGATCGACGGCGTGACACTCGGCTGCACACCAGCGCAGCATTTCAGCGGCCGCACACCGTGGGGACGCAATCGCACGTTGTGGTGCGGGTGGAGCCTCGCCGCGCCCGGTCGGCGGTTGTTCTTCGCCGGCGATACCGGCTTTCATCCCGACTTCGCGAAGATCGCCGAGCGCTTCGGGCCCTTCGATGTCGCGTTGCTCCCGATCGGCGCCTACGACCCACGCTGGTTCATGCGCCCGGTCCACATGGATCCGGAAGAAGCGGTCCAGGCGGCCCGCGACCTGGGCTCGCCGTGTTTCGTTCCGATGCACTGGGGGACATTCCTGCTCACCGACGAGCCGCTCGCAGAGCCGCCCGAGCGCGCCCGTGCGGCGTGGCGCGCAGCGGGACTGCCGGACGATCGCTTCTGGCAACTGGCGTTCGGAGAGACGCGGACGCTCGGTAACGGCGCGCATCCGTGATTGGTCCCCTGTTCCATCCGCGCCGCCGCCCTCCGAGTGAAGTGGCGCGTCCACCGCGCTACGAGCTGGCGGTCAAGGTTCCGATCGGCTGGGTGCTCGAGCGTCTGGCCGCGCGACTCGCCCACTGGGAGCGCGCCGAGCTCATCACTCCTGAGATCGCCATCCCGATCCGGAATCTGCCAACGGAATTCGAGGGGTACCGCATCGCGCTCGTGACCGACCTGCATCATGGACCTGTCGTCCCGTTGTGGTGGCTCGAGCGTGTCGCTGATCGCGTCGCGACCCTCGCGCCGGACCTCGTGGTGCTGGGCGGCGACTTCGTCAGCCACGCGAAGAGCGATCTCAATGGGCTGGGCCCCGTCCTGGCACGCTACACCGCGCCGGATGGACTATTCGCCGTGCTCGGCAATCACGATCACTGGGTAGGAGCGGACGCCGTCGGCGACGTGATTCGCGGCACCGGTGCCGAGCTGGTGCACAATCGTCATCGGCTGATCCACCGCGGCGGCGCGGCGCTCGCGATCGCCGGGGTGGACGATTTTGCGCACGGCGCCGTGCGACCGCGCGATGCGCTGCGCGATGTACCGGAAAACATCCCCCGCGTACTGATCTCCCACAACCCCGATCTCATCGAATACTTGCCCGCAGACTTGCGGGTCGACCTCATGCTGTCGGGGCACACGCACAACGGCCAGGTGCACTGGCCGATCATCGGGCCGCTGACGGTGCCGTCGCAGTTCGGCCGGCGTTACATGCACGGCCTGCGGCGCGTGGGGGAGCGCTGGATCTATGTCTCGGCGGGCGTCGGATCGTCGGCGATGCCGCTCCGGTTGGGGAATCCGCCGGAGGTGCCGGTGATCCGTCTGATACAAGAATCCGGACGGTAGGGAATGGTAGGGGTTGTGATTGCACTCCTACCGTCTCCTACCGTCCCCTACCGTCTCCTACCGTCTCCTACAACGGCACTACAAACCGCACCGTCACCTGCTCCGCGGTCTGCGGTGACACGCTGTACGTGCTGTCCGCTCCCAATACGCGCTTCACCCCCTGCGCTTCCGCTTCGGCGATCCCGGCCACATCCCGGAACGTGATCTCGAGCGCGCGACCATCGAGCACGCGAAAACTCATGGGGCGACCGAGCAGTCGATGGTGCGGGTCGATGCGGAGGAGTCCCTGGGCCAGCTGGCGCTGAATGTCGTCGATGCGGCTCGCGGTCACGGCCGTTTGTCTCGGCGGTTGTCGAGCACGGCCTGCGCGTTGCGCTGCATCCCCGCGGCCCCGGCCCGCTCGAACGCCGTGTCCCCGTAGCGGCCCTCAAACTGTGAAGCTTCGAGGCCCACGAGCTCGGCGAGATTCGGGTGTGCGATTTCAGGGCGAGGGGCGAATGCGGGATCGGACGTCGCGCGCGCGAAGCGCACGTTCCAGGGGCACACGTCCTGGCAGATATCGCAGCCGAAGACCCATTCGCCGATCTGGTCGTGCTCCGTCGTCGTGAGGTCGCCGTTGTGCTCGATCGTGAGATACGAGATGCAACGGCGCGCATCGAGCGTGTACGGAGCGGGAAACGCGGTCGTAGGGCAGGCGTCGAGGCAGGCGCTGCAGGTGCCACAGCGATCGGCTGCGAACGGTGCGTCGGGCTCGAGGTCGGCGTCGGTGAGCACCGTCCCGATGAACGTGAACGAGCCGATCGCCGGATCGATGAGCATCGTGTTCTTCCCGATCCATCCCAACCCCGCTTGCTGCGCCAGGTCGCGCTCTGGCACCGGTCCGGCATCCACGTACGTCCTGCTCCTGGCGCCGGGGACGAGCTCTCCGACCGCCGCGGCCAACTGCTCGAGCCGCGGACCGATGATGCGATGGTAGTCCGTAGACCAGGCGTACTGGGCCACTCGGGCCGAGCCAGTCTCGCGTCGGCTGACGGAGGAGTGGAAGTAGTTCGTCAGCGTCACGACCGCGGAGCGTGCCTCGGGCATTATCCGGCGGGGATCTTTTCGCTTCGCCGCTTGCCGGTGGAGATACGTCATCGTTCCGGCGTACCCCGCGTCGAGCCAGCGGTCGAGATCCGGCGCGTGCGGATTCGCTTCGAGCCGCGCGATGCCCACCGCGTCGAATCCGATCGCCAACGCCCTTCGCTTGACCTCGGCAGCTCGATTCATTCGTCTCTTCTCTTGACTCCTTTTTCTTGAAGTCTTTCTTCTCGACCCTTCTTCTCGATGTCTCTCGCAATCAGAGCCGCATCGTCTCTCGTCTCCATCGCGCGAATCGCACGACGTCGTCGAGCGGCGGGACGGCGTCCTCGTCGCCATAGGCGGTGAACATCCGCCAGCGGACGTAATCGCGCGGCGGCAGCGGCAGGAACGGCGCGCGACGGTACCAGTCACGCGCTCGAAAACTCCAGGTGAGGCGCAGCAGATCCACGGCCAGCCGCGGCCGCACCACTGCGCGCAACGCCAGGCGGGCGACTAGTGAGGTCCAACTCGCCGGAGTCTGCATGGCTTCTGTATATTCACCGCCTATGACGCTTGCAAGCGGCGTCGCGGCCGGCACGATCGCGCACCCTCTGGCCGGCTACCGGGGCGAATTCCCCATCTTCCGGGACCGGATTTACCTCAACACCTGCTCCCTCGGGGCCCTCGGGGACCGGGCCCGGCGCAAGGTAGCCGGCTTTCTCGATGTGTGGCAGGCGCGCGGTGCCGCCGCCTGGTACGACGTGTGGTGGGAGGCCCTGGGTGAGCTGCGCGTGCGGTACGGCAACGTCATCGGCGCGTCGGGAGATACTATCGCGCTCGCCCCGAGCGTCTCGGTCGCGGTCGCGACGGTGGCGAGCGCGCTCGACTACAGCCGCCGGCCGCGCGTCGTCGTCACGTCGCTCGACTTCCCGACCGTCGTCTATCAGTGGCTCGCCAAGCAGTCCCAGGGCGTCGAGCTCGTGGTCGTCGAAAGCCCGGATCAGGTGACGGTGCCGGTCGAAGCGATCGCTCGGGCGGTCGACGAGCGCACCGCACTGGTCGCGACCTCTCACGTCTATTTCACGAGCGGCGCCATCCAGGATATCGCCGCCGTCGCGGAGATCGCCCATCGCAAGGGGGCCCTCTGTCTCATCGATGCCTATCAGTCGGTGGGGCAGGTGCCGGTCGACGCGCCGGCGGCGGGTGTGGACTTCCTCATCGCCGGCGGACTGAAATGGCTGCTCGGTGGGACGGGTATCGTGTTCTGCTACGTGCGCGACGACCCGGAGCGGCGCGTGGTGCCGACCGTCGCGGGGTGGTTCGGCCACAAGGACCAGTTCGCCTTCGAGCCGCGGTCGCTCGAGTTCCATGAAGATGCGCGCCGGTTCGAGCTGGGCACACCCGCCCTGGCGGCGATCTACACGCAGCTCGGCGGGCTCGAATACATCGAGGAGATCGGTGTGCCCGCCATCCGGCGCGTCACCGCCGGGCTCGTCGAAGACCTCGTGGGGCGCGCACGTGACCAGGGGTTCCGCCCCAAGGTCGCCGCGTCGCCGGAGCACCGCTCCGCGATCGTGATGCTCCCGGCCGCCGATCCCGCGGCCGCGGTGCGTCATCTCGCCGCCGGCGCCATCGTGGCGGACGCCCGTCCCGGGCACGTCCGCCTCTCTCCTTTCTTCTACAACGTGCAGGACGACCATGTCGCAGCACTCGACCGACTCGCAGCGTTCCGCAGTCACTGAAGACGAACGACTGCTCACGACCCTCCCGCCGACCGAGCGGCGGGCCTTCGTGCACACCGACCCGTGGCGCGTCCTGCGGATCATGGGTGAGTTCGTCGAGGGGTTCGACACACTCTCCGACGTGCGCTACGCCGTCACGATCTTCGGCTCGGCACGCACCAAGCCGGACGATCCGTACTACGACAAAGCGGTCGAGACCGCCCGGCTGCTCGCCAAGCACGGGTTCCCGATCATCACCGGGGGCGGCCCCGGCATCATGGAAGCCGCGAACCGCGGCGCCCAGGAGGGAAACGGGCTTTCGATCGGCTGCAACATCGAGCTGCCGTTCGAGCAGGGGACGAACCCCTACGTCGAGCGCTCCATCAATTTCCGGTATTTCTTCGTGCGCAAGACGATGTTCGTGAAATACTCCACGGCCTTCCTCGTCTTTCCCGGCGGCTTCGGCACGATGGACGAGCTGTTCGAGGCGTTGACGCTGATTCAAACCGGGAAGGTAAAGCATTTTCCGGTCGTGCTGTTCGGGCGGGAGTACTGGAAGGGGTTGTGCGAGTGGCTGGCCGACCGCGTCGCCGGCGAGGGGAAGATCGACACTAGGGACATGAACATCTTCCATCTCACCGACGATCCGGCGGAAGCGGTGCAGCTGGTCGTGCAGGCGCGCGAGCGCAGGACTTCACACACGAGCCGACCCGAGGTGAAGCGGTGACCACATCCGGCTTTCTCCGCGGTCCGCGGATCGACCCCCAGGGCGTCACGGGGCGCGAAACTATCGCCGAGCTGGTCGACAACGCCTTTCTCGCCTACAACGCCGGGCGGCTGCGCGAGGCCTGCCGCCTCTACGCCGACCGCATGCTCGCCGACAACGCCACCGTCGGGATGAGCCTGACGGGCGCCATGACGCCGGCGGGGCTCGGGATGAGCACGATCATCCCCCTCGTGGAGGCGGGGTTCATCGATTGGATCGTCTCGACCGGCGCGAACCTCTATCACGATGCGCATTTCGGGCTCGGGCTCTCGATGCATCGCGGCACCCCGTTCGCCGACGACGTCGAGCTGCGCGAGGAAGGAGTCGTGCGCATCTACGACATCTTCTTTCATTATGATGTGCTGCTCTCGACCGACGCGTACATCCGGGAAGTGTCGGCGCGCCCCGAGTTCCAGCGCCCGATGAGCACCGCGGAGTACCACTACATGCTGGGCGGGTTCGTGCGCGAGCGCGAGAAGGCGCTCGGGCTGTCGCGGCGCTCGGTGCTGGCGGTGGCGCACGAATGCGCGGTGCCGATTTACACCTCCTCACCCGGCGATTCCTCGATCGGGATGAACGTCGCCGAGCAGGCGCTGGACGGCTCGCAGCTGCGGTTCGACGTGAGCGCCGACGTGAACGAGACGTCCGCGATCGTGTTCGACGCCAAGACGCACGATGGCAAGAGCGGCGTGCTGTTGATCGGCGGTGGGAGCCCCAAAAATTTCGTGCTGCAGACGGAGCCGCAGATCCAGGAAGTGCTGGGGATCAGCGAGAAGGGGCACGACTACTATCTGCAGATGACCGATGCCCGTCCCGACACCGGCGGCCTCTCGGGTGCGACGCCGGCCGAAGCGGTGAGCTGGGGGAAAGTCGATCCCGATCAGCTCCCGGGGACAGTGGTGTGCTACCTCGACAACACGGTGGCCTTTCCGATCCTCGCCGCCTACGCCCTCGCGCGCCGCTCGCCGCGCCCGCTCAAGCGCCTGTACGACCGGCGCGCGGCGATGATGGCGCAGCTCCAGAAAGCCTACAAGGCATCCAAAGCGGAGCGCGATCAGCGCGCGGCGCGCGCGGCCGGGGGCCGCGAGCGCTGACGTGGGGCGTCCGGTCGGCGGGTCCCGGGCGTACGCGGCCTACGTCCTCGGACTCTTGACGCTGATCAATTTCTTCAATTACGCCGACCGGAACGTCGTCTTCGCGGTCTTTGAATCGATCAAACACGATCTCCGCCTGTCGGATCAGCAGCTCGGCTGGATCGGCTCCGCCTACATCATTGTCCTCTCGCTCGCGGCCCTGCCGCTCGGCGTGCTCGGCGATCTGCGCACGCGGCGCGGCGTCATCGCGTGGGGCGTCGGTGTGTGGAGCCTGTTCACGTCGCTCGGCGGCGCGGTGCGCGGCTTCTGGCAGCTCTTTTTCTGCCGCGCGATGGTGGGCGTCGGCGAGGCAGGCTACGGTTCCGTCTCGCAGGCGCTGATCGCCGAATATTACAAGGAGCGCCAGCGCGCCTTCGCACTCGGCATCTACTCCGTCGGCATGGCGCTGGGCGGCGTGTCGGGCGTCTGGCTGGGCGGACTGCTCGCCGAGGTGTACGGCTGGAGGCTCGCTTTCCTGTGGTTGGGGGTTCCCGGGTTTCTTCTTGCGGTCCTCGCGTCACGACTTCGCGAGCCGGAGCGTCGCCCGCCAACCCCGCTCGCCACCACCCTGCGGCGATTCACGACCACCGGCCTGAAGCGGGCCGTGCGCTACGCCTATCCCCTCATCGGGCTCACGGCCGTCGGAACGATCGCGAGCGGTGTGCTCGCGCTGATTCGCGTGATTCCGAACGAAATGGTGGTGGCGGTGTTCGGGATGTTCGTCGGGGTCGGCGTCGCGTGGACCGTGGCGCGGCTCGTGCCCCTGGCGCTTCGGGGAACGGCTGGAGCTCAGGAGGTCGCGGCGACGGCGTTCGAGGAATTCCTGGAAGCCGCATCGGTGGTGCTCCGGATTCCCACGCTCATCTGGGTGTTCCTCGGTGGCGCGCTCGTCACGTTCGCCGTGAACGGGATGATCGCCTGGGCGGCCAGTTTCATGCAGCGCGTCCACGGGTTCTCGGTGAGCGAGATCGGGCGGGACTTCGGCGTCTGGGCACTGGGTGGCGGTGTGCTCGGAGCACTGGTGGGCGGGCGGCTCGCCGATTGGTTGTCGCCGCGGTGGAAGGGGGCGCGCGTCGCGGTAGCGGGGGGAGGCTTCATCCTCGGCGCGCCGATCGTGGTGGTGTTGATCCTCTCTCCCGGCCTCCAGTTCTTCGTCCCCTGCGTGTTCGGCACGTATTTTTTCTATACGTGGTACAGTGGCCCGCTGTCGGCGGTGATCTTCGACGTCGTGCCGGCGGCGGTGCGATCGTCGGTGATGGGGGCGTTCCTGCTGTTCTCGCATCTGGCCGGGGACGCGGTGGCGCCGCCGCTGATCGGGTTTCTCTCCGATCGTTTCCAGACCACATGGCACCTGCCCCCGGACGACGCGCTGCGCCGTGCCATGCTCCTCCTGCCCGCGGTGGGACTCGTCGGCGGCATCGTGATTCTGTTCGCGCTCAGGACGGTTGGGCGGGACATGTCGCGGAACAAGCGGGCGAGCGCGTGAAGATCGCGGTCGTGTTCGATACGCCGCACCCCGACTGGGGCGACGAGGACTACCGGCGCGAAATGTCGGAAGGAAAAGTCGAGGAGGCGGAGTACGACGTTGCGCGCGGGTTGATCCAGAACGATCACGAGGTGCGCTTCGTCGGGATCGTGGACGACGTGCGGCCGTTGATCAATCAGCTCGTCGAGTTCGAGCCGGCACTCGTCTTCAACTGCTGCGAGGCGTTCCGCGGCAGCTCGCAATACGAATACGCCGTGGCGGCGGTGCTGGAAATGCATGGGTGGCGACACACCGGGTGTACACCGACGGGGCTCCTCGTGGCGCGCAACAAGTCGATGAGCAAGAAGATCTTGAAGCACCACGGCATCCGGGTACCCGAATTCGCGACCTTTCACCCGGGGGACCCGTTTCTCCGGCCGTCCACCCTGCGGTTTCCGCTTATCGTGAAGCCGCTGCTCGAGGACGCGTCGGTGGGGATCGCGCAATCGTCGGTGGTGAGCGAGGATGAGAGCCTCGCCGAGCGCGTGGGATTCATCCACGAGAAGTTCCGACAGGCCGCGATCGCCGAGGAGCTGATCGAGGGACGGGAGCTGTACGCCGGGCTGATCGGCAACAACATGCTCGAGCTGCTGCCGGTGGTGGAGCTGCACTTCAGCAAGCTCTCGAAGGCGGAGCGACGGATCGCGACCTACAAGGCGAAATGGGACGAAGAGTACCGCGAGCGACATCACATCCGGTCGGGCTTCGCCCGACTCTCGGAAGCAGTGCGCGGGAAGATCCGTGAAGTGTGCGAGACGACGTTTCACGCGCTGTGGCTGCAGGACTACGGGCGCATCGACCTGCGCCTGACGCACGATCACGAGGTATACGTGTTGGAAGCGAACCCGAATCCTTTCATCGCCTACGGGCATGAGCTCGCCAACGCGGCCGAGAAGGCGGGGATGAGCTACCCGAAATTCATTCAACGCCTCGTGGACGAGGCGCTGCGGCGATGAGCGACGCCTGGTCCGCCGTCCGCAGCCTCATCACGCGCCGCCGCCGCGAGATCCCACGCCCCGAGCTGCGCTGCCCGCGCTGCCGCGCCGAGCTGCAGCGGTACTGGTACTTCTGCGCCAATTGCAGTAAGCAGCTCGTCTGGGGCGACGAGCAGCGGGAGACCGGCGCCGAATGCCGCTACTGCCGCTGGATGGTCTCCGACAGCTTCTCGTGGTGTCCCTGGTGCGGGCGCGAGATCGCCGACCGGGACTCGAGCCCCGAGCCGCTCAAGCGGCCCAAGGGATTCAAATACGAGCGGCGCTGCCGCCGCTGTCACGGCGGACTGCAGTACCCGATGCAGTGGTGTCCCTGGTGCGGCAAGGGGCAGTGGTGGAAATACGAGCGGTTCCAGAACGACTGCCCCCACTGCGACCGCGGCGTCGATGATTGGATGGAAACCTGTCCCTGGTGCGGGGAAGACGCCACCGGACGGGACCTGATCGAGCGGGCGCTGCGGCGGGTGCGCCGCCTCCTCATCGTGTCGCGCGTGAAGGATTGGGACTACCGCGTGTTGCTGCGTCCCGGCGTGTCCGGGGTGTCCCCCGACGCTCCCAAGGTGATCGAGATCGATCGCCGCTACGTCACGAGCAAGCGGCGCCGCGACGAGATCTCCTGGAATACGCTCACCGGCCTGATCCTCCACGAGCTGGGCCACTCGTTTCTGTACCACAACTGGACATGGACCCGGACGGGGCGGTTCCGGCGTGCGTTCGGCGAGGTGCGGCGGGCGTACCGCGTGGCCGACGAGCACTGGGTCGACTTCGAGCGTCGCCGCGTCGCGACTACGCTGGTCGATTACGTCAGCCGTTACTCGGGAACGCACCCGCAGGAGGATTTCGCCGAGACGTTCCGGTTCTATGTCGGCCGGCGAGGGCGCTTACGGGAGCTGTTCGGCGAATTCGGGCGCAAACGGAAGGGTGTCGTCGTTTTCGAGAAATTCCTGGTGCTGCACGACTACGTGCGCTCCCTGCGCGGGTGGCGCTGAGACGGGAGATTGTCGAGGTGGGGTGAAGGATGGTGGAGGATGCAAACGCTCAACCTCCACCATCTTCCACCAACCTCCAACCTCTTTAGAAAATCGTGAAGTTCAACCCGGCGCCGATCTGGAACGTCGTGTTGTCATGCCCGATGACTCGACCCTCGATGTACGGATGCGCGGCTCCACGACGGGACTCGAGTCCGAACAGCAGGTCCCATCCGGTATCGTTGTTCGACACGCCACTCGCCGACGCATCCTGGAAGTTGAGACCGCCACCGAGGTAAAACGCCGAACCATACCCCGTCGGCATGCGGAACTTCAGGTCGCCGCTCAGACCGATACGGGTCCCCGAATCGACCAGGTAGTAATCGAACGACGGATAAAACTCGACGTCCGTGCTGAGCGGCAACAACATATGCGCGCCGATCAGCGCCCGGTCCATATCGAAGTTGTAACCGAAATGCGGACCGATGTGCGCCCGCTGCGCGTGCGCTGGAGCGTTGAAGCACGCGAGCAGGAGGCCCGCCAGAAAGAGCGTGTTTCGCAGGCTCTTCATGAATCCTCCTTTTTGCGAAGATCCGGATGCCAGTCGCATCCACGACGTCTAGCCCCGGCTGGCGCCTGAGGTTCCGATCCCGTGTTCCGTCGTGCTCGCGGTGTGTCGCAGATCACACACAGAACCCGGATCTGGCACGCTCTTGTGCGGCTCCGCCTGCCGCCCGCACCTTCTCTGCTCACCCAAGGGAAGGCCTCATGCCGCGTCGCCTCCATCCACTCGCGCTCGCGCTGCTGCTCGGCGGCCCAGGAGTCGCCGCGGCGCAGCGTCCCCCGGCGCAGCACGTCGACGTTCCGACGATCGCGCCGCGCCCCGAGGACGTCGCTACGCTCGACGGTATCCTGCGCGCGTTTTACGACGTGATTTCCGGACCGGCCGGGCAACCACGCCAATGGGCGCGGGACCGGACGCTGTACATCCCCGGCGTCCACTTCGTGTCCCTGTCGACCGATAGCGCTGGACGCGTGCGCGCCGACGTCATGGACCACCAGATGTTCGTGGACCGCTCCGATGCCTCACTGGTGCGCCGCGGCTTCTTCGAGACCGAAATCCATCGTACTACCGCCCGCTTCGGCAACGCGGTACACGTGTTCAGCACGTACGAGATGCGTGAGCGGGCGGACGGGCCGGCCTTCGGCCGCGGCATCAACAGCATCGAGCTGTTCTGGGACGGGACGCGCTGGTGGATCGCGGCGGCGCAGTGGGACGATGAGCGCCCCGACAATCCGATCCCCAAGGAGTACCTGCCGTAATCCCCCTCGCCGAGCGTCGCCGCTACTACCGGGCAGCCGTGCGCTTCTCCCGCCTGGCGCGCGGCATCGTCAAGCGGCGCGTCGCCCGGGGGTTCACGGCGCGTCTCAAATCGGACGCGAGCTTCGTGACCGACGTCGATCTGGCGGTGGAGCGCGCGCTGCGCCGCGCCATCGTCCGGGCGTTCCCGGATCACGGCATTCTGGGCGAGGAGTACGCGGCGACGCGCCCCGGCTCCCCGTTTCAATGGATTCTCGATCCGATCGACGGCACGACGAGCCTGACGCACGGCATCCCGTTCTATGGGACGATCATCGCGCTCCACCACACGGGACGTCCCCTCATCGGCGTGATCGACCTCCCGGGACTCGGGTCGCGCTACAGCGCCGGGGTAGGGCTCGGTGCGTGGTGCGACGGGCGGCGCCTGCGGGTGCGCGACGTGCCGGCGCGCGCGATCGACAAGGAAGTCGTGTCGGCTGGTGACCGCGAGCGGTTCGTGCAGTGCCGCGCCGGCGCGGCGTTCGACCGGTTGATGCGCGAGCATCCTACCGTGCGAGGATATGTCGATTGTATCGCCCACGTGTTTGCCGCCGAAGGACGGGTCGGGGCGGTGGTCGACTACGGAGTGAAGTTGTGGGACATCGCGGCGACGCAGGTGCTGATCGAGGAGGCGGGGGGCCGCTACGTGCTGGCGTATCAGTCCCGCACCAAACAGCCGGCGGTGTACGGGATCATCTGCGGCAAACCGGCGGTGGTGCGCCGGATGGAGCGTCTCTTCGTGCGTTAGCCGACGGCCTGGCTGGCGCGCCCGACCTCGCGCAGGAACTCGCGCGACTTGCGGACCTCTTCCAGATACTCGCCGATTTCGTCGTCCTCGCGGTTCGAGTCCCAGCCGAGGAGCTCGGCCATTTTGCGGGCGACGTTCGCCGCGACGCCCGCCCCGTGCTGGGGGTCCTCGTAGAAGAGGTGCAGTCGCCGGATCAGGACGTCGGTGAGTCGGACCGCCATCTCCCGCTCGACGGCATAAACGACCTCGGCGCGGATCTCCGCCCGTCCCGTCACCAGCGGACCTCCCAACACCTTGTTCTTCGTCACGAGGTTCAGGATCGCGGCCGATTCCGTGCCGTAGCTGTCGACCAGGTGGCGCGCGGTGACGGGCGACAGCTCCTTCATGCGGACCGACTGCATCATGACGTCGAGCGCCGCGATCTCGCCGCCGGGGAGCGGCTGCGACTGGGTGGCGGCCCGCGGCGGCGCCGGCCGGTTGTCGATCTGGCGCAGGCGTTGCACCACGAGATCGACGACGTCCCGCCCCATCACGCGATAGGTGGTGAGCTTGCCGCCGGCGATCGTGATCAGCCCGCTCGGGCTCTCGACGATGCGATGCTCGCGCGACACGCGTCCAGCCGGAACGTCGCGCTCGGCGGCGAGCAACGGCCGCAGCCCCGCCCAGGTGGCGATTACGTCGCTGGGTGAGAGGCGCGCACGCGGGAACACGGCGTTGGCGGAGCGCAGCAGGTAGATGACGTCGTCCCCCGTGGCGCGCACCGCCTCCGGCTCGACGTTGTCTTCGGTTTCCGTCGTGCCGATGTACGCGAGATCGTTCCAGGGGAGCAGGAACATCACGCGGCCGTCGATCGGCGAGGCGATCGTGACGGCGTCGTGCAGGCCCAGCCGGTCGCGCCGCACGATCGCATGGGCGCCCTTGGAGGCGCGGATCAGCGGCGGCACGTTGGGCGCGTCCAGGTGTCGGATGCGGTCGACCCATGGGCCGGTGGCGTTGACCACGGTCAGCGCGCGGACCAGCCGCTCTTCCCCCGAGAGGGCGTCGCGGATCACGGCGCCGACGACACGTCCTTCCGCCCGGATGAAGCTCGTCACGGCGGCGTAGTTGGCGACCAGCGCGCTGGCGAGGGCCGCGCCGCGCAGCGTGGCGAGGACGAGGCGGACGTCGTCGGTCTGCGCGTCCCAATAGATGGCGGCACCGCGCAGGTCCCGGTCCCTGAGCCCCGGCTCGGCGTCGAGCGCCCGCTTCGGCGACAGCCAGCGATGCATGTGGGTGTTGCGAAACCCCGCGAGCAGATCGTAGAGCCACATCCCCGCCCGCAGTTTCGACGGCGAGACGCGCCCGCCGCGGTAGATCGGGAACAGGAAGCGCGTGGAGCGGACGAGGTGGGGAGCGGTTTGGAGCAGCACGCGACGCTCGCGGCTCGCTTCGAGCACGAGGCCCAGCTCGAGGTGCTCGAGGTAGCGCAGCCCGCCATGGATCAGCCGCGAGCTGCGCGAGCTGGTGCCCGATCCGAAATCGTGCGCCTCCACGAGCGCGGTGCGCAGCCCGCGCAGTGCGGCGTCGCGCGCGATACCGGCGCCCGTGATGCCTCCGCCGATCACCAGGAGGTCCACGGGTTGGGCCTGCATCGATTCCAGCGCCGCGATGCGCGAACGATTGGAGAACGGGGCTTCGCCCGCCAACTCCCCTCCGGGACAGCGTTGCGGGAGCCGAACCGCGACCGCGGACGACCCGTCGGTGCGTGTTCCCGGTCACGGTCGCTCGGGACCGCCACCACGAGGGGTGGGCCGAAAATGTAATCTGAACGTGTCGACACCGCGTCGCCGATTCCCCAGCCGCGCCCGGAAGTTGTAGGTTTCCCGCGCGGGAACACGGGAGGCACGAGCAGCATGACGAACCCCATCGGCCGGCGCGTCGCGATCGTCGCGGGGTGCCGGACGCCGTTCTGCAAGGCGGGCACGGACCTGAAGGACGTCCGCGCCGTGGACTTGGCGCGCCACGCGGCGCGCGAGCTGATCGAGCGCACCAACCTCAACCCCCGCGCCGTCAGCGAGGTCATCTTCGGGCAGGTCGTGGCCTCACCGCTCGTCCCCAACGTGGCCCGCGAAGTCAGCCTGCTGCCGCAGTTCCCCAGGGAGATCCCGGCGTACACGGTGAACCGCGCGTGCGCCTCGTCCACCCAGTCGGTCACCGCCGCGCACGATCAGATCGCCTTCGGGCACGCCGACGTCATTCTGGCGGGCGGCGTGGAATCGCTGTCCGACGTCCCGATCCTCGTGTCGCGCCGCCTCGCCGACATCCTCGTCGCCGCCAACAAAGCGCGGTCGCTCGGCGCTCGGCTGGCCACGTTCAGCCGCATTCGACCGCGCGACTTCATCCCGGTGTCTCCCGCGATCGCCGAGCCGTCCACCGGCGAGTCGATGGGCCAGTCGGCGGAGAAGATGGCGAAGGAGAACCACATCACGCGCGAGGCACAGGACCGGTGGGCGCTGCGCAGCCATCAGCTCGCCGCCAGCGCGACCGCCGACGGCCGGCTGACGGCCGAGATCGCGCCCTGGCTCCCCGAGCGCGCCGGCCGTGCCGTCGTGACGGCCGATAACGGCATCCGGACCGACACGTCGCTCGAGCAGATGGCGAAGCTGCGGCCCGTGTTTGACCGGCGCTACGGCTCGGTCACCGCCGCCAACTCGTCGCCGCTCACCGACGGCGCGTCGGCGGTGCTGCTGATGGCGGAGGAAGTTGCCCGGGCGCTGGGCTATGAGCCGCTCGCCTTTCTCCGCTCCTACGCGGTGGCCGCGGTGGACCCGGGTTGGCAGCTGCTGCAGGGTCCGGTCTGGGCCGTTCCCAAAGCGCTCGAACGCGCGGGCATCCAGTGGAAGGACCTCGGGTTGATCGAGATGCACGAGGCGTTCGCCTCACAGGTCCTGTCGAACCTTCAGGGCTTCGCCGCGAAGGGGTGGGAGATCAACGAGGACGTCATCAACGTCATGGGGAGCTCGATCGCGATCGGACACCCGTTCGGTGCCACCGGCGGACGGCTCGTGACGACACTCGCGAACGAGATGAAGCGGCGCGGCGTGCAGTACGGGCTGATCTCCGTGTGCGCACAGGGCGGAATGGCCTCGGCGGTCGTGCTGGAGCGGCGCTGATGGCGATCTTCACGTGGGAAGTGAAGGACGGCGTCGCCGTCGTCACGCTGGACACGCCGGGTGCGCCCGTCAACGTCATCTCGCGCAGGGTCAAAGAAGAGATGTACGAGATGCTGGCGGCGCTCGAGCGCGACGCCAGCGTGAAGGCGGTCGCATTCTTCTCGGGGAAGCCCGACAACTTCATCGCCGGCGCCGACATCGAAGAGTTCGTCCAGCTGAAGAGCGCCGCCGACGCCGAGCAGCTGGCGCGCGACGGGCAGGCGC
This sequence comes from Gemmatimonadales bacterium, assembly GCA_035491895.1. GTDB lineage: Bacteria > Gemmatimonadota > Gemmatimonadetes > Gemmatimonadales > GWC2-71-9 > DASTHG01. The sequence goes on from DATJJY010000091.1 coordinate 128,447, forward strand.
TGCTCGATCGCGTCGCGACGTTCACTCTACCGATCGTCGCCGGGATCCACGGGGCCTGCCTCGGGGGCGGGCTGGAGTTCGCGCTCGCCTGCCGCTATCGCGTCGCGACCGACCACCCCAAGACGCAGCTCGGCCTTCCCGAGGTCCAGCTCGGTATCCTGCCGGCCGCCGGTGGGTGTCAGCGGCTGCCCCGGCTCATCGGGGCGCGGGCCGCGCTCGACATCATTCTCGCCGGCAAGAGCGAGCGTGCGGCGAAAGCGTTTCGCTTGGGGATCGTCGACGAGCTCGTGCCGCCGTCGATCCTGCAGGAGGTCGCGATCGCCGCTGCCCGTAGGCTGGCACGGGGCCCCTTCCGCCGGAGCCGTAGAAGCGGGCTCCTCGGGCTGCTGCTCGACGGCAACCCACTCGGCCGGCTCCTGGTGTTCTATCTGGCCCGGAAGCAGGTGCTCGCGCAGACCAAGGGCAACTATCCCGCGCCGCTCGCGGCGCTCGAGGCGGTGCGCCATGGCCTGAGCCACGGGATGCGCGAAGGGCTGCGGCGCGAGGCGCAGCTGTTCGGCCAGCTCACCCTGAGCGACGTGTCGCGCAAGCTGGTGCAGATCTTCTTCGCCACACGCGAGCTGAAGAAGGACCGCGGCGTTCCCGGCGCCCCGCCGCCCGGCGAGGTGCATCGGCTCGCCGTCGTCGGGTCGGGGTTCATGGGAGCGGGGATCGCCGGAACGACGGTCGTGCAGGCGGGCATCGACGTCCGCCTCAAGGACGCCGACCTGGGGCGCGTCGCCAAAGGGCTCCTCGCGGCGCGCGACCTCGTGAACGACCGGCTCACCCGGCGCCGCATCACGAAGTTCGAGCATGCGCGTCTCGTCGCCTTTCTGTCGGGCAGCGACCAATACACGGGATTCAGCGGCGCGGAGCTCGTGATCGAAGCGGTGTTCGAGGAGCTCAATGTCAAGCAGCAGGTGCTGCGCGAGTGTGAGGCCGTCCTCCCCGCCGGCGCGGTGTTCGCTTCCAACACGTCGACCATTCCGATCGGCCGGATCGCCGAGGCGTCGCGGCGGCCGGAGCAGGTAATCGGGATGCATTTCTTCTCGCCCGTCGCGCGCATGCCGCTGCTCGAAGTGATCCCGACCGCCGCCACGGCGCCGCAGACGGTGAGCACGGCCGTCGGTTTCGGGCGACGACTCGGCAAGACGGTGATCGTCGTGAAGGACGCGCCGGGGTTCTGGGTGAATCGCATCCTCAGCCCTTATATGATTGAGGCGGCCCATCTCCTGTTGTCGGGCGTGCGTCCCGAGGATATCGACGCGGCGATGGCGCAGTTCGGATTCCCCGTCGGACCGATCACCCTGCTCGACGAAGTCGGGATCGACGTCGCGCAACACGCCTGTGAGGTGCTGCAGGCGGCGTTCGGCGAGCGCATGACGCCGCCGCCCGCCCTGGCGGCGCTCGTCAAGGACGGCCGGCTGGGGCGCAAAGCGGGGAAGGGCTTCTACACATACTCGGGCGGCAAGAAGGGTGGCGTCGATCGCGCGATTTACCCATTGCTCGGCGTACAGCCCAACGGCGGCATTCCGACCGCGGAAATCGTGCAGCGGCTGACCTTCGCGATGCTGAACGAGGCGGCCCGCGCCGTGGCGGAAGGGGTGGTCCGCTCGCCCCGCGACGGTGACATCGGGGCCATCTATGGATTCGGGTTCCCGCCGTTCCGCGGCGGCCCGCTGCGCTACCTCGACGACCTCGGGGCCGATCGAGTGTTCGCCGAGCTGCAGCGGCTCGCCGAGCGCCTCGGGCCGCGCTTCACGCCGAGCGAAGCGATCGTCGAACAGGCGCGGGCCCGCGCGCGGTTCTATCCCTGATGCTGCGCGCCAGCTTGCTCTGGCTGTCGGAGCAGCCCCGCGTCTTCCGTTTCGTCCGCAACAACCGCCTCGCCGGGCGGCTCGCGTCGCGCTTCGTCGCGGGCGAGACGATCGACACCGCGATGGCCGTGCTGCGCGATCTCAATGCGGCGCACATCTCCACCAGCCTCGATCTCCTGGGGGAGTCCGTCAGTCGGGCCGAGGAGGCGCGCGCCGCGCGGGACGTCTACCTCCAGCTGCTCGACCGGATTCATTCGGCCGGCGCGGAGGCGAATGTCTCGGTCAAGTTGACGCAGATGGGGCTCGATATCGGCGAGTCGCTCTGTCTCGAGAACATGCGCGCCATCCTGACCCGCGCCCGCCAGTACGGCTCGTTCGTGCGGATCGACATGGAAGGTTCCGCGTACACGCAGCGCACACTGGATTTCTTCACCCGCACCGTCCACCCCGAATTCGGCAATACCGCGGGCGTCGTGCTGCAGTCCTACCTGCGGCGCACCGCCGCCGACGTCGAGGCGATGATCGCGCTCGGCGCGCGGGTGCGGTTGTGCAAGGGGGCGTACAAGGAGCCGGCGGATATCGCGTTTCCGGACAAGCGCGACGTGGATGCGAGCTACGTGTCGTGCCTCGAGCGACTGCTCGAGCACGGCAACTATCCGGGGATCGCCACGCACGACGAGCGGATCATCACGCACGCCCGCGCGTTCGCCAAAGGGCGGCGTATCGACCCGTCTCGCTACGAATATCAGATGCTCTATGGCGTGCGGCGCGACCTGCAAAACGAACTGCGCGCCGCGGGCTACGGGATGCGTGTGTACGTCCCGTTCGGCAGTCATTGGTATCCTTACCTGATGCGGCGCCTCGCGGAGCGCCCCGCGAATATCGGATTCATCCTCGGCAACGTCGTCCGGGAGTCGCTACGGCGTCGCTGAGCGAAGACGACGGGACGCTGGGCGGCTATCTGCGGATCCACCAGCGCCCCCCGGCGTTCGGCGGCACCGATGGCGCGGCGTACACCGTGTCCACCCTCGTCGACGATGATCCCGATGCCGCCGGGCGCTTCGGCGCGGCGCTGCTGTTCGTGCGCTGGTCCGAGGCCGGGGAGAAGGCGGTCGGCCACCTCGAGACCGATTACCTGTCGTTCGGCTCGACGCCGGATGCAGCCCTGGTGCCCGTGCTCGCGCTCACCCTCGCTGAAGTGAAGGCGCACCTCGACCGCTGCGTGGCGCGGCGCGGCGCATGACGACCGGCGTCGTGTTGACCCGGACCGGTGGCACCTACCGCGTGCATACGGTGGACGGCGAGGTGACGGCGGTGCTGCGCGGCAAGATCAAACAGGCCGACGACGACCGGGTGGTGGCAGGCGACATCGTGGAGCTCGCGCTGCACCGCGAGGGTCCGGCGACGGTCGAGCGGGTGCATACACGGCGGAGCGTCCTGGCCCGCCGCCGGCCGAGTGGCGGGCGCGGCGTGCGTCGCGCCCAGCCGATCGCGGCCAACGTGGACCAGGTCGTTGTCGTTGCGTCGGCCCGCGACCCGGAGGCGAACCCCCGGATGCTCGATCGCATGCTCGTGATCGCGGAGGCCAACGGCCTTCCGGCGGCGATCGTCGTCAACAAGATCGAGCTCGATCGCGACGTGGTCGAGCGGTTCAGTCGTCGCTTCGGCCCGGCCGGCTATCAGGTGCTCGCGACGTCGCTGAAGATTCCTGAAGGACTCCCCGCGCTGCGCGATCTGTTGCGTGGGCGCGAGACGGTCTTCACCGGGGCGTCCGGTGTCGGAAAATCGAGCCTCCTGAACGCGCTCGAGCCGGGGTTGAAGCTGCGCATCGGCGCGATCAGCGAGAAGTGGCGCACTGGGATGCACACGACGCGCGCGGCCGAGCTGGTGCCGCTGGCGGTCGGCGGCTACGTGGTGGACACGCCGGGGATGCGCGAGGTGGGCGCGTGGGGGATCGCCCCCGACGAGCTGGGCGCGTGCTTTCCGGAATTCCGTCCCCTGCTCGATCAGTGCCGCTTCGACGACTGCCGCCACAAGGCCGAGCCCGGGTGCGCCGTGCGCGCGGCGGCCGCCGCGGGAATCGTCGATCCGGACCGGCTGCTGTCCTACGAGCGCATTTTTGAGGAGATCAACGTTCCTTCCTGGTCCACCGATCCGCGTCGCGAGTCCTGATCTTCGTCATCACCGACTCGAACGCCCGATCCAGATCGATCCCCTGGGCGTTGGCGAGACAGATCACCACGAACAGGATGTCGCCGAGCTCGAGCGCAAGGTCCCCGTCGGGCTCGCCCGGCTTCTTCTGCTTCTCGCCGAAACGGTGGTTCAGCTCGCGGGCCAATTCACCCACCTCCTCCGTGAGCCGGGCGAGGATCGTGAGCGGAGGGAAGTAGCCTTCCTTATATTGTCGGATCCACTCGTCGACCGTCGCCTGAGCTTCGCGAAACGCCACGGGGAGTCTCCGTCGCAAGGATGGGTGTCGACTCGCTGCTCGTCACGCCGTTCGTAGGGGAGCGCTACGCCGATGTGGCCGCGCTCTCGCGCCTCATCGCGCCCCCCTATGACGTGATCTCGACCGAGCAACGCCGCCGTTACGCCGCCGCCGACCCGCACAATATCGTCCACCTCATCCTCCCGGAAGCCGCGGGAGACGTGAACCGCTACCGCGCCGCCGCTGCCCAGCTCGACGCGTGGCGCGCCGCGGGTGTGTTCGTGCGCGACGCCGGACCCTCGGTGTACGTCGTGGCGCAGGAGTTTCAGACCCCGGCCGGCGAGCGGCACACGCGGGTCGGCATGTTCGCCGCCGCCGCCACCGAGCCCTACGAAACGCGCCGCATCCGGCCGCACGAAAAGACGCATCGCGGCCCCAAAGTCGATCGCCTCGAGCTGCTGCGCGCCACACACACCAATCTCGAATCGATCTTCCTCCTCGCCCCCGACGCCGACGGCGCCCTCGCCTCCGGGTTGCGCGCGGTGGTCCAGGGACCGCGGGCGCCCGACGCGACCGCCGAGCTGGAGAGCGTCACGATCCGGCTGTGGGCGGTGTCCGGAGCCGACGCCGACCGGCTGACCGGGGCCGCCGCCCCGCCGCTCTACATCGCCGACGGCCACCATCGCTTCGAAACGGCCGTGGCCTATGCCGGTGAGAATCCCGCCGCGCGGCGCCTCCTCGCCTTCGTCGTATCGACCCGCGACCCTGGGCTCGTTGTGCTCCCGACGCACCGGGTGATCTATGCGGCCGACCGCGACGTCCACGGCCTCGTGCCGGGATGGCGGACCTACTTCGACGTCCAGCCGATTCCCGCGGGCGACGACCCGGTGCGGCTGCTCGCGGCGGCGGGGGGCGATCGCACCGCCTGCGTCGTCGCGACCGAGGGCCGCCGCGATTACCTCCTGCTGCTGCGGCACGACGCGCCGCTCGCGTCCCTGGTCGAGCTGGGGCGCACGCCGGCCGTGCGCTCGCTCGACGTCGCTGTCGTCGAGCGTCTCGTCGTGCAGGAGATTCTCGCCGCGGGAAGATCCACACCGACGCTGACCTACACCCCCAACGCGACCGCGGCGCTCGAAGTGGCCCATCTCGGCAAGGCGCTCGCGACGGTACTGCTCAATCCGACGAGGGTGGATCAAGTGCTGGCGGTTGCAGACGCGGGCGACGTCATGCCTCCCAAGTCGACGTACTTCATTCCCAAGGTTCCGAGCGGGTTGGTGCTGCGGCAGGCGGACGCAGAGTAGGCGTATATTCTTCCGCCATGCCGGGACGCCCGCGCGATCGCATCCTCGCCAATCTCGAGACCGTGTACCGGGAGGCGTACGACCGCGCCAAGACCGCGGGCGACGAGCGCCGCATGTTCGATCTCGACGCGGCGTTCCAGCGTGAGCAGCTGCTGCTCGAAGTGTTGCTCGATATCCGCGACGCGTTGAGCGCGCCGCCCCGCGCCGAACCCCCCGGCGTCGACCCGATCGCCGCACTCGACACCATCCGCCGCGTCACCAAGCTGCGCTGATCAGGAGACTCGCATGACTCGCTCGTTTGTCGCCACCGGTCTGCTGCTGCTCGCCGCGTGCGGGGGAGGCAGCTCGGCCGACACCGTCATCACCGATGGAATGGTGTGGACCGGTCTGTCGTCGGGCGACGCACGAGCGGGGGCGGTGGCGATCCGGGGCGGGAAGATCATCGCGCTCGACGATTCGGCGGCGATTCGCAAATACATCGGCTCGGCGACCCAGGTGATCGACGCGCACGGCGGGCTCGTGATGCCGGGATTCGCCGATGGGCACACGCATTTCGTGGACGGCGGGTTCCAGCTCGCCTCGCTCGATCTGCGGGACGCCGCCACGCCGCAGGAGTTCATCCGGCGGGTCGCCGCGTTCGCGAAGACGCGCGCTCCGGGGCAGTGGATCCTCGGCGGCGATTGGGACCACACCCTGTGGCCTGGTCAGATGCTGCCGCGCCGCGAGTGGATCGACTCGGTCACCCCGAACAACCCGGTCTTCATCAACCGACTCGACGGGCACGAGGCGCTCGCCAATACGGCGGCGCTCAAGACCGCGGGCGTCACCAAGGACACGCCCACGCCTTCGGGCGGGGAGATCCTGCGCGACGCGCGTACCGGCGAGCCGACGGGGATCTTCAAGGACCAGGCGCTCGACCTGATCTACAAAGCCGTCCCAGAACCGACGCCCGCCGAGACCGACTCGGCGGTCGCCCGCGCCCTCGCCTACGCGGCGTCGCTGGGCGTCACCGCCACCGCAAACATGTCGGCGTCGTGGGCGGGGCTCGCAAGCTACCGGCGCCTCGAACGGGCCGGCCGCATGACGCTGCGCGTCTACCTCTATCTCCCCATCGATCAATGGCGGGCGGTTGCCGACACGATCCACGCGAGCGGCGCCGGGGACGAGTGGGTGCGCATTGGCGGACTGAAGGGGTTCATGGACGGATCGGCGGGGGCGCGCACTGCCTACTTCTTCGACGCCTACAACGATTCGGCCGGCTACCACGGGCTGCTGCAGAACTCCGAGCAGGACATGCGAACCTGGATCGGCAATGCCGATTCGGCGGGCCTGCAGATCGCCGTGCACGCGATCGGCGACCGGGCCAATGCGATCCTGCTCGCCATCTACGACAGCGTCGCGCGCGTGCACGGGACGCGCGACCGGCGCTTCCGCGTCGAGCACGCGCAGCACCTGCGGCGCGAGGACATCGCCAGGTTCGGCCAGGGGCGCATCGTGCCGTCGATGCAGCCGTATCACGCGATCGACGACGGTCGCTGGGTTCAGCAGCGGATCGGACCCGAGCGCATCAAGACGACGTACGCCTTCCGCAACCTGCTCGACACGGGCGCGCCTCTCGCCTTCGGCTCCGACTGGACCGTCGCGACGATCGATCCACTCTGGGGCGTGTACGCGGCCGTGACGCGCCGCACCCTCGACAACAAGAACCCCGGTGGCTGGGTGCCGGAGCAGAAGATCACCCTCGCCGAAGCGCTGAAGGCCTACACCGCGGGCAACGCCTGGGGGGTGTTCGCCGAGCACCAGTGGGGAACGCTCGCGCCCGGATTGGACGCGGATGTCGTAGTGCTGGACCACGACCTGTTCAAGATGGCCCCCGAATCGCTGGCGACCGCTCGGGTGTCGGTCACGATCGTCGGCGGGAAGGTCGTTTACCGAAAACGCTGATGTCAGACCGCTGACGTCAGACGTCAGCCATACTTGAACCCCGCCTCCTGCAGTGTCAGCGGCGTCGCGTCGCCGTTCTCCACTCCTGCTTCCAGGATCTCGCCCAGCACGAGCGTGTGATCGCCGGCCGGGAGTGACGCGACGGCGCGACATTCGACCCACCCGACCGCCTCGCTCAGCACGGGCGTGTGCGCCGCCGGCGCCGGTTTCGTCTTGACGCCCTTGAGCTTCTGGGGCGCCTGGTCCGAGGATCGCCCCAGCTTTCCCGCCAACTCTCGTTGTTTTGTAGTCAAAAGACTGACCGCGAAGTGACGAGCGTCACGGATGAGGCCGATCGTCCTCGACCTATTCTCGATGGCGACGACGAGCATCGGTGGATCGAACGACGCCTGGGTGATCCAATTGGCGGTCATCCCGTGCTCTTCGCCCTCGTGCGCGACGGTGACGGCGTAGAGGCCGTACGGGAACTGGGCCAGGATCGTCTGCATCGCGGCATGGTCCATGATAGGAAAAATGCACACTTTCAAGGGGTCGTGACAACGTCAGTATCCTCACGCACGATTGTACGGATGCTCCGAACTGCGTGCCGTATCGCCGGACTGCTTGGTGCGGTCGGATCGCCGCTCGTTGCGCAGGTGAGTCGTTTGCGGGAGAATCTGCCGACTCTAGAGGTTGCTGCGCGCCGCGATTCGAACGACGCTGCAGCACAGTATGCCGTCGCGCTCGGGTACTGGTCCGCGAAGCGCTTCGATGACGCCGAGCGTGCGCTTCGCACGGCGGTTCAGATCGAGCCCCGGTTCGCGCCCGGCTACCTGGCGCTGTCTTACCTGCCGTTCGCCCGCAGGCCGAAACTGTGGGACGAAGTGAGCCACAGTCACCTGTCCGACAGCACGCGCGCTCTCCTAGACGGCATGGCGCGTCTCAGACGGCTCGCATTTCTCATAGATCCACTGGTCGACATGAGGATCATTGGCTTCGCGCTTCCGAAGCACACGAATATTTCCTTTCTAGAGCTCGCCTTCGTGTCCGGAGACTATCATCTGGCCTACGCGGAGCTCGAGGTCGCACGCGAACAATTCACGGGTCCAAAGGCTGACTCGATTCCGGAATTACTGCTGTGGCTTCACGGACTGTGCGCAGGGCACCTTGCACAGTACGACATGGCCGTGATCGACATGCAGGCCCTGCTCGATCGCTTTCTGCGCCGGGAACAGACAGATACCTCCCCGTACATACCATTCGTGACCAATGACTTCCGGTATGTGTTGGCCACGTTGCGGCAACGAGACAACCAACCCGAGGCTTCCATCGCGCTCTATCGTGACGCGCTGACACACGACGTCGGGCTGTTCATGGCTCACGTACAAATGGGAAAGATCTACGAGGCGAGCCAGCGGTGGCCCGAAGCGGTACAGGAATTCCGCGACGCCATCACCGCGGATCCCGACGATCCGAGCCTCGTGATGGACTTGGGTATCGTGTTGCGAGAGGCAGGTCAGCTCGAAGAATCAGAGCGGCAGTTGAGGGAGGCACAGCAGGCGAACCCGCGCGACTCCCGGGTCCCATATTATCTCGGTATCACGGAGCAGGCGTTAGGAAAGGACAGCGCTGCACGCGCCGCCTTTGATCGGTTCCTCGCGCTCGCGCCGAGTCGCTACGCGCGCCAGATCACCGATGTCCACTCTCGCCTGGAGCAACTGCACCCATGAGACGTTGGGCACAACTGCCGCTGCAATCGCTGTTCAGCATCGCAATCGCGCCGAGCCGCTTCGCTCCGGAGATCGGCGATGCGAAGCAGCGCCTCGCCTCCCCGCATTAATGTGATGACCCGACCGATCCGCGTTTCCTACATGCTCGGCCCCGCCGCCCCCATGATGACTTGTGCCGCGGCCCTCACGATTCTGGCGGCATCGATACCCGTCCGGGCGCCCGCGCAGCACATCAAGCTCTCGACGAGCCTGCAGAACCTCGAGAAGGCCGCCCGCGCCGACTCCAACGACGCGGCCGCCCACTACAACGTCGCCCTCGCCTATTGGAACGCCAAACGATGGGCCGACGTCGATTCCGAGCTGCACCACGCGCTTCGGCTCGACCCTCGATTCGCAGCGGCGTACATGGCGCTCGCAGGTCTGCCGTATGCCGAGCGCGACCAGTTGATCTCCGAGGAGTGGGAAAACACCGTCCCCCAGGACTGGGCCCCACGGGTGGAAGAGTCGAATCGGATGTACCGACGCGCCGTGCTGCTGGATCCCCTCGTGGAGGTCCGCATCGGCTACGTCCTGCTCCCCGACCCGGGGAAATTTCCTACTTCGCTCCGCCTGATGTACGGCGAGTGGTTGGATGACTACTTCGAAGGCGAAGATCTGTACTTCGAGGGGAAATACGAGGACGCCTTCGAGCGGTTCCAGCGCGTCTACAACACCGTGAACGGCGCCACGCACGTCGACCGGCTGCTCAACGTGTTCCTGTTCTGGCACGGCCTGTCCGCCGCCCAGACCAAGCACTACGGCGTCGCCGTCCAGGACTTCGCAACGCTGCTCGAGCGTTACCAGGACAAGGAGAAGGCGGCGAAGGATTCGACACTTCGCATCCCGCTGCGCACCAACGAATACCGTTATCTGCTCGG
>DATJJY010000092.1:0-19287 GCA_035491895.1 Gemmatimonadales bacterium
CAATATGAACGTAACCACAAGTGAGGTCAAGAGTTGAACAAAAACCGACCGCTGAAGCTCAGTCGCCGCGTGTCGCCAGGGCTTTGAAGCGGGTCGCCAAGTCGCGCGTGATGGACCCGGGGGAGCCGCTGCCAATCGCGCGCCCGTCGAGCTTGGTCACGCCGATCACCTCCGCCGCCGTCCCGGTGAGGAAGACCTCGTCGGCGGTATAGAGGTCATACCGGTTCTGCGGGACCTCGGCCGTCGCATAGCCCGCTTCGTGGGCCAGTTCGAGCACCGCGTCGCGCGTGACGCCGCGCAGGATGCCGCTGTAGGGCGGCGGCGTGCGCACGGTATGGTCCGACACCGAAAAGAGATTCATCCCGCTCCCCTCCGCCACGTACCCGGCGGAGTCGAGCATGATGACCTCGTCAACGTTGGCCGCGATGCCTTCGATCTTGGCGAGGATGTGTGCGAGGTAATTGAGCGACTTGATGCGGGGAGAGAGGTTTTCCTTGTGACTGATCGGGGTCGCGGCCGTGAGGCAGACGAGCCCGCGGTCGTAGCGGTCCTGGGGCCACAGTCGGATCGTGTCGACGATGCAGATGATGGATGGACGTGAGCAGTTGCGCGGATCGAGCCCGAGATCGCCCTGGCCGCGGGTGATCACCAGCCGGATATAGGAGTCCTTCATTTTGCTCTTGGCGTACGCCTCCGCAACCATGGCCTCCATCTCGGGCCGTTTGAGGGGTACGTCGAGACAGATCGCCTTGGCTGAGTCGTACAACCGGTCGAGGTGGGCATCGAGCCGGAAGATGCGGCCACTGTAGGCCCGGATACCCTCGAAGACGCCGTCACCATACAGCAGGCCGTGATCGAACACGCTGATCGCGGCCGTCTCGCGATCGTAGTATTTCCCATCGATCCAGATAGTGGTCATGGCCGGGGAGGTAATCTGACCTCCCCGGCCGACCGTGACAACCCTGCCTCAGCCGTCGCCTTCGCCGCCACTCCCGTGATCGCCGCCGTCACCGCTGTGATCGTCGTGACCGTCGTGGTCGTCATCCTCGAAGGCGTCGATCGAGCGGTGAATGTTGCCGTTGATCAACTCCGCGTTCGCCGCGTCGCCCGGATCGACGAGTCCCACGCCGCCCGTGCCAGCGAACCAGCCCGAGAGGTCGAAACGTAGCGTGACGTTCGCCGTCCCCGACGCGTCCACGACCAGCGGCGGAGCGATGTCGACCTCCTGCTCCGCCTCGAGCCCCGACGTGAAGGTGAAGTCGGTGCGCGTCCCTTTATGGCTGAACGTTCCCGTCACTCTGATCGATACGCTGTCGAACCCGGGATTGGCCGCGAGGAACGCCGAGTCGCGCGGCAGCCGCGGAGCGTGGATTTTGAACTCGAGCTTATCGTACTGGCCGGCCGGCGCGCTGACGTTGACCAGCGCGTCGACTGCCGTGTCGCCCAGCGGCAGGGAGACGAGGACCGGTCCCGCCTTGATCTCCTCGCACCCCTCGCTGTCGCGCTCGGCCATGCCATCGTCACCGGCGGAATCGTGATGCTCGCCCGAGTCGGCGTGCTCACCGTCGTCGTTCCCCTCCAGCGTGTCACACGCAGCCGTCTCCACCGGCTTGAGCTCGATGCGACGCAGCACGAGGTCGACGCTGCGCACGATTACGGTGTCGGAGTCCGCCCGGATGATCGTCGAGTCACCGGCCTGCACGACGGAAGCCGTCGTCGCCGCGAACATGGATCGCCGTCCGGAGACGGCGAGATTGACCCGCCCCAGCCCCGCATTCGGTCCGCCGCTCTCCCCGCTGCAGGCGGCGAGCGCGACCGGAATGGCGGCCAGTAGCAATGCACGTTTCATAGTGGGTACCTCATAGGTTCGGAGATCCGGTGCTTGGTACACGTCCGCGCGGCTCGAGTGGCAGATGCTATGCCCCGTATCGTCTGCAGTTCGGTCACCACGTAAAGCACTGTGCGTCAGGCGGTTGCAGGCTGGCCCAAGACCCAGGTCATGCCCCGCTGTGACCCGAAATGATTCACCTGCCGCATGGCAGGGCAGCGATGGGCCGTGTCCGGGGGTCCACGGACCGCGGCCCTCGCGGCCGGTCAACTCCCCGACTCAGCTGCCCTCGTGATGATCGTCGCGACCATCCCGGTTGTCGTCCTCGAAGGCATCGATCGAGTTCTTGATGTTGTTCTGCACGACCCCTTCGTTTGGACCACCCACGTTGGCCGATGCGGGATCGATCAGGGCACCACCATTCGCGAACCAGGTGGCGACATCGAGCCGGACCGTGAGATTCGCAGGGGTGCCGTCGACCACCGCGAGCGGCGGGTTGAAGCCGAGCTCCTCGGAGGCATCGAGATCCGATGTGAACGTGAAGTCACTGCGGCTCCCGGCCTTGCTGAATGTGCCGGTGACGCGGATCGAGATGTTCTTGAAGCCGGGATTGGCCGCAACGAACGCCGCATCCCCGGTGGAATCGGTCTTGTGGATCTCGAACTCGAGTTTGTCGTACTGCCCAGCCGGGGCGCTCACGGTGACCGCCGCAGCGGTGTTGGTGCTGCCGAGCGGGAAGGTCGCGAGTACGGGACCGGATTCGAACTCTTCGCAGTCGCCGTTCGTCGCAATGCTGTCGCAGCTGCTCGTCTCGAGCCGCTTCAGCTCGATCTTTCTGAGCACGACGGCGAGGCTGCGAAGAATCAGCGTGTCGTTGCCGAGCGCGATCACCGTACTGTCGCCAGCGGCGACCACGACCGCTGCCGGCCCGCTCCCGGCGGGAGCCGTGGCAGCCGGAAGCGGCGCCGAGCGGGCGGAAAGTGACAGCGACACGGTGGCAGCGCCGCTACCGCCGTTCGAGCACGCAGCCAGCCATGTGAGCGTGGCGGCGGGGAGGACGCGCAATGCGCGGGGCAACTCTAGGCGAACCATGTTTGTCTCCGGTTGCGAGTTGGTGACGTGTCAACCGGATTGCGTGGGTTCGCACGCGCTGTGCCCGGCGGAGCCGTTCCCGCTCCCCCGCAACTGCTTGCTGCGGTGTCAGTTGGGCTTCGTGAGGTGTGTCACACGGAAGTTTGTGGAGCGAAACGGATCAACGGCGTGGATCGAAGCGAGTCACCGATTACCGCATCAGCGTTCGTTGTCGTCGTCCAGTCCGTCGCGGTTCGAGTCCCGAAACACTTTCAATGACGTACGGATGTTGTCCTTCACGGTGTGCTCGTTCGGCCCTCCCGGCCCGGCCGAGGCGGGGTCGAGCAGCTGCAGGTGGTCGCCGCTCGTGAACCAGGACCCCACGTCGACGCGCAGCGTGATCCGCAGCGTGTCCCCCGGCGCGACGACGACCGCGGGGTCGAGGGCGATCTCCTCCTGCTCGTTGAAGGGCGACGTGTACGTGAAGTCGTGACGCGTACTGCCGTGGCTCACGACCCCCTCGACCCGCACCGATGAGCCCGCGAGTTCGGGATTGGCGCGCAGCAACGGTCCGTCCTTATCGGCGTCGGTCTTGTGTATGATCAGCTGAAACAGATTGTAGTCGGTCGCGGGGGCGGGCTTAGCGCTTTGGAACACTGTCCCGTGGCCGAGCGGCAGATCCAGGACCATGGGGTCCTCCTGGAACTCGACACACGGAGGATTGTCCTCCCCTTCCTCTTCTTCACACTCGTTCGCGATCGACGGAGCGATGGCCATCTCCATCAGGACGAGCTGGACGCGGCGAAGGAACACCGTGTCCCGCCCGTACGCCACGAAGCTGTCCGCGTACACGAGCGGTGCCTTGGGAGCACGACCTGCCGCCGGCGCTACGGAGCCCAGGGCCGGACCTCCCGCGGGGTGGCGCGCCGACACCTGGAAGGCGATCGCCCCCGGTGCGGGACCCTTCGGTCGGCAGCCAAGGGCCGGCAGCGTCACCAGGGCGGCGACCAGGAGGGAACTCTGCGCTCTGCGTCCGAGCATATCGGGTTGGACAACCTACCCAACCCGGATGCGCGTCGGCAACTCGCGACTATGGGGCCTTGGGCGCCGTCTCGGCGATCGTCGCCTGGTGCGCCGTGGCGGACACTTCGAAGTGGATCCACATCCCCGCTGCCCCGTGTCCCGGGACGGCGCAGTAGATCAAATACGAACCCGGCTGCTCGGCCACGAACCAGACGTCCTCGTGTGCGTCCGAGGGCAGCCCCTGCTCGGCGCGGCGCGTGCTCGCATGCGCGATGGCCACCTTCGCTCCGGAAACGGGCACCGGCACCGCCGCCGCGATCACCATCGCCGAATGCGGCAGCACCTGGTCATTATTGCGAAAGTGCAGGACCACGGTCCAACGCGCCGGGACCGTGAACGTCAACGATCCTGGGCCGGCCCCGTTGAAATTCATCCCGCCATTGATGGGCGTGAGCCCCGCCACGAGCGTGATTTCCGCCTGCCGGACGACACTGTCCGATTTGAGCCAGGTGGGATCGATCTTCGGAGCGCTCTGCGCGAGCAGCGGACCGGCGGCGAGGAACGTGAGGACCAACAAGCGTTTCATGAGATACCTCTGAGGTTGTGAACGGTTGTGGAGGTTGGTGGAGGATGGTGGAGGTGACGTCGACAACCTCCACCCACCTGCACCGACCTCCACAACCTGTCTTTTCAGAACAGCAACCAGAACAGTACGTAGACCGTGTTATTGTCCGATGCGTTTCTCCCAGACCCGTCGTAATCGGTCCGGCTACCGTTGAACTTTCCATAGTAGACGTACTGGAACTGCATCCGGAGGTTTTGCCAAGGCATCACGTCGACCTCGCCGATTACCCCCGAGAAATCCGGACTCCCCAGGCGACTCCCGGTCAGCTCGGCCGGCGCGTACAGCAGCGTGTCAGTTGTCCCCGTCGTAACGAACGGAGCGACGGTGAAGGCGTACTGGTGACCGACGTGATACATCGCATCGAAGCGGAAGGTATTGAGTGTGTTCCTGGCGTTGGCCGTGCCCCCCGCATCCCAGTGCTGCGTCTCGTGGATCCACGTGGCGTCGGTCGTGAAGCTGTTCGCGCCCAGCGGCAGCAGATAGCTCACGTCGAACGCCACATCGGTGAACTTGTTGGACGGCCCGCTGACCCCCGCCGGGAACATCTTCATCGACATCCCGTAGGTGCCGACCATGAGGTATTGCGAACCGAAGGTATTGGGGAATGCGACGCGCCAGTACGGCGCCACACCGCTCAGCACTCCCGCGGCCGTGGAGTCGAGTGGGCGAGTGGTCCCCACGGGGGCGGAGCGGTACGCACCACCCTCCAGGTACACGTGATCCTTCCACAAGGTGTAGGCGGTGAGCCCCGCCACCTGCTGGCCCAGCGTGCCGTCGATCTGCGTCGCCGCTGCCGGCGCCGGCGCCGCGGCCGATGAGCCGTAGGGGAAGCCCCAGGCCGGCGTGCTGTTCCAGATATCCTGCACCGTCGGGCTGTTGTTGAGGCTCAGGCCATACGTCGTGTGCCCACCGAATACCGTGGCGTGGTTGGCGTACCGGAAGTCGGCGTTGTCCAGGCCGAGCGAGCCGCTCTGCGGGTCGAACGTGATCTGCAGGAAGCCGCCCACGTGCGGGGTGATCTCGCCGCCGGTGAAGAGACTCAGCTGATCGGGGAAGAAGATCACGCCGTTCTGCGTCCCCGGCTGCGCTTTCTTCGTGGCCGTGTACGACGTCTGGAACATGAAGGACACCGGGGTTACGAGGTTGAGCAGCATGTTCTGCTGCCCCCCGGGGTTGCGTCCCTGGATCGAGTCGGCGCTACGGAGTACGTAACCGTTGAGCTTGAAGGCCCGCCCGGTCGCGGTCAGCTCCGGGTAGTGCGTGTGGCAGACATTGCAGGCGAGACCGGTCTGCCGTGCGAAGCTGGGGGTCACGGCGTGGCTGGCCATGGTGTACGCGGCTTCGTAATCGCGCATGCGCACCGCTGCGGGAGTCGCGCCCGCGGTGGTCAGGGCCGCAACCGTCGACAGCAATCCGAAAACAACCAGCATGTGGCCTCCTCAGGAAAGGAGCGGGAACAACAACTCGAGAGTGATACCGTCGCTGACAGAACAGAAGCGTGAAGGAGTCATGAAGAAATCCTCAGCCGGGCCTGTCTCATCCGAGGTTCAGCCCCGATTCACAGCTGAAGTGATATTATTGCGCAAATTCGGACTTTCTGCCTCGGGAGGTTACATGCGCGCTCGCTCGTCCTACGGCCTCGTCTTCATTGCTTTGGTCGCATGTCGAAGCGCTCCACCACCGTCACAGCCTGCAACGGGCTCCACGGCGACTGGCAGCCCGACGCAGCAGCAGACGCTCGATCGTTCCGACCAGCTGCTGCTGGCGGCGGCGAAAGTCGCCCTCCCGCCGGGAGGCGTGGCTCCGGGAGATCTGCCCGATCCGACATCGCAGGGCGCTCAGCTCCTGATGCAGTACTGCGCACAATGCCACTCTCTCCCCGCCCCGACCGCCCACAGCGCCACCGACTGGCCCAGTGTCGCTCGCCGCATGTGGCTCCGCATGGAATGGCTGCCGGCGTCGCTCGGCGTGAAAGTCCCGACCCCGGCGCAGCGCTACACCATCCTGACCTACCTGCTCGCCAATTCGCTGAAGGTCAGTGGATCGGTGCTGCCCGCCGGCAAGGGACGGGACGAGTTCTCAGCGGTCTGCAGCCAATGCCACTCGCTCCCCGATCCGCGCGTCCATTCTCCGCAAGACTGGCCGGCGGTGTATTCGCGGATGGAGCGCAACATGGAGCGGATGCAGGTGCAGCCGCCCAGCGCTACCACGACGGGAGACATTCTCCTCTACCTCCAGAGTATGGGTGGTCGACGGCCGGCGACCCGGAACTGACCGCACCAACCCGACGGGCGTTAAATTCCCGGGGCTCGAGTCCTCACTTTCACCCCGGGAGGTAGTCGTGCGGGTGTCTCTGCTCTTGGCGATGGCGTGTGGAACGACCGTTCCTCTGGCGGCGCAGATCCCCCTGGGTTTCGGCGCACCCGATACGGCGGCGCAACGCGCCTTCGAGACGCGCCTCGTCGCCATACCGGACACGCTGAGCCCGCGCGAGCTGACGCGCACGCTCGCCCGGGTGCCGCACATGGCGGGGACGCCGGCGCAGGCCGCGACGCGCGACGCCGTGATCGCACAGCTGAAGAGCTGGGGACTCGAGACGTCGGTCAAGGCGTACGACGTGTACATCCCGGCGGTCGACACGGTGCGGGCGTGGCTCGTGGCGCGGCCCGGCGCAGCGCCCGAGCGGCTCGTGCTCACGGAGCCGGTAGTTCCGGGCGATCCGGTGACGACGGGCGCCCAGATCCCGCCGTTCAACGGCTATACCGCGAGCGGCGACGTCACCGCCCCGGTCGTCTTCGTCAACTACGGGTTGATCGAAGACTACAAGACGCTCGACTCCCTCGGCGTCAGCGTGAAGGGCAAGATCGCCATCGCCCGCTACGGGCGCTCGTTTCGCGGCATCAAGGCGCGCGAGGCGGAGCGGCATGGCGCGGTGGGGCTGATCATCTATTCGGACCCGCAGGAGGACGGCTATGTGCGCGGTGACGTCTATCCGGCCGGGCCGATGCGGCCCTCCGGCG
Organism: Gemmatimonadales bacterium; assembly: GCA_035491895.1. Taxonomy (GTDB): domain Bacteria; phylum Gemmatimonadota; class Gemmatimonadetes; order Gemmatimonadales; family GWC2-71-9; genus DASTHG01. Next base: position 7,568 of record DATJJY010000092.1, read on the forward strand.
GGATCCAGCGCGGCAGCGTCATGAACATGGACGGCGACCCGACGACGCCCGGGTACGCGTCGATCGCGGGCGCGCGGCGCGCGCCGGAAGAGTCACTGCCGATTCCGCACATCCCCGTCCAACCCATGAGCTACGGCAACGCGCAGCGCTTTCTCACGGCGCTCAAGGGACCGAGTGGCCCGAACGGCTGGCAGGGCGGCTTGCCGTTTCACTACCACGTCGGACCTGGACCCGTCGCGGCACGCCTCTACGTGCGGCGCGAGCAGGGCCCGCGTGCGATGCACACGATCTGGGACACGTTCGGGATGATTCGCGGCGCCGTCTATCCGGATGAGTGGGTCGTCGTGGGCGGGCATCGCGACGCGTGGAGCCCAGGGGCGGCGGACAACATCAGCGGCACGGTGACGGTGCTCGAGGCGGCGCGCGCGTTCGCGCAGCTGGCCAAGCAGGGGCAGCGGCCCGCCCGCACGCTCATCTTCGCCACCTGGGACGCGGAAGAATGGGGACTGATCGGGTCGACGGAGTGGGTCGAGGAGATGGCCGACTCGCTGCGCGCGCACGTCGTGGCCTATGTCAACGAAGACGACAACACCCAGGGCCCGAATTTCTCGGGCGGTGGTTCCCCGTCGATGAAGCGGTTGATCCGCGAGGCGACCCTTGTGGTGCCCGACCCGAACGGCCCGGGATCGGTCTACGACGTCTGGCTCAAGAAGAACAAGGGCGACACGGCGGCACTCACTATCGGCAACATCGGCGGCGGCTCCGATTTCGCCGGCTTCTACCATCACCTCGGCATCCCGGCCGGCGAGATCGGCTTCGGCGGGCCGACCGGCGTCTATCACTCGCTGTACGACTCGTTCACCTGGATGGACCGTTTCGGCGACCCGGGGTGGCGGGAGCATCGCGCCGCGGCGCAGCTCGTGACGGTGATCGTGGCCCGGCTTGCCAACGCGCGCGTCGTGCCGCTCGACTACGTCGGCTGGGGCAAGGAGATGACACGGCTCGTGTCGCAGCTCGACAGCGGCATCACGAAACACGGATGGAGTGTCCAGACCAAAGGACTGCGGGACGCGCTCGACCGGTTCACGGCCGCGGCCGAGTCGCTGGCAGCGGTGCGAGACAACGCGCTGGCGGGTGCGGCCGGCCACGGCTGGCCGCGCGTCAATGCAGCGCTGATGCAGGTGGAGCGGCGCATCACCCGTGACCAGGGGCTCGTGAGCGACCGCTGGTTCAAGAGTTTGCAATTCGCGTCGGACGTGGACAACGGCTACGCCACGCTGGCGTTTCCGTCGGTCAACGAGGCGATCCGCTACGCCGATTCGACGACGACGGAGCGGGAGCTGGCGGATCTCGTGACCCGCGTGGACGCGGCGCGCGGGGCGCTGGAGGAGGCGACGAGCTTCATACGGACTTCACGATGAATTCTTGAATCATCGTTCAAATTCCTTCCCGAACCTCGAGAAAGGCTCGGGATGGGAGCCCCGGCAGTCAGCTCCGCCCATGTACGCGCCAAGCGCCAGCGGCGCCGAACCGAGATCCTGCACGCCGCCCTGCGCGCCTTGCGCGACAAGGGCTATCACGGCACGACGCTCGATGACATCGCCCAGCAGCTCGGTGTCCGGAAGACCGCGTTGTACCACTACTTCCCCGACAAGGAAGCGATCCTCTACGCCTGCCATCGTGAGGGGCTGGAGGAAGTAGCGGGCCTTGTGGCCCGGGCCCGGCAGTCCCCCTCGTATGCCGACCAGCTCGCCTACGTGATCCGCGAGCACGTGCGGGTGATGACGGACACGCTGGAAGGCTCCTCCCTGGCCCTCGAGGTCTCGGCGCTCTCACCCGCGCACCGCGCCGAGGTGATCGCCGCACGCGACCGCTATGAGCAGGCGCTGCGCGAAATCGTCCGCCGCGGCGTGGCGGTAGGGGAGTTCCGCACAGTGGATCCCAAACTCGCCGTCTTCGCGATCCTCGGCGCCATCAACTGGGTCGCACGCTGGTATTCGCCCGATGGATCGACTCACCCCCGGGACCTCGGGCTCCACTACGCCGATCACCTCCTACGCGGACTCCTCGCGCCATGACGACCAGCACGCCGATCGCGCCGCCCACGCGGCAGTTCCCGTCCCGCTCCCCCGCGAGCTTCGCCTTTCGGGAGGTCCGCTACGACAAGGCGGAGGGCATCGCGCGCATCACGATCGACCGGCCGCACAACTACAACGCCTATTCGACGGCCGCCCTCGAGGAGCTCGCCACCGCCTTCCGCGACGCGACATTCGATGACGCGGTCGGGGTGATCGTCCTGACCGGGGCGGGTGACCGGGCGTTCTGCACCGGCGGAGACGTCAAGGAATACGCCGAAGCCTATGTCGCGACCCCCCGCGACTACTGGAAGTACATGGCGCTGTTCCGTGCCTACATCGAGAGCATCCTCAACACCGGCAAGCCGGTGATCGCGCGCATCAACGGGATCGCCGTGGGCGGCGGCAACGAGAGCCAGCTGGCGTGCGATCTCTCGGTGATCGCCCAGCATGCCTATCTGAAGCAGGTGGGCACCCACGTGGGGTCGGTCGCCTGCGGCGGCGCCACGCAATGGCTACCGATCACCATCGGGGACCGTCGCGCCCGTGAAATGCTGCTGCTCAACGAGCCGGTGCCGGCGGAGCGGGCCCTGGCCTGGGGCCTCGTGACCCGGGTCGTGCCCTCGGTCCGCAAGGGCGAAACGTGGATCGAATCGGCGACGCCCGAACAGATCGCGGCGGCGCAGAAGGGCCGCGACGGATACCGCATCGACCTGGCGCAGCTCGACGCCGCCGTCGACGATCTCGCCCGCCGGCTGCTCGCCTCCTTCCCGGAGTGCACGCGCTACACGAAACAGCAGACGAACTTCTGGAAGGACTTCGCGTGGCATCAGACGGTGCGGCACGCGCAGGACTGGCTGTCGCTGCACTACGCCTGCTGGGAGCCGGTCGAAGGGATGCGTGCCTTCACGGAGAAGCGCCCCGCGCGCTACGGCATGCTGCGCGAGCGGGCGGCGCAGGGTGGCTCCTCCGAATCGCCGTGGGGCGCTCCGCTGCGCGACTGTCCGGCCTGCGGCGCGACGAATCTTCCCGCCTCTCACATCCACTGCGGCTTGTGCGGCACACGGCTCTCGTAACCGGCGGCGCCCGCGGCATCGGCGGGGCCATCGTCACCGCGCTGGCGGAGGACGCCTGGGTGGCCTCGCTCGATTGCGACTTCCCCGACGGTCCCGGCGCGGCCGCGGCGTCGCTCTCAGTCGACGTGCGGGACGGCGCCGCGGTGGGCGACGCGGTCGAACGGATCATGCGAGACCGGGGAGGGCTCGACTGGGTGGTCTGTGCGGCGGGCATCGTGCGCGACCGCGTGAGCTGGAAGATGAGCGACGCCGAATGGGCGGACGTGCTCGACGTGAACCTGTCCGGCGCCTTCAAGACCGTGCGCGCCGCGCTGCCCGGGCTGCGGCAGTCGGCACACGGCCGCGTCGTCTTCGTCTCCTCGATCAACGGGCTGCGCGGCAGCTTCGGCCAGGCCAACTATGCGGCGGCCAAGGCCGGACTCGTCGGTCTGGCACGTTCCCTGGCTCTGGAGCTCGCCCGGCATGGCGTCACGGTAAACGTCGTGGCGCCGGGATTCATCGACACGCGGATGACCCGCGGGCTGCCTGTGGCGGCGCGTGAGCGAGCCATGGCCCGCACACCGCTGGGTCGGGCCGGTACCGCGGAAGAAGTGGCGCGGCTCGTCCGATTCCTGTGCAGCGACGGCGCCGGCTTCGTCACGGGAGCGGTCGTGCCCATCGACGGAGGCCAGCTCTTGGGGGTGCGATGATCACCACCGACACTTCGGAAGCGGGAATCGGGCGGATCGACCTGGACTGTCCCCCCCTCAACATCCTGACGCGGGAGCTCTTGCGAGCGCTCTCGGCGAGCCTCCAGCGCTTGTCCGAGCACGCCGACCTCCGGGTCCTGCTCCTCACCGCGACCGGCGAGCATTTCTCGGCGGGGGCGGACGTCGCCGAGCATCTGCCGCCGCACTACTTGAGTCTGATCCCCGACTTCCTCGACACCATCGCGGCACTCGACGCCTTCCCGCTCCCGCTGGTGGCGGCCGTCCGCGGAAAATGCCTCGGCGGCGGTTTCGAGCTGGTGCAGCCGGCGGACTTCGTCGTCGCGGGAAAGAGCGCCGTGTTCGGGCAACCGGAGGTCGTCCTCGGCGTGTTCCCGCCGGCCGCTTGCGTCATCCTCCCGGAGCGACTGCCCGCTGCGCTTGCGGCCCGTCTCATCTACCGCGGCGACTCGATCACCGCCACGGAAGCCGAGCGCTGGGGATTCGTCACGCGCGTCGTGGCGGACGAGGACGTGGAGCGCGCCGCGCTGGAGGAAGCGCGCCGGCTGGCGCGCCACAGCGCCGTTGCGCTGCGGGCCGCGAAGGCCGCGCTGCGCGGCCCCGGGGCGGCGGCGCGCCGCGCGGCGCTCCGTGCCGCCGGCAACATCTACATGCACGACCTGATGCAGTCGCACGACGCAGTGGAAGGGCTGCGCGCCTTCTCCGAGAAACGCCGGCCCGTCTGGAGGCACGAGTGACCGCGGCAACCTTCCCCGAGTGGCGCGGACTTCCGCTGGACGACATCGTGATGCGCTGTCGCGAGCTGGTAGAGGATACGGATTTTCCGACGGTTCGACGCTGGCGCGACGGCGGCGGAAAAGTCGTCGGGCACTTCCAGGTCTACTTTCCCGAAGAGATCGCGCACGCCGCCGGCCTCCTGCCGTTCAAAGTGCGCGGCGCGCCGGTCGAGCCGACCCAAGCCGACTCGCGGTTCGGCTCCTATCTGTGCTCGATCATCAAGACGTCGCTCGAGCTCGCCCTCTCGGGACGAGTCCAGCTCGACCTGTTCGTCACGCACCCGATCTGCGATGCCGCCCGCAACCTTGCCGGCGTCTGGGGTCGCAACGTGTCCTATCCGTGCCGGATTCTCTACCTGCCGCAGAACCCCAACTCGGGTTTTGCGGCGCGCTACCTGCGGGACGAATACGACCGCGTGCGGCGGCTGTGCGCCGAGCTGGCGGAGCGCGACGTGACGGACGACGATCTCCACCGCTCCATCGCGGTGTTCAACGAAAACCGTGCGCTGCTGCGGCGGCTGTACGCGCTGAAGCGGGAGCGGCCCTGGCTCCTCCCGGTGGACGAGGGCTACGTGCTGATGGCGGTGGGCGGGCTGGTGCCGCGCGAGGAGCATAACGACTTGCTGCGCACGGTCCTGCCCCTGCTCGAGGCCCGGACCCTCCCGCGGCGGGACCAGATCCGCGTCATCCTCGAAGGAGGATTCTGCGAGCAGCCGCCGCTCGATCTGCTGCGGGCGATCGCCCGTTCGTGCTACGTGGTCGATGACGACCTGCTGATCGGATTGCGCTGGCTGGTGGAGGATGTGCCGCAGGCCGGCGATCCGCTCCAGGCCCTGGCCGAGAGCTACATCGACCGCTCGGCGCACAGCCCGGTCCAGCACGATCTCCGCAAGCCGAAGGACCGCATGCTGCTCGAGCGGCTCGATCAGGCCGATGCCCAGGCTGCGATCCTGATGGCCGCCAAAATGTGCGAGCCGGGGCTCGAGGAGCTGGTGGTGCACACGCGTGCACTCGACAGCCGTGGCATCCGGTACTTCGTGAGCGAATTCGAGGAGAACATGACGAGCTTCGATTCGCTCGAGATCCAGCTCGAGACGTTCGTCGAGAACCTGGTGTTCGACTGAGGCGACCATGACGACGGAGATTCAGGCAACGGATATCGTCGGCCGAGGCAACGACACGGGCGCGCGGCTGTTCCGGCAGTGGTTCGAGGGCCTGACCGCCGCGGCGAACGAGGGTCGCGGCGCCGCGTACGTGTTCGTCATGGGCAGCCTGTGCGAGCTGCTGCGGGTGTTCGATTTCCCGATCGTATTCCCGGAGATCAACTCGCTGCAAGCCGCCGTGCGGCGCGTGGCGGCCGAGTATCTGAACGAAGCCGAGAACTACGGCTATTCCCCCGACATCTGCGGCTACGTGAAGGCCGACGTCGCGACCCAGCTCAGGGGCGGCGCGCATCCGATGGGAAAGATTCCCAAACCCGCCATCGCCATCGCCACCAACGCCTGCAATACCTACATCAAGTGGGGCGAGATCTGGGAACGGATGTACGGCATGCCGCTCTTCACGCTCGACATTCCCGGCTCGCGCGGCGCCGGGCTGGCGTCGCCGCCCGGGGGGGAGGATTTCGAGCGCGACCGCCGCTACGTCGCCGCCCAACTCGAGGAGCTGATCGCCCTGTGCGAGCGGGTCTCCGGCCGGAAGTTCGACATCGACCGTCTGCGCGAGCATCTCGGGTGGGCCAACGAGCTGAACCAGGGGTGGCAGCGCGTGCTCGAGCTGAACCGCAGCACGCCTGCTGTGTTCAACGCCCTCTCCGACGGGACGATCTACCTGGGTGTAGCCAACGGCTTCCGGGGCGCGCCAGAAGGGGCCGCGTTCTTCAACGATCTCGTCCGCGAGATGGCCCATAAAGCCGAGCGCGGCATCGGCACACCGGTCGACGAAAAATGGCGCCTCATCTTCGTGGGCGTCCCCTGTTACCCCATCTTCCGCCGCTTCTCAGAGCTGTTCAGCGACTGGGGCGGGGTGTTCGTCAACTCGACGTATCTGTGGTTCGCCTCGGGTGGCGCGAACCTCGGGTTTCACTACGATCTGCAACGACCGCTCGACAGCCTCGCGGAGGGCGTGCTGCTCGGCGTGCGCGACGCAATGGACAGCATGTTCTTTCAGACCAAGGCGCTGGTGCAGATGGTCGACGACTACGGCGCCGACGGCGTCGTCTTTCACCCGATCAAGAGCTGCCGCACGGTGTCGACCGGGCTCGCCGACACGCGCCGCGCCTTGATGGCGCAACGCGACATTCCCAGCCTCTTCGTCGAGTCCGACATGATGGACAAGCGGGTGGTGTCGGAGGCCCAGATGAAGAATCGGATCGACGCCTTCTTCGAGGGCCTCGCGGCGCGGCGGCACCAGGCGGCCGCGACGCCGGTGTAAGGAGGACGTATGGCGTACGCAGCGGGAGTGGACGTCGGGTCGACCCAAACCAAGGCGGTGGTGGTCGACGCGGCGCGCACCATCGTGGGCCGGGCGTTGATCGACACCGGCGCCAACGTCATGCGCGCCGCCGAGACCGCATTTCGCCAGGCGCTGACCGACGGGGGCGTCCCCGAAGAGGAAGTCGAGTTCGTCGTGGGAACGGGATACGGCCGGTACAAGGTGACGTTCGGCAATACGCAAATCACTGAAATCAGCTGTCACGCGCGCGGCGCGGTCCAGCTGTTCCCGCGCACCCGCACGGTGCTCGACATGGGCGGGCAGGACACCAAGGCGATCCGGGTGCAGCCCACGGGCGAGATCGTCGATTTCTGCATGAACGACAAGTGCGCCGCCGGGACCGGGCGCTTCCTCGGCGCGGCAGCGGTCGCGCTCGACCTGCCACTCTCCGAGCTGGGGCCGACCGCGCTGCGCGGTGAGCGCGCCGTGAAGATCAGCACCACCTGCACCGTCTTCGCCGAGTCCGAGGTGCTCTCCTGGCTCGGGAAGGGGAAGAAGATCGAAGACATCCTGCTCGGCGTGCACGAGTCGATCGCGGCCCGCTCGATCGGCCTGCTGCGGCGCGTCGGGATCGAAGCGGAGGTGACGTTTACCGGAGGCGTGACGCGAAACCAGGCGATGGTGGACACGTTGAACAAGCGCCTCGGCCTCACCGTGAACGTCAGCGAAGAGTCCCACTATATCGGGGCGCTGGGAGCGGCGCTGTTCGCGCTCGACCGGATCGTGTCGGCCCGCGCGCCGGCACCGGCGAAAGGGGCCGCATGAGCCACACCGCCGGTCTCGACATCGGGTCGACCTACACCAAAGCCGTCATCGTCGGGGAGGATGGAGCGATCCTCGGCCGCGGCATGGAGCCGACCGGCTTCAAGCTGGCCCAGGCCGCCGAGCGGGCGCTCGCGCAGGCGTTGGACGCCGCCGGCCGCGGCCGCGACGACGTCGCCTACCTCGTGACCACCGGCTTCGGCCGCCATCAGGCGGGGATCGGCGACGTCTCCGTCACCGATCTGACGGCCGCCGCGCGCGGCGCGAGCCACTACTTCCCCAACACCCGCACGATCCTCGACGTCGGCGGCCAGACGATGAAGGCGAGCCGCCTCGGGGCGGATGCCAAGGTCCAGAGCTTCCGTTTGAACGACAAGTGCGCCGCCGGCACCGGGGCGTTTCTGGAAAAGACCGCCCGCTACATGGGGTACTCGACGGAAGAGATCGGTCCCCTCGTCGCCACATCGAAGGCACCCGTGTCGATCTCCGGCGTCTGCGCCGTATTCGCCGAGTCGGAAGTCATCAACCAGCTCTCTGAGGGAGCCGCGCCGGCCGACATCATGCACGGCGCCATCGTGTCGCTGGTCGACCGCTCCATGCAATTGATGAAGCGGGTGCGCATGGAGCCCGAGTTCACGCTGGTTGGCGGCATCCTGCGGTTCGAGCGCATGGTCCGCGTGGTCGAGGGCGCGCTCGGCGGCCGGGTGAACGTCCTTCCGGGCGACCTGGTTCAGTACACGGCCGCGTTCGGTGCGGCGCTCCTGGGACAGCGCCGCCTGCGCCGGCTCGCCGCCGACACCGCCGCACGTGCCGACTGACCGCTGGGAACGGCGCTTCGTCGCGGATCCGGAACGGGCGCGCGAAGTGGTGGAGCTATACCGGCAGGCCGGGTTCGAGGTCCGTGTGGAACCGGGACTGCCCGAGGACGTGCGAGAGGAGTGCGAGTCCTGCTGGCTCGTCACAGCGGGGTACTTTCGCGTGATCTACACGCGCCGCCCGGAAGCGGAGGATCAATGAAAGCCGCGGTGTTTCACGGCACCGGCCCACGTCTCTCGATCGAGGACGTGCCGGCTCCCGAGCCCCAGGCCGGCGAAGTCGTAATACGGGTCGCGGCATGCGGACTGTGTCACACGGACTTGCACTACCTCGATCACGGCGTCCCCACCTTCAAGGCCCCGCCGATCATCCTGGGACACGAAGCCGCCGGCACCGTCGAACGACTCGGGTCTGGCGTGAGCGGCCTCGCTCCCGGGGACCGCGTGCTCGCGCCGTCGGTCTGGGCGTGCGGTCGCTGTCGCTTTTGCCGCGCCGGGCGGGAGAATCTGTGCGTCGATCTGGTGATGCCCGGCAACCACACGCAGGGGGCGTTCGCGGAGTACCTCGCCGTTCCGGCAAAGGAGCTGGTGCGGCTCCCGCCCGATCTGCCGTTGGAGCGCGCCTGCGTCATCGCCGACGCCGTTTCGACGCCGTATCACGCGGTGAAGCAGCGCGGGCAGGTGCGCGCGGGGGATACTGTCGCGGTAGTCGGGTGCGGCGGTGTGGGGCTCAACGTCGTGCAATGCGCGGCTCTGGCCGGGGCCACGGTCGTCGCGGTGGATTTGAATGACGCCCGACTCGCACTCGCCAAACGCATGGGGGCGCGCCATACGATCAATCCGACGGCGACCGAGCGGGTGGACAAGGAGGTGCGGAAGCTCACCGACGGCGGCGTGGATGTCGCGTTCGAAGTCGTCGGCAATCCGAAGACGATCGATCTCGCGTTCAATCTGCTCCGCAAAGGAGGTCGCCTCGTGGTGATCGGCTTTTCGCACGAGGCCGTCCCCATCAACGCCGCGAAACTGATGTTCTACGAGCTGGAGCTGGTGGGCAGCCTGGGTTGCGGTGCCGGTCTGTATCCCGAGATCGTGGCCTTGGTAGCATCAGGACGCATCGACCTCGAGCCGATCGTCAGTGGAACGTTCCCGCTCGACCGCATCAACGAGGGGTTCGATCGGCTCCGTCGTGGCGAGGGCGTGCGCTGGGTGGTGACGCCATGAACACACGGCACTTCAGAACGCTGCTCGGGGGGATCTACCTGGCGACCGTGACCTCCGGCTGGGCACAGCGGCCCGCGGCCGCCCCCTCCAGGAGCGATACCCTGATGCGGCCGGCCATGGTCGCGCGGGGCGACAGCATCTTCCACGGCATGCTCGGCGGCGGTTCCTGCTCCGGCTGCCATGGGGTCGGCGGGACGGGTGTCCCGGGCTTGACGCCCGACATGACGAGCGGCAAGTGGCTGAACGGCGACGGGAGCTTTGCGTTCATCGTGGAGATCATCGAGCGGGGCGTTCCCCACTCCAAGCAGACCACGGGAATGATGCCCCCGAAAGGGGGGGCGCCACTCGAGCATGCCGACGTCCGCGCCGTGGCCGCCTATGTGTATTCGCTGACTCGCCCGAAGGCACGGTCAGGACGCCCGTAAACGACCGACGCAGCAGATCCAGCCGTTGCTGCGCTCGACGTCGATCGCGATCTCCTGAAACCCGGCGTCGGCGAAGAGGCGGCGATGCTCTTCAACGGTGAGGAACCGCGCGCGGATCATCTTCATGACCGGCGCCAGCAGGGCCCCGCCGCCGCCGCTCCGGTATGTCTCGGCGATGAGCAGGAGCCGGCCGTTGGGCTTCAAGACGCGCAGGATCTCGCGCATGTCCGCCACGGGATCGGGCCAGTAGTAGTGGGTCTCGACGGCCGTGACGAGATCGAATGTGGCGTCGGGAAACGGCAGCTGCGATACGGCAGCCTGCCGGATGTCGACCCGGCCCGCCGCGATCCATTTCGCGTTGGTCGTGCGGGAGACGGCGACGCTCTGCTCCGAGACATCGATGCCGTAGACTTTCCCGGCACTCGCCAGCGTCACGAGCTTATCGATCGTCCTGCCGCCGCCGCACCCGACATCCAGAATCGTGAATTGCCGCTCGATCGAGACGTGGCTCAACCCCCAGTCCGTCACGCTGGAATGCCGGAGGTTCATGAGCCAGAGTGAGGCCCGTCCGGGCCACCCTACTGGTTTGCGGACCAGTGTGGGCAGGAGGAGGACGGCGCCCACCACCAGCGCCGCCGACACGATGTCCTTGATGATGGGTGCCGTCATGATATCGGGTTCGTGCGAAATCTACGTCCCGCGAAGAGCTCGGGTTTCGCGGCAGTGATCACACGTTCTGCAGGTACTCCGCGGGGAGGGCGTTCGTCTCGTTCATGGCGTCCTCCGTGACCTCATAGACTTCGTCGATGGCCTCCAGCTCGATCCCCGACGAGCCGTAGTTCGAAAAGTTCAGCCCATACCACTGGCGATCGAACGTCCCGGCGCGCCAGCGGCCGCAAACCTTGACCAGGTACTGGGCGTCGTATGGTACGATGGCATCGTTGGCGTTGGTGCCGTTGAGCTCGATCTTCCGGAGCACTGCCATTGCGTCCTCGTGGGTCGTGTAGGCGCTGCGATCAATGTAGGTGCAGGGGTCTCACGATTCGTCCCGATCGGTGTGAACGTTTCATCAGTCGAGCTTGCGGATTCCTCCACAGAAATCATGAAACCCGCAGAGTCGGGAGAATCGATGGAATTCAGCCATCAGGGTGTGTCTCGCTGAGCTGCCGGACTCCGATAGCGAACGCCGCGGCGGCTACGCCGACGCCGGCGCCAAACAGCAACCAGCGAAATGACGTCGGCTCGACGCTCTGCGCCGCCAGGCGATAGTCGAGTGTAAACGACAGCAGCACGATCGCCCCTCCCACCACGGCGAGCCCCCAGAGCCAGGGCGAAAAGCGCAGCACGGCGCCCTTCCCGCGCAGACTCAG
>DATJJY010000093.1:0-11119 GCA_035491895.1 Gemmatimonadales bacterium
AGGAAGATGTGGGTGGTCATGTGATGAGCGTGCGGGGCGTCGGGAGCGATCGCGGCATACGCCCGGGCGGCGGGCAGGCCGAGCCGGGCGTGCGCCGGATCGTCGTAACAATGAATGAGGAGGTGGGCGGCGCCCGGATGACCGGGAGCCTCGCGGAACACCCCTTCGAGAATCGCCGCCGCCCGCAGATATGTCGCGGTGTCGCGCTCTCCCTGGTTGAGTCCGAGCAGCGACGCTGCGTAGAACACCTTCGCGTCCCGGTCGGCCGGGAAGCGGGCCACGAGGCGGCCCATCGCCAGCGAATACGCCGTATCGCGCGCGGCCTTCGTGCCGTCGCCGTACAGCGTTTCGACGGCATCGAGGTATGCCCGCTCACGGGCGGTCGGGGCCCGGGCGCGCCGAGCCGTTGTGGTGGACCCGAGGCGCTGCAACGCCGCCCGCCCCGCATTCGCATCCTGCTGATCCCAAACGGGATGCGTATACGTCAGCGCCTCGCCCCAGTACGCCAGCGCGAACCCCGGGTCGATGCGCTCCGCCTCCTGGAACGCCGCCGCCGCCGGCCCGTATTCGAAGCTGTGCAGCAACAACATCCCCCGAATGAACGGAGCTTGAGCCGCCGCCGCTCCCGAGTTCGGAAAATCGATCGTGCCCAGTCGTGACGTCTGCCCGGACGCCACGCGCACCAGTACCAGGCCAACGACGACCGCCCGGACCGGGCTCATGGATGCGCTCGCAAGACCTGGGCGGCGACGTCGGGATAGACGGCGATCTCGTGGCTGCGGAAATACAGCGACGCCTGCGACCGCGACGTATTGATGCGGATGGCGTTGGACCTGCGGTTCGGCATGTGGCAATCGATGCAGTACACCGTCAAGCGGGCGCCGATCGAGTCTGCCCCGGGGTGCTGCGTGGCGTCGTGGCACTGCTGGCAGTGCGGCACGAACGCGGCCACGTCCCGTTGTGTCAGATGCACGTCGTGGCACGTACTGCACGACATGGCGGGACTCGACTGGAAGCACTTGGAGCGGCGCAACAGGGCGACCTGGTTGCCGTGCACGTCCGGCACCACGTCCTTCCCCGCCTCGGGCGACAGAAAGGCATCGAGACTGTCGCCCGGACGGAACGAAAACGCGGGCCGCTTCTCGTCGCGCGCCCCGGAATGACAGATGGCGCAGACGTCGACTTGCCGGTTTCGCGTCGCCGTCGCCGGATTGAAGATGAACTGACCGGTCGTGTCGTCGGGATGGGCGACGTGATACGCGATGTGCTTGCGCGCGTCGCCGTGGCACCTCTGGCACCCAACGCCGAGCTGGTACGTCTCGGAGTAGCGACGCACGCGTCGGTCGGGCGCCAGCGTGAACGACGTGGCGTGGCACTCGAGACAGCGCGGCTCGATCAGCCGGTTGAAGTCGACCTGGCCGTCGATATACCCGGGACTGTTGATCCATTGCCGCACGCCGGTCAGGTATGAAACCGGCAGCTCGAAGAGGAGACCGTTGCGCCAGTAGAGGAATGATTGACCCCGCCGCCCTGATCCGACAACGAGATCGATGCGCTCCGTGCGTGTACCGCCGGCGACGGAATCCCGTCCCGTCTGATAGAACGCATCTGCGCGGCGCTCCATTGTGAAGCCGACGCCAGGCGATCTGGTGCGCAGCAGATTGTGCCCGGGAGAGAAATCACCCAGGATCGTCGACTTACCGGCCTGGGTCGACGTGCGCTGGTGCGCCGTCTGCGCATAGCTGTCGACGATGCTCTGATGACAGCTGCGGCACGGTATCGGGGCCACGAAGCCGCTGGCCGGGCGATGCACCGGGCCCGGCCCCCGTCCGGGCCACGCCGCGACCAGGCTCAGCAAAAGCGGCCACATTCAGTGGCAGTTGGCCGGGCCGGTGATCACCGGTGCGACGAACGTGCCACGAATCGGCAGCAGTCCCGTCGGATCGTCCATGCGATCCGTACGCTGCACCGGCAGATAAAATCTCCCGCTCATGGCAAGACCGTTCGGCACGACCACGATCTGCGAGATCGTCACACTTCCTCCGGCGCGAGACACGGCTTCCAACCGTGCGCCCTGGATCAATGTGAACCACTGAGCCCAGTCACGCGGGGGGGTGCAGAAGGGATCGGTCGTTTGATTGGCGGCCTCCACGACTCCCAGCGAGTCGATCGGGAACGTGCCAGGGCCCGCCGGAGGCGTGCGCAACACCAAGTCGGCGTCTTCTGTAGTGATCGCGCCTGACAAGGTCGGCAGGCTGAGACGAAACGTCTGCGCCCCGCCGCTCCGCGGGTAGATCGACCCCCGCACCGAGACCCGCCGTGCCCGTTGCACGGTGCCGAAGATCGTGTAGTACGCCGACCCACCGGTGGTGTCCGAGAGCTGCAGCACCTGGACCGTGCCGCCGTCCGCGACGGTGTCGGGAGGGAGCGCCGCGTGGGCGACGATTGCGACCGGGCCTCCCGCGGCGTTGGCGGTGACCAGACCCGTGGCCGAATCGACGGTGGCCGCCGCGCTCGCGGCCGCGCTGAACCAGACCACCGGTGCGCCGGCCGCCTTGTGCACGACCTCGACCGGGGCCGTGTAGGTGTCTCCCGGCATCAACATGATGGAATCGACGAGCAGCGTCACCTTGAGCGTCGGCGACACCACGATCACGGCGAAACCCTCGATGTTCTGGGCAGCGGCGAACAACGCCGCGACGCCCGGTCCGTGCCCCGTGATCCGTCCCGTGGTGACGTCGACGGAGATCACACTGGTATCGCTCGTCGACCAGGTCACGACGCCCGGGTCTACGGCGTTGCCGTGGGCATCGAAGTAGGTGACCTGCCGCTTCACCAGCAGGTCCCCGACGAATACGCTGTCGAGCACCGGCGTCAGGATGAGCTTGGGGTTGCTGAGCGGCGCGACGTCGAGCGAACACGCCGCGAGGGTCACCGAGAGCGCAGCCAGAACAGGGAGTCGTTTCATCAATCCTTCCTGGGAGTCCACCAGTGAGACTACAGGGACCGCTGCCTCGGGGCCAGATGCCTGACCGCGGACCGTAGCGTACCTTGGACGTGAGGCCATGAGCGACGTCCCGATTTCCCGCCGTTCCCTGATCGCCGGAGCCGCAGGAGCGCTCGGCGCGGGCGCGCTCCAGCAGCAGCTCGCCCGGCTGCAGGGACCGGGCGGATCGATCGCCGTGCCGCCCGATCCGACGAAACTCCCGGGCTCGCCCACGAGCGTGCTGGGGGAGCGCTCTCCGTTCGAGCGACCGCGCCGCGTGCCGGTGGGCGGCAACCAGGGCGTGTCGCTCACTCCCCTGCAGGATCTGTACGGCATCGTGACGCCCGCCGACTTGCACTTCGAGCGGCACCATGCCGGCGTTGCCGCAATCGACCCGCAGCGGTACAAACTCCTCATTCATGGGATGGTGGAGCGGCCGACGGTGTTCGACCTCGCGGCGCTGCGGCGCTTCCCCGCCGTCTCGGCGCTGCACTTCATCGAATGCTCCGGCAACGGCGCAGCGAGCTACCGGAGCATCCGACCCGACCTCTCCCCACAGCTCGTCGACGGCCTCACCAGCACGAGCGAATGGACCGGTGTCCCGCTCGCGACGCTGTTTCGCGAGGTCGGCGTGAAACCGGGGGCGACCTGGTTCCTCGCCGAAGGCGAGGACGCGGCGGTGATGGCGCGCAGTATCCCGATTGAAAAAGCGTGGGAGGACGCCCTTGTCGCCTACGGACAGAACGGTGAGCCGCTGCGGCCCGAGCAGGGATACCCGGCTCGGCTCCTCCTGCCGGGGTGGGAGGGAAACACCAATGTGAAGTGGCTGCGCCGCATCGAAATCGCGGATCATCCTTTCATGACGCGGGAGGAGACCGCGAAATACACCGATCCGCTGGCCGATGGGACCGCGCGGATGTTCAGTTTCGTCATGGACGCGAAATCGATCATCACGTTTCCGGCCTTCCCCGTGACGCTCCCCGGCACCGGGTGGTGGGACATCACCGGGATCGCCTGGAGCGGTCGCGGCAAGATCACGCGGGTCGACGTGAGCACCGACGGCGGGGAGCATTGGCAACCCGCCGAGCTGCAGCTCCCGGTGCTGCCCAAGTGTCACACCCGATTCCGGTACCTATGGAAGTGGGACGGGGAGGAGTCGGTCATCATGAGCCGCGCCGTCGACGAAACGGGGTACGTCCAACCCACGCTCACCGAGCTGCGCACGGCACGCGGTCTCGGCACCTTCTACCATTTCAATCACATCCGGCCGTGGCGCGTGCGGCACGACGGCACGGTGCTGTTCGGGCTCGAGGGCTGAGTGCGACACGTCGCGCTGATATCGGCCATCCTGCTCGCGGTCGGCTGTCGGGAGAAGGGGAATGAACCCCGGGGCGCCGCCCCGGGGTCAGCCCACCCGGACGACATTCCGTTGTTAGGGTTTGGCCGCCTGGCGACGGCGGACGAGATCAAGGCTTGGGACATCGCGATCTCGCCGGATGGAACCGGCCTCCCCGCGGGGAGCGGGACCGCCGCGCAAGGCGCCGTGCTCTACCGGCAGAAGTGCGCGATGTGTCACGGGCCGACGGGCATGGAGGGGCCGGCGGAGCGGCTGGTGGGGCGAGAGCCGCGCCAGGGGTTCCCATTCGGACGCGACCCCACACTGCTGAGGACGATCGGGAACTACTGGCCCTACGCGACGACGTTATACGACTACATCAACCGCGCGATGCCGCTCAACGCACCGGGGACATTAAAACCGGACGAGGTGTACAGCGCGGTGGCGTACCTGCTGTGGCGCAATGAGATCATCGCGGATACGGGGGTGATGAACGCGCAGACGCTGCCGCGCGTCGTCATGCCCGCGCGCGACCGGTTCGTGCGGGACAATCGTCGCGGTGGACCAGAGATTCGCTAGCGAATGTGACGCGACGCCGGGGGTGGGGGCGCCGGACGCGTTGGACGCGGGGGCGCTCGACCCGGACCAACTTTTCGGATCTCATTGCCGGCCGCGAGCGACGATGTCCAGGCCGTGCGGCCCCCGCGTCCTCGCGTCCTCGCCCCCACCCCCGGCGTCGCTCGAACGCCCCTAATCCCCCCGACCGACGCCGAGCGCGTCGGCGACCCGGTTGATGTAGTTGAACCAGCTGGCGATCAGCGTGATCTGCAGGATCCCGGTGTCGTCGAACCCCGCCGCCCGCAAGCGCGCATGGTGATCGGGACCGATGCGCGTCGCGTCCTTGGTCAGCTGCACGACGTACTCCACCATCGTGCGCTCCGCGCCACTGAGCGGCGCCGTGGTGTAATCCTCCTGCAGCGCCGCCACCAGCTTCTCATCCAACGTCACCCGACGCAGAAACTCTGCGTGAGATTCGATTCAGTATCGGCACCGGTTGGTAACCGACACCATGGTGGTAATGATCTCGTGGTGCCTGCGGTTCAGGGGCAGCGCGGGCGACATCAGGGCACCGAAGGTGGAGAATGCGTGGTGCAGCGCCTCCGGGATCAACGAGTGCGACGCCACGATGCCGGACGTGCCATCGCCAGTGGGGTGCACCGGCGTGGCATATTCGACGGGGTACATCGCCTGCTGCGCCTCGATGGCCCGGCGCAACTGATCGTTCGCTTCGCTGAGCGGGATGGTGCGGATCCAAGTCATGGGTGAAAGCTGGCTCGGCCACGCGATCGCTTCAAGCCGCTATTATTAGGCCATGCGCCTGCTCTCCCTCTGTTTGATCGCTACGCTGCTCCCGACGGGGCAGCAGACTGCAGATCCCTTGGCTGCCCGGACCAAAGGCAGCGCCAAGGCACCGGTGGTCGTGTACGAAATGGCGGACTTTCAGTGTCCGGCGTGCCGGGAGTTCGCCGTCACGACGCTCCCAGTCCTCGATAAGGCGTACGTCCAATCAGGGAAGGTGCGCTGGGTGTTCGTGAACTTCCCGCTGACGAGCATCCACAAGAACGCCGTCGCCGCGGCGCAGGTCGCGATGTGCGCCGCGCGTCAGAACAAGTTCTGGCCGGTGCACGACGCCCTCTATCTCCATCAACTCGAGTGGGCGCCGCTCGCCGATCCGATACAAGCACTGCTGGCGCTCGCCGACTCGGCCGGAGTGCGGCGCGATTCCCTCGCGGCGTGTGTGGCGAGTCACGCCACGATGGAGACGATCCAGCAGGATGCGCAAGGGTCGGTGCGCGCCGGCGCGAACGCGACTCCCAGTTTCTACATAGAGGGCGGCCTCGCCTCTGGTGCCATCCCGGCACAGGAGTTCTCGCGCATCCTCGACTCCATTTACACTGCCAAGACGGCGAGCCGCTGAGGCAGACGTCGAGCCGCCGAGCCGCTGAGTGGACGCCGCGGGTGTAGGGGCGAGTAACGGCAGCGACACGTCACCGTGGTACCGTGTCACCGTGGCAGCGGCGGCGGCGGTTGCGCCCCTCGTCGCTCTTGCTAATGACAAACTCCGCAGCGGCATCGCGGGGCGCCGCGGGCTGTCGCAACGCATGGCCGCCTGGGGATCGACGCGCCGCGACCGGGCCCGACCCCTCGTGTGGTTTCACGCGCCTTCGGTCGGCGAAGGTCTCCAAGCGAAGCCGGTCATCGAGGGGGTGCGTGCCGAGCGCCCCGATTGGCAGATCGCCTACACGTTTTTTTCCCCATCCGCAGCCTCGTTCGCCCGGCAGCTGGCCGTCGATTACGCCGATTACCTCCCGTTCGACCGACCCCGCGACGTGCGCAACGCGCTCGACGCGCTCGCCCCCACCGCCCTGGTCTATGGCAAACTCGATGTCTGGCCCGAGTTGACGCTCGCCGCGCGCGGCCGCGGCGTCCGTCTCGGGCTCGTCGCGGCAACGGTGGCGCCGTACAGCTCCCGACTCTCCTGGCCGGTGCGCGGCTGGGCGGCCCCGGCGTATGCGGCGCTCGACCGGGTGGGCGCGATCGCGCCCGAGGATGCGGAGCGCCTCGAGCGACTGGGCGCGCGACGCGAGTCCATCAGCGTCACCGGCGACACCCGATACGACAGCGTGTCGCAACGAGCGGCGCGGCTCGACCGCTCCCGCCAGCCGTTTGCGGCACTGGCCTCGGGCGGCCAGACGTTCACGATCGTGGCCGGATCGACCTGGCCGGCCGACGATGACGTGCTGCTCCCCGCGTTCGCCGACCTGCAGCGCTCGGACGTCGCCGCGGCGTGCCGGATCATCCTCGTCCCGCACGAGCCGACATCCTCGCACCTCGCCCGTCTCGACGCCGTCGCCCGTACGGCGGACTTGCCCCGACCGATGCGCTCGTCCGAGTCCGCGGGCGTCGACCTCGCCCGGGCGAGCGTCGTCGTCGTAGATCAAGTCGGTCTTCTGGCGGACCTGTACGCGCTCGCCCAGGCAGCGTACGTCGGCGGCGGGTACCATGGAGCGGGACTTCATTCGGTCCTGGAGCCGGCGGTGTGGGGCGTGCCGATCTCGGTAGGCCCGCGGTGGGGGTCGAGCCGGGACGCGGGACTGCTCATCGGGCGCGGCGCCGCGCTGCCGCTACCGCTCGCCGGCCGCGAGGCGCTGACGCGCCAGTGGCAATTATGGCAGGGTGATCCGACTGTCCGCGACCGGGCCGGTCACGCGGGGGCTGCGCTGGTGAAAGAGGGGACGGGGGCCGCCGAACGGACGACCGCCCTGGTTCGCCTACTAGTGGAAGGAGCGGTCTAAGGTGCGGCGGCTGGAGCCGCCTGTACCGAGCCCTCGAAGGTCACGGTACGTGGAGAGAACAAGCCAAAGGTCAATCCCGTAATCAGCAAATCGCTCCAGCGGGCCCGGACCCGGATCTTGAGATTCGTGACGCCCGCGCCGTTGCCGACCTGGCCGGCGAGAACGTCCTCCAAGTTCGGGTTGGCGGCGGTAATCATTCCCCAGCCGATGAACACCGGATGGCGGTTGACGTGGAACGGAGTGCCGGTGGTCGTATTGGCAGGGGGCGACGCCATTGTGACCGGCACGCCGAGATGCGTCGAATCGAACGACATCGCGCAGCCGCTGGCGCCCACGCCGAGCAGGGCGGCGGCGATCGAGGTGATCCGGCTCACTGGGCTCCCTCTAGAGACAGATAGGGCGCGCCGGGGATCGGCGCGCCCCCCACAAGCTAGTGGTCGACGCTGGTGTTGTGAACCGGCTACATCCCGAGCGGCACCTTCAGGGAGAGGTGCAGACCGACACCGAGAATCCCGCCGGTGCTGCCGCCGCCCAACGACTCGGAATCGTAGGCGATGTGCGCACCCATGAACCCGCCAAAGCCGAGGTTCGCCCCGATCGTCCAGCCGAAGTTGGAGTTGGTCCCGGCGCCCGAGACCGAGTGCCACCGGTTGGCGAGTGAGACATAGGGCTCGAGCGAGATGCCCGGCGTCGGCAGCGTGAGACTCACGCCGCCGCCTGCCACGATCGTCGTCACACCCGGGACGCCGGTCGCTGTGGCACGCGCGCCGCCGACGAGCAGGTTGATGTTGATCGGCAGCAGGCTCCCGCCGATGACGCGGAAGGCGGCGTCGCCGCCCACCGATTTCACGGTCGGGGCGGTTCCCGAGGGATTCCATGACGCGAAGCCGAGGGTCGCGCTCAGGCTGCCGAGCCCGACAGTGCCGCGTGCGCCGAACGCATTGCCTTTTCCCAAGTCGGCGTTCGGTTTGCCGTAGTCGCCGCTAATGGTGATCCCGGTGCCCCCTTTGGGGCTGTTCCACACCGGCATCCCCGCAAACTGGGCGGACGCGGCAGTGGACGCGCATACCAGCACCGGCACGACGAGGAGTACTCGCTTCATGCCATCCCTCCGGATGCGGAAGAGAACCTACGATTGGACGCTCGGCCCAACGCTAGAAGCGAGCCGGGCTGTCGTCAACCGTGTGTCGCTTCAGTGCACCCACACGGCGCCAAGTGACACACCTTCCACGTCCCCCAGGCCGGCCGAGACGCGCAGATCGAACGAGCGGCTGAGCCGGAAATCGGCACCGAGACCGAGCGCGAACAACACGTCCGAGCCACCGTCCACGGTCAGAAACATCGTGGGCTGCGCGTAGGGGACGATGCTCACGCTGCTCTCAGTATCGAGACGCCGCCCGAGGGACAGCCCGACGGGGACGATGAGCTCGGAATTACCGGACACGAAGTTTCCGCCGATGCCGAAGATCAGGGCGCCGTCGAGTGGAAAGTCCTCGGAGTGCGTCAGCACGCGCTCCCGGGCCTCGGCGCCGAGCAACAAGACGGTCGACCCCGGCCCGGAGGGATCGAGCAAGCCACCCTTGAATCCGATGTCAAAGCGATCCGATGCCATGCGGTAGACGCCTTCGAACGCCGTGCCGCCGCCGTTCGGAAAGCTGATCAGGATCCCGAACTCGGTGTTGGTGAACGCGCGATAGGGCGCGTTGAAGGTCGTGGTGCCGGTGGCCTGTGCAGAGACACAGGCGGGAATGCCGAAACTGAGCGACGCCACGATTGACAACCATCGCCGTACGTTCATTGGGAATTCTCCCGGCAGTCAGAAGAAGTCAGGCCGCCGGCCCCTGCCGGCGACCTTCGACGTACCCGATCCCCCCGAATCCGTTCCGGAAACCTGGCGCCCTGCACCAAACCCCCGTGACGGCCCTCACACCCTGCCAAATACGTGAGAGGTGAGAGGTCAGAGGTCAGAAGTGAGAGGTGAGTAGTGAGTGATGTAATACCTCTCACCTCTCACCGCTCACCTCTCACGCCGTTGGTTTTCAGTGCCAGAGCGAGAGTCCAACCCGGGCGCCGACATTCAGCGTGTTCGGAAGATTCTTGCTGGTGTTCTTCAGCAGATACTGCGCGAACGCCTCGAGCCGAATCGCGCCTGATTCGTACGGCACGCGAGTGCCCAACCCCCCGTTGAACCCGAACTGCGTCGTCGAGATGCCGAAGTTCTGGAGATTCAGCCCCGCACCGGCGGTGAAGTACGGGCCGTGCTTGTTGCTCTCAAACCCCCACAACAGGTTGATGTCGGGATTGAACACGTACGACGACTTCGGCGACAACGTCAACGTGTCGACCCCGCCCTTGCTGTCGTACGCGAACACGAGGCGCGCTTCGATACTGAGCTTGTCGCCCGACAGGAACCCCGCCCGCAGATCGACCGGGGTCATGACGACCACGTGATTGAGGCTCGCGCCAGCGAACGACAGGTGCTGATAATAGCCGATGAGATCGACCCCGACCTCGTGCTTCGGATTCTCCATGTGGCTCATGCTGTGCTGCGCCGCCGCGAGCGACGGTACGAGCGCCAGCGCGGCGGTCGTCGCGATTCGGTTGAAGAATTGCTGCATCGGTGCAGTCCCCTCCCTGTGTGGTTACGCGGTGGAACAGAATGGCATCCTGCTCCCTATAGAACTCCGCTCGACCGGAATCGGTTCGGACGGCCACGAAAACAGCACATCCCCCGGACGCCCGAACCGCGCCCGGGGGATGGCCGATAACACTGCGCTGCTTTACTTACCGAACCGGAAGCCGGCGCGGATCGGGATGAAGGTGGTGTTCGAGCCGCCACCCGTGCTCACGCTGACGAACTTGCCCTCGACGAAGAAACGCGTCCCGCCGGCGCCCAGCTTGAACGCCAAACCGGCGCCGCCGCCGAAGCCGACCTTCGTCACCGACGTGTCGAAGCTCGCCGACGGAACGGTAATCTTCACGTTGAACATGCCGATGCCGCCCAGAATGTACGGACGGATCTGCTCTTTGTCCGTCCCGAAGGCGTAGACCAGGTCGCCCATGCCGCCGATGATCTTCGAGTTGCCGTCCAGGCCGTTCTTGTGACTGGTCTGACTGTAGCTGCCCTCGAGGCGGATTCCGAGCGGTGCGCTCATCAGCCAGTAGGTCACATCGGCGCCGACGAGCCACCCCATCTTGTCGGCGGTCTTGTAGTCACCCGTCGGCATTATCAGCCCACCACCGACTCCGAACCGGACGCCCTGCGCCGACAACGACCCGGCGCCCGCGATCGAGATCAGCGCAACCAGCGAAAGTGCGACGCGTTTCATCCAACCCTCCGAGGTTGAGTTATGTGTCGGCGTGTTCGGCTACGACCCGCACGGTATCGCCGACGACCTGCAAGAAACCGCCCGCTACGGTGAACCGGCTGCTCGATCCGCC
>DATJJY010000094.1:0-133177 GCA_035491895.1 Gemmatimonadales bacterium
GCGGCCTGTGGCTTCGTGCTCCCGCAACGGGTGCAGAGCATGTGGGAGCGGGGACGCTACATCGAGTACCTGTTCGCGTTCACGTACTACAAGCAGGTGCAGGAGTGCTACGGGCGACCGCTGATCTCGTCCGGATGCTTCTCCATGTATCGCACGGCGCTGTTGCGGGTGCATGGCGGCTGGTCGAACCGGACGATGGCCGAGGACATGGATCTCACCTGGAGTCTCTATCAGGGTGGTAACGAGGTGCGGTTCGTCCCCGAGGCGGTGTGTTATCCGATCGAGCCCAGAACCGTCAAGCTCATGGGCCAGCAGCTGCGGCGCTGGTCGCACGGCTTCATCCAGAACGTCAGGCTGCATTGGCGGGGACTGCTGAGCGTACCCTACCTCCGCTCGGCCGTGGCCGTCGCGTTTTGGGATGCGACCGTCGCCGCGGCGCTGTATCTCGTGCTGCTGCCGATCCTCGCCATCGTACTGCGGACGCCCTGGGTGCTGCTCGGCTACGTCATCGACGCTCCCGCCGTGCTCGTACCGGTGGTCGTGGGCGCCGCTCGGCGGCGCGAGATGGGTCGAGCGCTGGCCAGCATTCCGGCATTCTTCGTTCTGCGCACCGTGAACGCGATCTACTTCCTGCGGGCGGCCGGCGCCGAATTCGTGCTGGGCCGCTCGCTTCACGTGTACGAGAAGGGGCACTGACGATGACCCCTGGCATTCCAGGAACGGGAATCGGCGGGCTCTTCTATCTATTGAGTACGGCAGCCCTGCCCGTGCGCGAAGCGTACCGCCGGCTGCGCCACGGCGGGGCGGCGGCACGCTGGCGGGTGATCGCGCTGCAACAGGTGCTGGCTGCCGGCATCCTCGCCGGGATGTGGACCACCGGTTGGCTGCTGGGAGTCCTGCTCAGCACCGCGCGGGCCCATTTCATTGTCGGAACGGCGACCGCTTCGCACAATGTATGGCGCACGGTGACGTTCGCGATCTCGTTCGCCACGCTCGCCATGGTGGTGTGTACGGTCGAGCTGCTGGCGCTGTGGTACCGGCGGCGTACCCGCCTGGCTGCGCGGCTCGATCGGGGCACGCTCCCGACGCCGCTGGCGCACCCCCGGCGTCGCATTGCGGCGGGCGGTGGGCGCGGGCGCTGGCTCCTCCTCTTCCTCGCCGCGGAACTCACGTCCGCCGCCGACCCTCCGACCGCGGTGTCACAGGGGAAGGGCCCGGTTGCGATCTCACTGGCCCGGGCGGAGTCGACGTACGCAACGGGAGACGCCCCCGCGGCGGTGCGCGCCTACGTCGCCGTGCTGGCGATCGATCCGGAGAACTCCCGCGCCACCTATCGACTGGCGGACCTGCAGCGCCACGATCCCGCGCGGGCGCTGCCGCTGTTTCGCCGCTACGTCGCGCTGGAGCCGACCGATCTGTGGGGATACCTCGCCGTCGCCGACATGTTGTCGCGGCTGGGACGGTCCGACGAGGCGCTGCGCTGGTCGGCGGAGGCGCTGCGTCGCGACCCCACGGAGCGCGACGCGGTAATCGGGCGCGCACGGGTTCTGGCGCGGGCGCGACGGACCGACGCGGCGGTGGCGGCATACCGCGCCTGGCTGGACACGCACCCCAGGGATGCGGAAGTGTGGCAGGAATTGTCGCGCGGGCTGGTGCGGGCGGGTCGCCCGGGGGAAGCGGCAAGTGCCCTGGAGCGTTCCCAGGCCATCAAGCCCGATCCCAAGGTAGCGCAGCGGCTCGCGGTCGTTCGAGGCATCGCGGCGCCGGCATTCACGCCGCTCGTGTCCGGGAGCCATGACTCGGATGGCAATACCGTCTGGCGGTTCGGCGGCGCGTTCGAGTTCGGGGCTGCGGGACCGGCGCGAATCGGCATCGAGGGCAGTCGCACCCACGTAGTCGGTGATAGCCTCACGGGCGCCGATCTCGATGCCGTCGCTTTGCGCGCGACGTGGCAGCCGGTGGCGGCATTCAAGATCGACGCGACCGGGGGTGCCACACGCATCGACCCGATCGATACGCCGACCGCCCAAACCCCCGGCAACCCGCCGAATGGGCCTCCGTCCCAGCCGTCGATCCGGCGGTCGAGCGTGGCGGTCATCCCCACCGGTCTGTTCCGAGCGCGCTGGCATGCGCCGGCATCTCGACTCGGGCTGGATCTGCGTGGCGACCGCCGCGTCATCGACGCCAGCCCGCTGCTCGTGGCGAACCGCGTCGTGCGCACCGAGCTGAGCGGTTTGCTCTCGGTCCCGGTCGCCGGACCGTTTACGCTGCGAGGCATCGGCAAGACCGCAACCCTGAGCGACTCGCTCGAGACCAATCACAAGACGGCGCTTACCGGGGTGATGGCGGTCGCCGTCAGCCCGTCCGTCGAGCTGTCGGCGCAGTTCCACCAGATCCACTACGCTCATGCGAGCGTGTCCGGCTACTTTGCGCCGTGGCAGCTGCAGGTCGCCGAGGTGGGGACCTACTTCGAAATCGAGACGCCGGGATCGCTGGTCCTGGCGGTCGACGCCGGGGCGGGGGTGCAGCGGGTGGCACAGCAGCGTGTCCTGTTCGGACCGTGGACGTCGGCGTTCCGCCTGTACGCCATGCTCGACGCGCCGCTCGCTCCGGGACGCGTTTTCCGGCTGGAGCTCGAGAGCGAGGATTCGCAGGTCGCGACCGCGGCGGCCACGAGCGGCCAGTGGCGCTACGCGTCGGTGATCGCGTCGCTGCGCTGTGCGCTCTGAGAAACGACACAGGGCCGCGACGGAGACCGCCGCGGCCCTGATGGTAGAAGCCTCCTACGCCACAGCCGGCTCGGGCACCCGACTCCATTCCGCGATAATCTGGTCCACCGTGCGGAGCTGCCGCTCGGGGTCGGTCGCATACCACGCCTTGAAGTACTCGAGACCCGCGCGGTGCGCTTCGTCGGTGAACGCCTGCAGCGCATCCGTCACCCATACCAGATCGTAGCCACGCTGGAACGCGTCGCCGGACGTGTGCCGCGCGCAGCAGTCGGTGTGTAACCCGGTCACGTAGAGCCGCGTGATGCCGCGCCGCTTGAGCTCCTGATCGAACGCGGCGGTCAGGAACGGACTGTACGTCTGCTTCCCGATGACGACGTCGCCCGGTTGCGGCGCCACTCCCTGCACGATCTCGGCGTTCCAGGTGCCCGCCATGGAATGCGGCGGCCACTTGCGCAGCTCGCTGTCCGTCGGCGTGTGCGCGTCGGTCGCGTACACGACGGGAATGTCGGCACGGCGCGCCGCGGTGAGCAATCGCGCGAGCGGGGCGACGATCTGCTGTGCCCGTTCCTGGTACTCGGGACCCCCCGCATCGGCGATGACGCCGCCCGCGAAGACGAAGTCGTTCGCCATGTCGATGACGACCACGGCGCTGGGCTGGACATCGGGGGCTGAAGTCTTGGGCATACAACGCTCCCATTGGTTGAAGACACCGCCTGCGGGGGGCCGATTGGGCAACGCCTCGGTCCGGCGGAGATGCCGGACCGCTCCCGCTGGGGGGCGCGGACGCGCGCCGCCCGGGAATATAGCAACGTCTCAGCCGCGCTTTGCGTAGTAGTGAGCATCAAGGAGGATATGCATATGCGGAACAAAATCGCGGTACTCACGATTCCCCTGATGCTCTGCGCGGCCGCCATCGCGTCGGCGCAATCGCCGGCCGGCGGTCCCGGCGGCGGCGGCTTTGGGCAGCGCCGCATGCAGCGCTTGCTGCAAGGGATCACCCTGAGCCCCGAGCAGCAGACGAAGGTCGACTCGATCACCACCAAGTACCGGGCCCAGATGCCGGCGTTCACTCCCGGAACGCCCCCCGACTCCGCGACCCGCGCGAAGCTGCGCGTGCTGTACGGCAACGAGGACGAGGAGATTCGCACTCTGCTCACTCCGGATCAGCAGAAGGTCTGGGACCAGAACGTGACGGAGATGCGCAACCGCATGCAGCAACGCGCGCCGGGAGATCGCTGACGCGTCGTTCGGCTCCCGATCCCAATGGTTGGCAGTAAGTTGGAGCAATGCAGGCTTGGATCGCGGAGGTGGTGCAGGGGACGGCGCTCGGGGTGGTGCTCGCCGCAGGGCCGATCGTCGCTCCCCTCACGGCGCAGTGCGCCGACGGCACCGCACCGCCTTGCGGCGCCCCGGTCCAACGCGCGGCCGGGACGACCGTTGCAGTCCTGTACTTCGACAATCTCTCGCCCGACACCGCCGATGCCTATCTCGCCGATGGTGTCACCGAAGAGCTGATCGTCCGGATGGGTCGCGTGCAACGGCTGGCGGTGTCGTCGCGGTACGCCGTGCGCCGTTTTCGCGGTCGTCCGCTCGAGTATCCCGCCGTGCTCGGCCGGGACCTGAACGTCAATTACCTGGTGACCGGCAGCGTGCGTCGCTCCGGCGATCACGTACGGGTGACCGCCGAGCTGATGCGGGCCGCGACCGGGTCACGCGTGTGGGGGGAAGTGTTCGACCGGGAAGAGGGCGACCTTCTGGCGCTGCAGACCGATCTCGCCAGCGACGTCGCGACCGGGATCATCGGGCGACTCGCTCCCGCCGAGCGGACGAAGATCGCCGACCGCCCCACCCGGAGCCCGGTCGCATACGAGCACTTTCTGCGCGGCAATTATGCCTTGGCGCAGCGCTCGCCGCGTAGCACCGTGACCGCGTTGGCCGAGTACCAGGCCGCGCTGCGACTCGATCCCGGTTACTCGGCTGCAGGTGCTCGCGCGGCATTCGCGTACGCCCTGTTCCCCGCTTGGGGGTGGAAGCACCCGACGCTCTCTTCAGATACGCTGCTCGCGCGCGGCATCGCGGCGGCGGATGCGGTATTGCGGCGGGATTCCGCCTCCTCCGATGCCTGGATGGCCTATGGCCTCCTGCTCTGGCTCCGCCATCCCCGCCAATCCCAGGGTGCGATAGAAGCACAACAGCGATCGGTGGCGCTCGATCCCGGCAACGCCGAGGCCCTCAACCTCCTGGGCGTAACGCTCATGCACCTCGCCCGCGACTCCGATGCCGTGGCCGCGTTTCGTCGAGCCCTCGCGATCGAGCCGGAACGGCCCATCTCACTCGCGCGACTGGCGGAAATCGAGCTCCTGGCGAACCACTTTGAGAACGCCCGCCGCCTGCTCGATAGCGCGGTGACGGTTGCGCCCGGATTCACTCTCGCCCACCTGGATCGGGCCTGGGTTCTCTTGCACTTCGGCGATGTGGCCGCCGCCCGCGCTGACGCCGAGACCGCCATGCGCCTGGCGCCCGACAACTTTGAAGCCACACGCGGCGTTTTGGCCGCGACTCAGGCGGCGGCAGGGGATACCGAACACGCACGTGCGGGGCTGGACAGTCTCGTGGCCCGGTTCGACTGGGAAGCCGTCGTTGGAGAGGCGCAGATCGCCAACATCGCCATGCCACTGGTGGCGATTGGCGATACCGCGCGTGCGCTCGCGCTCGTCGAGCGGGCCCGTCCCCGAGGAGCGATGCTGTGGTGGTGCTTGAAGTGGCCGGAGTTCGCTGCGCTCGCCACATCGCCGCGTTTCCAGCGCGTGCTCGCGGAGTCCGATCCCACGAGCGAGGGACACTAGCCTGGCCACGGCCGGTCCTGCACTGATCCTAGCCTCGCTGCTCACCGCCGCGCCGCCCGATTCGCTGGCGGTCCTGCGCATGGCGCAGCGCGCGCAGGCGGCCTTCGAATCCCAGCGCAGCGTGCTCGCTCCCCGGACACTCCCGCATGGCAGCGGGGCCTGCGACGAGGTGATCGGCCGCATCTGCTACTGGTACGACGGAGACTACGATCCGCCCCCCCGCGAGCCGGAAGCGATCAAGCAGGCCCGCGGCCGGCTGCTCGACGTACTCGACTCGGCGGCCGCGGCGGCCCCGGGCGATTGGTGGATCGCCGGTCAGCGGGTTCGCTACCTGGTCGAGAGCGCCCGGCTCCCGGAGGCGGCCGCCGCCGCGCGCGCCTGCCGCGCCGAGCCGTGGTGGTGCGAAGCGCTCGACGGTTTTGCGCGCCACGCGGCGGGCGACGACGCGGGAGCCGACAGCGTATACGCCGCCGCGTTGGCCGACATGCCGGCGGCGGAGCGGTGTCGCTGGACCGATCTCACCACGCTGCTCGAAGGGGAGCTGCGCCGCCGTTTCGCCAGGCTCGACTGTGCAGCACGCGGGCCCCGAGCGGCGCATCTGTGGTGGCTCGCGCAACCGCTCTTTTCCCGCGCCGGCAACGACCGGCGGGTGGAGCACTTCGCGCGGCACACGATGGTGCGGATGCTCCAGCGCGCCGGCTCACCGTGGTCGATGTCTCTGGCCGAGGACATCGTGGAGCTGACGCTGCGCTACGGCTGGCCCGTCGCCTGGAGCGGCGCCATCGGCTCGGGACTCGAGATGTCCCGGTCGATCTCCGGCTACGAGCGCCAGCCGGCATTTCATTTCATTCCGGACGCCGCCGCGGACAGCGAGCCGGGCCATTGGAACCTCTCCCCCGTTCGACCGCACGAGCGCTACGCGCCACTCTATGCGCAGGCGTTCGAATCCCTCACTCCCGACATTACCGTGTTTCACCGCGGAGAATCGACGTTCGCGGTCGTCGCCTACGATCTGACGCGCGACACCCTGTGGCGGGGACAGTCGGCTCTTTCCAGAGCGGTGGTGCTGGCGCGCGATGAACGGATGCCGGCGGTCGTCACCAGAAGCGACGATTCGAGTCGTCGCGGCGTGATCGTGGTGACTGCGCCATGGCCCGCGACGGTGGCGGGCTTGGAGATCACCCAAGCGGGGACGCTCCACGTGGGCCGCGCGCGGATCGCTCTGGATCCGGGTGACCCGGCGCTGGTTGCGACCTCCGGTCTCCTCCTCTTCGATCCCGTCGACTCCCTCCCCGAGGACTTGCTCGCCGTCCTGCCGCTCGTTCACGGACGGCGTCCGGTGACGCTCGGCGCGATCGGGCTCTATTGGGAGGTCTACGGTTTGGCTCCGGGCGAGGCGTTCGACACGAGGGTCAACGTGCGATCGCTCGGTGGCGGGGTGCTGCGCCGCGTCGGCTCGTGGCTCGGTCTCGGGAAGCGGTCCCACGAGACGCGTCTCGCCTGGCGCGATGTCGCGCAGGAGAATGGCCTGGTTTACCGCGCGGTGAGGGTCGAGGTCGGCAGCCTCGAACCCGGGCACTATCGCGTCTCCGTCGACGTGACGACCCGAGGAAAGAACGTGACGACGGCGCGCGAGCTGGAGATCGTTCGGCCTTAGTAACCCCAGACGTCAGATCTCAGACGTCAGACTTCAGACTTCAGACTTCTGATATCAGACGTCTGACCTCTGATGTCTCACGAATTCGCTGCCGTGTCGCCGGAACCGTCCGAAGATTCCGCCGCCCCTTGGGGGACGCCCATGGCGGCACGGCGCCCTAGTGGCGATATTTTCCGCCCGGCATTGTCGGCGCGCGGCGGTATCGTCTAGGGGACTAGGACGGAGCCCTCTCAAGGCTCAAACACGGGTTCGAATCCCGTTACCGCTACTCATTTCTGGGTGAGCCCCCATCGTCTAACGGTTAGGACACCACTCTTTCAAGGTGGGAACAGGGGTTCGATTCCCCTTGGGGGCATTCGCTGCCGCTGGCGGTCTTCATTAAATAGAAGCATGCGCGTTCTCATCGTCGAAGACGATGCCGAGCTGGCGGGGTTGGTGCGTGACGGCCTCGTCAAGATCCAGATGGACGTGACGGTCGCCGCCACGTTCTCCGAAGGCGTCGAAAAGGCCGGCCAGACCGCCTTCGATGTCGTGATCCTCGACGTCATGCTCCCCGGCGGGTCGGGGTTCGATCTCTGTCGCCGGCTGCGCGAGCGGGGCAGTACGACGCCGGTGCTGATGCTCACCGCTCTGGACGCCGTGGACGACCGTGTGCGCGGGCTCGAGGCCGGGGCCGACGACTACCTCAGCAAGCCGTTCGCGTTTCGCGAGCTGGTGGCGCGCGTCCAGGCGCTGGCGCGCCGCCATCCCGCTCTCACCCCCGCCGTGCACCGCGTGGCCGACCTCGAGGTCGATCTGGCCGCCCGCACCGTACACCGCGGCGGCAAGCCGATCGATCTCACGGCCAAGGAATTCACGCTGCTCGAACTGTTCGTCCGTCACCCCGGCCGCGTGCTCGACCGGGCGACGATCACGGCGCACGTGTGGGACGACAACCACGATCCCTTCGCGAACCTGCTCGAGGTGCTGGTGCGCCGGCTGCGGCGCAAGATCGACGACGACTACGAGCCCAAGCTGATCACGACGCTGCGCGGCGCCGGCTATCGGTTCGGCGAGTGAACCCACGGGCTGATCCGCTCGCGCGACTGCGGCTCCAGCTCACCCTGTGGTACGGCGGCGTCTTCACGCTCATCCTCGTGCTCCTGGGCGGCGGCGTGTTCCTCGCGGTCCGGCGCCAGCTCTCGCGCCAGCTTGACGCGTCGCTGCGCAGCGCGACGGTGGCGCTGCAGCGCGCCGCCCGCATCCGCGAAGTCGAACGCGCGCAGGCGAAAGGCCGTGTGATGGACGCCGTAGGGGAGCTGCACATCCCCGACCGCATGCTGTTCCTGCTCGACTCCACGGGCAGGCCGCTGATCCCCGACAAGGCACCGGCCTGGGTGCAGGAAGCGGCCCGCGACGCCGCGGTCAACGGGCAGTCGGACTTCGACCGCAGCGAGCCCGGTGACCGCGAGGTGCGGCTGCATGCGCAGCGGTTCACCGGCTCCAGCGGCGCCGTCTATATCGCGGCGGTCGCTACTGACCGCCTCGAGCTCGAGAGCCGTTACGCCTCGCTCATCGAAGTGTTCGGCGCGGCGGCGTTCGTCGCCATGCTGCTCGTGGCGGGCGGCGGCTACGTGCTGGTGCGGCAGTCGACGGCGCCGATCGAGCGGTCGATGGACCACATGCGCCGCTTCATGGCCGACGCCGCCCACGAGCTGCGTACGCCGGTCACGCTGCTTCGCACTCGCGCCGAGGTCGCACTCGGCGAGGATCGCGATGCGCACCGCGACGCCGACACCCTGCGCGCCGTCGTCCGGGAGGTCGAGCGGATGGGCGCCATCGTCGGCGACCTCCTCACGCTGGCGCGAGCCGACTCGGGCGAACTGCCGGCCGCACGCAAGACCGTCTACCTCGACGACCTCGCCTCCGACGCCGTGGAATCGATTCGCTCGCTCGCCGCCCAGCACCAAGTGACGGTGGCCATCGGATCGTTCGAGGAGGCGCCGATCACGGGAGATCCGGTATTGGTGCGCCGCCTGCTGCTCATCCTGCTCGACAACGCCATCAAATTCACGCCGCCGGGGGGCCAGGTGCGGCTCGACGTCACGCTCGCCGACGGGCGGCGCACCGTAGCGATCACCGACACCGGCACCGGGATCGCGGCGGAGGATCTGCCTCGCGTGTTCGAGCGGTTCTTCCGCTCGGACGGTGCGCGGCGTGACACGGATGGCGCGGGGCTCGGCCTCGCGATCGCGCGCTGGATCGCCGACCAGCATGGCGCCGGCCTCGACGTCCACTCGACTGTCGGGACAGGGACGACGGTCACCGTCTCGTTTCCCGCAGGGGTGTAAGCTCCGTGTCAGCACGGACTTGGTAAGTTGCGCCCCCCTATGCGCCTGATTCACGCGCTGGCGGGATTCACCCTGGTCTCTGGGTCCCTCGCCGGCCAGCAACCCATCTCCCGGGCCGATGCCCGAGACGCCGCGCTGCTGCGCGGCGCCCGCAGCGCGCTCGCACGCGCCGACACGCAGGCCGCCGCGGGGTTGCTGCATGGCGCCCGGCTCTACCCGAACCCCTCACTCGGCGCCACGTATACCAAGGACACGCCGCATTACCACGTGATCGCCGACGTGCCGCTCGATCTACCCTGGCTGCGGTCGGCCCGCGTCGGCGCGGCGTCGGCAGCCTCGGACGCCGCGCGGTTTCGCTTCAGCTTCGAGCGCGCCGCGATCCGCTTCGACGTCGATACCACCTACACCCACGCGCTCGCGGCTCAGGCGCACGCCCAATTGTCGCGCCGCACGGCGCAGGCCGCCGACACGCTGCTCGCCATGGCGCGCCTGCGCCGCTCGGTGGGGGACGTGAGCGAGCTCGACGTGCGGCTCGCCGAGGTCAACGCGGGACAGATGGCCAACGCTGCCGCCGACGATTCGCTCGCCAGCATCGCGACCCTGCTGGCCGTACAGCTGGCAATGGGCCTCGCCGCCGATTCGCAGGCGATCGTGCTCGCCGATACGCTGGTACCGCCGCCCGACAGCGCGCTGCCCGGCGTCGCGGGCGAGCCGCTGCGTGTGGCGGCGGCCGTCGCAGAGCTGCGCGCGGAGGAGCGCACCCTCTCGCTCGCGCACCGCAACGCGTTTCCCACGCCGAGCTTTCAGGTGGGGGTCGAGTTCGGCGATCCGACGCAGTCGGGCTCCTTGCCGACGTTCGGGCTCGCGCTTCCGATCCCCCTGTTCCACCGCAATGGCGGTGAAGTGGCACAGGCGCGCGCGGCGCGCGAGCGTGCCCGGGCGGAGCTCGACCTGGCCATCCGAGCGCAGAACGCAGAGTTGCAGAGCGCCCAGCGCGTGCTCGCCGTCGCGCGCACCCGTCTCACGCGCGACCGGACGTTGCTTGCCGGCACCGACCAGGTGGCAGCGATGTCGCTGCAGGCGTATCGCGAGGGAGCGGTGCCGCTCGCCAATGTGCTCGAAGCGCAACGCCTGGCGCGCGAAGCGCTGGGCCGGTACGTCGACGACATCGCGGCGGCCAACGACGCCGCCGATCTGCTGCGGCTCGTCACGGCGGTGAGCGCGCAATGATCCGCTGGCTGTGCGTGCCAGTGTTCGCCGTCGTGGCCGCGGCCTGCTCCCGCCACGCCGAAGGCGGTGATGCGGCCCCCCCGGCGGTGGTCGACGCCGAGACCGCCGTCGCGACGACCCAGCCCTTCCCGCAGCTGGTCCAGGCGATCGGCGTCATCGCGCCGCATCCCGGGCGGTTCGCCGAACTGGCGGCCCCCGCGCCCACCCGGATCTCCCGCATCTTCGTGGCCGTGGGGCAGCGGGTGCGCGCCGGCGATGCGCTCGTCGAGTTCGAGCGCGCGCCGTTCGACGCCGCCGCCCGGAGTGCCGCCGCCGCGTTGACGAGCGCGCAGCGCGCGTACGATCGGGCGGTGCGACTCGTCGAGGCCGGGATCCTGGCGCAGAAGGACTCGGAGCAGGCGGCGGCTGATCTGGCGCAGGCGCAGGTCGCGGCGGTGACGGCGCAGCGCGCCCAGCAGCTGGCGACGCTGCGTGCCCCCCTGGACGGCGTCGTCACCCGCATGTCCGCGATACTCGGCGCGTCGGTCGATCCTACGGCACCGCTCGTCGAAGTCGCGGATCCGAGCGCGCTCGACGTCGTCTTCAACGTGTCCCCGGCCGCGGCGGCGAGCCTGAAGACGGGCGACACGGTGACCGTCACGGCGAGCGCCGGCGCGGCGGGGGCCGGCGCCGAGGCGCTCGGAGCGGGTGTCGTGACGGCGGTCGGCGCGGCGGTCGATTCCGCGACGCGGGCGGTCCCCGTCCGGGCAAGGATCGCGCACCCGACGCGGACCCTGCGCATCGGCGAATCGGTCTTCGGCCGGATGGTGACCGCCGTGCATCCGCTGGCGGTCGTCGTCCCGGTCGATGCGCTCGTCCCCGAGGGTGAGGGTTACCGCGTGTTCGTCGTCGACTCCGCCGGTACCGCACACGCGCGCCCGGTGACGATCGGCGGGCGAACGGAGGCGGTCGTGGAGGTCGCGTCGGGGCTCGCGGCCGGGGAGACCGTCGTGACGCACGGCGCCTACGGCACGTCCGACGGCGCGAAGATCCGGAAAGGGGCGCCGCGCTGAGGCTCTTCGATTTCCTCTCGCGCCAGCGCCGGTTCGTCTATCTCGTCGTGTCGCTGCTCAGCGCAGCCGGTGTGTGGGTGGCGCTCCGCCTCCCGTCGGCCATCTATCCCGAGCTGAACTTCGCCCGCATCACGGTGATCGCCGAGGGATCGACCCTGGGCGCTCGCCAGGTCGTCTTCAGCATCGTCCGTCCTCTGGAAGAAGCGGTCAGCAGCGTCCCCGGGGTGACGCGCGTCCACTCGCACGCGATCCGCGGCGCGGCGGAAATCAACGTCACCTTCACGCCACGTACGAACATGAGCGACGCGCTGCAGCTGGTGCGCGGGCGGGTGGCGCAGGTCCAGAGCCAGCTCCCCGCGGGGGTCGACCTCGAGGTCGAGCGTCTGGCCCCTGTGCTCTTCCCGATCGTTTCGTACAACCTGGAAGGCGGCGATCCGGCCACGCTGTACGACTTCGCCCGCTACGAGATCCGTCCGCTGTTTTCCAGGGTGCCGGGGGTCGGTCGGGTCGAGGTGCAAGGATCGGACGTGCGCGAGATCGAGGTGATCGCCGATCCCGCCCGGCTCGCATCGCAGGGGCTGACCTATAATCAGCTGGCGGACGCGATCGCCCACGCGACGACGGTGCAGGCCGTCGGGCGCCTCGCCCAGGATTATCGCCAGTACCTGATCGTCACCGACCAGGAGGCGAAGAGCGCCGAGGACGTCGGAGCGGTGGTCGTGGGCAAGGGGCTGCGCGTGCGCGACGTCGCGACCGTGCAGCCCGGCACCGAGGATCGCACGCGCATGACGGTGGGCGACGGGCGGCCCGCCGTGTTCATCAACGTCGCCCGGCAGCTCGGCGGCAACACCGTCGCCATCGCCGACAGCGTGGGGCGGATCGCCGCCTCCCTCGCGGCGACGCTGCCGCCCGGCGTGCACATGAAACCCGTGTACGACCAGGCGGTGCTGGTGCGCGACGCCGTGCGGGCGGTACGCGACGCCATGCTCGTGGGCGCCGTCCTGGCGATCCTGGTGCTGCTGTTCTTCCTGCGCCACCTGCGCATCACCCTGATCAGCGCGACGTCGATTCCCCTCACCCTCATCATCACCGTTTTCGTGATGGGGATGCTCGGCGCGTCGTTCAATCTGATGACGCTCGGCGCGATGGCGATCGCGATCGGACTCGTCATCGACGATGCCGTCGTCGTCACGGAGAACATCGCGCGACACGTGGCGCTGTCCCCCGGCCAGCCCGGGTCGGTGGCGGTGCGCGAGGCGGTGCAGGAGCTGATCTGGCCCGTCATCACGTCGACGATCACCACCGTCGTTGTGTTCCTCCCGCTGGGGCTGTTGCAGGGAGTCGTGGGGCAGTTCTTCGCTGCGCTCGCGACGACGCTCACCGTCGCGGTGCTCGTCTCCCTCGTATTGGCGTTGAGCGTGATCCCGCTGCTCGCCGAGCGGTTCGTGACAGCGCACGAAGTCGCCGCGGTGACGGGAACCGGGCTCCTCGGTCGGCTGGAGCGGTTCATCGACGGGCTGACCCCGCGCTACGAGGAGGCATTGGCGGAGGTGTTGCACCGCCCGCGACGCGTCGCCGTGGCGGCGGTCGCCCTGGTGCTGGCGGGGGTCGCCTGCTGGCAGCTCGTGGGGACGGGGTTTCTGCCGGAGATGGACGAAGGGACGTTCGTGCTCGACTACTTCACCCCCGGCGGCACGGCACTCGACGAGACGAACCGGCAGCTCGGTATCGCCGAGCACATTCTGGCCGGGACGCCGGAGGTATGGGGCACGTCGCGGCGCACCGGGGCCGAGCTGGGGTTCTTCGCCACTGCGCAGAACAGCGGGGATATTCTGGTCCGACTCGTGCCGCAGGGCGCGCGCGACCGGGACATCTTTGCAGTGATCGACGACGTGCGCGATAGAATTCAGACGGCGGCGCCGCGGCTGCACATCGAGTTCGTGCAGATCCTGTCCGACGTGATCAACGATCTCGCGGGCGCCGCCCGCCCGGTCGAGGTGAAGCTGTTCGGCGAGCAGCTCGACACCCTCGAGGCGTACGCCCGCACCATCGGGCCGGACCTGGAGAAGATCGCCGGGATCGAAGACCTGTACGACGGCGTGAGCGAGCCGGCCGCCGAGCTCCTGATGCGGGTGAATCAGGTGGAGGTGGACCGGCTCGGCCTGACGCCGACGGACGTGGGAGACGCCGTCAGCGCCGCCTTACTGGGGGTTCCCGCCGGGGAAGTCCGCGTGGGGGATCGCCCCATCCAAGTGCGGGTGCGGGCGCCGGACTCGGTGCGCTACGACCCGCTGCGCCTCGCGGCATTGCCGCTGTTGTCTGGCGACGCGCGGCAGGCGACGCCGTTGGGCAGTCTCGCGACGTTCGAGCGGACGGAATCACGCCTCGGGCTCGATCGCGAGGACCAGCAGCAGATGATCACGCTCACCGCAGACGTCAGCGGCCGCTCGCTCGGCGGCGTGATGGGCGACGTGCGACGCGTGCTGGCGGCGCACCGGCCGCCCACCGGCGTACGCATCGTGCTGGGCGGTCAGTACGCGAGCCAGCAGGACGCGTTCGCGGCCCTCCTGCTCGTGCTCGGGCTCGCGGTGGTGAGCGTCTGCGCCGTCATGGTGATCCAGTTCGAGTCGTTCGTGGAGCCGGCGGTCGTGCTGCTCGTCGCGCCGGTGTCGTTCGTGGGTGCGTTGGCGCTGCTGCTCGTCACGGGAACGCCGCTCAACGTGTCGTCGTTCATGGGGCTGATCCTGCTCGTCGGGCTGATCGTCAAAAACGGCATCATCCTGCTCGATTTCACCCGGTTGCGCATGCGCGGCGGAGGCCTGCCGCTCGAGGCGGCGATCCGCGAGGCCGCCCGGGTGCGGTTGCGTCCCATTCTGATGACCACGCTGTGCACCCTGTTCGGGCTGCTCCCCCTGGCGCTCGGGCTCGGGGCGGGGAGCGAGCTGCAGCGGCCGCTGGCGCTCGCCGTGATCGGCGGGCTCACGCTCTCGACGCCGATCACGCTGCTCGCGGTGCCGAGCCTGCTCGTCGCGATTCGAGGAAAGGATTACCGGGTTCCCCAGTCGTTCTAGTCCTTCGCAACCCGGGATCTGGTGATCCCGCTCACCTGATCCGTGCCCTGAGAATCCATCACGAAACACCGGACCCTTTTTTCGGGTCGCGGGTTGTAGGAATTGTTCGCCGACCCGACGTCGTTCGCGTTCGATTCACTCATCAGGGTCTGCTGAACCCGGTGCTCGCCTGGTCCCGCGCCGGACGCTCGTTTGACAGCGCGCTCGTGCCCGCCACCCCGACCAATGTCGGGGCCGATGGTGCGGCCATCATTTGAGGGGGATTTGGACCATGAATCACGTCGCCGCCGTCCTTTCCGCGCTGGTGCTGGGAGCGGGAGTCGCCGCCGCCCAGAACCCGACGCCGATGGACAGCACGAAGAAGGTCACGGAGAGCACCACCGCGCCGGCGCAGACGCCGGCGTATCGTCGGACTGTTCCGGACTCGCTCGCCGCGCAGGCGAAGATCACCGAGGATTCCGCGCGGGCGCTGGCGATGTCCAAAGTGCCGAACGGCACCATCCAGACCCTCATTCTGGAGCGGCGTCGTGGCAAGCTGACCTGGTCGTTCGCCATCCGTGATCCGGCCAAGTCGGGCAATACCCAGGTGTTCGTCGACGCGTTGGATGGCAGCGTCACGAGCGGCAATCAGAAGTCATCCTCGTAGTTTTTTTCTGCAGTGGTATTCCCTCCCGTGGCGGTCGGGCGATGCAAGTCGTCCGGCCGCCCGCGACGCTTTGGGAGGCTAGTGGCGGGGTCGGGTGGCCAGCGATTCCCGCACGGCCGGCGGCAGGTCCGTGATGCGCGTGATGAACGTCGCGATCGGCCACAGCACCGAGTCCGCATCCCAGGTGCCGTTGGCGAACATGCCAGTGCGCCGGATCCCGTGTTTCGCCACCCAGAAGACCTGCGCGGCGCTGTACTGGGTGCCGACCGCCGGGAGCTCTGGGGCCGGGGGATACAATCCGGTCGAGTCGCCGCGTTGTTTGCCCGGTGTGCCGTGACATCCGGCGCACTGGTTCAAGTAGGCGCGTCCCCCGGCGATGAGGTTCGCGTCGGTCGGCGGGACGGGATCCGGGACGTTGGGCGCGTGGCGGCGGACGGCCGCGTGGACGGCGGCGCGCATCAGCGCGGTTTCGAATCCCGATGCCGGGGCGTCGCCGCGGACTTCCGCGAAGCCGAGCAGCAGGTAGGCAACAGTCCCGATGATGGTGAGCAGGAGAGCGGTGAGGCCGCCCAGGAGGAAGAGTTTCATGTCAAAGGCTAGGCCCGAACGCCGGAGGTGGTGGTCAGCGTTGTGCCAGCGTCCGGTGCGGATTCGGCCTCTTGCATAACTGTTTGCGCGTGATGATGTTTCCGCCCCGCGCGCCGATAGCTCAATTGGCAGAGCAACTGACTCTTAATCAGTAGGTTCCAGGTTCGATTCCTGGTCGGCGCATGCTTCGACGTCCACGCCGTCCCCGCTCACCCGGCCATCACGGATCCGCCGGCTTCCGAAACTTCAGTACTTCAGCTGTTGGTCGAGGGCTGCATAGCGGGGGTCGGCCCGAAGCTGGGCCAGCTCATCATCCGCCCGCACGACGGTGAGCCAGATCGTGCGCTCCTCAAACGCTCGCTGCAACCACTCCATACCGCGGTCGATGTCCCCGAAGGCGACGTACGCCCGGGCAATGGCCAACGGGTTGAAGTAGCCCGATGTGCGCGCGGCCAGCATGGAGTCCAGGGTCGCTCGAGCCGCGAGCGTATCTCCACGCGCCAGGAGGGCGCGCACGTACGTTCCCGCCGCTTGCCCGCCGTAGCTGCGCCAGTTGAGCAGCAGTGCCGCGCCACGAAGGTCGCCGCGCGCTGCCAAGAGCCGGCCCGCGAGCAGGTCCGCGTTGGGGGACGGCGCTACCCGTCTATACCGTGGAAGAAACGCCGCCGCGCTGTCGAGTCGGTGGCTGAAGAGCAGCATGTCGACATAGAGGTAGCCATTGTCGGCGGACAGCGAATCGAGCTCCCACGCTCGGCGCCTTTCAGACAGCGCCTCATCCAACCGTCCCGCTCCCCACAAGGCATCACCCAGTCTCCCGTGCGCTTCCGCACGGCGGGGATCGAGTGTGACCGCCCGCCGGGCGAGTCGCTCGGCTTCCCGTCCATCGAAATCCAATGCGAGAGCCGCCGAGGAAAGCATGGCGTACGGCAGCGCCAGCAAAGAATCTCGTGCGATCGCTTGCCGCGCGGCCGCCGCCGCCCGAGCATATCCTTCTCGCCCCGCGATGTAGCCGTCGGCAAGGTCCACCCACGCCTGGGCCTGACCGGCGTAGGCAGCGGCGAATCCGGAGTCCTGTGCGATGGCCCGCGCAAAGTGGGTCAGAGCGCTCCGAATGGAAGGCTCGTCGAAAGCGTTCCTGCGCGCCTCTACCCCGCGCAGGTATTCCTCGTATGCGATCGGGTCGGCCGTAAGCGGCCGCGTCAAACGCGTCCGCTCCTCCGGGAGCAGGTGCCCGGCGATGGCCGTTGCCACAGCGCCGGCGATGTCGGACTCGACCGTCAGCAGGTTGCTGCCGTTGCGGTCGAACACATCACCCCACACTTGGGCCCGGTTGGCCGCCCGCACGAGCTCGGCGCGCAACCGCACCTGGTCGCCCGCGCGTTGCACGCTGCCCGTGAGGAGGTAGGCCGCAGCAAGCGAGCGGCCGAGCGCCGGTGGATCCGGCAAGGCGTGCCCACGGTACGGCTGCACTTCGAAGCGGGACTTCACTTCGAGCCGCTGCACCTGCCCGAGCCGGATGATGATTTCCTCCGTCAAGCCGTCGGCGAGATAGGCGTCGGCCGTGTCGCGGGACAGATTGTCGAAATAGAGGACCGCGACACTGTTCGGGGCCGGCCGCAGGCGGGTGCCCTGCGGGCGGCAGGGCGGCGGGGAGCCGTCGGGACACTGGGCAGTCAAAGGAACGGTCGGGAGAACAGCAACGAACGAAAGGGCGAGGAGACGAGGCAGCAGCGGCATGAGTACAACAGTGCCACGCGGCCACCGCCTACGCCAGCATCGCTCGGTCCGTGTCGTGACCGGTCATGTGCTATTTTCCGCCCGCGACACGCATGACAGCACTTCTCGCCAGAGCGAGGTGTTCGATGTATGACGCCATGAAGGCGACTCGTACAACGGCCCAGATCGCATTCTTCCTATTGTCGGCGCAGGTCACGCCTGCGTTGGCCCAGACCGTTCGCATCGACGCCACACCGGGCCATGCCATCAATGCATTCGATCCCGACAACGCGCTCGGCAGTTCGATCGACGTCCTCTCGCGCACCGACATCAACCGGGTGTATACGCCGCACATCATCCAGGAAGCACTTTCCGCCGGCTGGGGACCGATCACCTACCGCAATAACACCGAGCTGCGCATGGCGGCCTGGCATTGGACCGAAAACGGCACCTGGAGTGATGCCGCGCATCGCAGCGGATACTTCACGGGGAGCACCGACCTCAAGGAGCCCATCCGCTACATCCTCGCCTATGCCCTGCCGCACC
Organism: Gemmatimonadales bacterium; assembly: GCA_035491895.1. GTDB lineage: Bacteria > Gemmatimonadota > Gemmatimonadetes > Gemmatimonadales > GWC2-71-9 > DASTHG01. The sequence goes on from DATJJY010000094.1 coordinate 18,412, forward strand.
GCGGCTTCGCGACCAGCGGCGATCGTCCAGTCGCGGGTCCCAACCTGACCTATTGGAAGAGCAATCCCTATCTGACGAACAGGTTCACAGGTGAGAGCGACACGCTGCATCCGCAGTGGGTGGTCGTTGACCTGCAAGCGGAGAAACCGGTGAGCGCGGTGCGCATTGATTGGGCGAGCCCCTTCGCAACGATCTACCGGGTGGAATTCTGGGTCGGTACCGACGCACTCGACTTCGATGGCGGACCGAAGGGGGAGTGGAGAGTGTTCCCCCGAGGAGCCTTGACGGGCGCGCAAGGGGGAACGGTCACGTTGCGACTCACCGATGCTCCGGTCTCAACTCGATATCTGCGGATCCTGATGACCGAATCTTCCAACACCTGCGATGAGCATGGCGCGGGCGACGTGCGTAACTGCGTCGGGTACGCCATCCAGCACATTGCGGCAGGCACGCTGGATGCGAGCGGCGCGTTCCTCGAGGTGAGCAAGCACCCCGACGAGCGGCTGACGACCTACACCGCCTCGTCCATCGACCCCTGGCACTCGGCGGACGATGTGAACAACAGTGGCAGCTATCAGCACACCGGCTTCGATCTGTTCTTCACGAGCGGGCTGACGAACAACCTCCCCGCCATGATTCCGGTCACGATGCTCTATGGGACGCCCGACGACGCCGCGGCGCAGATCGCCTACATCGAAAAGCGCGGCTACCCCATCGGTTACATCGAGATGGGAGAGGAGCCCGACGGCAAGCACGCCATGCCGGAAGACTACGCGGCGCTCTACCTGCAGTGGGCCAGGGCGTTGCACCAGGTCGACCCGAAGCTCAGGCTGGGAGGGCCGGTGTTCGAGGGCGTCAACGAAGACATCCGGCTGTGGCCCGATGTACAAGGTCGAACGTCGTGGATGGGCCGGTTTGTCGACTACCTGAAGGCCCACGGCCGGCTGGCCGATCTATCCTTCGTCTCGTTCGAACACTATCCGTTCGAGCCCTGCGATATCACCTGGCAGACGCTCTACAGCGAGCCGCGCCTGATGCGGCACATCCTCCGGGTGTGGCGCGACGACGGCGTGCCGCAGAACGTGCCGCTGATGGTGACCGAGAGTCATGTGTCGTGGTCCTTGACCGGCCCCATGACCACGATCTTCGGCGGCCTGTGGCTGGCGGACAACATCGGCTCGTTCTTCGCAGGCGGCGGCGCGGCCTTCTACCATTCGCCGATTCAGCCGCAGGGAGTGCGCAGCACCTGTCTCGGATGGGCCTCGTGGTCGAATTTCGTTTCCAACGAGAACTACGACATCAACGGGTATACCTCGACGTACTGGGCGGCCCACATGATCAACCTGGAGTGGGTGCAGCACCGCGCCGGTCTCCACCAGATGTTTCCCAGCGCGACGGACGTCACCGGCGCGCGAGGGGATACGCTCGTGACGTCCTACGCCGTGCGTCGCCCCGACGGCACCTGGTCGCTGATGCTGGTCAACCGTGACTCGGGCCAGGCCCATACCGTGCGGGTCGTATTTGGCGATTCGCAGCGCAAGCGCACGGCGTCCTTCGCCGGGCCGGTGACGCTCGTGTCCTGGGGCAGCGAGCAGTACGTGTGGATCAACGATGGTCCGAACAGCCATCCCGATCCGGACCATGCGCCGGTTGCCGCGCTGCTCCCAGGGCCACCGGGCACGTTCACCCTCCCCAAGGCCTCGATCACCGTGTTGCGGGGCAGGGTGGCGCCTCTCAACGATTGACGATCAGTTGACGAAAGTGACCGTGGTCGTCAGGCGGTCGAGCAGGACGTCCGCTGCGATGCTCAGAGTCGGGGTCGGCGCGGTAGGTGCTTCCCCGCCACACGCGGCGCGAGGCCGGTGCATCAGCGCCCGGACACAGACAGCAACGACGATCCGACGTCGGCAACACGCTTCCCATCGAGGAGATCGGCGATCCAGTCCCGGATCGCGACCCCATCGACCGACAGGCTGTAGAACTCGGGGCGGCGCAGGATGGTGTGTGTCGGACCAGGCGCCGTATAGGTGCGGAGCGCTGGGTTGGTCCGGCGGATGTCGGCGAGGTTGGCGGCGAGGAGGTCTGCGAACGGCACGTCGTGCACCCCCAGCATCGCGAGGAACGCCAGCTGCACGTTGTCCTCGGCGCTGTTGTATTGGGCGAACGTCACGCGCGGATTCGTCCGCGCGCCCACCTCGTACAGCGTTTCGAACATGATGGCGGCCGAGTCGACGCCGCGGTATGCGCTATCCAGCCGCAGGGCAGTGGTCGCTCCCCACATCGCCAGGATTCCCGGGATTGACGAGGCGCGATAGCCACCGGCCCCGTCGCCGAGCTGCACGACGCGAGCGTGGGGGTAGTGTCGGGCGACCAGCGAGGCATAGAACGGCGATGGGATCGCTCCGGCGCTCGAACCCGTAACGAAGACGACCCGCGGCGCCGGAGTGTGGGCGAAGGCCCACGCCATGGCCTGATCGGCGTTGGCGCGCCCTTGATGGCGGATCGCGAACTGGCGCCTCGTTCCCGTCGTGTCCGCGCTGGTATAGGCGACCGTGCGCGCGCCGAGGAACACATCCCCGGTGCAGTAGGGGATGAAGACGATGGTAAAGTCGCGGACGGGGTTCCGCAGATTGGAGAGATCGAAGATGCCGTTCTGCTGATCGGGGAGTTGCGTCGAGTCGATCTCGTCGCGGAACGTCGGCCGTCCGTGGAGATCGCAGTTCTGACTGTTCCAGCAGGCGCCCCCGCCGTTCAAATAGATCAGCAAGCGCCGTGGGTCGCCCGCGTGAACGAAGAAGTTGTAGCTCGAGTCGTGAGCGCAGCCGGTGCCGGTGCCGCCGGGGGTCCGCTGCCAGACGGTGTTCGTGTCCGATCCGCGCAGAGCCGCGAGCGTCGCGGCTACCGCATTGAGGAGTAACATGCGCCACAATATCCACGCTGCCCTGCGGGGCGCCAGCGACTGCCGCGTTGAAACCTACGCCGCACGTCACCGCGGTCGGAGGGCAGTCCGGGTCGCGCGAAACAGAAACGAGGCGTAGCCTATCGGAACACCAAGGAGCCTCCATGCGGGCGTCACCCGTCCATGTCGTGCTGACAATCGCGCCGCTGCTCCTCGCGGCACTTCCACAACAGGCCCGCGCCCAGTCGCGGGACACATTGCTCTCCGCGCTGCGCGAGCCGCTGCGCGCCGGGTTCGCGCCGCTCGTCCCGGCCGCGCCCGGTCACCCGCTGCTGCTCCGTCCCGATCGCGTGTTCGACGCCAGCGGCGAAACAGCGCACGCGGGATGGGTGGTGCTCGTCCAGGGCGACAGCATCGCGGCCGTTGGCCCCGTCGACGCCGTACGCGCGCCGCGCGGCACCGAGTCGATCGCGTTGCCGGGAACGACACTGCTTCCCGGGCTGATCGACGCGCATTCACACGTCTTTCTTCACCCGTACAACGAGACGCTCTGGAACGACCAGGTCCTGAAGGAACCGCTCGGGTATCGCGTGGTCGAGGCCGTCCTGCACGCGCGCAATACGCTGCTGCAAGGGTTCACCACGTTGCGGGATCTGGGCACGGAAGGCGCGGGGTTCGAGGACGTGTCGCTCAGGCGCGCCATCAATGAGGGGCTCATTCCGGGGCCTCGGCTCCAGGTCTCGACGCGCGCCATCGTGGCGTCGTCGAGCTACGGTCCGGGGCCGCGCGGCTTTCGTCCCGACCTCGATCTGCCGCAGGGCGCGCAACCGGTGAGTGGCGTCCCGCAGATCCTCGAGGCGGTGCGCGAGCAGGCCGCCCGCGGCGCGGATTGGATCAAGGTGTACGCGGACTACGGGCGCGGACCGGGCGGCGCGAGTGTCCCCACCTTCAATCAAGATGAGCTCAACGCATTGGTGGCGGAGGCCCATTCCTCTGGTCGCCCGGTTGCAGCGCATGCCACGACCCCAGAAGGAATGCGCCGAGCGATCTTGGCGGGCGTCAACACCATCGAGCACGGGTTCGGCGGCACCGACTCGGTGTTCCACCTGATGGCCGAGCACGGCGTGGCGTATCTCCCCACACTCACCGCGGTCGAAGCCTACTCCGAGTACTTCGACGGCTACGTGCGGGGGTCGAATCCCACCGCGAGCATACGGGAAGCCGCGCAGGCGTTCCGGTTGGCGCTGAAAAACGGCGTGACGATTGGTTGCGGCTCGGACGTCGGCGTGTTCACGCACGGGACGAACGCGCGCGAGCTCGAATGGATGGTGCAGGACGGCATGCGGCCCGCCCAGGCGCTGCTCGCGGCCACGGCGGTGAACGCCAGGATCCTCGGTCTGGAACGAGAGATCGGGCGCGTGGCCGTCGGGATGAAAGCCGACCTGGTCGCCGTGGCCGGGGATCCCACACAAGACATCTCCACTGCGGGCCGGGTGCGTTTCGTCATGAAGAACGGCATAGTCTATCGGGCGCCCTGAGTTGCCTCGATCACCGCCGCCTATGCCCTGTTCGTTGGTTTCAGCGTACCTTATCCCACTCTCTTTCCAGGAATGCTGTATGCGCGCTCTTTTAGCCTCTGCCAGCCTGCTGATGGTCCTTACTCCAGCTCTCCCCGCGCAAGCTACCCCGACGGCGAAAGCCGATACGCTGCAGTGGGGTCCCGCGCCGGCCGTCTTCCCCGCCGGAGCCAAGATGGCGGTCGTCAGCGGTGACCCAACCAAGGCCGGGATGTTTACGGTCGAGTTGGCAATGCCGGATGGGTATCGGCTCGCGCCCCATTTTCATCCAACGGACGAGACCGTCGAGGTGAAGCAGGGCACCTTCCTGTTCGCCATGGGCGACACGTTCGACTTGGCAAAGACCAAGCCGATGAAGGTTGGTGAGAAGGGTTCGATACCGGCCAACATGCATCACTTCGCGGCGGCCCAGGGTGCGACGATCGTGGCCGTGACCTCCATGGGGCCGTTCGCGCTGACCTACGTCAACCCGGCCGACACCCCCCAGCCACCGGCCAAGCCGTAGCCGATCCGCCGCGCCGAACAAGGCCGTGAAGTCGCCGCCCCGGCCGATCCGCCGGGGCGGTGGTGCGTTGGAACCGGCCGTCTTCCTCGCAGGGCGATTGACGTGAGAGCGGCGGCGTTCTACGGTAAACGCGACCACGAAACGAGCTCGGTATGAATCGCCGTCACTTTCTTACGATCACGCTCATGTTCGCATCCGCGCCCCTGGTGGCGCAGGGAAGTCCAGCGACCGCGCCGCCTCCGAACAACGACTCGCTCGTCGCCCTGATGAGGACCGACCTGCGCAAGCTCGTGACGGCCGAAGAAGCCTTCTTCGCGGACTCCGTCAAGTACACGAGCACGGTCGGCCCAGGCGGCCTCAACTTCACCGTTGCGTCAGGCAATACGGCGCCGACGATCGTCGTGACGGCCGACGGCTGGACCGCCACCATGGGCAATGCCAATACGCCTACGCGGTGCACGATTTTCATCGGGTCTACTCCGGCGCCGCCGGCAATCAAGGAAGGCGTGCCCAAGTGCCAATGAGAGAGCGCCCTATTGCGGAGACTCGGTGACCCGAACGGGCGTGCCCCGGTCGGTCAGCGTACCGTCGCCAAGTTGCCCGCTCGCATTGGCTCCCCAGCAGTAGATCGATCCGTCGACGGTAACGCCGCAGGTGTACGCACCACCGGCACTGATCGAAACGAATTTGAGCACGCTGCTCACCAGCGCAGGTGCCGAACTGGTTCCGCCGATGGTGCCGCGACCGAGCTGGCCGTTGGAGTTGGAACCCCAGCACCACGCGTCTCTGGTCGTCGTGAGGGCGCAGGTGTGCTCACCGCCTGCCGACACCGAAACAACCTGGACCGGGAGCGCCGCCCGGGTGGGAAACACGGCAACGTCGGCCCCGGCCGACCCGAGCTGGCCGCTCGCGTTTGAACCCCAGCACAACACCCCGATCGCGTCGAGCGCGCAGGTGTGGCTGCCGCCGGCGCTGAGGCCCGTAGTGGGATAACCATCTCCCCCCGGATTGGCGGGATCCCCGCCGACGATCGTGAAACCCTTCGGGACCCAGGGTGGGTTGGGGTCATTGCCGACGGTCCCGTCGCCCAGCTGTGCCTGGTCGTTGATTCCCATGCACTGCACCCAGAAGATCCCGCTTGTCATCGCGCAGAGATGAGCTCCGCCCGCCGTGATTGCGGTAACGTTGTTGTTCCCCGAAAGGCCCGGTGTGAGCACCGCGGCCGAGTCGGCAAACCCAGCCCCGGCGAAGAAAACCCCCCTGGCAAAGTCGTCTTGCGTTCCCCAGCATCTCAAGTCTCGGCTGGCGAAACTCCCCGAGCCGCCGTTGACGGTCACCACACAGCTGAAAGTGCCGCCGACGATCACCTGATCCAGGTGGACTTGCACGCCGCCCAGCATCCCATTGCTCACGATCGTCACGGGAGACTCCGCCGAGGGGAAGCAGGTCGATCCCATCCCGCCGCCGACGCACACGCCGTCCCCGAGCTCGCCGCGTTCCCTCGTTCCCCAGCAGAGCAGCGTCTGAAAGCCCTCTCGCCCGCAACTGTGCAGCGCGCCCGTCTTGAGCTCCGTGAACTTGTGCGAGGTGGCGATCCTGCGCGGTACAGCGGTCTGGAAGAGCGCAATCTTGTCCACACCGAGCCCCAGCTGCCCGTCCGAGTTGCTGCCCCAGCAATAACCCGTGCCGTCCAGGGCCGTGATCGCGCAGGTATGAAAACCCCCGGCGCTGACCGCGCTCCACTTCTGCCTCACTTGCAGCGTCGCCCGCAGCTCCGCGACCTGGAATGGCGCCGCCCCGACGCTCGCCACCAACTCACCGCCACCCAGTGTCTTGCCCAGCACGATGCCCTCCGAGTCGACGGAGAACGCCGCTTCATTGGTGGACTGCCAGGTCACCCGGCGCCCGGCTCGGGGCTGGTCCAATGCGTCCAGCACTTGCACGGCGACGGTGTCGCTGTTGGTCATATTGATCGAAGCCGGCCACGACCCCAGGGGGTTCTGAACGATCTGCAGAGGGCGCACGACCACCGGGAGCTGAAACTCCGAGTGACCCGCCGGGCTCTCGACCGTCGCGGTGACCTGCGCGCTGCCGCTGGTGCGCGCGATGAGCACCGCCTGCGTGGAATCCGCCGGGAGAGCGGTGACGTTGACGATCGCGCCATCACTCGAGCCCCAGGTGATCGTGGCACCGTCGAGGAGTCCCGCGGAGTGCGTGATGCCGATGGTGACGGTGTCGGTCACCGTCAACAGTGAGTCGGCGCCCCGTTCCCGGACGACCACCGGCGCGCGCAGCTCGACCGGCTCGAACCCGGTCTGCGCAACGCGCACCACGATGACGGCCGATCCGGGACGCCGGCTCGTCACAACGGCGTGCAACGGCGTCGCCGCGCTCCTGACGGTCACCACCGAGGAATCGGTGGAGCCCCACTCGAGCATGACGCCCGTGACCGCCTGCTGATTCGGGCCCGTGACGGTCACGGAGAGCGGAGCGATCGCGGCCACCGCGAGGCTGTCTGGCCAGGCGGCACCCTTCGCGAGGCTCACGGCGATTGCACCGGTGGGCTCGAGCTCGTTCGTGCACGTTGTCAAGCAAGCCCCAAGGAGCAGCGTTGCCGCCGCCCGAATCTTCATTGTGGAGACTCCGCTACCCGAACCGGTGCCGCCCGATCGATCTGGGTGCCGTCCCCGAGCTGACCGGACGCGTTCGCGCCCCAGCAGTAGATCGCTCCATCGGGCGTCACGCCGCAGGTATGTGAGCCGCCAGCACTCAACGACACGAAGGTGAGACCGCCCGTCACTGGCGCCGCGACGGAATTCGTTCCTCCGATAGCGCCGTTGCCGAGCTGGCCCTTTGAGTTGGAGCCCCAACAATAGGCCGCTCCGGTCGCCGTCAGGCCGCAGGTGTGTTCGCCCCCGGCCGTGAGCGACACCAGGGTCACCGGCACCGACGCTCGGATCGGATATCCATGGCCAATGAACGGTCCGGCCGGCTGCCCCAGCTGGCCGCTCGAGTTCGACCCCCAACACACGACCCCGATGGCGTCGAACGCGCAGGTGTGGGCGCGGCCGGCGGCGAGCCCTGAGAGGGGAATCCCTTCACCAATCGCGTTGCCGGAGGTGTCCGCAAAGCCGACCGGGAGCTTGAAGCCATCGGGGTGGTGGTAGATCGGGTCCCAGCCCGAGTACTCCGAGGGTCCGTAGCCCAGCTCGCCTTCGAAATTCATCCCCATGCAGATCACGTGGAAATTCAGGTACAGGACCGTGGGCTTCGCGCAGACATGCGCGCCCCCGGCCGCGGCCTCGACGTAATCGGTGGTCTGGTCAGCGAACGGGCTCGGTTCGAGCGGCACCGCCGCAGCGGCCGTCGAATCGAACGCGAGGGTGGCGCCGTCAAAGACGGCGCGGGTTCCCCAGCACCGCAGGCGCCTGACGCGGTTGATGAATCCGAAGCGGACACGTGCCAGGATGCAGGTGAATGTTCCGCCGACGAGCAATTGCTCGATGCGGAGTTGGGTGGTGTCGAGATTGCCGTCCGAGACGATCGTCACCGGTATCTCGGAAGCGGTGAACGACCCGCAGCTCCCCAGCGCGTTCGCGCACTGGCCGTCTCCCAGCGCGCCGCGTGCCCGCGAACCCCAGCAGAACAGGTTGACCTGCGCTTCTTCTCCACAGGTGTGGGCATCACCGGCCTGGAGCTCGTTGAACCGGTGCGATGTCGCGACCGCCAGCGGGTGGGATGACAGCGGCAGCACGGCTGTCGTAAGCCCAACCCCGAGCTCGCCTTCGCTATTGCTGCCCCAGCAGAACCCCGTGCCGTCGAGCGCGGCGATCGCACAGGTATGGTCGAGCCCGGCGCTCACCGTGCGCCACTTCTGCACGACCTGGAGTGGTGCGCGATGTTCGACGACCTGGAACGGTGCGGCCCCCACTGTGGCCACCAGCTCACCGCCGCCTCGGGCTTTGGCCGTGACCAGGCCCGTCGAATCAACCGTAAACGCGGCGACGTTGGTGGAGCTCCACTGCACTTTGATCCCCGACTTGGTCCGGCCCAGCGCGTCCTTCACCGTGACCGCGTATGTGGCGGTGTCACTGAGCGTGATCAAAGGTGGCCATGCCGGTTGCTCGATGATCTGGAGCGGCAACACCCGCACCGGGAGCTGGAACTCCGCGTGACCGAGCTGGTTCTGGACCGTCACCAGGACCTGCGCCGTGCCGCTGATGCGCCCGGTGATCGCCGCGCGAGTGGAATCGGAGGTCAGGGTGCCGACGCCGAGCACTGACGGGTCGCTCGAGCTCCACGTGATCGTGGCGCCCGTCAGGAAGCTCGGATCGACGCGCTGCAGCGCCAGCCCGATCGTGTCCACGTCGCCCACTGAGAGCAACGAGTCGGCGCCGCGCGCCGCCACGACCATCGACGCACGCAGCTCGACCGGCGTGAAGCCGGTCTGGTTGACGCGCACCGCGATCGTGGCCGTTCCGGAGCGGCGGCTGTCGACGGTGGCTCGCAGCGGGCTCGCGGCCCCGGAGACGGTGACGACGGAGGAGTCGCTGGACGACCAATCGAGCGTCACATCGGTGAGCACCTGTTGGTTGGGGCCCGTGACGGTGACGGCGAGCGTGGCGATCTCGGCGGTGGCGAGGGTGTCGGGCCAGCCCGCACCCTTGGCGAGCGTCACCGCGATCACGCCGGTGGGCTCGAGCTCGTTCGTACAGGTGACGAGGAGCGCGCACAAGAGCAGTGTCGCCGCCGACTTCAGGGTTGGAGACTGCCAGTTCATGTGCTCTCGGTGCCTCTTGGTTTGGGAACGATTTGTATCAGCTCGCGATCAGCGCACGTGGCGAACAGCTCACGTGGCGCCGGCGCCACGCGAAACCTCGAACGCGCCACGAACTCTTCAGAACGCGTACTGGAAACCGGCGCCGGCGAAGAAATGTGGAATCGATCGCAGCTGCGACCCGGTGCGAAGGTCCCAGTGTCCGACCACGCCGGAGAGGGCGACGTGCGGGGCGACGAGCACCTCGAGATCCGCCCCGACGCCGAATCCGATCACGTCGTTCGTCGTCGTCTGCCAGATGGGAACCTGAACGGTGTTGCTCCCCGATTGCACGGAGTAGCTCCCCGCCTGGAAACGGCCGGCCACCCGGGCTGCGCCGACCTCCGCGAATGGCGCCACACCAAGCCGGCCGCTGTGCAGTGCCACGTTCGCCCCCACCATGCCCCCCGTGACTTTCAGGTCGGTGGGCGCGAGCCGCAGCGCCGTCAGGTGCCAGCCGATCCGCTCCTGTCCGCGAAACAGCACCGAGAGTCGCCCGCTGGGCAAGCGGCCGGGTTCTACGAGCGGGCCCCAGGACGGAGCCATGCCGACGAGGCTGATGCGGGTGCGATATCCGGCGCGGGGGATGCTCGTCGGACGCAGCTGGATCGTGTAGCCCCATTTTTTCATCCGGTCCGCCACCGCGGGCATGCCGAGCGCGACGCCGTCCTGGCTGTTCTTTTCGGTCACGATGCCCACCACTTCCCACTGCCGGTTGAACAGCGCGCCCCCCGAGCTCCCCGGGCTCACGAAGAACGACTCGAAGCGCACGCGGCGGGAGCTGGCGCTGATCACCCGGTCTCCGCTCACCGAAGACTCCCAGCAGACGCGTTCGGGGCATCCCACCGGCACGACCAGGGCCCCGGCCTCGAGTGCCGCAGGGTCCCCCTCGCGGTCGAAGACGAATGGCAGTGGAGCGCTTCCCGCTCGTGTGACACTCAGCACGGCCAGGTCGAGGTCGCGATCGACCTGATCGACGTGAGCCAGGGCGGTGTCGCTGCGGGCGAACTGGAACACCACTCTGATCTGCGCGCCCTGCTGTGCGGATCGGACGACGTGCGCCGCGGTCGCGATGATGATGCGATTGGAGGTCGCGAGCTGGACGACGATCCCCGCGCCGACCTCCTCCTCGTCTCCTCCGGTGGCGAGCACCTGGACGACCAGGTTCTTCGCCGCCACCGGCATGGGCGACAGGCGTTGCGCCGCGAGCGGAGCCGCGGCGGCGGTGAGGATCGTTAGACCGAACACAGCTCTCATCGAGTGCTCCTCTTCCAGTAGAGCCCGACCAGCACGAGCAGCGTGATGTAGACGAGGCCGGCAGCTGCGGAGGGAAGGGCATGCTCCGAAACGAAGACCTGGAGCTTGGTCGGGACCGAGCCCAGAGACGCCGGGATCGAATCGACGGTGCCCTCGAGGGTGAGGGTCACGGCATCGGAGTCGACCGCGACGTCGCGGATGGAGCCCTTGAAGCCGCGCAGTGGCAGCATCTCCCCCTTCTTCAGGACATGGGGGGAGCGGTTGCCGATCGTGAGCCCGATGCTGCCGCTGTCGATCGTCGAGACGCGCTGTTCCGAGGCTTCTTCATCGCTGCGAAAGTGAGCGATGTCCTCGAAGCTCACGCCGACGATGTCGAGCGGCACGAGGGGCCGCGCGACCCCGGTCCCGGCAAAGCCGAGCCCGAAATCGAGCTGTCCATGAGTGGCGGCAAGCTGGATCTGATTGATGTGAAAGGCGGCCGTGTCCATCGGCTGGTCCTCGAGTGCCACAGCGATGCGGCCGTTCACGGTCACAGGAATCGACGGCAGCGAGTCGCCGATCGACAGCTGCACCGAGCCTGCGACCGCGGGCTTCAGCGTCACAAGACTTCGGACCGGGAGCTGGATCGGGTCGATGGTGATGCTGCCGCTCTCGGGCGGAACCGCTTTGAGAAAGAGCGTTGCGGTGGAGTCGGTGACCGCTGGTTTCTTGCCCCGGGCCGGGAGCGAGACCTGCTCGAGCCCGGAGATCCCGAGGGAGATGAGCGTGAGCGGCTTGTCCCACGGCGCCGCCACGGCGCCCGTGCGGAGCCACACTCCCTCCGCGCGGACTTCGGCGCGGACCGGGGCGCGTGTCACGCGTGCCGATCCTTTCCACCACACGACCGCCGCCAACGCCAGGAGGAGACCCAGGTTCAGCGCGGCGAGGAGCGTTCTGCCTCCCGGCACTGCCAACCGCCTGGCCCTGCCGCCCCGTCCCTCGAGCGCGGCAAGAAATTCTTCGACACGCTGGAACCGCTCGGCGGGCTTCTTCGCCATGGCGCGGCGCAGCGCGGCCGAGATCCGGGGGGGGATTTCGGGTCGCAGAGATCGCGCTTCGGGAGCCGGTGTCGTCAGGTGCTGGCTCAGCACCGCGTAGATCGACTCGCCGCTGAACGGCAGCTGCCCGGTGAACATCTGATAGGCGAGGACGCCGAGGGAGTAGATGTCGGAGCGGGAATCGACGGAAGGGTCGGCGGTGGCCTGCTCCGGGCTCATGTAGAGCGGCGTCCCCATCACCATGCCGGTGGCGGTGAGTCCCACGCCGCCGCCCGCGGCACCCGCGCCGGTGTTTCCTGTTTTGGCGATGCCGAAGTCCATCAGCAATGGGAGCCGGTTCGGCCCCTCGAGCATGATGTTGTCGGGCTTGATGTCCCGATGCACGAGCCCGACGGCGTGGGCAGCGCTGAGCGCGTCGCCGACCGCCTTGAGGATCTGCTCGGCTTCCTCGAGAGTGAGGCGACCACGCTCGCGGAGATAGTCGGTGAGGGTGACGCCGGAGACGAACGGCATGACGAGGTAGATCAGTTCATCCTTGTCGCCGATCGAATAGACCGGAACGATGTTCGGATGCCTGAGCGCCGCGAGGGCCTGCGCCTCCCGCTCGAACCGCTCTACGAACCCTTCGGTCGACACGAGCTCCCGGCGCAGCAGCTTGACCGCGACGTCGCGCCGCAGGCGCACGTCGCGGGCGCGGTACACCACGCCGAATCCCCCCTCGCCGAGCCGCGCGCCGAGCTCAAAGCCGGAGCCGAGCGCCGCCTGCAGCCGGTCGCGCAGCGCGTCGGGCTCGCTCGCCGTCGCTGGCACCGCGTTGCCGATGAGTGAGGTGGGCAGGTCGGCGCCGCATTCCGGGCAGACCACCGCGTCCGCCGGGACGTCACGGCGGCATGACGCGCAGGTCCGGCTCACTTGGCGCATGTCGCGGTCTGTGGAATGAGCAACAGATATTCGTGCGAGTAATTCCCGCGGGGGCTCAACGTCGCGGCGACCTTGAGCGAGTACACGCCCGGTGCGGCGAGGTCGTCGCGCTTCAGGGTCACGAGGATCGGGCTGCCGGCTGGATAGAAGCCGCGGTTCAGCGCCTCATCCTTCTTTATGACGCGGGTCTCGGCGCCGGTCGAGTCCAGCAGCGAAAGGCTCACCAGCACTTCGGTGAGCCGGGTTTCAGTGGAGAACGCCACCTGCAGCGGGCCGCACGTGGTGGGCGAGCTCTTCTGGGTGACGGACAGTGGAACGTAGGCGACGCGTCGCCGTCCGCCGAGCGTGATCCTGGTCCACCCCAGAACCCCCATGTCGCTCTTGGCGAGGCGTTCGGAGCTGAGGATCCGGTTGGGCCAGCGGTACACCGAGTCGCGCGGCTGAGCCCGCGTATCCATGCGGTAGTAGCGGCCGGCCTTGATCGTCTCGGCGCGCAGCTGGACGCCGGAGTCGGTATGCGCCGACCACTTGATGACGAGGGGATCGTCCGAGTCGATGTCGTACTTCTCGAAGCTCTCCGTGAACGAGGAGAGAAACATCGTCGTGCCGGCCACCTGGCGCGCATAGACCCCTTCGCAGCGATCGCCACGCGGCTGGTAGCCGTTCACCGGAGCGGCGAGCTGAACGAGATTGGAGTCACAGGGGAGCCTGGATGGTGTTCCTTGCGCCACCGCTCGAGACGCAGACACTACCAGCCAGACCCCGATGAGCGAAGCACGTCGGGGAAGCATGCCGCTTATTCCTTCGTGGTGTGTTTGGCGTTAAAAACTGCCCGATCATTTTGTCCCGCAAAGGAGCAGTTGGCTAGGGGGGCGACTAACTCTGCTCAGCTTGCTGGTTTGCGCGAGCCGGACCGCTCCCAGTCGGCACATGGGAACCCACCCGGCGCGTCGAACTTCGGCTCACCCTGGCGGGTGAGGATTAGGCGAAAGTCTTATTGTCAGCGGTTGCCGCAGGTCGCACCTTGGATGGCGCGATGGACCAGAGCACCGCCGTCATCAACCGCGCCGCCGGTCTGAGCTGCGCGCTCCTCCTCGGTCTCACCGCCGCCCCCCGGGCGCAGACCGCGGCCTCCGGTCTCGATCCGCGAAAGCCCATCAGCCAGTACGTCCACGACGTCTGGCAGATCGACCAGGGACTCCCGCAAAACAGCGTGTTTGCGATCGCCCAGGGGCGCGACGGATACCTCTGGTTGGGAACCGAGGCCGGCCTGGTCCGGTTCGACGGCGTGACCTTCACCACCTACAACTCGGCGAACAGCAGCGGACTCGCGGACAACTACGTGAGCGCGCTGGTGGTGGACCGGGCGGACCACGTATGGGCGGGCACCTGGGTGGGAGGTGTCGTTCGCCTGGGTGGGGGCAAGCCGGTTTCGCTTGCGGGGGCATCCGCCTCATTTGTGAATGCCCTGTATGAGGATCGCACGGGCGGGGTCTGGGCCGCACAAACTGCCGGGCTCATGCGATTTCAGGACGGGCAATTCCATCGGGTTCCCGGAACGAATGCATCGGTCTATAGCCTGGCGGAAGACGACAGCGGCACGCTCCTGATCGGGACCGAGGAAGGCGTCAAAGCGTCGCGGAACGGCGGTCTCGAGCCGTGGCAGCCGGTAGGCGGACGGATTTCGGGGCCGGTGTGGACGCTGTACCGGGACCGGGAGAGGAGCATGTGGTTCGGTACTCCGGACGCGCTCTATCACGCCACGCGGGGACGGCTCGACCGTTTCACGGCGGCCAACGGTCTTCCCGCAGGCGGCGTCACGTCCATTCTCGAGACCCGGAACGGCCAGCTCTGGATCGGCGCGGACGGCGGCGGAGTGGCCCGGCTTGTCGGTGGTCGGTTCCAGCAGTTCGCAGCCAAAGACGGCCTGTCGGATGATGCCGTCACCGCACTGCTCGAAGACTGGGAAGGAAGCCTCTGGGTCGGCACTCGGCACGGTGGCCTCAACCGGTTTCGTGAGCCAATCCTCCCCATCTATACGCGGCGCGAGGGACTCTCCGCGAACGTCGTCTGGTCGGTCTACGGAGATCGGCAGCAGTCGCTGTGGATCGGGACGCAGGACGGCGGCCTCGACCGTTTCCAGGACGGCCACTTTACCAGCTACACCGTCAAGGACGGCCTGCCGGGGAATTCGGTCTTCGCCACGTTACAGACTTCAGATGGCGTGCTCTGGGCGGCCACCAACGCGGGGATCGCCCGATTGCGGCACGGCCGCTGGGAGAGCCTGGGGACCGGAGGGCCGTTCCCGGGGGCGCGCGTGGCGGCTTTCCTGGAGGACCGGACCGGCGCGTTGTGGATCGGGGGCAACGGCCTGTATCGCTGGAAGGATGGCCGACTCCACGATTACACCCGGGAGGCCGGCATCTCCTCGGCCAATGTCCGCACCATCGTGGAAGATTCGGCCGGGAGTCTCTGGATCGGAACCCACGGACAGGGGCTGATCCGGCTCCAGAATGGCCGATTCACGATTCTCTCCTCCAAGCAGGGTCTCTCGAATGACGTGGTCGAGTCGTTGTACGCCGACCAGCATGGGCTCTGGGTGGGGACGGAGCGAGGTCTGAATCTGGTGCGGAACGGGCGCATCGCCGTGGTGCCGATCCACGCCACCGTGCTCCTGACCGACATGTTCGAGATTGTGCCGGACAACGTCGGGAATCTATGGCTGAGCTCCAATCAGGGATTGGTCAGTGCGAGCGAGCAGGCGTTGCTCGACGCCACCGCGGGAAAGCGGGAGAGCGTCGAGCTGCACGAGATGGTCTCGCTCGACGGCCGGCGCCGCATCGAGTTCAACGGTGCCTCGCAGAACGCCGGCTGGAAGAGCCCTGACGGGCGGCTCTGGTTTCCCAGCATCAAAGGGTTGGTGGTGGTCGACCCGGCCCACCTCTCGAGTAACACCGTCCCGCCGCCCGTCCACGTCGAACAACTGCTGGTGGACGGCCGCGCCGTCGACGTCGACGCAGCCGTGGATCTGCCGCCGAGCGGCGGCGGCCTCGAGCTGCACTATACCGCCACCAGCTTGCTGATTCCCGAGCGCGTCACCTTCCACTACCGGCTCGAAGGGTACGACCGGGACTGGGTCGACGCGGGTACGCGACGGGTGGCGTACTACACCCACGTGCCAGGTGGGCGGTATCGGTTCCATGTCATCGCCGCCAACAACGACGGGGTGTGGAACGAGAGTGGTGCCGTACTGCCATTTCGGTTGGGGCTGCACGTCTACGAGACGTGGTGGTTCTACGCGCTCCTTGGATTGGCCGTAGCAGCGTCGGTGGTGTCCGTCTTTCGCTTTCGGGTGCGCCGCATCCAGCAACACGCCAGGCAACTGGCTGCGTTGGTCGAGGAGCGGACCGGTGAGCTCCAGCGTGAGGTCGAGGAACGGCGCCACGCGGAGGAGCGCTACCGGCACCTGTTCGACGCCAACCCGCAGCCCGTGTGGGTCAGCGATCGCGAAACACTCGCGTTCCTGGCCGTGAACGAGTCCGCGGTGCGGCACTACGGCTACACCCGTGAGGAGTTCTTCGCGATGCGCCTCACCGACCTGCAGCCGCCCGAGCAAGGGGCGGCCCTCCCGGAATGGATCCGCGCGGCGGGGGACGGGTGGCGGGGGACGAGCATGTGGCACCATCAAAAGAAGGACGGCGCGACCATCGAGGTCGAGGTGGCCGCCCATGCCTTCTCGTTTGCGGGCCGGCCGGCCGCCCTGATCGTCGCCGTGGACGTGACCGCGCGGCGCAACCTCGAAGACCGGATGCGCCAGGCGCAAAAGATGGAGGCCGTCGGCCAGCTGGCGGGAGGGATCGCCCACGACCTCAACAACGTCTTGACCGCCGTGATGGCGCACGTGGACCTCGCCGTCACTGCGCTTCCACCCGACGCCACCCTGCTCGAAGACTTGACACAGGCCCAGGCCGCGGCGCATCGCGGCGCCGGTATGATCCGTAAGCTCCTCGGATTCAGTCGCCGCGAGCGGCTGGTCCTCAAACCGATGCGGTTGGAGCAGCTGGTGGGCGAGATCGCCGGCACGCTGCGCCGCATGCTGCCGGAGCGAATCGAGATCGCGGTGACCGAGGCGGCGAGCCTGCTGCCGGTGGCCGCGGATGCCGGCGCGGTGCAGCAGATGCTGCTCAATCTCGCGACGAACGCCCGCGACGCGATGCCCGAGGGCGGGCGCTTGACGCTCGACCTGCAGCTGGCCACGCCGGCCGACGAGCTCATGGCGGCGCAGGACTGGGGCGCCCCGGGGCACTACGTCGTGCTGGCCGTGTCGGACACCGGATGTGGGATGGATGCCCGCACCCTGGCCCGGATCTTCGAGCCGTACTTCTCGACGAAGCCGCAGGATCAGGGAACCGGACTCGGCATGGCCATGGTGTACGGCCTGATGAAGCAGCACCTCGGCTTCGTGCTCGTGCACAGTGTGCCGGGCACCGGGACCACGGTGCGGTTGTACTTCCCGGTCACGGCGGAATCGGTCCCGGAACCCGCGTCCCGGGTGCAGCACGCGGCGCAGAGCGGGAATCAGACGATCCTCGTGGTGGAGGATCAGGAGTCGGTCCGCACCGCTGCGATCCGCACGCTGACCCGGTTCGGCTATCAGGTGCTGTCCGCAACCGACGGCGAAGAAGGACTGCAAGTGTGGCGCGCCAACGCGGACACCGTCGACCTGATCGTCTCGGACGCCATCATGCCGCGGATGGGCGGACTGGCCCTCTACGAGGCGGTGAGCCGGGATCGCACGGGGGTTCGCTTCCTGCTCACCAGCGGGTACACCGGCGAGGAGGTGCGCAAGAGCGCACCGGTCACGGCGGATCTGGTGTTTCTGTCGAAGCCCTGGACGGTCAGTGAACTGCTCACGGCGGTGCGCAAGATCCTGAAGCCGGCCTGATGCAGGGACTCTAGTAGAGAGGTTGGGTGGCGGGCCCCCGCATCCGACTCGTGTGCGGAGACCCACCGACCCGCTGTCCTCAGCTCGCCGGCTTGCGCGAGCCGGACCGTTCCCAGTTGACGAACAGGAACCCACCCGGCGCGTCGAACTTCGGCTCTCCCTGCCCGGGGAGAATCTGGAGCTGCAGCTCATCGACCTTGTTCTTGGAGCAGTCCCAGCAGGCGAGTGCGTAATCGCCGTCCCGCCGCGTGCGCGACAGCAGCATCACGTGCACCTGCGCGTTGTCGGTCACCAGGCTGTCGTTCTTGTAGAGGTGTCCGAACGCCCACAGCGCCACGGCGCTGTTGATCGTCGGCACGAGCGGCGTATGCACGGCGGTATTGCCGTGGTAGTACAACCCCAGGATCACGCCACCGAAGCGCGGATGATGCGGCACGTCCTTCGTCTGCACGCGATCGAGCACGAGCTTCCAGCGCGCCCCGTCCTGGGTGGTGAAATCGGCAGTACCGTCCACCGAATCACGCACTGCGCCTTTGTCCCAGGCCGTGAACGAGAAGTTGCCCGCGATCGGGGTCACGTTGTTCGAGTAGGGACCGTTTTTCACCTGCGACTCGAGCCCTTCCCGTTCGTTGCCGAACTGCTGGAGAATGGGAGCGGCGCTATCGGGGAAAGGGAAGGGGCCGGGAAGGATCTGGATGACGGGTCCTCCACTCGTCACCCGGATCGCCTGGACGCTCGCTGACGGCTCGTGCATTTCGTGATTGAGCGTTGCGCTGGCCGGCGCGGCGCTGTGGCCCAATGTCGGCGCGTTCTGGGCGCCCACGACTCTCAGATGCGTCTCCATACCCAGGTGTTTGTGCGAGTCCTCCCCCACCGGGCAGTAGACGTCATAGGTACCGGGCTTGAGCGTGAGCTGCAGTGTCGCACTCGAGCCCGGCTGAATGACGGCGGTCTCTTGTTCGACACCCTCTCCCTCGACCTCGAAGGCATGGGGGATGGTGCCGGCGTTCGTGACGCTGAACGTCACGGCGCCCGCCAGGACGGTGGCTTGCGAGAGCTCGACTTTCCATTCGGACAACTTGGCGCTGACCGCGGCAGGGTCGCTCGGCGCGCGGTGTGCCGGAGTCCCGGCGAGCGCCAGGGCGGCAAGCAAGAGCCGGCCGGCGCTGTGGGACGCAATGGCGTGCAAGGGGTGCATACGTGATCTTCCTCCAGAGAGAGTGCGACGGCAGTGTGGTCAGTGCTGGAGACTCCAGGCGCGGCGGGGTTATTCCGCCGGGAATAATCCCGCCGGTGCCTGAGTCTCCTCTGAAGGCCGACCAGACATTGTGAGGGCCGGTGGACTCAAGCGCGCTGGCGCGATTCGAAGCCGTCGTGTTGCCGCACTTGGACGCCGCCTACACGCTGGCCCGCTATCTGACGAGGAATGCGCACGATGCCGAAGACGTCGTGCAGGACGCCTGTCTGCGGGCGCTCAAGTATTTCGACGGGTTCCGCGGGGAAGCAGCAAGCGCGCGCGCCTGGCTGCTCACCATCGTGCGCAACACCGCCCACACGTGGCGCGGGCGCCAGCGTGGCGACGCGCTCACCACGGAGTTCGACGAGACGCAGCACAGCGAGGCTGTGGTGGATGACAGTCCCGAGGGACTGCTGCTGAAGCAGGACGCGAAGCACACCCTCGATCGTGCACTCGAACAGTTGGCGCCGGAATTCCGGGAGGTGATCGTGTTGCGCGAGCTCGAGGGATTGTCGTACAAGGAGATCAGCGAGGTGGCGGGCGTGCCGGTCGGCACGGTGATGTCGCGGCTGTCGCGGGCCCGCGCGCGTCTCCAGGAGGCGCTGCGTGAAGCGGAGGGGCGCTGAGGTGATCCATCCCGGCGAAGCACAACTGGACCTGTACCTGGACGGCGAGCTGGCTGCGGTCGATGCGCGCGAGCTGGAAGCGCACCTCGCACAGTGCGCCGAATGCGCCCGATTCCGGGAAGAGCGGCTCGCGCTGCGCGCGGCGATCAAGGCGAACGTTCCGACGTTCGAGGCATCGGACACCCTGCGTCAGCGCGTGCGGGCGTCCCTCCGCACGGCGGCGTCGGGCCAAACGCAGCGTCGCTTCACCTTCGGCGGCTGGTGGCGTCCACTGGCAATGGCCGCGTCCCTGGCGATCGTCGCGATCGGCAGCTGGAACCTGGCCATCGAGCGTGCGGCCGGCTCGGCCCTCGCCGATGACCTGCTGGCAAGCCATATCCGCTCACTGATGCCCGGTCACCTCACGGATGTGCTTTCTTCGGACCAGCA
Source organism: Gemmatimonadales bacterium (assembly GCA_035491895.1). GTDB lineage: Bacteria > Gemmatimonadota > Gemmatimonadetes > Gemmatimonadales > GWC2-71-9 > DASTHG01. The sequence goes on from DATJJY010000094.1 coordinate 38,661, forward strand.
CACGGTGAAGCCCTGGTTCAACGGCAGGCTCGACTACTCCCCTCCGGTCCACGACTTCGCCGGGCGCGGCTACCCCCTGCTCGGAGGACGACTCGACTACGTGGATGAGCGGACGGTCGCGGTGCTCGCGTATGGCCGGCGACAGCACCTGATCAACGTGTACCTGTGGCCCGCCACGCGCAGTCCGAGCGTTGCGCCCAAGACGCGCGACCGCCAGGGCTATCACGAGCTCCACTGGACCACGGCGGACTACACCTACTGGGTCGTCTCGGACCTTGGCTTGGCGGAGCTGCACGATTTCGTGCAGCTGGTCCAGCAGGCAGACACGCTCGCGCGATAGCTCAGGACGGAGCCTTCAGCTCGTGCAACTGCCGGTAGCGATTGCTCGACGCCACGAGCTCGCGGTGCGTGCCCATCGCCGCGACTCGGCCTTCCTCGAGCAATAGCACGAGGTCGGCGTCCTCGATGGACGCCAGGTCGTGCGTGATGCTGATGCACGTCTTGCCGGACATGAGGCGATCCAGCGCTTCCCGCACCTTGCCCTCGCTCTCCACGTCGAGCCCCGTCATCGGCTCGTCGAGAATGAGGATCGGCGCGTTGCGGACCAGCGCTCGCGCGATCGCGATGCGCTGGCGCTGCCCCCCCGACAAGGTGGCGCCCCGTTCGGCGATGACGGTGTCGTACCCGTCCTCCAGGTCTTGAATGAACTCGTCGGCGTTCGCGGCCCACGCCGCCGATTCGATCTCGAGGTCGGCCGCGTCGGGGCGGCCGTAGGCGATGTTCTCGCGGATCGTCGCGCCGAACAGGATCGCCTGCTGCAGTACCAGCCCGATGTTGCGCCGCAGCGACTTGATCTTGTAGTCCCCGATGTTTCGGCCGTCGATCCGGATCACACCGCTCTGCGGCTCGTACAACCGCAGGATCAGGGAGACGATGGTGGACTTACCCGCCCCCGACGCGCCTACCAGCGCCAGGCGGCGGCCCGCCGGCACCGTGAACGAGACGTCGCGCAGCACCTCGCGGCCGTCGCCGTAATCGAACGACACGCGATCGAACTCGATCGCGCCCCGCAGCTCCGCCGCCTCGACGGCGCCGGCGTGGTCCATGATCTCGGGCTCGATGTCGAGCACCTCCGAAACGCGCTCCGCGCTCGCCATGGCTTTCGAGAAGTCGGTCGAGAGTGAGGCGAGGTTCTTCAACGGCTTGTACAGGCTGTTCAGGTACGCCACGACCAGTACCAGCGCCCCCGGCAGCAGCGTGCCGCGCAGCACCTCGAGCGCGCCGAACAGGACGGCCGCGGCCGTGCCGACCGCGGTGATGAGCTCCGATGAGCGACCGGCGGCGGCTCCCATCCGGGCCACGCGGATGCTCTCGATCACCGTTTCGGCCGTCACCTTGTCGAATTTCCGCATCTCGTGGGTTTCGCGCGCGAACGCCTGGACCAGCGGCACCGCCGAGAGCACTTCGCCCATACGAGCGGCGACCTGGCCCTCCTGCTTCTTCTGCGTCTTGACCGAGATCTTGGTCTTGCGGTACACGTGGAACAGGCTGTAGCCGAGGAACGGCATCGTCGCGAGGGAGATCACGCCGATCCGCCAATCGACGGTGAACAGGATCACGAGCATGCCCAGGACGGTCAACACCTGCGACGTGAATTTCAACAGCGAGTCCGCGAACCAATCCTTCAGCGTATTGGTATCGCCCGCGATCTTGGTCAGGAGATCGCCCGAGCGCGCCTTGGTGTGAAACGACAGGGACAGGCTCTGCAGGTGGGCGAACAGCTCCCGGCGCAGCGCATACACCGTGGTGTACCCGACGGAGGAGGTAATGAAAGTCTGGAAATAGGCGCACACACCCGACACGAGTGAGATCAGCACGATGCTCACGCACGCAGCCACGATGAACGGCACCGTACTGTCGGTGATGAGCGGCTGCAGGAATCGCAAGCTGTGGGGCAGCTCCTTGTGGAGCAGTCCGTGATCGATGATGAGTTTCAGCGGCCACGGCTTGGCGAGTTCGGTGAGAATGACGCCAATCGTGCACAACGCGGCGATCGCCAGGGGGCCTTTGGCCTCCCCCAGGTGGGTGACGAAGAACTGGCGGAACCGGGTGCGTCTGGCAGTGGCGGGCATGCGCAACGATGGGCCGACTTCGGGTACTGGCGCAAGCGGGCGGACGCTCGGGCGGTCGGATGGGTGCGACGGAATAGCACCCGATGCGACAAGATGGTTAGGGTCGCACGGGGCGGGAGCCGTCGACTACCTGTTCTCCGTAGTCGGGGGGAGCAACCCGCCAGCGTGACTCCCAGGAACGTCACGATGTCCCGCGTCCGACGCCGAAGAGCAGCGCCCGAATCGCTCCGGCGCCGGCGAGCACGGTCACCAAACCGATCGCGGCGCCGGACATGCGGCGTCTCCTTTAGACTGTCAAGGGGAGACCATGATCGGCGCGTTCGCAATCAAGACCGCTCCGACCACGAGGATCAGGACGCCAGCCGCCCGAGCCACGAGGCGCGGGCGTGGGGCGAACCGCTCGAGCGCGATGAGTGCCGCGACCAGCATGACCGCGCCGCGGCGCATCATCCCGGTCACGATCAGAAAGGTCATCAACCCGGCGCAGCAGAGGCAGCACTGTACGCCGAGCCGCACGCCCTCCAGGAGCGCATCGCGCCATGTCGCCCGCGCTTGCCGGACGAGCTCACGGCAGCAGACGAGGCGCCGCGCCTTCCACGGCGTCCACTGCGTAATGACCGCGATGAGCAGCGCCAAGGCGGCAACGAGCGGCGCCGGCCACCACCGGTCGGCGATCACCAGGACGGTGCCCAAGGCGTACGCCGCTACCCCGGCAGAGGCCCACACGGTGAAGTAGCCGAGGGCGACGAGCGTTCCTTGCACTGCGCCGCGACGATCGCGGACCAGGAGCGGCGCGAGCGATGGCAGCATCATCGCCACCATCATCACGGTCCAGGCGGCGAGATATCCCGGCGCGGCGCCGAGCCAGGAGGCGAACGACAGCTCAGCGGTCGTAGCGATCGTGGTGGCGCACCCAGCTCTGCGTGGCCTCGGGATCCTCGTCGCGCCCTTTGGGCACGAGATCGAGGATCTGGTACGTCCCGTTGATCATATCGATGCCGCGCGCGTACGTGGAATAGGTCCGGAACACCGTGCCGCTCGAGTCCTTCGTGAAGACGCTCAGGCCTTCGCGGTCGCCCATGCCGGGAACCACGGTCCCGAAGTTGTAGACCGGCAGCCCGCTGTCGGCCGGTGTGAAGGAAACGCGATAGTCGTAGTTGAACGAAGTGTTGCCCGAAGAAAGCCACTTGAACTTCCACCCCATGCGCTGCTGAAACGCCGCGATCTTGGCGCGGGGCGCGCGGGAGATGACGACGAACGACACGTCGCGCTGGCCGAGGTGCGCCATCATGCCGTCGTAGTGATCCGCCCAGAAGGAGCAGTGCGGGCAGCCGGCTTCGTCCGCGGGATTGAACATGAAGTGGTAGACAACGAGCTGGCTCTTCCCGGCGAAGAGATCGCTCAACGATTCCGGGCCGTTCGGGCCTTCGAAGACATAGGATTTCCCGACCTTCTCCCAGGGGAGCGCGCGGCGCTCTCGGCTCAGCGCGTCGCGCGCCCTGGTGAATTCCTTCTCCTTCTTGAGCAGTGCCGCGCGGGCGGCTTGCCACTGGTCGGGGGACACGATGGGATGCGACATACGGTTTCTCCGTGAATGCGGGGTGGCGCTGGAGTGGTCGGGCTGCTAATATTCTACCATTCGGTTGAATGATATGGCAACCGCCACCCGACGCAATCGGTCGCTCGACCGGGTCTATGGCGCGATCGCGGATCCCACGCGGCGCGCGATGCTGGCCGTCCTGGCCGGCGGCGACGTCACCGTCGGCACCCTCGCCGGCCGTTTCCCCATCACCTTCAATGGTGCCTCCAAACACGTGAAGGTGCTGGAACGGGCCGGCCTCGTGACCCGTCGCGTCCGGGGCCGCGAGCACTGGCTGCGGCTCGAGCCCCGCCCGCTGCTCGACGCCGCCCGCTGGATCGAGCACTACCGCGCGTTCTGGGACACGCGACTGGCCGCGCTCGAGACGTTGCTGGTGCGGCACCATAACCGCGCTTGAAAGCGCGGCTCGGCGCTTCGCGGGGGCCCTGAAGGGCAGGAGCCGCGTGAATAGTGATTGACGTCTTTCAAGACGTGTCGCGTCCGCGCCGAGCCCCGGCTTTAGCCGGGGAATCAACGCGCCGCATCTGGGGGGTTGATGACCGTTGATCCTGTTCCCGGTTCCCTCGTGGTGCGGCGCACCATCCCCGTGCCACGCGAGGAAGTCTTCGCCGCCTGGCTCGATCCGGAGACCCTCCCAACCTGGATGTGTCCCGGCGGGGGCCGGACCACGGCGGAGCTCGACCCCAAGGTCGGCGGGTCGTTCCGGATCGTGATGCATCATGGGAGCGAAGCGACCGAACACACCGGCACGTACCTCGTGATCGAGCCGCCCAGCCGGTTGTCGTTCACGTGGATCTCCAGCTACACCGATATGCTGCCGAGCGTGGTGACCGTCGAGTTCCACACGCGGGGCGACGGCACCGAAGTCGTCCTGACGCACGAGCGGCTCCCGGCTCGGCACGTGGACGCACACAAGAAGGGATGGGGAGAGATTCTCGCCACGCTCGAGATAGCCCTGCGGTGAGCTGATAGCGGACGGCTGACAGCTGAAAGCGACCTACCGGTAGATCCACCACGCGATCGGCGCCGGGAGAAATGCCACGAGGTCGATGATCCCGCTCCACGGCCCGTGCTCCGAGCGGCGAAAGTCTCCGTCCCCCAGCTCGTGCGCGAATCCCACCGAGAAGACCGCCACGAGAATCGCCGCGGGCGGCGTTCCCAGGAACGCCAGGACCGCGGTCAGGCCGATTCCGACGAGGAAGTGCTCGACGAGGCCGACCGGCGTTATCCAGCTGGGGATCATGAAGTAGAAGATATGGTTCGTTGGTCGTCTCTTCCCGTGGCCTGAAGGCCCGGCTCGGCGAAGTGTGGCGTCCTTAAGGACGCGCGTAGTGCCCGAGCCGGCGCTTCAGCGCACGGAGAGCACGGACTACGATTGCTTCCGTGTCGCCGTAAACCGCCGGGCCGGACCCTGGGACGAATGGTCGACCGCCACCCATTGCTCCGTGCCGACGAGCGAGTCCCCGTGCAGGGCGACGGTGTAATTCATCATCGCCTGGGTATGCGTCTCGCTTTCCATCACCCGCGTGACGATCTCGCTCGGCTTGAGCGCTTCGATATGCACGCCGGCGCTCGTGAGTGTTCCGGCCAACAGGCGCGGGGGCCCGTCCGGGGCGCCCGTGGCGCCGAGGGTCTGCCAGGTGCCGTGAATCGAGTCGCCGGTCACCTGCAGCTCGATGCGTGCATGCCCCTTGCCGGCGGACGACTCGACCCCGTTCATGATCCTGACCTGGGTGTCGAACTCGGTGAACCAGGTGCCTGCGATGGCGGCCTGGGCCGGAAGCGACAACGGTACGGCACACACCAGGCACGCGAGAACGACGAATCGGCGCATCATGCGCTCCGCGGGAAGGGATGACGAACAGATGCGCGGGCCCCCGATTCGGTCGCGCGGCCCGGGAGCAGGACATACTTTCTGCGCCAACCCCGGAGGCTCCATGCGCGTCCGCGCTGCCGTTCTGCTCGCCGTCCTCGTCCCTCACACGTCGCGACTCGCCGCGCAGCGCGCGATCGCCGACACCGATCTCTACGCGTTCCACTGGGTGGCGGGGCCGCAGATTTCGCCGGACGGCAGGCAGGTGGCATACGTCCTCGTGACCGTGAACTCCAAGCATGACGGCTACGAGACGCGGATCTGGGCCGTGGCCACCGACGGCAACAGCGCCCCGCGCCGCCTCACCGCCGGCCCGCACGACGCCGCGCCCCGCTGGTCCCCCGACGCGAAAACGCTGGCCTTTCTCCGTCCCGTCGGAGACGACGGGTCCCAGCTCTTCCTCTTGACCCTCGACGGCGGCGAGGCGGTGCAGCTGACCGACGTCCCCAGTGGCGCGTCGCCGGCGGTGTGGTCGCCCGATGGGCGCACCATCGCGTTCGTGAACGGCGCCACTTCCGAAGCGATCGCTCAGAAGGCGAAGGGCGGAGAGCCGCCGAAGAAGAGCGACGTGCGCGTGATCACGCGAGCCGAATTCCGCAGCGACGACGAGGGGTACGCCGACCCCGCGGAGCACGGCCACCTGTGGACGGTACCGGCCATCGCGAGTGACAGGCCCCAGGCTGCCCACCAGGTTACTTCGGGCGCGTTCGACGAAGCGATCCGCCAATGGAGCCCCGATGGACGCCGCATCTACTTCGTCTCGCAGCGTGTGGTGGAAGACTATTACGGGCGCCCCGACCAGGACCTCTTCTCGGTTGCCGCGACGGGGGGCGGGGGCGGGCCGATCGATACCGTCGTGAACATCGACGGGCCGGTGAACGCGCCCGTCCTGTCCCCCGACGCGCGCGCCGTCGCATTCCAGGGATTCGTGAACCCGCAAGAACCCCGCTCATACCAGGAGCAAGACCTGTACATCTGGCGCGGCGGCCGGCTCACGAACCTGACGGCCGACTACGATTTCGATATCGGCTCCGGCGTCCTGGGTGACGAGGCGCCGCCGCGGGGAGGCGGAGGCGGGCCCATCGTGTGGTCCCCGGATGGCAAGTTCGTGATCGCGGCAACGACGGAGCACGGCCGCTCGAACCTCATCCGGTTCGACGCCGCGAGCGGCGCCCGCACGGCGCTCACCACGGGCGATCACGCCATTCTCGCCTGGTCGGCGACGCCCGACGCTCGCACCCTGGCGCTCACCGTGAGTGATCCCACGCACCTCACCGACCTCTACGCGCTCGACGCGACGACGAAGAAGTTGACCCAGCTGACCCACGCCAACGACTCGCTCTTTGCGGGGCTCACCTTGTCCGCCCCGGAGGACTTCTGGTATCCGAGCTTCGACGGCCGCAAAGTCGAGACGTGGATTCTGAAACCGCCCGGCTTCGACCCGTCGAAACGCTATCCCCTGATCCTCAACATCCACGGCGGCCCACACACGGCGTACGGGTACATCTTCTTTCACGAGATGCAGTGGATGGCGGCGAAGGGGTACGTGGTGCTCTATCCGAATCCCCGGGGGAGCACGACGTACGGGCAGGACTTCGGCAACGTCATCCAGTACAACTATCCGGGAGACGACTACAAGGATCTGCTGGTGGCGGTCGACTCGGTGATCCGCCGCGGCTACATCGACACCACGAGGCTCGGCGTGACCGGAGGCTCGGGGGGCGGGTTATTGACCGATTGGGCCGTCACCCACACCCATCGCTTCGCGGCGGCGGTTTCGCAGCGCGATGTCGCCGATTGGCTCGGCTTCTGGTACACGGCGGACTTCACCCTCTTCCAGCCGACCTGGTTCCGGTCGGTGCCGTTCCACGATCCGCAGGAATTCCTGCGCCGCTCGCCGGTCCAATACGTCGACTCGGTGACGACCCCGATCATGTTCGTGCTGGGAGACGAGGACCTGCGGGCGCCGGCGACGCAAGGCGGCGAGGCGATGTTCCGCGCGCTCAAGTACCTCCACAAGACGGCGGTGATGGTGCGGTTCCCCGGGGAATCCCACGAGCTGTCCCGTTCGGGGAAGCCGAACCACCGCGTCGAGCGGCTCGACCACATCCTGAACTGGTTTGACAAGTACCTGCTGGGCAAGGACATCGCGCTCTACGACCAGCAGTAACGGGCTAACGCAGTCCCACCGACCCCTTTGCCGCGGCGATCAGTTTCGCGGGGTCGTATCCCGTCCCGGCGCGAAAGACGAGCTCGACCTTTTCGACGTCGGCGATCTGCGCCGCCGGATTGCCGTTCACGACCACGAGGTCGGCGTCCTTTCCGGCGGCGATCGACCCGATGCGGTCGGTGCGGCCGAGATACGTCGCGCCGTTCAGCGTCCCGATCCGGATCGCCTCGAGCGGCGTGAATCCCGCCTCCACCAGGAGCTCCAGGGCGCGCTGGTTCGCGTATCCCGCCACCACGCCGCCGTAGCCGGTCGGGTCCGTGCCGGTGAGCAGCAGCCCGCCGGCCTGCGCGTACATCCGCTCGAGTCGCATCTCCTTGCGCAACAGCCCCGTCCACGTGGAGTCGGTCGACGTCGCGATGCGCAGCCGCGTCCGCGTGTACTGATCGCGTGCCTCGGGGAGCATCGCATCGAGGACACCGGGAGGTGCGGCCGGGCGTCCCGGCGTGAGCGTTTCGAACACCGTGAGCGTTGACGTCAAGGCGACGTGCTTCGAGACGAGATAGGCGATGAGGTCCTTCGCGGCGGGCCCGTTGGGATCGAGGGCAATGAGCGACGCCACCACCGAATCGTTGGCGGGGCAGACATCCGGCTGCTTCCGAGGGACGAAGTCGGTGGCGACGAGGAAGCCGTGCTCGAGATCGTCGATCCCGAGGTCCGTCGCCTCGCGAAACGTGACGGAGCAGAGGTGGGCGGTGAGCTTGAGACCGCGGCGGTGCGCCTCCGCGATCGCCGCGCCCAGCTCGGCGCGCGAGATGTGCATGTACGCCTTGAACGACGTCGCGCCGAGATCCGCCCAGTAGCCCACCATGCGCCGCGCCTCGTCGGCGTCCTTCAGAGCATGGACCTGTGACAGCGGGAGGCCCGGTCCTTCGAGGTAGGGTCCGGTGACGTCCATCGTCGGCCCCGCCATCTCTCCAGCGGCGATGCTGCGCGCGATGTTCAGGTCGGCGTACGGCTCGATGCTGCCGCCGGTGCGCATCGTCGTCACCCCGCCCGCCAGGTAGAGCTTGGGGAAACTCCACCCCTGCTCCGTATACATCCCGTTGCCCGCCGGATAGAACATGTGCTCGTGCACCATCACGAACCCGGGGAGCACGGTGCGGCCCGTGAGGTCCTTCACGTCCGCGCCGGCCGGGACGGCGACACTCGCCGCCGGTCCCAGCGCGGCGATCGTGCCGTTCCTGATCACGATCGTCTGGTCGTCCTGCGCCGGCGCGCCCGTTCCGTCGATCACGCGCACGTGGGTGAGCGCCACCACGGGAGACGACACGGCGACATAGGGGCGGACGGCGGGGCCGGGCGTTTGAGCAACCGCCCGCCCTGCCAGCGCCAGGGTTGTAACGGTGAACACGAGAGGAGTGCGCATGGCGGGTAGGATACGGCTTCCCAGGTGGTAGAGCGAGACCTGCGCCAATGCACGACGGCTGAAACCATCGCTCGGCGCCCGCGGCGACGCGTCTTGAAAGACGCACGGAACGGGCCATTCATGGCCCGTCGCGCAGCGCCGAGCGCCGGCTTTAGCCGGCGAACAAAGCGGCCTGACTAAATCCTGAATTTCCCCCCCCTCGTGCAACCGTTTCCTCCCATGTATTGTCGAATGACAAGGTATCGCACCCAGGAGGCTCACGTGGCCGAACGCGCCGATCTGCTGCAGGGGACGCTCGATCTGCTCATTCTCAAGACCCTCATCCTGGGCCCGCTGCACGGCTGGGGAATTTCGAAACGCCTGCGCCAGCTCTCCGCCGACGTGCTCGACGTCGGGCAGGGGAGTCTCTACCCGGCGCTGTATCGCCTTGAGGACAAGGGCTGGATCAGCGCGCACTGGGGCGAGAGCCCCGAGGGCCGGCGGGCCAGGTTCTACACCCTCACCGCGAGCGGACGGAAGCAGTTCGCCGCCGAGCGGTCGGAGTGGCGGCTGTTCTCGACCGCGGTGAATCACGTCCTCAAGGCGACCGCATGAAGCGACTCCTGCGCCGCATCCGGGCGCTGTTCCGGGGCGAATCGTTGGACCGCGAGCTGTCCGACGAAATCCGCCAGCACCTCGAGCTCGAGACCGAAGACCTCGTACGTACGAAGGGTCTCACTCCCGAGGAGGCCCGGCGGCAGGCGCTCGTCGCCTTCGGTGGAGTCGAGCGGTACCGCGAGGCGCAACACGACGCGCGCGGTGTGCGCTGGATCGAGGAATCTCTGGCGGACCTGCGCTACGCGTCCCGCGTCCTGTTGCGCAGCCCGGGCTACACGATCCCGGCGATCCTCGTGCTCGGGCTCGGGATCGGCGCCACGACCGCCGTCTTCAGTGTGGTGGCGACGGCGTTCGGTCGGCTCCCGTACCCGAATGACGAGCAGCTGGTGCGGATCTACGAGCAGAACTCGCCGACCAATCGCTGGACCAACTCGGTAGCGGACTTCCAGGCGATCGAGGGCCAGGCGCATACGCTGAGCGCGGTGGGCGCGCTCTCGTTCCGCTCGGTGCCGGTCGCCGCGGGCGGCGATCCGCAGACGCTGACCGTCACACCGGTGACCTCGGGGTTCATGCGCGCCCTCGAGGTCCGGCCGATCATCGGGCGCCCGATCCAGCCCGCCGACGACCCGGTGGGTGCGCCGCCCGTCGTGGTCGTGAGCGATGCCTTTGCCCGGCGCACGCTGGGCGGCGCCGCGGTGGTGGGGAAGAGCATGATGATCGACGGCCGGGCCCACACCGTCATCGGGATCCTGCCGCCGGGGGTGCGCCGCCTGGCCGGGATTCGGTCCGACCTCTGGCCGGTGCTGCAGCTCGGCACCCCGACGCGGCGCGGGCCGTTCGGGCTGCTCGTCATCGGCCGGCTCAAGTCCGGTGTGACGCTGGAGGCGTGCCGCAAGGATCTCGCCGACGTGAGCCACCGGCTGCAGGGAGTGTGGTCCGATTTCTCCGACGCCGAAGCGCGTCTCACCCCGTACTCGCTGCGCCGCATGATCCTGGGGGACGGGGCAGGCACCATCGGCGTCTTCGCCGCCGCTGTGCTGCTCGTGTTGTTGATCGCGGTGGCGAATGTGGCGTCGCTCACCCTGGTGCGGACGACGGGGCGGTGGCACGAGCTGGCGCTGCGTGCGGCGCTCGGAGCGTCACGCACGCGGCTCGTGCGCCTCGTGACGATCGAATGCGTTGCCCTCGCATCGGCCGGCGCGGTCCTCGGGGTAGCGCTCGGCGCCGCGGGGTTGCGGCTGCTCCTCGCGATCGGACCATTCATTCCGCGGCTTGACGAAGCCCGGCTCGATACACGGGCGGTGGCATTTGCCGTCGCCCTCGCCGTCCTCGCCGGCATCGTCGTCGCCGCCTATCCCCTCGTGTCGCTGTTGCGGCGGGATCCGAGCGGGGCGCTCGCGGGCGGAGAGCGGACGGTCGGTGGTGGGCAACACGCGCAGACCGTACGGGGCGCGTTCGTCGTCGGGGAATTCGCATTGGCGCTGCCGCTGCTCGCGGTGGCGGGGTTGCTGCTCAACAGCTTCCTGCGACTGCAGCGCGTCGATCCAGGCTTCGCGCCCGAGCCGGTCGCCACCGCCCGGGTCTCGCTCCCCGTCGCGCGCTACGGCAACGATACCGTCCTGGCAGAGTTCTGGCGCCGGATGCTCCCCACGCTCGGAACGCTGGGCGGCGGTGTGACCCTCGTCTCCCTCGGCGACGCCCTGCCACCCGATGCCAACCAGAACTTCAACCAGAACAACTTCGATCTGATCGACCATCCCGTCGGGGAAGGTCGGCCGCAGCCGACCGCTTCGTGGATTACGGTGACGCGGGACTATTTCGGGACGCTCGACGTCCCGCTGCTCGAGGGCCGGCTCTTCACGCCCGCCGATACGGGGAGCTCACCGCCGGTCGTCGTCGTGAGCCGCGCCTGGGCACACCACTACTTCCCGGGGGAGAACGCCGTGGGACGCCAGATGATCGAGGGCGGCTGCATCGCCTGCCCGCGCACCACGATCGTCGGTGTCGTCGGGGACGTGCGCTACGACGGTCTCACCCTTCCCGGCGAGGCGATCTACGGGCCGATGGAGCAGGGCCCGTGGCGGCGTACCGTCCATCTCTTCGTCCGCACCCGCGCCGGCGGGACCGACGCCCTCCCGGCGATTCGCGCGGCGCTCCTGGCGTTCGATCCCGGCGTGTCGATCGATCAGCCGCAGGCGATGCGGGAGGTGTTCGCGGGCTCGATCGAGGAGCCGCGGCATCTGACGACGCTGCTCTCGGGGTTCGCCCTCGCCGCGCTCGCGCTCGCCGCCGTCGGCATCTTCGGCCTGCTCTCCTACGTCGTCGCGGCGCGCCGCCGCGAGATCGGCGTGCGCATGGCGCTTGGCGCCGACCGCCGGGCCGTGGTGGCGATGATCGTCAGCCGGGGATTGTGGCTCGCCGGGGTGGGCGCCCTCATCGGGCTCGTGATCGCCGTGGTCGGGACGCGGTGGCTCGCGGCGTCGCTGTTCCAGGTGAGTCCAACGGATCCAGTGACGCTCGGGCTCGTGACGCTGGCGTTGCTCGCCGTGGCGCTCGTTGCGTGCTGGGTGCCGGCGCACCGCGCCGCCGCCACCGATCCGGTGCAGGCGCTGCGGGCGGAGGCCTAGCGGCGGCGCTCGAGCCCTATTTCGTAGAGGAGCAGAATCCTCGTCTCACGACGCGGCGGGCGGGACATGGCCATCCGCCGGCGGTGGCCCGCCGCGTGCCTGCGCCGCGACCTCCATCAGCGCCTTTCGGAACGCACCGGGAGTGGACCACTTGCCGAAGTTGACGGCGAGCCGCAGCGGGATGAGCCCGAGGCGGATGGCCGCCCGTTCCCCCTCGGTGCTGACCGCCCAGGCCTGCTTGGCGAAGGGCATCGCATCGCTCGCGGAATTGCTGGGCTTGCTCTGCTTCGGCCGGCTCATGGGCTCGGACATTAGCGTGTAACCTCCCGGTACGGCAACAGTTCCGGGATCGGAAACCACCACGGCATGATGTTCGTAGGCGTGTTTCATGATCTCGCTGCTCGCTCTCTCCCTGGCGCTCTCGGCTCCCCCTCTCGCTCCCCTCCAGGGCGTTCCCGGAACCCGCTACACCTTCCGCATCACAGTTGGCAGCGACGCTCCCATCGTGGGGACGGTGCGGGAGGGAACGCATCGCGCGCGCGTCGATGTGCGCAAACGTGGAGAGAATGAAGACGACTATCTCGTGATCACGCACGACGGGCACCGGGTGATCTCGGTGCATCCGTCGGACGGCGAGTACTCGGTGGTCGACGATTCGGTGTTCGAGCGCATCGCCGGCGTCGGCCTGCAGGCGGTGTCCGGCACCGGGGTGGTGCGGTTTCGCGTGCACGACGCCCACATCGGCTCCGAACGGCTCGGGTCGGGTGACGTGGTGGCGGGATTCGCGACCGAGCACTATCGCCTGCAGCAGGATTACGCCGTGGACGTCAGCGCTTTCGGAATGCGCGGCGATCCGGTGCGCCAGCGCGTGGTGACCGACTTCTGGGTCGCGCCGCGGGCGCACCTGCTGCCGAATCCGCTGATCGCCATGCTGTCGCAGATCGGTACCGTGCTGGCGCAGTCGGATCCTGATTTCGTGCGCCGTTCCACAGCGGTGCGCGACTCGCTCTTTTCGGGAACGCCGGTGCGGATCGTCGTCACCATCGTGACCGATGCCAAGGACGAGGCCGACAAGCCGCCCACGGTGCATCGCTTCGAGATCACCGAGATCGAGAACGCCAACTTCGATCCCGGCATCTGGGAAATCCCCACCGGGCTGCACCGCAGAGAGGGAATCTCCTTTAACTTCTGAGGATGCCGGACGTCGCGCTCGTCACCTACGGCGAGCTTCCGGACCTCAACCCCGACGATCATCCGCTGCGCGCCGAGCTCACGGCACGCGGCGCGCGGACGCACGCCGTGCGTTGGGACGACCCGAGCGTCGACTGGCGCCGCTTCGACGTCGTCGTGCTGCGCTCCTGTTGGGACTATCACCTGCGCACCGCGCAGTTTCGGGACTGGCTCGCGGCGCAGGAGCACGCCGGCACTCCGCTCTGGAACCCCGCGGCCGTCGTGCGCTGGAACCTCGACAAGACCTACTTGCAGGACCTGAAAGAAGCCGGCGTCGCAGTCCCCGACACGATCTGGATCGAGCCCGGGCCGGCCCCCAACCTGACCGCACTGGTGACGTCGCGGCCATGGGACCGCGCCGTCGTGAAGCCGCGCATTTCGCTCTCGGCGCACGACACGTGGATCACCGATCGGGCCGGCGCGGCGCGCGACCAGGAGCGGTTCGCTCGACTCGTGTCGGAACGGGGCGTGCTGGTGCAGGAGTTCGTACCGGAGGTCATGAGCGCTGGGGAGTTGTCGCTGGTGTACCTCGACGGCCGGTTCAGCCACGCCGTGTGCAAGCGCGCGGGGCGCGACGACTTCCGCGTGCAGCGCCAATACGGTGGCTCGGCGGAGCCGGTGGAGGCGAGCCCGGTGGCGCTCGGTGGAGCGGCGCGTGCGCTCGCCGCCGTTCCGGGGCGCTGGCTCTACGCACGGGTGGACGGCGTGGAGCGGGAGGGGCGGTTTCTCGTGATGGAGCTCGAGGTGATCGAGCCGGAGCTGTTTCTCGTCTGGTCCGAGGAAGCAGCGCGTCGTTTCGCCGACGCGATCCTGACGCGGGCTTGACGGCGGAGCGCCCGGTCCCCATATGAGGGCGGGACGTTCCGTCTGGTCGGCCTATCACGCGACATGGGGGTGCGCATGGAGCAGCGGATCGGCTTTGGAAAGCGCCTGGGAGCTCTGGCCCTGGACTGTGTCTTCGTCATCATCCTGTCGGTTGTCGGCGGGACGACGATCGGTGGCTGGTTCGGCGCCTACACCGGAGCCCTGACGGCCGGTGCGGCGAGCGCCGCCGCGAGCGCCTCGGGTGATGCGCAGGCGGCGGCTGCCATGGGCGGGATCTTCGGCGCTATCATCGGCATGGCCCTGGCCGCGACGGTGATCGGCACGGTGTATTTCCTGCTCGAGGGATTCACCGGGTACACCCTTGGCAAGTTCATTCTGGGGATCCGGATTGCGAGCGACGACGGGACGGCCGCCGGCATCGGCAAGCTGCTGTTTCGGTACCTGGTGAAGAACTCCAACCTGGTTTTGTCGCTGTTGGCGCTGTTCACGGGTGTGACCGCATTGGCGACACTGGGTAAAGTGGCGGGGTTGCTCATCTTCGTCGGGTGCTTCTTCACGCTCGGCATGAAGCGGCAGGCGTTCCACGACATGATCGCGAAGACGGCGGTGTATCCGAAGGGGGCGATAAAGTAGAACGGTAGGAGACGGTAGGGGGCGGTAGGAGACGGTAAAGGGAAACGGCCGAGGCAACGTTGCCCGGCCGTTTTCTCGTCTCACCCCTACCGTCTCCTACCGTTCCCTACCGTCTCCTACCGCCGCGACAGCCCCACCCCGAACTGAAACAGCTCCACGCTCGTCTGATCGAGCACCTGCTGGCCGTTGAATTTCACTTCCGCGCCGGTCGAACACGTCGCCGTTTCGCGGATCGATCCGCCAGGTCATCGCGCAGATCGACAACAGCCTCGACAACCTCAACCCGTCGGGACCCGGGATCGGGCAGAGCCGTTCACTCACCCACCTGAGTTCGCTTGACCGCGGTGCTGGCCCCCCTCTACGTTTATTCCCACGCCCTGGTGGTGAAACTGGTAGACACGCTGTCTTGAGGGGGCAGTGCCGTAAGGCGTCCCGGTTCGAATCCGGGCCAGGGCATTACTGCTAGACGCCCAGACGCACCGGGGAAAACAGTGAACAGATAGAGATAGGTAGGCCTACCTGTCCCCCGTTTACTGTTCTCCCCGGTGCGTCTGTGCTCTAGCAGTGCCTGTTCTTGTTATATCAACAGATATTGATATATTTAGGACGTGCCAACCGCCACCCTCCCTCACCTCGACCGCGCCACCAGCTGGTTTCACGCCCTCTCGGACCCGACCCGGCTCGAGATCGTCGTGCTGCTGTCGCATGGCGAGCGCTGCGTGTGCGAGCTGCAGGACACGCTCTCGGCGGCGCAATCGCGCCTCTCGTTCCACCTCGGCGTGCTGAAGGACGCTGGCGTAGTGACCGACCGGCGGGAAGGGCGGTGGGTGTACTACGCCCTCAATCGCGACGTACTCGACGGGATCGCGGGGTTCGCCCAGGCCGTGAAGCCGGGGAAGCACGCGGGCAGCTGCCGCGCCGCGTGCTGCCGCTGATTTTTTTTCTGCAACATATCAACAAAACTTGATGGACTGCGAGGATCGAGATGGACGATATCAAGGAGACGGTGCGGGCACGGTACGGCTCGGCAGCGTTGCGCGTGCTGCAGGCGGGAGAGCGGGCGACGTGCGGCAGCGCGGCCACGGGATGCTGCGATCCGGTGACCACGAATCTCTACCAGGCGGCCGAAACCGAATGGCTCCCCGAGCAAGCCGTGCTCGCCTCGCTTGGCTGCGGCAACCCGACGGCGCTCGCCCAGCTCGTTCCGGGAGAAGTGGTGCTCGACCTCGGGTCCGGAGGCGGGATCGACGTGCTGCTCTCGGCACACCGCGTCGCCCCCGCTGGGAAGGCCTATGGTCTCGACATGACCGACGCGATGCTCGAGCTGGCGCGTGACAACCAGCGCAAGGCCGGCGTGACCAACGCCGAGTTTCTCAAGGGGGACATCGAGCACATTCCGCTCCCCGACGCGTCGGTCGACGTCATCATCTCCAACTGCGTGATCAATCTGTCCGCCGACAAGCCGGCGGTGCTCGCCGAAGCGTTCCGCGTCCTCAAGCCCGGCGGGCGGTTCGCCGTCTCAGATGTGGTGGTGTGCGGTGAGATCCCCGACGCGGTCCGGCGCAGCATGGAGCTGTGGGTCGGCTGCATCGCGGGGGCGCTCGAGGAGCAGGAGTTCCGGCATCTGCTGCAGGCGGCGGGGTTTACCGATGTCGACATCGAGCCGACGCGAATCTATGAGTTCGAGGACGCGAGGGCCGTGCTGAGCGGGGCCGGGCTCGACGCCGACACGCTCGCCCGGGAGGTGTGCGGGCGGATCAAAGGAGCGTTCGTGCGGGCACGGAAACCATGAGCTGGTACCTGCACGACTAGACGCACAGACGCACCGGGGAAAACAGCGAACAGATGAGGCCGGGTAGGCCTACCTGAGACCCGATATCTGTTCTCCCCTGTGCGTCTGTGCGTCTAGTATTGCAGTTTCCCGTCTTTTAGGTCGTAGACCTTTTAGTAGTCGTAGATATGATCCACCACGAGCCGCCCCCGTGTCCCTGCTGCAAGGACGTCGAGGAGATCACGCGCGTCGACCGCCAGCACGACGCGCATCCACCCGCGGTCGGTGGGGACGGCGTACGCGGCGACGACCGTAGAGCGGGGTGGCGCCTCCCAATCCCGCGGCGCCGTGCCGGTCAGCGTGACGATCTCGTTTCCCGAGACCTCGGCGACGCGCACGCGTGACGCATCCCGCGACAGGCCGAGCAGGGCATCGCGGAACGCCGCGTAGCGCGGCACGCTGAGCAGGGCGTAGCGGCGGTCGAGCCAGGCGACGCGCCGGAGATGAACCGGAGCCGTATCGACCGCGAGGGAATCGCTCCATCCCGCGACCACGACGTAGCGCTGCGCTTCGTCGGGTGAATACGCCGTCGCGGTGCCGAGTCCGATCAGCGTCGCGTAGATCGCCTTGAAGCCGTATTCCGCGGACAGCCACAGCCGGCGCTCCCACTTTCTCAGGATGCCGGGCCCGGTCCAGGGAACGTCGGTCCAGAGGTGCACCAGCGCGTGCGCGAACGAGAACTCGTACCACCCCTTCTCGTTGATGAGCCGGGCGTACTGCGAGGCCACCGTCGCGGCGTAGCGGTCTTCCGCGGTGCCGTCGATCGGTGCGTCCTGCTCCGAGAGGCGCCCGACGGTCTCCTCGTAGAGTCCCTTCAGGCCGTATTCGACGGCGGTGCTCAGCCCGATGACGCCGAGCATCAGATGCGTGCCGAATCCCGCCGGGGAGCGCGTCCGGCTGGCGCGCCAGGTGGCGAAATAGCTGCGCCAAAACGTCCCCACCGATTGGACGTACGGGAATTCGCTGGGCGGCTTCAGTGCGGAGAGCCACCGGGCGTACGCCTCGCTCGTGTACACCAGGTCCCACTCCGGATGCGTGAGGTATTCGGCGCCTTCGTCCCGCTGATATCCCGCCACGGTGTCGAGGGCGATGCGGACCTCGCCGGGGAGCACCGCCGGCATGTGGGCGGCGGAGACGTCGGGGACGCGGCCATCGGGGCCGGGCTCGTACAGGTCCCACAGCGTGTTGGTGAACTTGTTGGTCGGATCGACCTGCCGCTTTACGGCGAAGAGGTCGGCGGCCCCCGGGTACGCCCGCGCGAACTGGTCGCGCGTCGCGACCGGCTGATACGGCAGGTAATAGCGTCCCCCGCAAGCGATCGCGGCCTCGATCAGCTCGCGGGTCCAGCGGCCGACCTCCGTCCGGGCCGGGGCGTCGGTCCCCTGTTGGTAATAGAGGACGTAGGCGAAGACTTCCGTCCTGGCCCAGGCGAGGTCCGTCCCCGGGTCGGCGTTCGCATGGCGGATCGAGACGTTGACGGCGTTGACCTGATGGCGCTGCAGGATCTGCCGCATGCGCGGGACGAACACCGGCAGGCTGTCGGAGGGAACGAAGTACTCCTGCAGCACGTACGTGGTGCGCGCCCGCGAGGCCGGCTCCAGCTCACTGACGTCGTAACTCGCCTCGTAATTGCGCCACGTGACCGGGTGCCCTTTGAACATCAACGGATCGAGGATGTGCTGCCGCAGCCATTTGCCGATGCGCCCGCTCGTGATCACCCGGTATGCGAGCCGGTGACCCCACGACGCCTGGTCGGCGGGTTGGATCCGCTCCGGGACAGTGACCGGGAGGTCGGTGCGAACGTAGGAGACGGCGTGGGTCGTTTCGTACGCCGGTGGATAGATGTCGGAATTATGGAAGATGACGCTCGAGTCGGGCTGGACGCGCCGGCGGAAGTACGCCAGGTAGTCGGCGACGGCGAGGGTGGTATCGACCCGCTGCACGCGTGTATCGAGGGCGAGGTCCAGCGTCACATCGGCGATCACGCCGAGCGCGCCGTAGCCGCCGATGGCGCCGTAGAACAGCTCCGGGTGCTCGGTGGGGCTGGCGCGCACGACGCGGCCGTCGGCGAGCACGAGGGTGATGGCGCGTACGGAGCGGACCACCGGTCCCTGTCCGATGTAGCGGCCGTGGGCGTTCACCGAGAGGGCGCCGCCCACGGTGAACGTGTTGTACGTCTGCATGATCTGCACCGACAACCCGGCGGGGTCGATCGCTTGCTGCACCTCGCGCCAGCGGGTGCCGGAATGCACGGTGATGGTGCGCACCGCCGTGTCGAGCGCCACGACCCCGTGGAAATTCCGCAGGTCGAGCTGCAGTCCGTCGGGAGTGGCCGTCTGCCCGCCCATGCTGTAGCGTCCTCCGCCGATGGAGATCGGCCCGGGAGAGGCGGCCACGAGACGCGAGATCTCGTCCACGGAGCGGGGCGCGGCGACGCGGTCCATCGTGATGGGGTAGAGACCGGTTACCTCGGTCACCCGGGTGCTCGAATCGGGAAGCGTGATCACCGGGACGTCCGGCGCGCGGCAGAATCCGACGATGCTGACGCCCACACCGAACAGCAGAATCGCGGCCAGGCCCCGGCTGATATAGCGAAGCCAGCGCCTCACCCTACCTTGTGGAGTAGCGGCCTTCTTCCGGGAGCGGAACCATGCCATCGGATCGCGCCTTGCGCTGGAGTGCGTTCGGGTTCGGCATCTTTTTCGCGCTGGTCGTCGTACTGGGCTACATCCCGTCGCTCAACGGCGGAGCGGGCCACGTCGCGATGACGGCGAACGGAGAGCACCAGATGATGGGGCTCTACATGATCGGAGCCGCCGACGACGTCACTCACGGCCTGACCGCCGTCCTCCTGCTCGCCGCGTCATTCACGTCGGCGCGCGCCAGCCGCCTGGGCCTGCTCGTGTTCGGATGCTACTACGCCGTCGATGCGGCGATCTATCTGGTGACCGGCGTCGTCCAGCAGCGCCCCTTGCTTTCGAACATCCTCTTGAACCTGCCGCACGTCGTCATCTCCGCCATCATGCTGACGCTCGTATTCCGCGGCAGGAGGGCGTTGCTCGCGGCCTGACGTCCGGTCAGGAAAAGGCGCGGTTCAGGTCGATCGACTGGGCCGTCGCCTTGGCGAGGGCGGCGAACGTCCCGTGCGTGGCGATCTCTTTCGCGGCAGGGAGAAACCCCGCCCACGCCGACCGGGCCAGCGCGCCCCCGGTGCTGATGCGCCGCACCCCCAGCTCCGCCAGTCTTGCAACGGTCGTCCAGTCGCCGCCTACGAGGACGTTGACCGGCTTCGGCGCCACGGCCCGGACGATGGCCGTGATGTCGGCGGCCGTCCGGATTCCCGGGGCAAAGACGCAATCGGCACCGGCCGCGGCGTAGGCGGTGAGGCGGCGAATCGTCTCCACCAGATCGGGGCGCCCGACGACGAACCCCTCGGAGCGCCCGGTGAGCAGCACGCCGTTTCCGAGGGCGTCGATGGCGCGCCGGGCCGCGCGGACGCGCTCCACCGCGAGGTCGAATTCGAACAACGGCTCGGCCGCGTCTCCGGTCGAGTCTTCGATCGACAGCCCGGCGATCCCGGTCTGAGCGGCGGCGGCGACGTTCCGGGCGACCGCCTCCGGCGCCGCGGCGAAGCCATGCTCGAAATCGGCGGAGACCGGGACGTCGACCGCCGCGGCGACGGCGCGGTAGTGGGCCAGCGCGTCTTCCAGGGCGACGCCGTTGTCGGGGCGTCCCATCGTCCAGGCGAACCCCGAGCTGGTGGTAGCGAGGGCGGGGAAGCCGAGCTGCGCGAGCAGCCGGGCGCTCCCCTGGTCCCAGGGGTTGGGGATGACGAAGCAGCCGGACAGGTGCAGCCGGTGGAACTCGCGGATGCGGTCGGTGGGAGGCATGGCGCTCATCTTAACGCGTCGTGGTGGGCCGCGCAGACCCAGCCGCGGCGCTCAGCCGCGCTTCAAGGACTCGGCGCGCTCGATCAGGAGCGTCCGCTCGCGGGCGTTGCGCGTGAGCCCGGCCGCCCGCTCCAGCTCCGCACGCGCCTCCTCCGAGCGACCCAGTTTCGCGAGAAAGTCGGCGCGCACCGCCGGCAGCAGGTAGTACTCGCGCATCGCCGGCTCATCCCGCAGGGGATCGACGATCTCCAGTCCCGCCGCGGGCCCGAACGCCATCGCGTAGGCGACGCCGCGGTTCAGCTCGACCACCGGCGAGGGCGTCAGCTGGGCAAGGGCATCGTACAGCGCCGTGATGCGGGTCCAGTCGGTTTCCTCAGGGCTGGTGGCGCGGGCGTGGCAGGCGGCGATGGCCGCCTGCACCGTGTAGGGACCGTACGCGCCGCCGAGCGATTCGGCACGCTCGAGTGCCGCCAGCCCGCGGCGGATCAACAGCTGGTCCCAGCGGGCGCGATCCTGATCGAGCAGCAGAATCGGCTCGCCGCTCGGGGACAGGCGCGCCCGGAGCCGTGAGCTCTGGATCTCGAGCAGGGCGACGAGGCCGTGCACTTCGGGCTCCTGCGGCATGAGCTCGGCCAGTACGCGGCCTAGCCGTACGGCATCCTCGCACAGCGCCGGTCGGGCCCAGTCATCCCCCGCCGTCGCCGAGTAGCCTTCGTTGAAGACGAGGTAAATCACCGCGAGCACCGACGACAGCCGGGCTGCGCGGTCGTCACCGCGCGGCACCTCGAAGGGGACGTGGGCTTCCCGCAGCGTCCGTTTCGCCCGCACGATGCGCTGGGCGATCGTCGCCTCGGGAACGAGAAAGGCGCGTGCGATCTCGTCGGTCGTGAGGCCGCCGAGGAGTCGGAGGGTGAGTGCCACCCGCGCCTCGGGCGAGAGCACCGGGTGGCAGGTGGTAAACACGAGGCGCAGGATGTCGTCGCCGAAATCGTCGTCCAAGAGGTCAAGGTCGGGGGCGGTACGCTCCTGCTCCGCGGCGAGCTCGTAGGTCAGGCCGGCGTGTTTGGCATCGAGCATCTTGCGGCGTCGCAGTAGATCGATGGCGCGATGCTTGGCCGCGGCCATGAGCCAGGCTCCCGGGTTGTCCGGAACCCCTGACTCGGGCCACCGCTCGAGCGCCGCGACCAGCGCGTCCTGCGCGAGGTCTTCGGCGAGACCGACATCCTTCACCAGGCGCGCGAGTCCACCGATCAGTCTGGCGGATTCGATCCGCCAGACTGCCTCGATGGCGCGATGCGCTTCGGATGACATCAGGCCGGAGAATTCACCGGCGCTTCGTACAACTGGCGTAGCTCGCACTCTCCTTCACCGGTGAAGGTGAGGAATCGCCGCACCAGCTCGACCGCATCCTCCTTCGACGCTGCATTGAGGATGGCGAATCCGCCGACCACTTCCTTCGCTTCCGTGAACGGTCCGTCGGTCACCGTCACCTTCCCCTTCGCGAGCCGAATGCGCGCGCCCAGCGCACTGGGCAGGCATCCTTCGGTGGAGACGAGCTCGCCCGCTTTCATCGACTCCTCGATGTAGCGGCCCATCCGGTCCATCTCCTCCTGCGTGGGTGGAGCGTTGCGCTCCGCCGTCTTGTAAATCGAGAGGAATCGCATGGATCTCACCGTCCTTTCTGTTAGCGTTGCTTGGATGCCTGAGCGCGCAGCCGGGCTTCCTGATCGCGCAGTTCCGGCGTGAGATTGGGGCCGAAGTCGTCCGCCTCGAACACCTGGCGGATCTCGATCACCGTGCCGCCGTCGAACGGGGCCCGCTTCATCCAGGCGATCGCCTCGTCCTTGTTCTTGACCTGAATCAGCCAGAATCCGGCGATCAGCTCCTTGGATTCGGTGAACGGCCCGTCGGTGACGGTCGTCCTGCCGCCCGAGAATTTGATGCGCGCCCCTTTCGAGGTGGCGTGCAACCCCTCGCCGGCGAGCATCACGCCGGCCTTCACCATCTCTTCGTTGAACTTGCCCATCTTGCTCAGGATCTCCTGGTCGGGGAGCACCCCCGCCTCGGAATCCTTGTTCGCTGGGACAATCACCATGAACCTCATAGTCACTCCTTGCGTGTGTGAGCGCTTTGCAATCGTCTCTACCCCTGCGACGAATGAAAGGCTGGGCGATCGACATGCTTTTAAGTGCTTGATTCCATGTGCGATGGGATGGAGACGTCGAGACGGCGAGGGAGACGCCAACCCGCCAAGCCGCCGAAAGGACGCCAAGGAACCAGGAGCTAGGAAGGTCCTAATACCCGATTCCTGGGCCTCCACTCGGCGGCTCGGCGGCGCGGCGTCTGCCTAGTCGGCTCGCCGTCTCGGCGTCTATCTTCGAGGTGAAAGGAGAGTGCATGAGCAGCGTTCGCGTTCTCGTCGGCACCCGCAAGGGTGCTTTTATCCTGACCTCGGACGGCAAGCGCCAGAAATGGGACGTGGCGGGGCCGCACTTCGCCGGGTGGGAGATCTACCACGTCAAAGGGTCGCCCGTCGACAAGAACCGGCTTTACGCGTCGCAATCCTCCGGGTGGTTCGGCCAGCAGATCCAGCGATCCAATGACGCCGGCAAGACGTGGGAGCCGGTGGGGAACAAGTTCGTCTACGAGGGCGTCCCCGGTACGCATCAGTGGTACGACGGCACGCCGCATCCCTGGGAGTTCAAGCGCGTGTGGCACCTCGAGCCGTCGCTCGACGACCCCGACGCCGTGTACGCCGGCGTGGAAGACGCCGCGTTGTTCCACACGACGGACGGCGGGCAGAGCTGGGCGGAGCTGCCGGGCCTGCGCGGGCACGGGTCCGGGCCCCACTGGCAGCCCGGCGCCGGCGGGATGTGTCTCCACACGATTCTCATCGATCCGGGCAATCCGAAGCGCATGTTCATCGCGATCTCGGCGGCGGGGGCGTTCCGCACCGACGACGCCGGGCGCAGCTGGCGGCCGATCAACCGCGGTCTCAAGTCCCAGGGCATTCCCGATCCCGAGGCCGAGGTCGGGCACTGCGTGCACCGCATCGCACAGCACCGCTCGCGCCCCGACGTGCTCTTCATGCAGAAGCACTGGGACGTCATGCGCTCCGACGACGCCGGCGACACGTGGCGCGAGGTGAGCGGCAATCTCCCCACCGACTTCGGGTTCCCGATCGACGTGCACGCGCATGAGCCGGAGACGATCTACGTCGTCCCGATCACGAGCGATTCCTACCACTATCCGCCCGACGGCAAACTGCGCGTCTATCGCAGCCGCACCGGCGGCAACGAATGGGAAGCGCTGACCAAGGGACTGCCGCAGCGCGACTGCTACGTGAACGTGCTGCGCGACGCGATGGCGGTGGATGCGCTCGACCATTGCGGGATCTACTTCGGCACGACGGGCGGCCAGGTATACGTCTCGGCCGATGCCGGCGACAACTGGACCGCGATCGTGCACGACCTCCCCGCGGTGCTGTCGGTCGAGGTGCAGACGCTGTGATGGTCCGCGTCGCGCTTCCGGCCCACCTCAAGACGCTGGCGAGCGTGTCGGACGAAGTGGAGCTGCAGGTGGCGGCGCCGGTGACGCAGGGCAGGGTGCTCGATGCCCTCGAAGCCCGCTATCCAATGCTGCGCGGGGCGATCCGCGACCACGTCACGCTCGAGCGCCGGCCGTTCGTGCGCTTCTTCGCCTGCGCGCGGGACCTGTCGCACGAACGGCCCGACGCCCCGCTCCCCGAGGCGGTCCAGTCGGGGACCGAGCCGTTTCTCGTCGTGGGAGCGATGGCGGGAGGGTAGAAATACCTTGACGGCCCTCCCACTCTTTATGACTATGTTCCACTGTGAACGCGTTCGCAGATTTGTTCGCCGGCGGGGGCGAGATGGGCGCCCTCATGCGCTCGACCGACTGGGCGAAGACACGGCTCGGTCCGGTCGAGGGCTGGCCGAGCAGTCTCCGCACCATGCTGGGAGTGGTCCTCGGTAGCCGATTCCCCATGCTGCTGTGGTGGGGCCCCGACCTGCTGCACCTGTACAACGACGCCTACCGTCCGATCCTGCGGAACAAGCACCCCGCCTCGCTGGCCGCACCGGCCGCGGAGGTGTGGGCCGAGGTCTGGGATGTCGCCGGCCCCATGGCGCGCAGCGTCCAGGAGGGAGGTCCCGCGACCTGGACGGAGGACCTCCAGCTCTTCATCAACAGCGGAGGCATGGCCGAGGAGACGTACTTTACTTTTTCGTACAGCCCCGTTCCGGGCGATGACGGACGAGTCGGCGGTCTCCTCAATACGGTGCAGGAAACGACCGCGAAGGTCCAAGGCGAACGCCAGATCCGGATGCTGCACGACCTGGCGGCGCGGGCGGCCGAGGCCAAGTCCGAACACGAAGCGTACGGTAGAGTGATGGAGGTGCTCTCGGGCAACGAATTGGATCTCCCGTTCGCGCTGCTCTATGTGGTGAACGAGCAGGCCGACGAGGCCCGGCTCGTCGGCGCCAGCGGGTGGACGGCGTATGAGGGCGGCGGCAAGCCGACCCATATCGCGATCACGGAGGATACACGCGCGGCGTCCTGGCCCTTCATGGAGGCCGTGCGAACCGCGCGCGAAGTGATTGTCGACGATCTGGCCGCGCGCTTCGGACCACTTCCGCCGGGTCGCTGGAATGCGCGACCCGAACGGGCGATCATCCTGCCCCTGCGGCGCGCCGGCCAATCGGTGCCCTATGCGGTGCTCGTTGCGGGCATCAGCCCGCACCGCGCGTTCGACGATCGGTATCGGATGTTCTTCCAGGTCACCGCCGATCAGGTGGCGAACGTCGTCGCGAAGGTTCGCGCCTACGAGAGCGAGCGGAAGCGCGCTGAGGCGCTCGCCGAGCTCGATCGAGCCAAGACGACCTTCTTCAGCAACGTCTCCCATGAATTCCGGACGCCGCTGACGCTCCTCCTCGGCCCGGTCGAAGACGCCCTGGCGTTGCCCGGCGGAACGCTCCAGGGAGACGACCTCGAGGCGGTGCATCGCAGCGCGCTGCGGCTCCTGCGACTCGTGAACAGTCTGCTCGACTTCGCCCGCATCGAGGCAGGACGGGTACAGGTGTCGTTCGTCCCGACCGATCTCGCGAGCCTGACGGCCGACGTGGCCAGCTCGTTCCGCTCGCTGGTCGAGCGGGCCGGCTTGAGGCTCGTGGTCGATTGTCCTCCGATTGCCGAGCCGGTGTACGTGGACACCGCGCAGTGGGAGAAAATCACGCTCAACCTCCTCTCCAATGCGTTCAAGTTCACGCTCCGGGGGGAGATCGCCGTCACGCTGCGCGCGCAGGACGATCGTGTCGAGTTGACCGTGCGCGATACCGGCACCGGGATCCCATCCCACGAGCTGCCGCGAATTTTCGAGCGGTTTCACCGCGTCGCTGGGGCGGCGGGCCGCAGTTTCGAAGGCACGGGCATCGGTCTTTCATTGGTGCACGATCTGGTGAAGCTGCACGGCGGATCGGTGCGTGTCGCGAGCGTGGAGGGTCAGGGCAGCACGTTCGTGGTGTCGCTGCCGACCGGCCGCGCGCACCTGCCCGCCGAGCGGGTCGCCGATCGGGCAGCGCCGTCGTCCACGTCGAGCGCGGCGCCGTATCTGCTGGAGGCCTCGCGGTGGCTCGACACGGGGCAAGACGGCGGGCCGGTGGCCGAGGCGCCCTTCGACGACGATCCCTCTCCTGCCGACCTCCGCACGGCGTCTCGCCGCGAGCGCGCCCGCGTCCTCGTCGTCGACGACAACGCCGACATGCGGGACTATCTCGCCAAGCTCCTGTCCACGCGCTGGCAGGTGGACGTCGTGCCCGACGGCCGGGCGGCCCTCACGTCGGCGCTCGGCCATCCGCCCGACCTGGTGCTGAGCGACATCATGATGCCCGGGATGGACGGATTCGCGCTGGTCCGCGAGCTGCGCGCCCACGCCGCGACCAGTCAGGTGCCCGTGGTGCTGCTTTCAGCGCGGGCCGGCGAGGAGGCGCTGCTCGAAGGGCTCGACACGGGGGCGGATGACTACCTGGTCAAACCGTTCGCCGCGCGTGAGCTGCTGGCGCGCGTGCACACCCACATCGAGCTGGCGCGGCTGCGGCGGGAATGGGCGAGCGAGCTGGAGCGTGCCAACAACGAGCTCGAGGCCTTCAGCTATTCGGTCTCCCATGATCTGCGTGCTCCGCTGCGGGCGATCGACGGGTTCAGCCAGGCATTGCTCGCCGACTACGGGCACACGCTCGACGAGCAGGGACAGGAGTATCTCGTCCGCGTGCGGTCGGCTACGCAGCGCATGGCGCAGCTCATCGATGATCTCCTGAGCCTCGCAAAAATCACGCGCGCATCGTTGAGTCGTCAGCGTGTGGACCTCACCGCGCTGGCGCGGCAGGTGTTGGGGGAGCTGGGAATTCGCGACCCGGGTCGAAGGATCGACTGCCTGGTAGCGGATGGCCTCGTCGTCCAGGCGGACCCTCGTCTCCTCAGGGTGATGCTGGCGAATCTCCTGGGCAACGCCTGGAAGTTCACCGCGAAACAGCGGACCGCGAAGATCGCGGTCGGCCGGGAGACCACGGGAGGCGAAGCGGCGTTCTTCGTCCGCGACAACGGTGCGGGCTTCGATATGGCGCACGCCGCGAAGCTCTTCGCGCCGTTCCAGCGCCTCCATTCGGAGGCCGAGTTCGAGGGCACCGGGATCGGGCTCGCCACCGTACATCGCGTCGTCAGTCGGCACGGCGGTCGCATCTGGGCCGAAGCGTCGCCGGGTCAGGGCGCGACGTTCTTGTTCACGCTCGGCGAACCAGCCGGAGCCGGGTAGATCAGCTACACCGCCGCTACCTTGATCGCGCGCCACTTGCCCTGCCGGAATCGCAGGGCGCTCAGCGCGCAGCGCGTGATGTGACCGCACAGGATCGCGGTCCAGATGTCGGCCGGGTGCAGGCCCCGGGTCGTCTGCCAGAACGTGCACAGGCCGATCGGCACGACGATCTGCGACGCGATCGAGATGAACAGGGGCGAGCGGGTGTCGCCCGTCCCTTGAAGTCCGCCCGTGTAGGTGAGGGCGACGGTCACGAAGAGTCCTGACACGCTCAGGAATCCCAGCAGCTGCACTCCTACCGCGACGACCGACGGGTCGGTCATTCCGAACAATCCGAGCAGGGCGCGCGGGATCGTGAGGAACAGCACGCCGATCGTCGCGGCCAGGCCGAGGCCGATCCCGGCGGCCTTGTGTACACCCTGAATCGACCGCTCCGGCTGTCCCGCCCCGAGATTCTGCCCCGCGACGGTCGCCGCCGCTCCCATCAGTCCGACTGACGTCCACGTGATGAACGAGAACAGCTCCGTGTAGCCGATCGCGTAGGCCGCCTGCGCCTGGCCGCTCAGCGGCAGCGACCCGATGAACCGCAGCAGCAGCACGCCGGCCACGTTCATGGCGACGCCCTGCACTCCCGTGGGCAGGCCGAAGCGGAACAGCTCCCGGATGACCCGCCAGTCGGGCCGCCAGTCCATGCCGCGGTGCCACATCACCGGGAGTGATCCGGAGAAGAGCAGGTAGAAGGCGACGACGCTCACGACGAGCCCCGCCACCGTCGTGCCGACGGCTGCGCCCGCAGTTCCCATTCGCGGTAGCGGCCCGAGCCCCGTGATGAACGCGACGTTGCAGGCCACGTTGAGCACGGTGAGGAGGATGCCGAGGCGCAGCGGGGTCCGGGCATCCCCGGCGGCCCGGAGCGCGCCGCCGACCATGAAGAAACACAGCGTGCCAAGACTGCCGACGAACATGATGCGGAGAAAAGGCAGCGCCTGTTCGCGCACGGCCGGGGCCGCGTGCACCACACCGAGCAGCGTCGGGGCGAGGACCCATCCCAGCGGCGCGAGCAGGAAGCCCCACAACGCGACGGCCGCGAGAAACGCCTGGTACACGGTGCGGTTGACCTGCTCGGGCTGGTTGGCGCCGGCGAAGCGGGATACCAATACGCCCATGCCGCTGAACACCGACATGACGAAGACGATGACGACGATGAAGATCTGGATCGCCACGCCGATCGCGGCGTTGCCGGCGTAGCCCACGAGGTGGCCGACCAGCGCGTGATCGACCATCCCCTGGAGCCCGCCGATGAGGTTCTGCATCATCGTGGGCCAGGCCAGCATCCACACGGCGCGGGTCAGCGGTCCTTCGACGATCGAGCGGTCGAGGGGACGAGCGGTTCGTGTGGACGTGGCCATGCTAGACCGCGCGCTGCTTCCAGCGCCCGCGCCGGAACAGCAGCACGCTCACGAGGGCGAGGGACGAGTACCCGATCGTGATTGCCAGGAAGGCCCCGAAGGGCCCCAGCCGCAGCACGCGCGCCAGCACGTAGGCGAGCGGAATCTCCCAAAGCCAGAAGCAGGCGAGGTTGATCCACGTCGGCGTCCAGGTGTCGCCCGCGCCGTTGAACGCGGTGGTCAGCACCATGCCCAGCGCGTAGAACACGAAGCCGTAGCTCATCGTGCGCAGCGCGAGGGCGCCGATCGGGGCGGCGGCGGCATCCTGCGTGAACAGGCCGACGATCGGCTGGGCGAGGGCGATGAATGCCAGTCCCACGACGCCGAGCACCACCATGTTGTACCGGCCGGCGATCCACACGGCACGCTCGGCGCGATCGGGGTCCTTGGCCCCGAGTGATTGACCCACCATCGTCGCCGCGGCGTTCGACAGCCCCCAGGACGGGAGGAGACAGAAGATCACCAACCGGATGGCGATCGTGTACCCGGCCAGCGCCGCGCTCCCGAACGTCGAGATGATGCGCACGATCCCGATGTAGCTCGCCGTGCCCACCAGCACCTGGAACGTCCCCGAGCCGGAGAGCCGGACCAGGTGGGCCATCAGCGCGGGCCGCAGCGCGATGTGGGGTCGGCGCACGGTGACCCGCGCATCGCCGCGACGCAGCCGGTACAGCTGGTACAGCACCCCTGAGCCGCGCCCGATCGTCGTGGCGATCGCGGCGCCCGTGACTCCCAAACGGGGGAAGGGGCCGAGGCCGAAGATCAGACACGGCCCCAGCAGGATGTTGATCGCGTTCGCGAACCAGAGGACCCGCATCGCGATCGCCGCGTCGCCTGCGCCGCGGAAGATCGCGTTGATGAGAAACAGCAGGAGCACCGTGGCGCTCCCGCCCAGCATCGTGCGGGTGTATCCGGAGCCGATCGCCGTGACCGCTGGTGAGGCGCCCATCAGGGCGAGGAGTCGCGGGGCGAGTGTAACGCCAAGAACCGCGACCGAGGCCGCGACCACGAGCCCCAGCGCGATGCCCTGGACGGCCGCTTCGGCCGCCGCGTCGGGGCGCTTTTCGCCGATGCGGCGCGCCACCACCGCCGCCACTCCGATCGACAGCCCCATCGCGGCGGTGTAGACGAGCGTCAGCATCGACTCCGTCAGGCCGACGGTCGCCACCGCGTCCGGACCGAGGTGCGACACCCAGAACACGTCCACCACTGCGAAGACCGACTCCATCGCCATCTCGAGCACCATCGGGATGGCGAGCAGGATGATCGCCCGGTTGAGCGAGCCCGCGGTGTAGTCGTGGGGGACGCCGCGCACCGCGTCCTTGACCACGGACCACCATGTGTCCCGGGCTGGCAATGTGCTGGTCAACTCCGGATTCATTTCGGCACCCGACGCGCGAGGATGACGCCGGCGAGGCAGAGCACCCCGCCGAATACGGCAACGAGCTGCGGAACTTCTCCCAGGACGAGCCAGCTCATCCCGATCGTGATCGGCGGGACGAGATACGCGGTGGCGGCGAGTCGGCTCGCCGTACCGCGCGCGAGCGCGTACGCCCATGTCGTGAACGCGACGGAGGTTGGAAATACACCCAGGTAGCCCATCCACGCGAGGTCCACGGGTGATGCGGTGCGGACGTCGTGCAGCAGCCGTGGCGCGTAGGGTAGACAACAGACCACCCCGATGACGCAGCAGGTCCACGTCACCTGCAACGCGCTGAGACGGGACAGAACCGGTTTCTGCGCCACGACGCCTCCGGCAGACGAAGTCGTGGCGACGACGCACAGCAGCACGCCCCAGAGCGGCGCATTCCCCGACCTGGTAGCGATACCGATGCAGATCACTCCGGCGAACGCCACCGCGCCGCCCACGAGCAAGCCGGAGGTCAGCCGCTCCTTCAGGAACAGCGCGGCCAGCGCCATGATCATGAGCGGTGCGATATTCACGACCATCGCCGCCGTGCCGGCGTCGACCACGCGCTCGGCGCTGTTGAGCGTGACGTTGTACAGCCCGAACCACAGAAAGCCGGCGATGCAGAGCAGTCCCACTTCGCGCCACGTTGGTCGGATGGCGCCGCGGCGCAGCAGGAGGATCCCCAGCAGAGTGCTGCCGATCAGGAGGCGGCCCAGCGCCAGGGCACCGGGTGCGAGCGTGCGCGTCGCGGCGCGGATGCCGACGTAGGCCGAGGACCAGAGACAGATCGAGACGAGCGCGGCCGCGAGTGGCCGCCAATCCTTCGTTTCGCGAGCGGGGGCGGTCATATTATCGGATACCGAACATATCCCGAAGCCGAGAGCGCCGCAACCGCGATGATATTTCCTGAGCCCCAAGCACGAACCGTTTCACGAGGGATCAGAGTCCATGTGCAGAAACATCAAGACGCTCGCCAATTTCGAGCCGCCGGCGACGGACGACGAGATTCAAGCATCGGCGATACAGTTCGTTCGCAAGTTGAGCGGGTCGACGCATCCATCGCGCGCCAACGAGGCGGCGTTCAACACCGCAATCGCGGAAGTCACCGCGTCGGCGCGACGGCTGATCGACGCCCTGACGACCACCGCTCCGCCCCGCAATCGTGAGGAAGAGGCGAGAAAGGCGCGGGAGCGGGCTGCGAAGCGGTTCGGCTGATACATTGATGCAACTCACGAGACAGCCATGACTACGGCGACCGCATCCCATACCGACCTGTCGTTCCGCGCCAAGCTCAACGGCCCCTGGCACCGGACGGCGCTCCGCATCTTCAGCGTCATCGTGCTCGCGCACCTCGCCGAGCACATCGTCCAGGCCTGGCAGGTATACGTGCTCGGCTGGCCGTTGATGGAAGCGCGCGGGATTCTGGGGCAGTGGTTCCCCTGGCTCGTCCATTCCGAAGTCATGCATTACGGCTATGCGCTGATCATGCTGATCGGGCTGTGGCTGTTCCTGCCCGGATTCGTGGGGCGGGCGCGGAAATGGTGGCTCGCCGCGCTGATCATCCAGTTCTGGCACCACTTCGAGCACTTGCTGCTGCAGGCGCAGGTCGTCTTCGGCCACAATCTCTTCGGCAGGCCGGTGCCGACGAGTATCATCCAGCTGTGGATTCCGCGGCTCGAGCTGCATCTCTTCTACAACACCATCGTGTTCATCCCGATGGCGGTGGCGATGTATTACCACCTCCTCCCGCCGGCGCAGGATCGTCCTCTGGCGCGGTGCAGCTGTGCTCTGCACGCGGAACCCGTGACGGCGTGACCTCCCGCTGTACCGACTGGAAGCCGTTCGTCGGTGCGCTCGGTCTCGTGATGGTCACGGCGACCCTGGTCTTCGCGCACGACCTGTTTCTCAAGCCCGAGTCGTATTTCGTCCCGCCGCAGACCACCGTGCGGATCGCCGTCCTGAACGGCTCGTTCACGGCAAGCGAAGCGTCCGTCACGCCGGACCGGTTGCGCGACCTGAGTCTCGTCGGCCCCGCAGGGCGGCACGCGCTCTCGCACGACGCCTGGACGCCGGTCGGCGATTCGACATGGCTCACGGTGCAAACCGGCGGCGCCGGCACCTACTTGATCGGCGCATCGCTCTTGCCGCGTGCGCTGACGCTCCCCGCCGCTGAATTCAACAGCTACCTGAAAGAGGACGGGATCCCGGACGTCCTGGAAGCGCGCACGCGCCGGGGAGAGCTGGACCGGCCGGCCCGCGAGCGATACCAGAAGCATGTCAAGACCATCCTCCAGGCCGGCGAACCGCGCGGTGATGCGTTTGCGACCGTCCTCGGATATCCCGCGGAGATCGTACCGCTCGCCAATCCCTACGGGGCGCGCATCGGTGACACCGTCGCGTTCCGTTGCCTGCTGGACGGGAAACCGCTGGTGCAGCAGCTCGTGATCGCGGGCGGGGAGCGCGACGGGAAGACGATCGCGGATCGCTCGGTCCGCAGTGATTCGGACGGCCTCGTCCGTTTCACACTGGAGTCGGCGGGGAAGTGGTACGTGAAATTCATTCACATGGAAGCGGTCGCCCGGGACAGCGTCGACTACGAATCGAAGTGGGCGACGCTCACCTTCGAGCTGCGCTGATGCCGCGCAGGATTTTCCTGCTGTCGCCCGCTAACTGCAGCGGCAAGCGGGCGGGGTGGTTGCTTCGCGAGGACGGCGGCTCTCCCCTGGCTCAGCGGTTGCGAGCGGAAGGGGCGACGATCGGCGAAATCTTCACCTTCATGAGCGGGCTGTACTTCCGCGGCAAAATGGCGTATGCCAGGACCTTCGCCGACCCCAATGCCGGTTACTCCGGCCTTCACGTCATCGTCCCTGGTCTCGGGCTTTGCCCGCCGGATGTCAAGATCGATCTCCCGGGACTGCGCGCGATCGCGAGGGTTCGAGTCGACCTCGACGATCGTCGCTACGTCGGTCCCCTGCGGCGCGACACCGCCCTCCTCGCGGCGCGCATGGATCCCTCGGATACCGTCGTGTTGCTCGGCAGCCTCGCGACGCCCAAATACATCGAGCCGTTGAGGGAGATTCTAGGGGCCCGGCTGTGCTTTCCTGAGGAATTCATCGGGCGGGGTGATATGAGTCGTGGATCGCTGATGCTGCGGTGTGCCGCGGAGCGACGCGAGCTGACGTACGTCGCGCACGTGCCCGCGGACAGCCCTGCATGACGAAAGGCGCCCCCGCCTTTCCCATCGAGCCGCCGATCGAGCCGATGCTGGCGAAGGCGGCGGAGACGATCCCCGAGGCCGGTGTTTTCTTGTTTGAGCCGAAGTGGGACGGGTTCCGTGCCATCGTGTTCCGCGGCAAGACCGACCTCTACATCCAGAGCCGCGACCTAAAGCCGCTGGACCGCTACTTCCCGGAGGTCCACGACACCCTGCTCGAGCAGCTGCCGAAAGGGTGCGTAATCGACGGCGAAATCGTCATCGCCACGTCCGACGGACTCGACTTCGGTCTGCTGCAGATGCGTTTGCATCCCGCCGCGTCCCGCGTGGCGAAGCTGGCTCAGGCAACGCCGGCGTCGTTCGTCGCGTTCGACGTGCTCGCTGCGCAGGGCAAGAGCACGATGGACCTGCCGCAAACCGAACGGCGCGCGCTGCTCGAGAAGATGCTGAGCCAGGCCCGCCCGCCACTGCACGTGACACCGATGACCGATGACCGAAGACTCGCAGCGCAATGGCTCGAGCAATTCGAAGGTGCCGGCCTCGACGGCGTCGTCGCCAAGCCGGTTGCCGGGACCTACCAACCCGGCAAGCGCGCCATGGTCAAGATCAAGCACGTGCGCAGCGCCGATTGCGTTGTGGCCGGCTTCCGCTGGCACAAATCGGGGAAGGACGCGGTGGGCTCGCTGCTGCTCGGGCTGTACGACGCGCAGCGGCAGCTGCAGCACGTCGGCGTGACGTCGTCGTTCTCGATGGTGGTGCGCAAGCAGCTGGTGAAGGAGCTAGCGCCGCTGCGCAAGAACGCCCTCGCGCACCATCCGTGGCGTGGCTGGGCCGAGGCGGAGGCGACCGGCCGGATGCCCGGAGGCCAGAGCCGCTGGAGCCAGGGGAAGGATCTGTCGTGGGAGCCGCTGCGCATCGAGCGCGTGTGCGAAGTGAAGTACGACCACATGGAGGGCGACCGCTTCCGTCACGGCACGACGTTTCTGCGGTGGCGACCCGACAAGGACCCGGCCGATTGCCGCTACGACCAGCTCGAGGTCACGCGCCCGTTCGCTCTGAAGAAGGTGTTCGCCGCGAAATCACGACCAGGCCGATAACTCGGGGTCGTTGGGATCGAGCCGTCCCTGGCGTGGCCGGAGCTTTGCGGGAACGTTCTCCAGGTTGATGCGGATGCGGGTCCACGTCGTGAACCGTCCGCGCATCGAGTCCACCAGGACGTCTTTCGGTTTGAGATACGCAGCCACCTTGGCGTGACGTTGCTTCCACCGTTTCAGCCCCTCGAGCGCCTCTTTCTTCAGCCGCGATCGGCCGATTTCGATCAACGGATGCTGCTCCGCCCGAGCCTTCGACGGCTGTACCCGTTTCGGCTCCCCGGGCTGCTTGCGAAAATGGGGCGGCCACGCGGCGTCGCCCAGTCCCGCGCGCTCGTCCTGCGCCGCCAGCTCGAGTAGCGCGTCGAGTGATCCCGCGTGCGTGTCGATTCCGGCGTGGCGGTCGCCGATCTCGGCGAAGCGCCGCGGCATCGTGGCAAGGGTGAAGTCGGTGGGATCGCACGTATCCACCTCGTCCCAATCGAGCGGCGCCGACACGCGGGCCTCGGGGGTGGGTCGCACCGAATAGGCCGAGGCCACCGTGCGGTCCTTGGCGTTCTGGTTGTAGTCGATGAAGACGCCGTGGCGCTCTTCCTTCCACCATTTACTGGTGGCGAGCTTGGGCGCGCGCCGCTCGACGTCGCGGGCGAGTGCCAGGGCAGCACGGCGCACGTCGCCGAACTCCCAGCGGGGCGCGATGCGCACGACGATGTGCATGCCGCGGCTCCCCGAGGTTTTGGGCCAACCGACCAGCCCCACGTCCGAGAGCGCCGCCTGGACCACGCGGGCCACCTGGCGCACCTGGGGCCACTTGATCCCGGGGACAGGATCGAGGTCCACGCGCAGCTCGTTCGGGTGATCGAGATCGTCGATGCGCACGGGGTGCGGGTGCAGCTCGAGGCAGGCGAGATTCGCCATCCAGGCGAGAGCGGCAGCGTCACGCGGCACGACTTCCTCGGCAGTGCGCCCGGAGGGGAAAGTGAGCGTCACCACCTCGATCCACGGTGGGCGCGACTCCGGCGCCCGCTTCTGAAAGAAGAACTCCCCTTTGATCCCGTTGGGGTAACGCACCAACACGTTGGGGCGGTCGCCGGCGCCGCGCAGCGCCCCCTCGGCGACGGCGAGGTAATAGCGCACCAGGTCACGCTTCGAGTACTGGGGCTTCGGGAAGAGCACCTTGTCGGGATTCGTAATCGCGACTTCCCGACCCGACACGCTGACCAGCTCCTGCTCGCCGGTCGGCGCCTTCGCTCGAGGTTTCGCGGCTCGGGGCATTCGTGAAAGGATAGCCCATCGCTACGGCGAGCGCCCGTAGCGCAGCAGGACGTTGCCCGACGGGAACGGCTTGGCTTCGAGCAGCTCCAGTCCCACGCTCTTCGGCACCCCGGCAAGGAGCGACCGGCCGTCCCCCAGAAGCAGGGGGCTGACGATGAACTGATACTCGTCGATCAGCCCGTGCTGCGTCAGCTGTGAAGCGATGGAGCCGCTCCCGAAGATCAACATGCCACCGCCGCCCCCCGGCTGTTGTTTCATCTTCTCGATCGCCCTCGGGTCGAGCTCGCGCAGCAGGCTCGAGTTGCTCCACGTCACGTCCTTGCGCGTTCTGGAGAACACGATCTTCTTCGCCGCATTGATCCAGATCGCCATGCCGCGCATTTCCACGGACCGTTCCGGACCATGGGGACTCGGCGCGGTCCCGGAATTGTCGAGTGCGTGCGGCCAGAACGATTCGAATTGCTCATAGGTGCGACGGCCGAAGAGAATCGTGCCCGGGTCGGGCCCGTTCCCCATGGCCGCCTGGCGATCGGCATCGGCCATGATCGAGCGGTCGAGCTCGGGGTCTTGGACCACCCAACCGAGGCCTCCGTCCGGAGCAGCGAAGTACCCGTCCGCACTCACATGATTGAACGCCACGATCCGTCGCATGCGTCACTCCTTCCTAGTCTCGGGACACAATCGATTGTCCCACGGGGCGAATTTCGATGGCGCCACCGCCCACGACGATCGGGCAGGAGCGCGACAGCTCGACCGCCTGTGCCAGGTCGCGCGCCTCGACGACGATGAACCCCAGGACCATGTCCTTGGCTTCGGCGTAGGGGCCGTCGCTGAGGACGCCGTCCTTGCCGCGCACCATATGCCCCGTGGGCTCGAGCGGGAGTCCCGGGCTCTTCAGGTGACCCCTCGTCTCGAGGTCCTTGAACCAGGCCAGCATCGCCTGGATGCTCTGTTGCGCGCGCTCCGGTCCCATCGCCTCGCGCTGCTCGGCGGCCGACGCTCGAAACAAGTAGACGAATTGGCTCATTGTGATGGTCTCCTCATGAGCTCCCCAGTCGGGCCCGTGTGTTGCTACACGCTTGACGAACGAGCCGTCCTCAGCCGGACAATGGTATGGCACCGGTGGCGGCCCCTTCATTAGAGGCGCATCTTACTGAGCGTTCTCCCCCATGCAATGATCGACATGTTCTTCTCTCGGCGGGTCGCCACCGCCCTCCTGATCGCCCCTGGTGCGCTCGCGGCCCAGGATCCCGCCCGCGTTGCCCGGCCGGCGCGCATTGCCTCCGTGCCGCACATCGATGGACGGCTCGACGAAGCGGTGTGGCAGCAGGCAGAGCCCTTGACCGGCTTCGTGCAGCGGCAGCCCCAGGAGGGAGCGCCGAGCACGGAGCTGACCGAGGTGCGCATCCTCACCGACGGTGAGGCGCTGTACATCGGGGCGTGGCTGTTCGACCGCGACCCGGCGGCGATCGTCCACGGTGAACGGGTGCGGGACGTCGATCTCACCAACAGCGATTATGTCGCCATCATCTTCGATACGTTTGCTGACCGGCAAAACGGCTTCGTGTTCGCCACGACGCCGACGGGCATCGAGTACGACGGACAGGTGATCAAGGAGGGGGAGGGCGGCGGAGTGTTTCAGCAGGGGCAGAGCCGGGCGCAGGCCGGATCGGCCGGTGGGTTCAACCTGAACTGGGACGCGAGCTGGACCGTGGCGACCAGCGTGGACAGCCTGGGGTGGTATGCGGAGTTCCGGATTCCCTTCGCCACGCTGCGGTACGGTAATGCACGGGAGCAGACCTGGGGCCTCAACGTCGCGCGCGGCATCCGCCGCCGCAACGAAGAGTCGTTCTGGTCACCCATTCCAATTCAGTACAGCCTCTACCGGGTGTCGCGCGCCGGACACCTCGTCGACCTCGAGGTGCCGCGCCAGCGGATCGCCACCATCACGCCGTATGTCCTGACGTCGGCACAACACCTCTACTCGCCCGATTCGGTCGCCGCGGTTTGGGACTCGACCAACTTTCCCAACGAGATCGGGGTGGACGCCAAGCTGGGAATCACGCCGAGTCTCACGCTCGACGCCACCTACAACACCGACTTCGCCCAGGTCGAGGTCGATCAGCAACAGACCAACCTCACCCGGTTTCCCTTGTTCTTTCCCGAGAAGCGGCCGTTTTTTCTGGAGAACGCGGGCGTGTTTTCAGCCGGCACGCCACAGGCCGTGGAGATGTTCTTCAGCCGGCGCATCGGCATCGATACGTTGGGCAACCCCGTTCCCATTGCCGGCGGCGGTCGGTTGACCGGGAAGGTGGCCGGGCTCACGGTGGGAGTGTTGCAGTTGTTCACGGAGAAGGAAGCAGGAATCCAGCCGGCCAATTCGTATTCCGTCTCACGCGTGTTGAAAGAGTGGGGGAGATCGCGCATCGGCGTGCTCGCGGTGCACCGCCTCGCCACACGGGACGGCCGCGACCGCAACACCACGCTGGCCGCTGACGGTCGCCTCGCGCTCAGCGACCCGGTGACGCTCGACTGGTGGGTGGCGAAGACCAGCACACCGGGACGCACTGGCCGGGACGACGCGTTCAGCGGGCGCCTGGGGTTCAAGAACAGCCGGTGGGACAACGGGCTGCGATTCGCGCAGGTGGGGGAGGATTTCAATCCCGAAGTCGGATTCCTGAGCCGCAGCGGGTACCGGTATTACGAGCCCTCGGTCTTCTACACGATGCCGTTGCAGCACCGCTACCTGCGCTACTGGCTGCCGCATATCACCTACCGCGGCTACTTCGGTTTCGACGGCAGCGTGCAGTCGGACTGGCTACACCTCGATCTCGGTCAGGCTGAGCTCAACAACGGCGGACAGATCGGCCCGGAGGTGAACATCTATCGCGAGGGGCTCACGCAGCCGTTCGACATCGCGACCGGGGTGACGCTGCCGGCGGGCGTTTACCACTGGACCAGTCTGGGGTTCGACTTCGGGACCAACCCGAGTGCGCCGCTGGCGTTTCTGACCAAGATCCAGGCGGGGCAGTTCTACAATGGGACGCTGTACGGCTGGACCTCGACGACGACGGTGCGGGGATCATCGCTCACCGCGTCGCTGCAATTCGATTACAACCGGGTCCGGCTCGACCAGGGGAATTTCGTCCGGTCGCTCGTGGGCATACGCCTGGGATACTTCTTTACGCCGCGGCTGTTCGTTCAGTCGTTGGTGCAATACAACAACCAGGCCGAGGTGTTCTCGGCGAACATCCGCTTCGGCTGGCTCAACACGGCGGGGACCGGCCTGTTCGTGGTGCTCAAGACCGCCGACACCGCGACCGGTTTCTCTGCCTGGGAGCGGCCGATTGCGCGGTCGCTCCAAGTCAAATTCACCCGCCAGTTCGGTACCGGCGGTTAGTCTGTCGGGCCCGACGCGCTCCCCACCTCGAATGGCCTTGAATCGGGTCGTGCTGCGGCTGCTTGCCGTTGCCGGGCTCGCCGCCTGCAAGGACGACGTGACCCAGACCCATCCGCCGAATTCCCAATCCGTGTCGGTGCTCACGCAGCACAACGACAACACCCGGGCCGGATGGAACGCGCACGAGACCGTGCTGACCACGAGCAACGTGAACCAGCAACGGTTCGGCAAGGTGCTCACGCTCGCCGTGGACGACCAGGTGTACGCCCAGCCGCTGGTCGTCGGCCACGTCCACATCTCGGGCGGCGACCACAACGTCGTTTATGTCGCCACGGTCAACAACACGCTGTACGCGTTCGACGGCGACGACGGCACCCGGTACTGGGTCAAGAACTATTCGGCGCCCGGCATGCGGCCGCCGCGCAATACCGACATGACGGGGGCCTGTGGCGGCTCGTACGCGGATTTCAGCGGCAACATCGGCATCGTCGGCACGCCCGTGATCGATTCGGTGAGACAAACGCTGTACGTCGTGGCTCGCAGTACCGACGGCAACGCCTTCGTGCAGCACCTGCACGCCATCAGCATCATCGACGGGAGTGAAGCGTCCGGCAGCCCCATGCCGATCACCGCCACCTATCCCGGCAACGGTGACGGCAGCGTGAATAACGTGATCACTTTCAACGGGCAAACACAGAACCAGCGACAGGGGCTGACGCTCGTGAACGGCGTCGTGTACGTGACGTTTTCATCCCATTGCGACTGGGGGCCGTATCACGGCTGGGTCCTCGGTTACGATGCCGTCACCCTGCAGCAGCGCGTAGTCTACAATGCGACTCCCAACGGGTATGCCGGCGGTATGTGGGAGAGCGGTGCCGGGGTGGCGGCGGATGCCGCGGGCAACCTGTATGTGGTGGCGGGCAACGGTACCGTCGGCGACTCCGGTGATCCCACGAACCCGACGAATCGTGGGGAGAGCGCCCTGAAGCTCACTCCGTCCGGATCGACTCTGCAGGTCGCAAGCTACTTCACGCCCACCGACTACCAGTTTCTCAACGACAACGATGTGGACTACGGCTCCGTGGGTGCGCTGCTGATTCCCAATGCGAACTACTACCTCACCGGCGGCAAGGACGGGAACCTGTATCTCCTGAATAAGGACGCCATGGGCGGGTATCAGGCATCCTCCAACCAGGTGCAGCAGGTCGTCCAGCTGACCAGCAGTGAGATGCATTGCCAGCTGGCCTATTACAAGGGAAGCACTCAGGAATTCGTCTATGTGTGGCCCGAGAACAATCCACTGCGCGCCATCCCGTTCGATCGTGGCACCAACCAGCTCGATCGCCAGATCGAGCGTTCCTTCACCCTCGGTGGGCCGACGGGGCACAGCGGGGCCATGCTCACGGTTTCATCGGACGGCTCCAAGGATGGCACGGCGATTGTCTGGGCATCCTATGCCGTCGCCGGTGATGCGGAACATGACGTCAGCCTCGGCATTCTGCGGGCCTTCGACGCGAATGATATCACCCGGGAGCTCTGGAGCACGCAGCAGAACGTCAACCGCGACGGACCGGGGATGTATGCCAAATTCGCATCGCCGACGGTCGCCAACGGACACGTGTACCTGCCCACGTTTTCCAACCAGGTCGTCGTGTACGGATTGCAATGACGCCGAACACTCCCGACCGCCTCGCCGCCGTCCTCGCCGACCGCTATCGCATCGAGCGCGAGCTGGGGGTGGGCGGCATGGCCACCGTCTACCTCGCACGCGACGTGCGGCACGACCGTGAAGTTGCTCTCAAAGTGCTCCGCCCCGAGCTCGCTGCCGTGCTCGGGGCGGATCGGTTTCTCAACGAGGTGCGCATCACCGCCCGCCTGGACCACCCACACATCGTCACGCTCATCGATTCCGGGGAATCGGACGGCTTTCTGTGGTACGTCCTTCCCTACATCCGCGGGGAGTCGTTGCGAGGCAAGCTGGACCGCGAACGGCAGCTGGGACTCGAGGAGGCGGTCGCGATTACCCGCCAGATCGCCGGCGCGCTTGACTTCGCACATCAGCACGGCGTGATTCATCGCGACATCAAGCCCGAAAATATCCTGTTGCACGAGGGTGAAGCGATGCTAGCCGACTTCGGCATCGCGCTCGCCGTCAAAGAAGCGGGTGGCAACCGGCTCACCGAGACGGGGCTGTCGTTAGGCACGCCCCAGTACATGAGTCCGGAGCAGGCCACCGGCGACCGCCGACTCGATGCGCGTTCGGACGTCTATTCACTGGCCGCCGTGCTGTACGAGATGCTGGCGGGGGAGCCCCCCGTGACGGGCCCGACCGCGCAGGCCATGATCGCCAAGCTGTTGACCGAGCGGCCGACCCGGCTGCGGGTGGTCCGAGACAGCGTGCCGGAGGGCGTCGACATGGCAGTGGCCAAAGCACTGGCCAAGACGCCCGCCGACCGGTTTTCCAGCGCGGGGGATTTCGTGGCCGCGCTCCGGCACGCGGTGGCTGCAGCCCCGCCTTCGATCATGACCTGGCGCCGCCGCAATGTGTTGTTCGGAGCCGCGGGAGCGGTAGCTGTCGTCGTACTGGCGTTCGGTGTCTGGCGTCTGGTGCGGCCTCGACTGCCGGGCCTCGCACTCGGCCGCTCGCAGCAGGTCACCGCCGACCCGGGCCTCGAGATTCAGCCCGCCCTCTCGCCCGATGGCAGGGTCGTCGCTTACGCCGCCGGAAACTCGGCGCGGATGCGGATCTTTCTCCGGCCGGTGGGCGGCGGACGAACGCTTCCGTT
The DNA here is from genome assembly GCA_035491895.1 of Gemmatimonadales bacterium. Lineage (GTDB taxonomy): Bacteria > Gemmatimonadota > Gemmatimonadetes > Gemmatimonadales > GWC2-71-9 > DASTHG01. The sequence continues at coordinate 80,946 of DATJJY010000094.1, forward strand.
GACGGACGATTCCACGGCCATCGAGGCACAGCCACGCTGGTCGCCCGATGGCAACAGCCTCCTGTTTCTGACTCGCGGCGGCGTGTCCATCGCGCCGGCTCTCGGTGGGGAGTCCCGCCCGGTCGTGCCACCCTCGGCGACCGTGAACGTCGCCACGGCGGCCTGGTCCCCGAATGGTCGCGAGATCGCCTTCGTCCGTGCCGAATCCCTGCTCGTGGTTCCGGTCGACGGCGGCCCGGCCCGCCTTCTCGCGACCACCCTCGACCTGCATTCCTGTGTCTGGTCGCCGACCGGCAAATGGATCGCGTGCGTGGCTCTGAACTCCGAGTCGGTACTGCCTGGCACCACGTTCGGCAATCTGGCGCCGAGCGCCCTCCTCCTATTTCCCGCAACCGGCGGCGCTCCGATCCGCCTGGTCGAGGCAAAGGCGTTCAACCAGAGTCCCGTATGGACGCCCGACGGCGGGCAACTCCTGTTCGTCTCCAATCGCGATGGTCCGCGCGACGTTTACGCCATGTCGCTCTCGTCGTCGGGGCGGTCGCGCGGAGCGTTGACCCGTCTCACGACCGGGCTCGGAGCGATATCGATTTCACTGTCGGCGGACGGCCGGCGGCTCGCGTACGCTGTGTACACAGCCCGCGCCAACATCTGGTCGCTCCCCATTCCTTCGGGCGCTCCCATCACCGCGGATCGCGCGGTGCCGGTCACCAGCGGCAATCAGGTGATCGAATCGATGCATGTGTCGCTGGACGGCCGCTGGCTGCTGTACGATTCGGATCTGCATGGAAACTCGGACATCTACCGCATGCCCCTGTCCGGGGGCTCCGCCGAGCAGCTCACCGACGACCCGGCCGATGAATTTGCTCCGGATCTGTCACCCGACGGCCGTGCCATCACGTATCACTCGTGGCGCACCGGGACGCGGGACATCGAAGTGAAGCCGCTCGACGGCGGGCCGGTGCAGCACGTTACCGTCACGCCGGCCCAGGAGAGCTACCCCCGCTGGTCACCCGACGGACGGACGATCGCGTTCATCAATCAGGTGACCCCGTTTTCTCTGTTCCTGACGCGGAGGGAAAGCAACGGGCGTTGGTCCACGCCTACGCTGCTCGGCTCGAACGCCGTGGGTGATGCCTGGTCGCCCGATGGGCGCAGCATCGCCTCTGTCCAGGCCGAATCGGACAGGCGTTCCGGCGCCATCGTGGTCGTACCAGCCGACGGCGGCACACCGCGCCGCGTGTCCGATCTCTTGCCGACGGTGCCCCTGGTGGAGGAGGTGGAGTGGAGTCCGGATGGCCGGACGCTGTACTACAAGACGCACGATGCACAGGGGCGGGCATCGTTCTGGGCGGTGAACGCCGCAGGCGGACGTCCCCGCCTGCTGGTCCGGTTCGACGACTTGAGCCGGCTGTCTTCGCGCCGGGACTTCGCGACGGATGGAAGGCTATTGTATTTCGCGATCCAGGACCGGCAGAGCGACGTATTCGTGGCTGAATTGTTCGCAAGGTGACTATGGGCCCAAGAGAAAGTCCTCAGAAGCGGCGCGTGGCGCACCTGGCGCTCCTAATGATGTGCACGGTCGCGCCGCTGCGTTCCCTGGTCGCCCAGTGCCCGGACGGCTCACCGCCGCCGTGCGGGCGGCCCGCGCGCGCGCCCGCGCCGCCACCCAACAGCGTGGCCGTGCTCTATCTCGACAACCTCTCCCGCGACACCGCCGACGCATTCCTCGCCGACGGCCTCACGGAGGAGATCATCATCCGGCTGGGGCAGGTGCCGCGCCTGGAAGTGAAATCGCGCTATGAGGTGCAGCGGTTCCGCGGCCGCGCGGCGCAGGATCTGCCGGCCCTCGGCAGGGCCCTCGACGCAGCCTACCTGGTGACCGGGAGCGTGCAGCGCGCCGGCGACCGGGTGCGCATGCGGTACGAAGTGATCCGCGCGGCCACGCGCGCGCAGGTCGCCGGCGACGTCATCGACCGGGCCTCGAGCGATGTCCTGACGCTCGAATCCGACATCGCGTCGGTCGTCGCGACGGCCATCACCGGCCACCTGTTGCCGGACGAGCGCACCCGCCTCACGCGGCCGCTGACTCGGAACCCCGCCGCGTACGAGCAGTACCTGCGCGGGCTCCAGGCGGCACACAACTTCGGCGACGAGGCGGCGCTCCGCAGCGCCGTGGCCTATTTCAATCGCGCCATCGCACTCGATTCCGGATTCGCCGCCGCCTACTCGGGCAAGGCGGTGGCGTGGAGCATGCTCGCGGACGGTTACGTGACGCCGCTCGAGGGGTACGGGCAGACGCGCGTGGCCGCGAACCAGGCACTGGCGCGCGATTCCTCGCAGGCCCTGGCGTGGGCGATGCTGGCGAATGCGGCGTTCGCGCTGGACCTCGACGCGCCCCAATGCGCGCTCCTCGCGCGTCGCGGGATCGCGCTCGATCCGCACGGCGGGTGGTCGCGTCTCTTCCTGTCCGGGGCGCTGTGGGCGGAGGGCAAGACCGATTCCGCCCTCGTCGAAGCGCGGCGCGCGTGGCAGAACGACTCGTTGTTCGTCATCATGAGTGTCAGCTACATCAACATGCTGGTCGAGAGCGGCCACCTCGACACGGCCGCCGTGATGATCCCGCGCATCCGGGCCATCCTCCCGGCCGCGGACGCCGACGCGCTCGAGGGGATGCTCGTCGGTGCGCGGGGTAACTGGCGCGATGCGGTCCGGCTCCTGGGGTGGCGCTACTATGGCGGCGCGTTCGACGCGGGGATGTACGTGCGCGCATTGCTCGCGCTGGGGGACACCGTCGCCGCGCGCGCCACCGTCGATTCGATGCTGGCAGCGCGCACGCCGGGCTACTACAACCCCGTGGCACTGGCGCGGGCCTATACGGCACTGGGTGACATCGACCGCGGCATCGAGTGGCTGGGCCGTGCGTTCGAGGAGCGGACCGCCATGGTTGCCTGGGTGCGCCAGTATCCCGAGCTGGCGCCATTGCGCGCCGATCCGCGCTATGCGGCGCTCGACCGGCAGTTCCGTTTCTGATGAGCCCCGCCGCCGCGATGGCGTTCCTGTTCGCGGTCGGCGCCGCGGGGCACCTGGAAGGGCAGTGCCCCGACGGCTCGCCGCCGCCGTGCGGTCGCGCCGCCGCCCGCACCACGGTCCCGCCCACCAGCCTCGCCGTGCTCTACTTCGAGAATGCGTCCCGCGACACGGCCGACGCGTATCTGGCTGAGGGCATCACCGAAGAGATCATCAGCCGATTGAGCGAAGTCGGACGACTGCAGGTCAAGTCGCGCTACCAGGTGCGGCGCTTCCGGACCGATACGACGGGCGACGCCGCGGAGATCGGGCGCCAGTTGGCGGTCGCGCGCATCGTCACCGGCTCGGTGCGCCGCGCCGGCAATCAGCTGCGCGTGACGGCCGAGATGGTGCGCACCGCGACGGGCGACGTGGTCTGGAGCGAGCGGTATGACCGCGCCGACACCGACGTCCTCTCGCTGCAGGAGGACCTCGCCAGCGCCGTCGCGACCGCCGTCACGGGTCACCTGCTCCCGGCCGAACGTGCGGTGCTCGCGGCGCAGCCGACGAGGAATCCGGCAGCCTACGATGCCTATCTCCTGGGTCGGTTCTATTGGAACAAGCGCACCGCACCGGATCTGGTAGCGGCAGCGGCCCATTTCGAGCAGGCGATCCGGGCCGACTCGAGCTACGCGCAGGCGTGGTCGGGCCTGGCGGACGCCTATGTGCTCTTTCTTCCCGCCGAGTACGACGTCCCCGGCATCAACCCCGACTCGATCCTGACCCTGGCCGAGCACGCCGCCCGCCGGGCACTGGCGCTGGCCCCGCAGCTCGGTGAGGCGTACGCGTCACTGGGCGAGATCCTCGAATACCGCCTGCAATGGGTGGAAGCGCGGGCGGCGTTCGAGCGCGGCGTCGCTCTGAGCCCGCGGTATCCGACGGCGCATCTGTGGTACGGCTATGACCTGATGGTGTGGAACCGATGGGACCTAGCGGTCCGGGAAATCGAGCAGGCCAAGCAGCTCGACCCCCTTTCCGTCGTGACCACCGTGTCGCTCGCCGCTGCGTACGACGGTGCCGAACGAGTCCCTGAGGCCGCTGCGATGTTCGCGCAGGCCCGTGGGCTGGCACCGGACCATCCGCTCGTCCTCATCTTCGCATCGATCCACGACCTCACGCGCGCAGACTTTGAGCGCCTGGCCGTGGACTATTCGCACCTGCTCCGTCTCACCGGAATGGACAGCGCGGCCGCAGTCGACCTGGAGCACCGCCTGCGAGACCCGGCCCAGCGGGGTGCCGCATTGCGGGAAACCGTAGACCGTCCCGGTCGCGTCTCCTGGCGCGCTCTCGTCTATCGGGCGCTCGATGGGGACGATCGCATGATCCAGTACTTGTCGACGGTGGAGCGCGATCCCAAGATGTCCGATGTGGGAAGCCTGCTCATCTGCGGATGCCTGGGATCGCGCCTCCGCGCCGATCCCCGGATGCAGGCGGTTCTGCAGCGGTTCGGCTTCCCCCGGCCTTGAAGGCGGCCCGGGGCGCCGTCGTTACGAGGCGCGCCCGATCTGATGGACTCCTGCGAATCGTGCGAAGCGAACGGGCGTCGTGGACCTGCCGCGCGCCGCCAGGCGCAGCTCGCTGAAGTGGGCCCCCCATCCGACGGAGAACGTTCGCAACAGGTTCGTTCCCACGATCCCGTCGATGTCCGTGGTGCGCAGCGCGCGCTCGAGGGAGGCCGGCAGTTGACCGCACTCGAGGCTGACCGGCTGATCGCCGAACACGAGCGGCACCTGTCGCAGCTCCGTCGCGAACTCACCGAGTCCCGGATACGAGTCCCGCGCCACCCCGACGCATGGGTGGGCCCTGGTGTCGACGTCCCGCAGGCACGACAACGTGGCGCCCGTGTGAAACAGCACCCGCCGCTTCCCACCTGCCAGCTCGACCTCCACCACGGGCATTCCCGCGACGGTCTCCAGCCGTGCGCCGCGAGCGTGGGGCCGAGCGGCGTCGTCGTCGAAGACGACTCGGCCGGCTTCGGGATCGATGGCGACGGCCGAGCAGCCGAGCACGTCGCTGCCGAGCACTACGTCGATGTTGATGCCGATGACCTCGCTCCATTGCTCCACGGTCATGCCGTGGTAACGCTGGAGTGCGGGAATCTCCCGATCGAGGAATTCGAAGGACGGTCGACGTCCGATCGAGACCGGGCATCCGGTATTCAACAGCAGCGCCTGGGCGTCGTGGTAAACGACGAGATGCCCCTGGCGCAGCTCCATTGGGTATCGACGCACGAATGTCCTCAGCATGAGTTGCCGGGCGCGGGTTCGCAGGCAAATACAGGTCCAAGGAAGAGTGCGGCAGCAGCCGTATGGTAACTCAGTGGATGTAGGGTTTTTTCTGACGAAGCGGGCTGAAGGGGCTATCTTACCCTGCCGCATGAGCGAATCCTCCACGCCGCATGGGGCTCGGGCCCAGGCCGCGGCAGTGATCACCAGGCTTCCCTGTCAGCGACACCTGTTCGACATCCCCGAGGACATCGCTTACCTGAACTGCGCCTACATGTCACCGCTGTTGCGCCGAGTCACCGAGGCTGGACAACGCGCGGTGGCGCGCAAGGCACACCCGTGGGACATCACGCCGGCGGACTTCTTCTCTGATGTCGCTGTTGCGCGCCGCCGCTTCGCGCAGCTGCTCGGCGGTGGCACCGGCGAAGACGACATCGCGATCGTGCCGGCCGTCAGCTACGGGATGGCTGTGGCCTGCGCCAACCTGCCGCTCGCGCGTGGCCAGACGGTGCTGTTGCTCGACGAGGAGTTTCCCTCGGTCATCCTGCCCTGGCGGGAGCGGGCGCGGGAGGCGGGGGCTCGGGCGGTGCTGCTGCCGCGGCCCGCGGACGACGACTGGACCAGCGTGATTCTCGAGGCGATCGATGAGCGCACGGCGATCGCCGCGCTCCCCGCGCTCCATTGGACCGACGGCGCGCTCATCGACCTCCCGCGGGTGGCGGCGCGATTGCACGACGTCGGCGCGGCGCTGGCGGTGGACGCGACGCAGTCACTCGGCGCCATGCCGTTCCCGATGTCCGAGGTGCGTCCCGACTTTCTCGTCGCGGCGTCATACAAGTGGCTGCTCGGTCCGTACAGTCTGGGATTCCTCTATGTTGCCCCGCAGCGCCAGAATGGTCGGCCGATTGAGCATAACTGGATCACGCGGGTGGGCTCGCAGGATTTCACCGCGCTCACGAACTACGCCGGCGAGCTGGGGTTCCAGCCGGGGGCGCGTCGCTTCGATGTGGGGGAGACTCCGAACTTCGCATTGATGCCTATGGCGATCGCCGCGCTGGACCAAATCCTGGAGTGGGGGGTGCCGCACATTGCCGAGACCATCGCCTCACTGACCGGCTCGCTGGTGGCGCGCGCCGCCGAGCATGGTCTCGAGGCGGTGCCGGCCGTGCGCCGCGCCCCCCACTATGTCGGCCTCCGCTTTCCGGCCGGAGTGCCTCCTGAGCTAGCGCAGCGACTGGCAGCGGAGCGCGTGTTCGTGAGCGTGCGCGGTCGCGGGGCGCTGCGAGTGACGCCGCATGTCTACAATACTGAGGCCGAGATCGACCGCCTGGTCGCGGCGATCGCGGCGGCTTCCTCCTCGACTGGCAGTGACGTTCTATGACGACGGTCGTGGTTGTAGGCGCCGGCATCAACGGGTTGGTCGCGGCGCACTATCTCCGGCGCGGCGGCTGCAACGTCACACTGCTGGAGCGCGCCGAGTGGGTCGGCGGCGCGTGTGTCTCCGACGTCGCCACCGTCGATGGGCGCTCGCAGCGCTACGCTGTCGGGGCGTCCGTCCTCGGTCTCATGCCCGATTTCATTTATCGGGAGACGGGGCTCGCCGACCGGCTCGAGACGTTCGTCCCCGATCACGCCAAGCGGATCTACTTCCCGGATCCGCAGGCCAGCGCCTGGATCCATCGCGACCCCGGCGAGCTGGACCGCGAGCTCCACGAGCGTTGGGGGGAGCGCGGCGACGTCGCCGCATTCCGGCACGACGAAGCCAAGGTGGTGGCGTTTCTGCAGGAGGGATACCGCAACGCCGTGGCGCCGACCCTCGCCGCCGCGCGCGACCGCCTGGGGAAGAACCTCGTCCGGCTCTGGATTTCCGGGAGCGCCCGCGATCTGCTGCGCCACTATTTCACCGCCGACCACACCAGGATCTACATGGCGATGACGGTGACGGAGAGCGGACCGGTTTCGCTGCGGGATCGGTATTCCGCCTTCACGTTGCCGCTGATGGACTCGGGGTCGGTGTTCGACGGCTACTACGGATTCGTGAAGGACGGGATCTGGCGGGTGACCGAGGAGCTGGCCCAGATCAACCGGGAGCTGGGCGTCGACATCCGACTCGCCGCCCGGGTGGAGCAGGTGGACCCGAGCATCGGGAAGCTGCGCTACGCCCAGGCGGGGAAAACGGCGCAGCTGCCGTTCGATCATCTGGTGCTGGCCACCGACCCGCTCACCGCCGCTCGCGTCATCGGGGATAGTGCGTTCACCGCGCGCGTCGAGGCGAAGCGCTTTCTCGGCTCGAGCGGCAAGCTCACCCTCCTGTTCCAGCGCCCGGCAGTCTGGAAGGAGGGCACCGCCGGCCCCCACAGCGAGGCGGCGTTCCGGTTCATCTTCGCCGTCGAATCACTGGAGCAATTCGAGCGCGCGACGCTCCGTCCGGTGTCGGACGGCGTCGATTACGAGCCGGGATACATCCAGATCTATCCTGAAGGGGCGGCGATGCGGCAGCTCGGTCTCACGGAGCCCTTGGATCGTTTGACGCTGTTCTTCAAGAACCTGGCGCTCGACCGTGAAGGAGCGGTCCTGCCCGAAGTCGCCGAGGCGGTCAAGGAGCAGCTGTTTCGTCACCTCGCGAACCCGGAGGACTGCGTGTGGAGCCGGTTGCTCACCCCGCGGGACCTGCAACAGCTCTTTCTGTTTCCGGGCGGCAACCTGGACCACACGATGCTGGTGGGGGGACAGACGTTCTTCGATCGCCAGTTCGCGGCGGACCCCGCCCGGAATTTCTACCGCTTCGGCGCCTGGTCGAACGTGGACTACTGCGGCGCGGGGGCATACCCCTGCGGCTCGATCGCCGGGACGCCTGGCTACATGTGCGCCCGGCAGCTGCTGGCCGCCTTGCCTCCGCATGATATCTGACTATAGTCAGATAATGGACGGCGTCGCCCAGGTTCGTAGCTTCAATCGCACAGTGACTCACCAAGTCGGCGCACTCGACGGCCATTTCCTGGGGCGCGCTCGCTCGCTCGGCGCCTCCCGGCTGCTGTTCGAAATCGGCGCGAACGGCAGCGACGTCCGGCGGCTCCGGGCCCGCCTCGGCCTGGACTCAGGGTATGTGAGCCGTCTCCTGCGAGGCCTTGAGTCCGAAGGACTGATTCGCACCGGCCGATCGTCGCAGGACGCTCGCGTACGCGACGTGACGCTCACGCGGGCTGGCAAGCGCGAGTTGGCCGTCTTGAACCGCCTCTCGGACCAGGCCGCCCGGTCGCTGCTTGGCCGGCTCACCCCGGAGCAACGCAGCGCGCTCGTGGCCGCTATGGGGTCCGTCGAGCGCCTGCTGCGCGCGGTGGATACGCGCCTGCAGGTGGTGAACCCCAGAAGCCGCGGTGCCCGGTATTGCCTCGAACGCTATTTCGAGGAGCTGGCCGCCCGGTTCGAGGCCGGTTTCGATCCGAGCCGCGGGATATCCGCCTCGCCGGAAGAGCTGACGCCGCCGCACGGCTTCTTTCTCCTCGCCACGCTGCATGACGAGCCGGTCGGGTGCGGCGCCCTCAAGTGCCACAAGGAGTACGGCGAGATCAAGCGGATGTGGGTCGCGGCGTCGGCGCGCGGCCTGGGGATCGGGAAGCGGATCCTCGAGCGGCTCGAGGCGCTGGCGCTCGAGCGGCACATCCCGCTGCTCCGGCTCGAGACCAACAAGGCGCTGACCGAGGCTCAGTCCCTCTACAGGAGCAGCGGATACCGGGAAGTTCACCCCTTCAACGACGAGCCCTACGCGCATCACTGGTTCGAGAAAACCCTATCGCGTCGCTGACATGCTTGCCACGATCCTGTCGACAACGGCGGTGTACTGAGCGACGTCCCGCCACACCGCACACTCAGGAGGATCGATGAACATTCGCGTGTTGGTCATCTTCCTCTCGATATGGCCCGCCGCGCTCGCCGGCCAGCAGCCCACGACCCACGGCGAGCTCCCCGCCGTGTCCCCCGACGGGTCGCTGATCGCGTTTCTGTCGGACCGCACCGGGGCGAACAACGTATTCGTGATCGGGGTGGACGGATCGGCGGAGCGGCAGATCTCCCAGAACGGCGCCGGTACGCCGCGGTTCTCGCGCGATGGCCGGAGCATCTTGTTCGCCGGTCCGGGGGCTGACAGTGGCCACGTCTTCGCCGTCGCGCTGGACGGCAGCAATCGGCGCCTGTTGGCGACCGTTCCCGGACGCAGCCCCGTGCTGTCGCCCGACGGCCACCGCGTGGCCTTCCTGATCGGGCCCTGGACGTCGACCACCACGGCGGTCGCCAACGCCGACGGCTCCGGGGTCCTCCCGCTCGCGGGCGGCGGCCGAACCACCGCGTGGAACGCAGCCTGGTCTCCCGACGGTCAACGCATCGCCTATACCTACGGCGACTCGAGCCGCCTGCTGCAGGTGCACGTGGTCAATGCCGACGGGACGGGCGATCAGGTGGCGACACACGTCGACCGGTCGGAAGGATCGGCTCAGATGCCTGCCTGGTCGCCTGATGGACGGCGCCTGGCGGTGCAGGTGAGCGCTCAGCACAAGGGCCACATCTGGGTCATCGACCTGGCGACCAGCGCCGCCCAGAAGCTCGCCCCGCACGGCGATTCCATTGCCGACGAGGTCCCTGCCTGGTTCCCCGACGGCACGCGGATCGCCTTTCAAAGCAATCGCTCCGGGCGCGAGGAGATCTGGGTGATGAACGCCGACGGCACCGGCGTCCGTCAGGTGACGGGCATCGGCCCGGAAACCCCCAAGCGCAACTAGGCGACGCGGGACGGCCGTTCGTGCCACGCCGGCGCCGTTTCGTCGCATTCTGCTTCCTGCCGCCCGGGCGGCAGAGTTTCTTTACCACGTGAAGCTCCAGCTGCTCGGCGCGAGTCTGCTGCTGCTGTGCACGCAGGCTGAGTCGGCACAGACCACGATCCCCCTGACGCCGGAGCGGTGGACCGCGACGGACTCGTTGCGGTTTACTACCTACCTCGGACGACCCAGCCTCTATATCAACCGCGGCGTTGCCTTGGCGACCGGCGTGGAATTCCGTGACGGCACGCTGGAATACGACATGGCGACGCCGCGGGGCGGCAACTTCATGGGGGCCGTCTTCCACGCGACGTCGGCCGAGAACTCGGAAGTCGTGTTCTTCCGGCCGGGGCAAAGCGGTACGATGGAGTCGGTGCAGTACGCGCCGGCGCTGAACGGCGTCGCGGCCGCGTGGCAGATCTATCACGGCGACGACGCGAACGCCGCGGTAGCCCTCGCGTTCGACGCCTGGTTGCACGTCCGCATCGACGTCGCCGGCGTTACCGCTCGGCTCTATCTGGACAACGACACGACAGCAGTGCTGACAGTGCCGCGGCTGGCAGGCGTCAGCGGCTCGTCCGTCGGTGTGTGGACGGGATTCTACGGTCGCGGTGCGTACTTCTCGAACATCCGCTTCACGCCCCGTGCCCCCGTTCCGTCGGCGCCGGCGCCTCCGCTCCCTCAGGGTACGATCACGGACTGGGATCTGTCGCAAGTGCTCGACGCCGCGCAGCTCACGCCCGGCGCGCTCCCCGATCTCGCCAAGATCCAATGGGACAAGGTTCATCCCGAGGCCCAGGGGTTCGTGCTGGTCAATCGGTACCGGCGCACCCCCAATGCGGGGATTCCCATCGAGGCGGCGACGGGTGCGCCTATGGTCGACAGCATCATGGGCGACCGGGTGGCGGGCTCGAAAGTGGTACTCGCGCGGGCTACGATCCAATCGGATCGCGCCGGGCTGCGCCGCATGCTGTTCGGCTACAGCGACGGCGTCGTGGTCTACTGCAATGGCCAGCCGCTGTTCTTCGGGATGAATGCTTCCCGCCTGCGGTCGAGCGATCTGGGACAGTCCGCGATGGACCGGGTGGGCAACGCGCTCTACCTGCCGCTGAATCAGGGTAAGAACGAGCTGGTCTTCGCGGTCACGGAGTTCACGGGTGGCTGGGCGTTCTGGGCTCGACTCGATCCCTGAGCCGTAGCCGTCCGGCCGAGCTTAGAACTCGAACTCGAGGCGCGAAGCGAAGACCAGTCGATTCCCCGCGGTAGTCGTACCCGCGCCTACGCTCAGGCCGAGCCATACCTCGCCCAGTCGGAGATCGACGCCGGGGAAGAGCTGGTGGACCCGGGTCGATGGCGCGAGTGGCGTCGCGGCTTCTCCCCAGGCGCCGTGGTACTCGAGCTTGGCTATGGTGCGGGAAGACACGCGGTAGGCCACGATGGCGCTGGGCTCGAACTCCCACCCTTCCTCGGTACCGCCCGCTTCACCCGCACCGAAGTCACGCTCGAAATTGGCGTTCACCCCCAGGCGCAGAGCACCGAACCGCTTTTCGAGAATCGGCGTCAGCTCGACGGTAGGCGACGCGCCGCCGTACGCGGGCCGTGGCGCTTCGAGCTCGGCTGAGAAGCCGAGGTCGAGCGGCAGGTTCCAGCGCGCCGGGGCGTGCAGGCGCGAGCGCAGCCGCCACCCCGCGTATTCGGCGCCGACACCGGGCCGGTAGGCGGTGAGCAGGTATGCCGAGGCCTCCCAGTCGGCACCGATCCCGTGCGTCAACTCGAACGTGAGATGCGTCTGGTGCTGGCTCGGTGCCACCGTGCCGTTGAACGCGGTGGTGCCACGTGCCGTGTAGTTGAGATGCGTTTCGAGCTCCCACTCGCCGCGAGCGGCGGTTGCAGCGGGGTAGACGACGATTTCGAAGGGATCCTGCGACGCTAGGCGCCCCGCGACGAGGAATAGTGCGACGCCGGCCGGAACGAACTGTCGAATGCGCAGACTTCCCGTCCTTCTGGTGTTGACGACAAGGGAGCGAAGAAGGGGCAATCAAACCGTGGAAGACAGCTCCGTCAAGACTACTTGAGAAACATTCTCAATGGTACCGTGGCGCTTTGGGCCAGGGGCTTGTCGATTTGCGGTGGCTCCGATCGTCGTTTCTCAGACTGCATTCCGGAGGGGTGACCATGAAACGGCGTGAGTTCGTGCGGGTGTCTGGCGCCGCGCTCGCGGCAGGTGTCTGGGGAGGGAGCGGCTGTATGAAATCGCGCCGACTGCAGTCGGACATCGCTCGACTCCGTGACGCGATGGCCCCGCGAGTGGCGCAGCACCAGTTCCCCGGCGCGGTCTGGCTGGTGGCGCAGGGCGACGACGTCGCGGTCGACACGATCGGCGTGACGGCGATCGACGGAACGACACCGATGCGCCGCGACACGATCTTTCGCATCGCCTCCATGACGAAGGCGGTTACGGCGACGGCGGTGTTGATGCTCGTCGAAGCGGGCAAGCTCTCCCTCGATACGCCGGCGGAGCGCTGGCTCCCCGAGCTCGCGAACCGCCGGGTGCTGCGCCGTCTCAATGGCCCGGTCGACGACACGGTGCCGGCGATCCGGGCCATCACCGTGAAGGATCTGCTCGCGTTTACGCTCGGCTTCGGGCTGCTCTTCGACCCGACGCTGCCGATCCAGCAAGCCATCGACGGGCTGCAGCTCGTCAACGCGGCACCGGTGCCGATGACGCCGCACGCGCCGGACGAATGGATGCGGCGCTTCGGTTCGCTGCCGCTCATGCATCAGCCGGGCAAGCAGTGGATGTACAACACGGGGAGCCTGCTGCAGGGCGTGCTCGTGCGGCGCGCCGCCGGACAACCGCTCGAATCGTTTGTGCGTGAGCGGATCACCGAGCCCCTCGGCATGCGCGACACGGCCTTCTTCGTGCCCCCGGAAAAGCTCGATCGCTACGCCGGATGCGGCGTGTACACCGATCCGCAGAGCCGGACGCAGTCGCGCATGGACAAGGACGGCGCCGCCAGCGCCTACGCGACGCCGCCGGTGTTTCCTTCGGGGGCGGCGGGGCTCGTGTCGACGGTGGACGACTACTTCACGTTTGCGCGCATGCTGCTGCGGGGCGGCGTGCACGCGGGCAAACGGTTCTTGAGCGAGCAAGCGGTCCGCGACATGACGACCGATCGGCTCACACCGTCACAGAAGAACCCCGCGTCCTTCTTCCCGGGGTTCTTCGATACGCGCGGCTGGGGCTACGGCGTGAGCGTCATTACGGCGGCCGACCCGGTCTCCCCGGTGCCCGGCCGCTACGGATGGGACGGGGGCTTTGGGACGTCGTGGATCAACGACCCGGCGCGCGATCTCGTCGCCATCGTCATGACCCAGTCGACCGACTTCCTGTTCAACGGGGGGCTGACGGAGTTCTGGCGCGGCGTGTACGGGCTCGTCTCCTAACCGAATCGCTCGAAGCGGTACGCCAGCTCCGGACCGCCGTCACCCTCGTACGCGAGTTGCCCGATCAGCAGGGTGAACGGCTCGAGGTATCGCGCAATCCGTAGCGGCCCCGCGTCCACGGGATCGAAACCGACATCGCGGATCAGGCCCGCGGCCAGCTTTTTCGCCCCGGGGTCGTCGCCGCAGTACGCCAGGCTCGGTCGGTTGGCTTTGCGCTTCGCCGCGAACACGCCGAACAACACCTCGCTGGGCACGGTGCCGAAGGCGGAGACGATACGGGCCCGGCGGACCTTCTTGGCGAGCTCCTCGGCGCCCGAGGAGGTATGGGCGATCACGAGCCCAGTGTCGTCGGCATTCATCGGGATCGAGCAGGTGAGGATGACCTTCCCGGACACGTCGCCCGCCTGTTTCAGGACGTCATCGACGCGGGACCAGTGCACTGCCAGCAACAACGCGTCCGCGTCGCGCGCGGCCTCAGCCGGTGTGCCGGCCCGCGCGTTCCCCTTCGCCTCACGGGCAAGTCGCTTCAGCTTCTGCTCGCTGCGCGCGTAGCTGAAGACCACATCGTGTCCGGCGCGCGCGAAGAGCGTTCCCAGCTTCCCGCCCATCAGCCCTGAACCCAGAATGCCGACGCGCATGGTTAGAGTCCGGTCCTGCGCTCGAGCTCATCCGGATACCGCGCCCCGTGCACGGTGATCCTGGCAGTCGCGTCCTCGATCTCACGGAGATCGTCCGGCGTGAGCCTGATGTCGACGGCTCCGATGTTCTCTTCCAGCCGGTGCAGCTTCTTGGTTCCCGGGATCGGCGCAATCCACGGCTGCTGCACCAGCAGCCAGGCGAGCGCGATCTGCGCCGGCGTCGCGCGCTTCCGCCGGGCAATCCTGGTCAGCAGATCGACCAGGACCTGGTTCTCTTTGCGATTCTCGGGCGTAAAGCGCGGGACGACATTGCGGAAGTCGGTGCGGTCGAACGTCGTCTTCTCGTCGATCTTCCCGGTGAGGAAGCCTTTTCCGAGCGGACTGAATGGAACGAATCCGATGCCGAGCTCTTCGAGTGTCGGCAATACTTCCTCCTCAGGTCGACGAAACCACAGCGAGTATTCACTCTGGAGCGCCGTTACCGGGAGCACGGCGTGCGCGCGGCGGATGGTCTTGACTCCCGCCTCGGAGAGACCGAAGTGTTTGACCTTGCCCTGCTGAATCAGGTCCTTCACCGCCCCCGCCACGTCTTCAATCGGCACGTTGACGTCCACGCGGTGCTGATACAGCAAGTCGATGACGTCGGTTTTCAATCGCTTGAGAGACCCCTCGACTGCCTGCTTGATTGTCTCCGGCCGGCTGTCCTGACCCAGCTGTTTCCCGTCGGAGGCGAATCGGAAACCGAATTTCGTGGCGATCACTACTTGATTGCGGAACGGTTCCAGTGCTTCGCCGACGAGTTCTTCATTTGTGAAGGGGCCGTACACCTCTGCGGTATCGAAGAACGTGATGCCGCGTTCGAACGCCGCCCGAATCAGCGAGATCATCTCCTGTCTGTCGGGAAACGGCGGATAGGAGAAGCTCATTCCCATGCAGCCGAGCCCGAGCGCCGAGACTTCCAGATTGCTCCGTCCAAGCGTGCGCTTCTGCATTACTCCTCCCGGTTACTGCTGGTCGCTGACTTGTTCCATCCAGTCTACGGCTTTGCCATCGAGCCGTTCCTGAATGGCGATGTGCGTCATCGCGGTGGTGGGCGTAGCGCCGTGCCAGTGGCAATCGTAACGGTGCAGGGATCGCCGCAATAGGTGGAGTGGCTACTGGTGCGCGTGCTCGAGGATTGGTGTCCGCCGTTCCCCGGCTACTTCCTCTACTACCCTCGTCAACGGACAGCTCCCAGCGGCCCTCGGGGCGCTCATCGAAACCCTGCGCCTGTAGCTGGTTCGATAGGAATCCCCGCCTCTCACAGGGGGTGCGAATGACGGGGTTAGGCTTAGCTTCTCCGTTCGGTCGGCGTCGCTCGTCGGTGAATGTGCAGCAGGCGGCGCACCACTTGCTCGATTGGGATTTCATGGACCAGGGCCGCCGCAGTCTCACCCATCAGACGATCGCCGGATTACTCTGGACAGCAGGCGGCAAGGGCGCTTACGGCGTTCTGCAGCTCGTGGTCCTTGCCATCCTGGCTCGACTATTGACTCCGGCTGATTTCGGCACCGTCAGCGCCGCCCTGATCGTCATCGGGCTATCCGGAATCGTTTCGCAGCTCGGTATGGGGCCGGCTCTCGTGCAGCGGTCCGAACTCGAGCGCCGGCACATCGATACCGCGTTCTCCGCGTCGGTGACACTGGATACACTCCTCGGCGCTGCGATCTGGCTAGGGTCCCCCTTTGTGTCGAGATTCTTCCGCAGCGGGGATGTGGAACCGGTGCTCCGCGCCCTTGCCTGGGTGTTTCCGCTCCAAGGCCTGGCCACGGTAGCCGAATCACTCATGAAGCGTGAATTGCGCTTCCGATCGCTCGCCAACCTTGATGTCATCTCGTATGGGGCAGGCTACGGCCTTGTCGGCATCACCCTCGCGCTGCTCGGTCATGGTGTGTGGGCGTTGGTCGCCGCCCAGATTGCCCAGAATGTGATCAAGACCGCCATCCTGCTCTCCTGGCAGCCGCCGCGGCTCCGGCGCCTACCGGAGTGGCGCGCTTTCCGGGATCTCATGCATTTCGGAGGCGGCTTCACGGTCGCGAAGATCGCCAACCAGGCGGCGGCCCAGGGTGACTACTTGGTGGTGGGGCGGTTCTTGGGGCCCGCGCCATTGGGGTATTATGGGCGGGCCTTCAACCTCATGTCCGCGCCTGCGAGCGGTTTCGGCACCATCCTGGACGCAGTACTGTTTCCCGCCATGGCGAGGGTGCAGGCAAATGCGACGCGCCTTGCCGCCGCCTATCGTCGCGGTGTCGCACTCATCGCGTTGATATTCCTCCCGACCAGCCTGGTGCTCATGCTGTTGGCTCCGGAGGTCGTCGCCCTCATGTTGGGCCCACACTGGACCCCGGTTGTTGCACCGTTGCAGGTGCTGGCCGCCGGGATGATGTTTCGCGCCAGCTCGCAAATCGCCGATTCGCTCACCCGAGCGACGGGATCGGTCTACCGCCGCGCCTGGCGGCAGATCCTGTACGCCGGCCTCGTGGTGGGGGGCGCATGGATCGGGCAGCATTGGGGGATCACCGCCGTGGCGTTGGGCGTATTGTTCGCCATCATCACGAACTTCCTGTTCATGGCACATCTCAGCCTGAGTGACACGCGGACCACCTGGGGCGAACTGTGGCGCGCGCACGTTCCCGCTCTGCTGATCGCCCTCGTCGCGGGTCCCCTCGTATGGGGCACGGCGACGGCATTGAGGCATTGGACGTTGCCGCCCCTTGTGGTACTGATCGCCGGCGGCTTGGTCATGCTCGGAGTCGCATTGCTACTCGCACTGGTGGCGCCCGCTACCTTCCTCGGTGCGGACGGTCAGTGGATGGTCGGGACCCTACGCGACTTCATGCGAAAGGTGATTCGCCCAGCCGCGCAACCCGCTGGGAGCCCGGCCGGAGACTGAACAAAGCGCAGAAGAAGCGTCATCGATGGCGCAGGCGAGCCGTCAAAGCGACACCCTGCGCGAAGGAGGGCACGATGAAACGAAAGGATCTCGAAGAGTACGTACATCCGATCAGCGGAGCGCGGCTGGAGTTGCGGGTGGATGAGGAAACTGCGGGAGAGGTCGTGTCGGGCGGGCTCATCGCCGGGGACGACGAGTTCCATATCATCCGCGGCATTCCGCGCTTCTGCCCCACGGAGAACTACGGGAACAGCTTCGGCTATCAATGGCAGAAGTTCTCGGTGACGCAGCTCGACTCGCATGCCCCCTGGGACGCGAGAAGCGAGAAACGGCTGGCCAAGGAAACGCACTGGCCGAGCCGGATGGAGGGGCAGCGGATTCTCGAAGCCGGTTCCGGAATGGGGCGGTTCACGGAAGTGCTGGCGCGATCAGGAGCGCGGGTGTGCACGTTCGACTACAGTGCGGCCGTGGATGCGAACTACCGTAATAACGGCGCGGCAGAAAACGTGTGCTTCGCCCAGGCGGACATCTACTCGCCGCCATACCCCCAAGGCTCGTTCGATAAGGTCCTGTGCGTGGGTGTACTCCAGCACTGCCCCTCGCCGCACAAGGCGATGCTGAGTCTCTCGCGTTTCCTGAAACCGGGCGGGGAGATCGTGATCGATGTGTACCGCCTTTCGTGGCGGAGCCTGTTTCTGGGCAAGTATTACCTGCGACCCCTAACCCGACGGATCCCGCCGGAGACGCTGTACAGGTTCGTGCGGTTTCACGTGGGATGGGTGTACCCGCTGACCGGCCTGGTGCAGAAAGTGATCGGCCGGCCGGGGCGGAGCCTCTCGTGGATGTTGGGCATGGCCGATTATCGCGGGAAGTTCGCGGTAGATGACGCGACGCTCCGCGAGCACTCGCTCATGGACACCTTCGACATGCTGGCGCCGGCCTACGATCGGCCGCAGACGCAGCGGATGGTCCGGCGCTGGTTCGAGGAGGCGGGGTTGGTGGATTTTGACGTGCACCCAGGAGTCAACGGTCTGGAAGCGCGAGGCCACCGGCCGAACCAGGCGACGACTGACGCCTAGGGCGAGACAGCTACGATCCCGGCAGCGCTCGCGACGCTCATCGAGACCCTGCGTCTCTAGCGCTGCCGCAGGAGTCCTCCCTCAGCTGTGGAGCACCTTGAACGCGTGCGTCCACTCGTTCCGCAGGAAACCGGGGATGCACCAGAGGATGCAGAGGGGCTCGATCGCGCGCGCGGCCTCGACGCTGCCCAGGTCGAGCGTTTCCCATCCGAATTGCTCGACGACTCCAGCGACCGTCTGCTTGGCCGCTGCATCGTTGCCGCAGATGAACATCGTGGGTCGCCCGGCGGCGTACTGCGGGTTGACCATCCGCACGTTTCCCACCGAGTTGAACGCCTTGACGAAGCGGGCGTCGGGGTAAGCTCGTTGCAGGCGCTCCATGAGGGAATCGTCGAGGGTAGTGAAGAACTTGAGCACGCCGTTCACGGGTGGCGCCGCCGCGATCGGGTTGGTCGTGTCCATCACGACCTTGCCGCCGAGGGCGGCTGCACCGGCGAGGCGCAGGACGTCGAGCGCGGCGTCGCCTTTCGCCGCCAGCACGACGACCTCGCCGAATTTCGCGGCACCCGTGAAGGTGCCGATCTTGGCGCGTGCATTCTGCGACTGCCATTCCGCCAGTTTCCCGGCGTCGCGCGTGCCGACCATGACCGCGTGACCGTGCTGCAGGAATCCGGCGGCGAGGGTCTTGGCGACTGGGCCGGAGCCGAGGATGCCGACATTCATGAGGGGAATCTCGTCGGGCGACGGCAGCACGTCGAGGGTGCCGAGCGCCGAAAGCTCCCTTCATATTCGCTTCATCGGCCAGGCAGGGTGTCTCGCTAGGTTGCTCTCCGTTGGCACAAGTCACGTTCAGGGAGAGGAAACCTCGCCATGTCCATGCGCACAGCCGCCGTCGCGGTCGTAAGCGTGCTTGTTGTTGGTAGCATTGCCTGTTCGGGGAGCACGACTGGGCCGGCCTCGGTTGCCACATCACTCGTTTCCGTTGCACCGGTCGGCGGCGCAGCGAGTGTCTCTCCAAGTGCACCGATCGTGATGGCGTTCAGCCACGCCATGGCTTCCGGCATGGAGATGTACGTCTCCTTGCATGAGGGCGACGTGACAGGTCCCACGGTCCCGGGCGTCATGATGTGGTCGAGCGACCGCATGACGCTGACGTTCACTCCAACCAACCCGTTGAAGTCCACGACCGCATACACCATCCACCTCGGTGGTGGGATGACGGATGCCGATGGCAACCCGATCGACATGACGGCGCACGGCATGATGGGCGGGCAGTGGGCCTCCGGTTCCATGATGAGCGGTGGGGGTATGATGGGTGGCGGAGGACCGATGAGTGGACAAGAGATGGGACCAGGCTGGATGGGCACCAATGGGATGTACGGCATGGTGTTCCACTTCACGACGGCGTAGCCCGACCGAGTGCCGTATTCTGGGGCAGGGGTCGAGGTAGATTGAGAACGATGGCTAGGATCGCAGGGCATAGGGCGCTCGCCTGTTTCCTGGTGCTGAGTCTCGCGGTGTCCCAGTTCCCTGTGTCGGGCACCGCGGCAGGACACGATTGCGCTGGTGCACCGGCCACTACTGCGGCTGCCGTGATCGCTGCAGTTGGCCACGGCGGCGCCGGCTGCACGCACACTGATGTCTGCGCACCGACCGTCTGTTGCACCAGTGTGACGTCGGCTTTGCTCCAAGCTGGCGTCCTTCAGACAGTCGCGGCCGGCTTGAGTTCAACGACTCCCTCATCGGATACCCGGGTCCCCCGTCTCTTCTTGGGCGGACCCCCGACACCACCTCCCAACAGCTGATCCTCCTCGCCTCGCGCGAGTGGCGTAGCGATCGGCCTCTCCGGTCGCTGGCAACGCGTCCGTCCCGGTTTCTGATACCGGACAGGAGGATCATATGAACACGCAACTGATTACCCGAGCATGATGCGGCCACTTGGTGCCGTGGGAGCGGCCATGCTGGCGCTCGTGTTGTTCGCGCACGGCGTGGCGGCCCAATCGGCTTCACCTGAGACGCTTACCGTCGCCGAGGCGACCCGGATCGCACGCGAGGCGAACCCGATGCTCCGGGCCGCGCATTACTCGGCGGAGGCCGCGGCGCAACGGATTGGACCAGCAGGTGCCCTGCCGGACCCCCAGCTCCAGTTTGGCCTGATGAACCGGATGGCGTCGCAGTTCGGCTCAACGGCCGACCCGATGACGATGAACCAGGTGCAGCTGATGCAGATGCTGCCCTGGCCCGGGAAACTCGGGAACGCCCGTCGCGCGGCGGAACACACAGCCGACGCAGCACGGGCGGACGCGGACGACCAGGCTCTGATGCTCGAGGCGCAGGTGCGCATGGCGTATTACGAGGTCGCCGATGCGGACCGGGCTCTCGACGTCATGCGGCGCACTCAGGGCTTGCTGCGGGACTTTCTCCAGGTGAGCACGGCGATGTACGCCGTCGGCAGCGCCGTGCAGCAGGACGTATTGCGGGCGCAAGTGGAGGTGGCCCGCATGGGCGAGGAGATCACGCGCATGGGGCAGGAGCGGGTGGCCATGGCGGCGCGTCTCAACGCGCTGTTCGGTCGCGAGGCGAGCGTTCCAGTCCCCGCGCTGGAATTGCCCGAGCCGGGCGATTCGCTCCCGCCCGTGGACTCGCTCGTCGCGACTGCGCAGGGCCGCCGTCCGGCTCTCCGGGCCGGGACGGAGAGACTCGCAGCGGCGGACGCGGCGCTGGCCGGGGCTCGGCGCGAGCTGTTCCCTGATTTTCAACTGGGATTCGCCTACCAGAGCCGTCCAGCGTTTCCCGACATGATGAGCCTGATGGTGGGCATCAGCCTGCCGATCTTCGCTGGCGGCCGGCAGCTGCCAATGCGACGTCAGATGGCAGCGATGCGTGATATGTCGGCCGCCGAGCTCCTGAATCTCAGGAACGAGACGATCGCTCGCATCGTCGAAACGCGGGCGCGGGCGGTGCGCGATCGCGACCTCGTCCAACTCTACCGCAGCAGCATCCTGCCCCAGGCGCAGGGCGCGGTCCAGGCGGCGCTCTCGAGCTACCGCGTTGGGCGCGTCGCTTTCATGCAGCTCGTGGACAACCAAATGACCGTGAACCAATACCAGATCGAGACCCTCAGGCTGCTCGCCGACTACCAGCAGGCTCTGGGCGAGCTGGTCGCCCTGACGGGAGGACAGCTATGAACCGCATAATCGTCGCCGGGTTGGCCGGCGTTCTCGTGATCGGAGCGTGCCGTGAGAAACCGGCGCCGACCAACATGGCTGCTATGCCAGACATGTCCGCGGGAGGCGCCGACACCGCCAAGAATGTTGGCGAGCGGCAGCCCGTGCGCCTGACTGCGGTGCAGGCTCAGGCCCTCGGCGTCACCTACACGGTGGTCACGCGCGGCCCGCTGCACCGCAGCGTGCGCACCGTTGGGCAGGTCGTCCCGGCAGAGCCCAACCTCGCCGAGATCACACCGAAGGTCGACGGATTCGTAGACCGATTGTTCGTGGACGCAACCGGCGTCCAGGTCAGGCGTGGCGAGCCGCTCCTGGCACTCTACAGTCCAATGCTGGTGTCGGCGCAGGAGGAGCTGCTCACCGCCCTGCATCTTGCGCAAACGATCGATTCGACCGCGCCCGAGGCCTGGCGCAACGCCCAAGACCTGGTGGCTGCGGCGCGACGGCGGCTCGCCTACTGGGACATCTCGGAGGAGCAGATCGAGCGCTTGGAACGAACCGGTGAGGTCACCAAGACGTTGACGCTCGTTGCGCCGTTCGATGGGGTTGTGATGGAGAAGATGGTGGTGGCCGGCCAGAGCGTCATGCCGGGGATGAAGCTGTACCGGCTGGCGAATCTGTCGACCGTGTGGGTCGAAGGCGAGGTGTTCGAGCAGGATCTCGCCCTCATCAGGGTCGGCGCGCCGGTGCGCGTCGAGCTGACC
The DNA here is from genome assembly GCA_035491895.1 of Gemmatimonadales bacterium. Lineage (GTDB taxonomy): Bacteria > Gemmatimonadota > Gemmatimonadetes > Gemmatimonadales > GWC2-71-9 > DASTHG01. Next base: position 103,075 of record DATJJY010000094.1, read on the forward strand.
GCCTATCCCGGCCAGACACTCACGGGACGGGTGGCCTTCGTGTGGCCAGTAGTCGACGAGCAAAGTCGCACGGGGAAAGTGCGTGTGGCGCTCGCGAACGCGAAGGGTCTCATCAAGCCGGGGATGTACGCCACTCTGCTCTTCGACGCCACGGTAGGACGAGATGCCCTGAGCCTGCCTGCGGAAGCCGTCGTCCTGACTGGCGAGCGAAACCTGGTGTTCGTGGTGGGGAAAGACGGTGCTCTCGAACCGCGCCAGGTAACGCTCGGAGCGCGCGCCGGCGACCGGATTCAGGTCCTGGACGGCGTGGCTGAAGGTGAGCGCGTGGTCGCCTCGGCCAATTTCCTGGTCGACGCCGAGTCGCGACTCACGTCGGGAGCCGGGATGGCGGGGATGCCGGGCATGAACATGGAACAGCCGGGCAAGAAGGAGCGGCGTCCATGATCGCCAACCTGATCGCGTGGTCGCTGCGCAACCGATTCCTCGTTTCGCTCGCCACTGCGGCGCTGGTGGTCGCCGGGGTCTGGGCGATCCGCACAACGCCCGTGGATGCGCTACCGGATCTCTCCGACGTGCAGGTAGTCATTCAGACGGAGTTCAGCGAGCAGGCGCCGCAGATCGTCGAGGATCAGGTCACGTATCCCATCGCCTCCGAGATGCTCAAGGTGCCCGGCGCGCGCGTCGTCCGGGGATTCTCGTTCTTCGGAACGTCACTCGTCTACATCCTGTTCGAGGACGGCACCGACCTCTACTGGGCGCGCTCGCGAGTGCTCGAGTACATGAACGGGCTGCGGCAGCGCCTTCCGCAGGGCGTCGAGCCAACCTTGGGCCCGGACGCTACCGGCGTGGGCTGGGTGTTCGAGTACGTCCTGGAGAGCGACTCGCTCGACCTGGCTCAGCTGCGCACGCTCCAGGACTGGTACATCCGCTACCAGCTCACGGCCATCCCCGGCGTCTCGGAAGTGGCGAGCCTCGGCGGCTTCGTAAAGCAATACCAGGTCGAAGTCGATCCCGAGCGCCTGCGGGCGTTCCACATCCCGGTGATGCGCGTCGTCCAGGCGATCGGGACCCACAACGCCGACGTCGGCGCGCGCGTGATCGAAATGGGCGGACGCGAGTACATGATCCGAGGGCTCGGCTATCTCCGCACCGTGACGGACATCGGCAACGTCGCCGTCGGCTCGACCATGGGCGGAACACCGATTCGCGTTTCGGATGTGGCCACCGTCCAGGTGGGGCCCGCGCCCCGACGGGGAGCCGCAGACCTGAATGGCCGCGGTGAGGTCGTCGCCGGCATCGTGATCATGCGGTTCGGCTCGGACGCGCTGAAGACGATCGAAGCCATCAAGGCCCGCGTCGCGGAGGTGCAGCGGACCCTCCCGGCAGGCGTGCGGCTCGTTCCCGTGTACGACCGCTCGGACCTGATTCACCGCGCCATCGGGAACCTGCGCCGCACGCTGCTCGAGGAATCGCTGATCGTGGCGGCGATCTCCCTGCTGTTTCTGTTGCACCTGCGCTCCGCGTTGGTGGCGATCGCCACGCTGCCACTCGGCATCCTGTTCTCGTTCCTCGTGATGCGCTGGATCGGCGTCAACGCCAACATCATGAGCCTGGGCGGCATCGCCATCGCCATCGGGGCGATGGTGGACGCCGCCATCGTGATGATCGAGAACATGCATAAGCACCTCGAGCGCGGCGGGGACCGGCCGCGCTGGGAGGTCGTGTTGGAGGCGACCAAGCAGGTTGCCGCGCCACTCTTTTTCTCCCTGTTGATCATCGCTGTGTCGTTCCTCCCGGTGTTCTCGCTCGAGCAGCAGGAGGGACGGCTGTTCAAGCCGCTGGCGTTCACGAAGACCTTCGCCATGGTAGGGGCGGCCCTGCTTTCCATCACCCTCGTGCCTGTGCTGATGGGGTACCTCGTGCGCGGCAAGATCCGGCCGCAGGACGCGAACCCGGTGAACCGCGGGCTGATGCGCGTCTACCGGCCGGTGATCGCGTGGGTACTGCGGCACCCGTGGCAGGTCGTGGCCGGAGCCGCCGTAGTGCTCGCCGCAACCGCACTTCCCTGGAGCCGCCTGGGCAGTGAGTTCATGCCGCCACTCGACGAGGGATCGCTGCTCTTCATGCCCACCACCGTGCCGGGCGTGTCGATCGCGCAGGCGCGGGAGATCATGCGGCACCAGGACAGTATCCTCGCTTCGTTCCCGGAAGTGGCCACGGTCCTCGGCAAGGTTGGACGCGCCAACACCGCCACCGACCCGGCACCACTCGACATGTACGAGACCACTGTCGTGCTCAAGCCGCGAGAGCTCTGGCGTCCGGGGATGACCACCGACCGTCTGGTGAGCGCCATGGACGAGGCAGTGCGCATGCCGGGCGTGACCAACGCCTGGACAATGCCCATCAAGAATCGTATCGACATGCTCGCGACCGGGGTTCGCACACCGGTCGGCGTGAAGGTGTATGGGCCGAACCTCGACACCCTGCAACGGCTGGGGGAGCGCGTCGAGCGGATCCTCCAGAAGGTCCCGGGGACCCGCAACGTGTTCGCCGAGCGAAATGTCTCGGGATACTACGTGGACGTGGACATCGACCGGGCAGCGGCGGCGCGCTACGGCCTGAACGCGGGCGACCTGCACGACGCCATCATGGCGACGGCGGGTGGTGTGACTGCCGCGACGAGCGTCGAAGGGCGCGAGCGCTACGAGATCAACGTCCGCTACCCGCGCGAGCTACGGGACGACCTTCAGAAGCTCCGCGCGATCGTCGTCCCTACGATGACCGGGCCGCAGATCCCGCTCGGCGAGGTCGCAACCGTCTCGATCGTGCAGGGCCCGATGGCCGTGAAGACCGACAACGCGTTCCCCGTCACCACCGTGTTCGTGGACATCGCGGGTCGTGACTTGGGCGGCTACGTCACCGACGCCGAACGTGTCGTGGCACGTGAGCTGACGCTCCCGCCTGGCTATCGTCTCGCGTGGAGCGGCCAGTTCGAGTTCATGCAGCGAGTGCGCGAGAAGTTGAAGCTGGTCGTGCCGGTGACGCTCGGCATCATCTTCCTCCTGCTCTTCCTCAATTTCCGTAGCGTGCCGCACGCGCTGATCGTGATGGTCGCGTTGCCGTTCGCGCTGGTCGGCGGGGTCTGGTCCATCTGGGTCCTCGGCTACAACACGAGTGTCGCCGTGTGGGTGGGCTTCATCGCGCTGGCGGGCGTGGCCGCCGAGACAGGCGTGGTGATGCTCATCTATCTCGACGAGGCGTTCCATCAGGGCAGGGCGACTCAGGAGTCGTTGACGGTCGCGCAGCTCAGGGAGGCGGTCCATCACGGCGCCGTGGAGCGGCTGCGCCCCGTCATGATGACAGTCACGGCCATCATCGCTGGCCTGGCGCCGATCCTCTGGGGGGAGGGAACGGGCGCCGACGTCATGAAGCGCATCGCCGCGCCGATGGTGGGGGGGATGGTGACCGCCACGCTGCTCACGCTCGCCGTGATTCCGGCCATCTACTTCTTGTGGCGGAGCCGCGCACTGCGCCCGACCCAGTGACTCGGGGCCTGTGCACGGCACGTTCACGCCTGAAGAAGGGCTGCGGCAGGCGGCGCGGGATTCCACGATGAGCGCGCTTGCGCTCTGATGAGCTCTTACCTGCCGGGGGCCATGATCCGAAGGAGCGGCTTGCCCACGATGTTTTCGAGTGGGAGATATACTCGATGCGTACGCGGATCGACCGCCACGGTGTGGGCGTGAAGCATGCGTGCCTCTCCGGCTGGGTGTAGCACCTTGTCTTCTACCACGAATGCACTGACGACCCCGGACTCCGATGCGACATACAATCGGCGCCAGGCGGCGTCCCAGGCAAGGACGTCGGGATCGTCACCCACCCGGTGCGTGGAAAGCACCTTCATGGTCCGCAGATCGACGACCAGTAGCCTCGCGTTTCCCTCACACGAGATGAACGCGAGTCGCCCCGCCTCATCGACCGTAAAGCCGTGCGGATGATCGGCACCCGCCAGGTCGTAGCGGGCGACGATGCGCTCGGTTACCGGGTCGATGGCGACGAGTTGATTGCGAGTCTGGACCGCCACCAGCACGCAATGTGAAACGGAGTCGTAGTGCGTGTTCCCCGCTTCACCACCAAGATCGATCGTCGAGCGCTTGGTGTTCGTCCTGGCGTCGATGACGACGTCCGTGCCTCCCACCTCGTCCGAGACAAACACCTTGTGCTCTATTGGGGCGTACCCGATGCCGTCCGGGAACCGGATGCCGCCGACCCGGGCGCTGATCGTGAGTGTGCGATCATCGATGCCTACGACTTCGTGCCGGCCCGCGGCGGACACGTAGACCATATGATGCGCCGGCACTGCCCAGACGCCGGTCGCTCGGTCCAGTCCTGGAACCTCTCCGATCACCTTTGCAGAGTCGAGGTCGAAGACCACCAGCCGTCCTGCGTTCATGTGATTGATGAACAGACGCCGCGCCACCGGGTCGATACTCTGGTAATCGAAGCGGCTCGCAGGACCGGGGAGGGGAATGTCCTGAACCAGCTGCAGTGGGCCACGAAGCGCCCCAGAAGCTGCCGCAGTCGGAGCGTTCCAGCCTCCGGGCGTCAGTGAAGTCGGCGTGGCAACGCAGTGTTGCGCCTGACCGTCAGCAGCGAGAGGGAACGACAGGACGCTGACGCTGATCGCTAGCGTCCAGAGGATGCGCTGGCCGGCCTCGGAACCGATCAGGCGGGCGGCTCCGCGCTCAGAACCCGCTCCACTTCAGCGAGGCGCGGCTCGATCTCGATCGGCCGGTTGGCGCGCTGCGGCGGCGGTTCAGTCTCCTGGTGGTACTGGGTCACGACCCCCGGGTCCTTGAGGACGTGTCCCGTGAGGATCGCCACGACACGGTCGCTGGCCCGAATGATGCCCTCCTGAACCAAGCGTCGTGTTCCGCCCACGCTCGCCGCGCTCGCCGGCTCGCAGCCCGCGCCGGACGCGTCGACCACCGCTTTGGCCTCGAGAATCTCGTCGTCCGTGACCGTCGTGACCACGCCGTTGGTGTCCCGGATTGCGCGGACTGCCCGTTCGTAGGACGCCGGGTTCCCGATCCGGATCGCGCTCGCCACGGTTTCGGGCTGCACCGTGTGGCGTCGTGCGAACCCGTCGCGGAAGCTCCGGGCGAACGGCGCCGCGCCTGCCGCCTGCACGGCCGCCAGGCGCGGCAGCCGGGTGATCAGGCCACAGTCGCGAGCTTCGCCGAGCGCTTTCCCGAACGCGGCCGTGTTGCCGAGATTGCCGGCCGGCACGACGATCCAGTCGGGCGGGTCCCAATCGAGCTGCTGCAGCAGCTCGAGCACGATCGTCTTCTGACCCTCGAGTCGAAACGGGTTGATCGAGTTGAGGATGTACACCCCCAACCGTTCGCCCGCTTCCCGCGCCAACGCCAGGCAGGCGTCGAAATCGCCGCGCACCAGGAGCGTCCGGGCGCCGTAGGCCAGGATCTGCGCGAGCTTGCCGATGGCGACCAGTCCCCGGGGGACAAAGACGAGGGCCGGGAGCCCGGCGAGCGCCGCGTAGGCGCCGAGCGCGGCCGCGGTGTTCCCGGTCGAGGCGCACGCGACGGCGGTGGCATGGATGCGCCGGGCCTGGGTGACTCCCACGGTCATGCCGCGGTCCTTGAACGACCCGGTGGGATTGTGGCCTTCGTGTTTGAGCAGCAGTTCGGCCACGCCGGCATATGCCGATACCGTCGGACGGTGGAGGAGGGGCGTGTTTCCTTCGGGATAGGTGAGGACATCGCCCGCCGTGGGGAGCACCATCTCGTGGAAGCGCCACACGCCGGAGGCGAACGGCCCGCGTCTCGCGCCGGTGCGTAAATCGAACAGCGCGCGCAGCGCGGCGCCATCCACACCGGACGCGGGAGGCGCGTGCCGGAGCTCGAGCAGGCCGCCGCACTTGCAGCGCACGCGGGCGTCCGTTTCGGCGAACGACTCGCCGCAGTCGGCGCACACCTGCCAGCTCGCTGGCGCGCTCACGCGCCCGCGAGCTTCAGCACATCATTCAGAATACCAGCTGCCGTGACCGCCGGGCCCGCTCCAGGGCCGGTGATCACGAGTGGGTTCTTTTTGTAGCGCATGGTGGTGAAGATAAACTGGTTGTCGGTGCCGCTCAGTGAAGCCAGCGGGCTCCGCGCATCCACCACCACGAGGCCAACCTTGATGCGGCGGCGAGTGGCGATGGCGCGGTAGCGCAGCACGCGGCCACGCGCGCCGGCGGCCGCGACCCGGCGTCGCCAGGGTTCGTCCCATTCTTCGAGCCGCTCCAAAAACTCCGGCAGCGGAAGGCGCCGCGCTTCGTTGGGCACAAGGGACTCGACTGCGATGTCGTCGAGCTCGCCCCGGAAGCCGAGCAGGCGGCCGAGGATCAACGCTTTGCGCGCGACGTCCTGGCCCGAGAGATCCTCCCGGGGGTCGGGCTCCGGGTAGCCTTTCGCCATCGCCCCGCGGAGCGCAGCCGAGAATGGTTGCCCGCGTCCCAGCTCGCCGAACAGAAAACCGAGCGTCCCCGACGGACACGCCTCGACCCGGTCAACCCGGTCGCCGGACTCGATCAGCTTGTCGATCGTGTCGATGATGGGGAGCCCGGCGCCGACGGTCGCCTCGAGCCGCAGCTCGCGATCGTGAGCCTCCGCCGCGGCTCGGATGCGGTCGTATTCGCGTTGCGGTCCTGTGAGCGGGCGCTTGTTGGAGAGCACCACATGCATGCCGGCGGCGAACGCGGCCACGACGACGTCGCTCGTGTCGTCGGCCGTCACGTCCACCAGGACCGGGTTCGCGAGCGCGTGCCCCGCGATCAGGCTCACCGCCCCGGCGGCCGTCCCCCGGTGCCCACCGGGCGTCCTGGCGAGCGATACGCCCCGCGCCTTGGCCGCGGCGAGGATACCCAGGCGGCGCGATGCCAGGCCACGAGCGTCGAACACGAACCCGGAGCGGTCGATTACCCCCACGACCCGGAGCACGGATCCGTCGAGCTTCGTCTTTGCGATCAGGGCGCCCAGGGCGCGGCCGATCTTCCCGAAGCCGAGCAGCACGACGTCCGTGCGGCGTGGGCCGCCCATGGCGCCGCCGCCGATCTTGCTGAGCTGGAAGGCGGCGTGGACCGCCCGCTGTGCCGTGGCCGCGTTGCGGCCGTCCACCACGAGCGAAAGGTTCAGCTCCGAGGATCCCTGGGCGATGGCGATGACGTCGATGCCGGCCTCGGTGAGTGCGGTGAAAGCCCGCGCCGCGACACCCGGCGCGCCGGCCATCCCGAGCCCGACCAGCGCGAGTGTCGCCGCGCCTTTGCGCATTTCGACGCCGTCGATCTCCCGTCGGGCGATCTCCTTGTGGAACGTCGCGAGCAGGCTCGTCCGGGCCCGCGCCGCGCTCGCGTCCGGCACGCTGAAGCAGATGGAGTGCTCGGACGACGCCTGGCTGATGAGCGACACCGAAATTCCTTCGTGCTGCACCGCGGCGAACGTTCGGGCGGCGATCCCGGGCACGCCGAGCATGCCGTTCCCGGTCACGGTGATGAGCGCCTGTCCCGAAACCGCCGAGAGCGCCTTGACGGGGTAGTCGGTGAGCGTGTGGCGCCGGGAGATTTCAGTGCCCGGTGACGCGGGATCTGCAAACGGCCGGATGCGCACGGCGAGGTTACGGTTCCCGATCGGGATCAGCGCGCGGGGATGGAGGACCTTCGCGCCGTAGTAAGCGAGCTCGGCCGCTTCACGGACGTGCAGCTGCGGCACCACCCGCGCGTCGGGGACGACCTTGGGGTCCGCGGTGAGCACGCCCGGCACGTCCTTCCAGAGCGAAACCTCTCGGGCCAAGAGCGCGCGGGCGAGGATCGTGGCCGTGAGGTCCGACCCGCCGCGACCGAGCGTCGCGACATGACCGTCGGGCGTCGCGCCCAGAAAACCCGGCACCACCGGGACGATGCCCCTGGCCAGGAGTGGCGCCAGCGTTTTGCGAGCGGCTCGCTCGGTCCGCGTGAGGTTCGGCGCGGCGCCGCCGAATGTGCCGTCCGTCTTGACGACCAGGGCCGCGTCGACGTACGCCGCGGGACAGCCGGCCGCCTCCAGGGCCGCCGCGAACAGGTGGGCGCTCAGCCGCTCGCCGCGCGCCACGAGGTAATCCAAGGTGCGCGGCGTGATCTCCCTTAGGATGCCGGTCGCCGCGACCAGCTGGTCGAGCTCGCCGAACGCCTGGTCCACGAGGCCTTGCATCTCGTTCCGCCTGGCGCCCGCTGAAAACAGAGCGCGGGCGACCTGTGCGTGCCGCCGGCGCAGCCCAATCGCCGCAGCCCGGAGCGCGCCGCGCTCGCCCCGCGCCACTCTCGCGGCGATTTCGAGCAACGCGTCCGTGACGCCCGCCAGGGCCGACACCACCACGACCACCGGGCCCCGTCGCTGGGACTGCACGATCGAGACGGCCTGCGCGATCGCCGGCGCGTTGGCGAGCGACGCACCGCCGAACTTGTTGACGTGCGGAGGACCGGCGGGTCGGGGCAGATCAGCCGCCGGCAATGGCGGGGACGACCGTGACTTCGTCGCCGTCCTGGAGTGGGGCCTGGAAGCCTCCGCGGAAGCGACTGTCCTCGTCGTTGACGTAGAACACGACGAACTTGTACGGATTCCCCTGGTCGTCGCGGAGCCGGGGCGCGAGCTTCGGATATCGTGCGGCGACGTCGGCCACAGCCTCGCCGAGCGTGCCGCCGTGGGCCTCCATGCTGCGCTGGCCGTCAGCGAACGCAGCGAGCACGGTCGGGATGTGGATCTGTATGGGCATATGCGCTCCTCACGAACTGGGTTCCGGCGCGGTCTCGTAGCCGCCGACGCGCCGCTTGACCACGAAACTCTCGGTCACGACCTCCCATTCCTGCCAGGCCCGGCCCATGGCGTCCGCCACCGCGCTGGTGCAATTGAACGGGGCCAAGGCGACGACGGTCGGGCCTGATCCGCTCAGCGTCGCTCCGTGCGCTCCGGCCGCTCGCGCAGCATTCGTCACGGCGTCGTACCCGCGTACGAGCTCGCGTCGGTAGGGCACGTGCAAAACGTCGTCGAGGGCGACGGCGAGCAATTCGGGGTCTCCCGTGGCGAGCCCGCGCACCAGCGCCGCCCCGCGCGCGGCTGCAAGGGCGGCCGTGGCGTGCGGCACGGATTCCGGGAGTGCGGCGCGGGCCCGCTTCGTCTCGAGCGTGAAGTTGGGAACGGCGAACACGAAGGCGATCGAGGGGTGAATCTCGAGGGCGGTGACGAGGAAGCCGCCTGCCGGACGGTGCAGGGCGAGCGTGGCTCCGCCGTACACGGCGGGCGCCACGTTGTCCGGATGTCCCTCGATCCCGGCACAAAGTGCCAGGAGCGCCTCGGCCTCGAGCTCGATCCCGAGCAGCGCGCTGGCGGCCGCAGCGCCGGCCACGATGGCCGCCGCCGAGGAGCCGAGACCGCGGCCCACGGGAATGTCGGAGTCCGCCGTGAGGGTGAGGCGAGGAACCTCGCGGCGGCCGATGCGGCAGGCGGCGGCGAAGCCACGGTAGAGCAGGTCTTCCTCCGGTGGAACGGGGAGTTCGCCCAGCATCCCACGCCGATCGATCGCGATGGCCGTCGCCGATCGGTCTTCGGCGCACCGCGCCGACACGCGGAGCCACCGCTCGACCGCCATTCCCGCACAGTCGAATCCCGACCCCAGGTTCGACGTCGACCCGGGCACGCGAACCGTCACGCCAGCGGCCATTGGTCCACCAGGGCGGCGACCTCGCGGAGCCGTGGCGCGATGACGGGCGCTTTGGGCAATTCGGACCCTACGGCCTCGATCGTTTTGAGCCCGTGGCCGGTGATACACAGCACGATCTCATCCGTCGGGCCGAGGCGTCCGACGCGCGCCAGCTCGAGCGCCGCAGCCACGGTGACTCCGCCCGCCGTCTCGGCGAACACGCCGGCGGTCTCGGCGAGCAGCCGGATGCCGGCGCGCAGCGCGTCGTCACTCACGGCTTGGGCCCAGCCGCCCGATTCCCGGATTGCCTGGGCCGCGCGCACGCCGTCCGCCGGGTTGCCGATCGCGATCGAGCGCGCGATCGTGTGCGGCACCACGGGGACAATGGCGTCGCCGCCGCGATGGACGAGCTCCACGATGGGCGCGCATCCCGCTGCTTGCGCTCCGAACACACGGGGTGGCGTCCCTTCCACCAGGCCCGCCTCGAGGAACTCGCCGAAGCCTTTGCGCAGCTTCGTCACGAGCGAGCCACCCGCCATGGGAGCCACCACCGCCGCAGGCAACCGCCAGCCGAGCTGTTCCGCGATCTCGAACGCCAGGGTCTTCGAGCCCTCGCCGTAATAGCTGCGCAGGTTGACGTTCAGCACGCCCCAGCCGAACCGGTCGGCCACCTGGGCGCACAGCCGGTTGACGTCGTCATAGGTGCCCTGTACCCGCACGAGGCGGCAACCATATACGCTCGTCGCCACGACCTTTTCCGGCTCCGTCTGGTCGGGAATGAACACCCAGGCGGCGAGCCCGGCGTGGGCGGCGTGCGCGGCCACCGCGTTCGCGAGATTGCCGGTGGACGCACAGCCCACGGTCTCGAGTCCGAACGCCGCGGCGGCGTTGAGCCCGGCGGCCACGACGCGATCCTTGAACGAGAGCGACGGCTGGCAGACGGAATCGTTTTTCACCCAGGCGCGCGCGACGCCGAGCCGCCGCGCGAGGGCGGCGGACTCGATCAGCGGCGTGAACCCCGTGTTCTGAGAGTGCGCCGTGTCGCCCTCGAACGGCAGCCACTCGCGATAGCGCCATAACGTGGGGGCGCGGGCGGCGATGGCGGATCGGTCCGGCAGGTGGCGCGCCGGATCGTACACCGGCTCGAGCGGACCGAGGCATTGGTCGCAGATGGCGACCGGTGCGGCGTCGTGCGTGGCGCCGCAGTTATGGCAGCGCAGCGGCAAGGCGCGAGCGGTGGGTGGTGCGAGCGTCCCTGGCATACGTCCGAGGAACTCCTAAAGCAGAAACGCCCGCAAAGACGAGCCGCGGGCGGTCGCTTTTTAGCAATTGTTTAACGTGGCTGCAATACGCGGCAAATCGCCACGAAGCTTCAGTTGTCGTCCGATACTTACCCGCGCCCGAGCGCCGCGTCAAGATCAGGAAGGCGATACTTTCCTTCCATGGGATCCAAACTGCGGCTCGGCATCCTGGGCGCGACTGGCACCGTCGGCCAGCGCATGATCAGCCTGGTGGACGGCCACCCGCAGTTCGTAGTGACAGCGGTGGCGGCGTCCGACCGCTCCCAGGGCAGGCCGTACGGCGAAGCATGTTCGTGGCGCCTCCCGGGGGAGATGGCGGCCGCTGTTCGCTCGCTGCCCGTGCGATCGCCCGAACCCCCGCTCGACTGCGATGTCGTGTTGTCCAGCCTGCCGGCGGAGGTGGCGGGTGACGTGGAAACGCAGTTCGCCGCGGCGGGATACCCGGTCATCAGCAACTCGTCGTCCCATCGCATGGACGAGGGCGTGCCGCTCCTCGTCCCCGAGATCAATCCAGAGCATCTCGCGCTGCTCGAGCGGCGCCGGGGCAGGGGCTTCATCGTCACCAACCCGAATTGTTCTACGATCATGCTGTCACTGGCGCTGGCTCCGCTGCACGCCCGCTTCGGAGTGGAGGCGGCAGTGGTCACGACGATGCAGGCGATCTCCGGCGCGGGGTACCCGGGCGTCGCGTCGCTCGACATCGTGGATAACGTGGTGCCGTTTATCGCCAATGAAGAGGAGAAAATCGAGCGGGAGACCCTCAAGATCCTCGGCCGGGAGGAGGGTGGAACGGTCCGGCCCGCCGACTTCGCACTGAGCGCTCAATGTCATCGCGTCCCCGTGGTGGACGGGCACATGGCCGCGGTGCGGGTGCGGCTGGGCCGGCCGGCCGAGCCGCGCGAGCTGAGCGAGGCGTTCACGTCATTCCGCGGCCTGCCGCAGGAGCTCGCGCTCCCCACCGCGCCGCCGTGCCCGATTCTCGTGCGCCATGAGCCGGACCGCCCGCAGCCCCGGTTGGACCGGGATGCGGGCGGCGGCATGAGCATCACCGTCGGCCGCATCACGCGCGACCACGTGCTCGGGCACCGCTTCGTGGTGCTGAGCCACAATACGATCCGCGGCGCGGCGGGCGCGGCGCTCCTGAACGCCGAGCTGTTGCTCGCCCGGGGGCATATCGACGCAGCGGGGACGCGGCCCTAGTCGCTGAGGCCGTCTCAGTAGCGCGGCATCGACCGGTCCACCTCCGCCGCCCACGCTTCAATGCCGCCCCGCAGGCTTCTGACCTTCGAGAAACCCGCGGCCCGCAGGATCTCGAGCGCCCGCATCGAGCGCACGCCCTTGTGGCACTGCGTCACGATCTCCTTGTGGCCGTCCAACTCGGCGAGCCGTTGCGGAAGCTCACTCAACGGAATCAACCGCGCCCCCGGGATACGGCAGATCTCCCATTCCCTCGTTTCGCGCACGTCCACGAGATCGAGATCCGGGTTGTCTCTGAGATCGCGAGCCAGGTCAGTCGCTGTGATCTCCGAGCCCTCGTAGGCGGGAGCTGCGCCGATCCCGCAGAAGGCCTCGTAATCGATCAGCTCGCGCACCGATGGATTGTGGCCGCACACCGGGCAGTCGGGATCCTTGCGGAGCGTGAGCTCCCGGAAGCGCAACTTCAACGCGTCGAACAGGACCAGCCGTCCTACCAGCGTGTCGCCGGCGCCCAGGATCAGCTTCAGCGTCTCCAGTGCCTGGATGCTCCCGATGATCCCGGGCAAAACGCCCAGCACGCCGCCCTCCGCGCACGACGGGACGAGCCCGGGCGGTGGGGGCTCCGGGTACAGGCAACGGTAGCACGGGCCCGCCGCGGCGTGGAACACCGAGGCTTGACCCTCGAAGCGGAAGATCGAGCCATAGACGTTCGGCTTGCCGAGCAGCACGCACGCGTCGTTCACGAGGTAGCGAGTGGGGAAGTTGTCGGTGCCGTCCGCAACGATGTCGAAGGCGCCCAGGATCTCGAGCGCGTTCTCCGACGTGAGCCGCACGGGGAATGTCTCAACCTGTACGTGTGGGTTGAGGTCTTGCAGCCGCGCCACCGCCGACTCGAGCTTCGGCCGTCCAACCCCGCTCGTTCCGTGCAGGATCTGGCGCTGCAAGTTCGTCGCGTCTACCACGTCGAAGTCCACGAGGCCGATCGTGCCGACGCCCGCCGCCGCGAGGTAGAGCGCGGCGGGCGAGCCCAACCCGCCGGCCCCGACGAGCAGCACGCGCGCCGCCTTGATCCGGCGCTGCCCACCGGGGCCTACCTCCGGCAGGATGAGGTGGCGCGAGTAGCGGAGGATCTCCGCGTGATCGAGCTGCGGCAATGCAGTCACCGACATGATCAGGACTCCTTCACCACGAGTTGGCGCTCCCGGATCGTACCGGTGGCGACATACGTGCCCAACAGACGCACCGAACCGGCGCCCCCCGTTTCCGCCGTGAGCTCGGCCAGCGCCGCCCCGACCTCGATCGGGTCCCCGAGCACGTCCAGGTAGAATACGTACTCCCAGGGCCGGCCGGCGATGGGGCGCGACTCGATCTTGGACAGGTCGAGGCCGCGCCGCGCGAACGGGCCCAGGGCGCGGTGCAGGGACCCGGGCACGTTCGCAAGGGAGATCACGAGCGATGTCTTGCACGGTCCGGTCCGCTGCCCCGGTGCGGGGTGGCGGGACACCAGAAGAAACCGCGTGAAATTGGCTGGATGATCCTCGATCCCCGCGTCCAGCACGCTGCCGCCGTACAGCTGCGCCGCCAGATCGGACGCGATCGCCGCGTCCGCCGCCACCCGGTCGTCCATCAGATCTCGCACGCTCCCCGCCGTGTCGTACGCCGGCACGGCGGTCATCATCGGGTGAGCGGCAAAGAACTGCGCGCATTGCGCCAGCGCGACCGGATGCGAAGCGACCCGGCGGACCTGCGGCAAGGTGGTTCCGGGTCGGACGATCAGGCAGTGACGCACCCGCACCTCGGTCTCCCCCACGATGCACAGGCCGTGAGCGCGGAGCTGGTCGTAGTTCTCGTGGATCGACCCGGTGAGCGAGTTCTCGATCGGGACGACCCCGCGCTCGGCGCCGCCCAGCGCCACGGTCTCGAACAGCTCCGGAAAGTCGCGGCACGGAACGACCCGGATATCCGATCGATGCGTTGCGAGGGCGGCCGCATGGCTGTACGATCCGGCCTCGCCCGCGATGGCGACCGCGATCACCCGTCCAGCTCCGCGCGGCGAGTCAGGGCCACGACCTTCCAGAAGACGTCGCGGACGTCCTCGGAAGGCAGACCCACTTCTCGGGCCAGCGCTGATGCCCGGCGGATCACCGTGGCCTCCTGGGGCGGATCGACGGTGGGGAGGCCGGCGGCGCGTTTCGCCGCCGCGGTGCAGCGGGCCGCGCTCACCCGATCCCGGATCAGACCGACGAGTGCCCGATCGATGCGCTCGATTTCGGCGCGCAGCCGTGCCAGCTCGGCGCTCATGCCGCCCGGCCTTCCTGGACCGCACCTTCCCGTGGACCGGAAAGACGGCGACCCGCGGCTGCGGCGAACGGTCTCACGACCCGCATCAACTGGTCAAACTGCTCGGGGGAGAGCGATTGCTCGCCGTCGGACCAGGCTTCGGCGGGCCGCGGGTGCACCTCGACGATGAGGCCGTCGGCGCCCGCCGCCACCGCGGCGCAGGCCAGCGACGTGACGAGATCCGCTCGCCCCGCCGCGTGACTCGGATCGACGATCACCGGAAGGTGCGTCTCTTGCCGCAACAGCGGGATCGCGGCGATGTCGAGCGTGTTGCGCGTATCGGTCTCGAACGTCCGGATGCCGCGCTCGCACAGAATCACGTCCGGGTTGCCGGCGGCCAGCACGTATTCTGCCGCGAGCAACAGCTCGGTGATGGTGGCCGCCATGCCGCGCTTCAGCAGCACCGGCCGACGCACGCGACCCACCTCGCAGAGCAACGGGTAGTTCTGCATGTTGCGGGCGCCGACCTGCAACACGTCCGCGTGCTCCGCCACCACCTCGACGTCACGGGGATCGAGCACCTCAGTCACCACGGGGAGCCCCGTGTCGCAGCGGCATTCGGCGAGCAGCCGCAGCCCCTCCCGCTCCAGGCCGCGGAACGAGTAGGGAGAGGTGCGCGGCTTGAACGCGCCGCCGCGCAATGCCGCGGCGCCGGCGCGCTGCACGGCGTGCGCCGTTTCGCGGAGCATCTCGAGTCCCTCGACCGCACACGGGCCCGCGATGACGAGCAGCTCCGTGCCACCCACCAGCGCCCGCGCGCCGTCGCCGACCCGGATCAGCGTGCGGCCGCCGTCCGGCGCGAGCGCCAGGCCGGCGAGGCGGTACGGAGTCTGCCAGGCCGTTATGCCCGCCACGCCGGGAAGGGCCGCGACCGCGGCGCTCCGAAGTTCCACGGCGTCTCCCAGGCAACCGATCACCACGCGGCCACCTTGGTCGACCGCGTAACTGCGCACCCCGTACGACTCGACGTGCTCGCGTATCCCGTCGATCATGGCCGCCGTTGCATCCACACGTGTCACGATGATCATCGAGCCCCCTTGCAGCCGAAATAAAAAGCGGCCCGCTGTCGTAGCGGGCCGCCGTATCGCTTGGAGAATCGTCGCTGTTGCTATCTAGTCGCGCGCATCTCTCCAGCCACGGCCCGCACGGCGGGACGCGTAAAAGAAGGAGAACGTAAAATAGGACTGGCGCGACATCATGACACCGATGATAGGTCGCGGGCGGCGAGTCGTCAACAGGCGAACTAACGCGCCGGGGTGATATCCGTGACCGGAAGATCCCAGTGCGCCAGCAGGATCTCGAAGCGCCGCTGCTCTTCGCGCCGGTAGGTCTCCTGGTCGGGCCACAGCTCCTTGATCCACGCCTCCTCCTGGGGATTTGCGCTCGTCGCGACCCCGGAGTTCCGGAACCTGATCGTCACGCGATAATCCCAGCGAGCATCCTCGGTCATGTGATTGGCGGGCGTTTCGATCTTCACTGAGAGTGCGCGGCCACTCTCCACCAGCCTCTTGAGCAGCGGGTAATGGTTCTTGAGAAAGAGCTGCAGGAACTCCTGCTGGTGGCCCCATTGCAGCTTGTAGTAGTACTCCATGGTGTACGGCTGGTCGGCGGCGGCCTGCGGTGGGGCGCCCTGGGCAGCAAGGGGTCGGGCCGCCAAGGCGAGGCAAAGCGCGATCACGTTCGGTCTCATCGATCCTCCGGGTTGCTCCAAGGTTAATGCGGGACAGTAGCTTATAGGCATGGGACAGAAACTCCGCAGCCGGCTCATCACCGAAGGTGTGCAGCGCACGCCCAACCGCGCGATGTTGCGCGCGGTGGGATTCGGGGACGCGGACTTCGCCAAGCCCATCGTCGCGATCGCGAACGCCCATTCGACCATCACCCCGTGCAACGCCCGGCTCGACGAGCTGGCGCGCCGTGCCGAAGCGGCGGTCCGTGCGGCGGGCGCGATGCCGCAGCTGTTCGGTACCATCACCGTGAGCGACGGCATTTCCATGGGAACCGAGGGCATGAAGTATTCGCTCGTCTCCCGGGAGGTGATCGCGGATTCGATCGAGACGGTGTGCAACGCGCAGTGCGTGGATGGCGTACTCGCGATCGGCGGCTGCGACAAGAACATGCCGGGCGCCATGATCGCGTTCGCCCGGCTCGACATCCCGGCGGTGTTCGTGTACGGCGGCACCATCAAGCCCGGTCATTACCAGGGTCGCGATCTCACGGTGGTGAGCGCCTTCGAGGCCGTGGGCGAATACAGCGCCAAGAAGCTGAGCGACGCCGATCTGCTGGAAGTCGAGCGGCGGGCGTGCCCGGGCGCCGGGGCCTGCGGCGGCATGTTCACGGCCAATACCATGTCTGCGGCGATCGAGGCGATGGGGATGAGCCTCCCCTACTCCTCCACGATGGCCGCCGAAGACACCGAGAAGATCGAAAGCGCGGCCCGCTCGGCGGAGGTGTTGGTGGACGCCGTGCGCCACCAGCGCACGCCGCGCCGCATCCTGACGCGCCGGGCGTTCGACAACGCCATCGCCGTCGTCATGGCGCTCGGCGGCTCGACCAACGCCGTGCTGCACCTGCTGGCCATCGCCCACGCCGTGGGCGTGCCGCTCGCGCTCGACGACTTCGAAGCCGTGCGCAGCAGGGTGCCGGTGCTGTGCGACCTCAAGCCGTCGGGTCGGTTCGTGACGACGGACCTTCATGCGGCCGGAGGCGTGCCGCAGGTCATGAAGATCCTGCTCGCCCACGGCGTGCTGGACGGCGATGCGCTGACCGTTTCGGGTAAGACGGTGGCAGAAGTACTGGGTGACGTTCCCGCCGAGCCGCGTCCCGATCAGGAGGTGATCCGGCCGTGGGGACGGCCGCTCTATCCCCAGGGGCACCTCGCGATCCTGCGCGGCAACCTCGCACCGGACGGTGGCGTCGCAAAGATCACGGGGATCAAGCATCGCAGCATCACCGGCCCGGCGCGGGTGTTCGACTGCGAAGAGGACTGTCTCGCCGCCATTCTCGCCGGCAAGATCCAGCCGGGGGACGTCGTGGTGATCCGCTACGAGGGTCCCAAGGGAGGCCCCGGGATGCGGGAAATGCTGTCACCCACCTCGGCCATTATCGGCGCCGGGTTGGGTGATTCCGTGGGTCTCGTCACCGACGGGCGGTTTTCGGGCGGCACGTACGGTCTCGTCGTGGGTCACGTCGCGCCGGAAGCCGCTGTTGGGGGGCCGCTCGCGGTGGTGCGGGACGGGGACCGCATCACGATCGACGCCGATCAGCGGGCGCTCGAGGTGCACGTCGCGGCGCCGGAGCTCGCCGCACGGCGCGAGGCGTGGACGGCGCCGCCACCCAGGTATACGAGCGGAGTGTTGGCGAAGTACGCGAGGCTCGTGTCCAGCGCGAGCGTGGGGGCGGTGACGGACTAGCGAGCCGCCGAGACCGCAGTGGCGAGGGAAGGCCGCTCGGGCTGACGCACGAGCGCCGCGATGTGCTGTCCCATCTCTCGCGTTCCCATGACCTGATCGCCCGGTCCGGCGATGTCCGCAGTGCGCGCGCCCCGCTCGAGCGCGAGCGCGATGGCCCGCTCCACGGCGGCGGCAGGCTCGGCAAGGCCGAGCCCATGCCGGAGCAAGAGCGCCACGGTGGCGATGGCACCGATCGGATTCGCCACGTCCCGTCCCGCGAGGTCCGGCGCCGAGCCGTGGACGGGTTCGAACAGACCCGGTCCCGGACCGAGCGACGCCGACGGCAACATCCCCAGGGAGCCCGCGAGCACCGCCGCCTCGTCGCTCAGGATGTCGCCGAACATGTTTTCGGTCACCAGCACGTCGACTCCCGAGGGCGCGCTCACGAGCCGCATCGCGGCCGTATCCACGTAACAGTGCTCCAGCGTGACGTCGGGGAACTCGGCCGCCAGTCGTGTGACCGTCTCGCGCCACAGCTGCGACGTCTCGAGCACGTTGGCTTTGTCGACGGAGAGGAGGCGCCGCCGCCGCGTCTGCGCCGCCGTGAATGCGACGCGGGCAACCCGCTCCACCTCGGCCGCGGAGTAGCGCAGTGTGTTGATCGCCGTGCCATCGACGCGCCCCCGTGGCTCTCCGTAATACAGTCCGCCCGTAAGCTCGCGGACGATGAGGAGATCCACGCCCGTGAGCCGTTCGGGTTTGAGAGGAGACGCGTGCATCAGCGCCGGATGCACGGCGACCGGGCGCAGATTGGCGTACACGCCGAGCAGTGCCCGCAACGCGAGCAATCCCGTTTCCGGGCGCCGCTGGCGCGGTTCGCCGTCGAGTGCTGGGTCGCCCACCGCGCCGAGCAGAACCGCATCCGCCTGACGCACGGCCTCACGGGTCCCGTGGGGCAGGGGATCGCCGGCGACCCGGACGGCTGCCGCTCCGACCGGATATTCGCGCGCGGCGAAACGCAGGCCGTAGCGTGCGGCGAGGGCATCGAGCACGCGCCGCGCCTGGCCGATCACCTCGGGGCCGATCCCGTCGCCGGGGAGCACGGCGATGGTGTACTGCTTCACGCCTCCCGCCCCTGTTCGTAGGCCGCGATCCGGTCCACGGCGAGCAGCGTACGGCCGATCTCGTCGAGACCCCGGAGCAGCATGTCGCGCTGGTAGTGCTCCATTGCGAACGTCGCCCGGAAGCCCGCCGCATCCGTCACGGTCATCGCCTCGAGATCCACGGTGAGATCATACCGCCCGCCGGCCCGCTCGTGGCGGTCGAACAGCTCGGCGATCGCCTCCGCCGGGAGCCGCACGGCGAGGAGGCCGTTCTGGCAACAGTTCGCATAGAAGATGTCGGCGAAGCTCACCGAGAGCACCGCGCGGAAGCCGTACTCCTGGAGCGCCCACACCGCGTGCTCGCGTGAGGAGCCGCAACCGAAGTTTGCCCCGGCGAGCAGCACACTCGCGCCCGAAGCCTCGGGACGGTTCAGCTCGAACGCCGGATCCGGAGCCCCGTCGGGCCGGAATCGCCAGTCGTAGAACAGGCTCGGCCCAAACCCCGTTCGCTCCACCCGCTTGAGGAATTGCTTGGGGATGATCTGGTCCGTGTCCACGTTGACGCGGGGCAGCGCGGCGACTCGCCCGGTGTGACGGACGAATGGGGTGCTCATGGCCACTCTCGCACGTCCACCAGCTCACCCGCGATCGCCGCGGCGGCCGCCATGGCAGGGCTCATCAGGTGGGTCCGCCCGCCGCGCCCCTGGCGCCCCTCGAAGTTGCGGTTCGACGTCGCGGCGCAACGCTCACCGGGCTGTAACACGTCGGAGTTCATGCCCAGGCACATCGAGCAGCCGGCGTTGCGCCACTCGAACCCTCCCGCGGTGAATACGCGATCGAGCCCTTCCGCTTCAGCCTGTGCCTTCACCGCCTGCGAGCCGGGTACGACCATCGCGCGCACCCGCGACGAGACGCGGCGACCCGCGACCACCCGCGCGGCGGCCCGCAGGTCCTCCAGTCGTGCATTGGTACACGACCCGATGAACACGCGATCGACGGGGAGGCCAGCGAGCCGCATCCCCGGCTCGAGGTCCATATAGGCGAGCGCCCGCCGCGCCGCCTGCTGCTCGGCCTCCGTGGCAAGGCTTGTGGGGTCTGGGACCGTGCCCGTGATCGCCGTGACCATGCCGGGGTTCGTGCCCCACGTGACCTGCGGAGCCAGATCCGACACGTCGAGCGTTACGCCGCTGTCGTAGGGCGCGCCGGGGTCACTGGCGAAGCCGCGCCAACGTTCGATTGCTCGCTGCCACGCGTCCCCGTGTGGCGCGCGCGGCCGGTTCGCGAGGTACTCGAACGTCATCTCGTCCGGGGCGATCATGCCGGCACGGGCGCCCGCCTCGATCGACATGTTGCAGATCGTCATCCGCCCTTCGAGCGACAGCCGTCGGATCGCGTCACCCGTGTACTCGATCACGCACCCGGTCGCCCCGGCCGTCCCGATCCGGCCGATCAACGCGAGGATCATGTCCTTCGGGGACACCATGGTCGGGAGCGTCCCGGTGAATCGCACCTCCATGGTCCGCGGCCGCGTCGCCACCAGACACTGGGTCGCGAGGACGTGCTCCACCTCGGTCGTCCCGATCCCGAACGCCAGCGCCCCGAACGCGCCGTGGGTGGACGTGTGCGAGTCGCCGCACACGATGATCATGCCTGGCTGCGTCAGCCCCAGCTCCGGGCCGATCACGTGCACGATGCCCTGGCGCGGCGAGGTCAAATCGAACAGCTCGATTCCGAACTCCCGGGAGTTCGTTGCCAGCGCCTCGACCTGTTGGGCCGCCACGGGATCGCCGAGCGGCCGGGTGCGGTCGTCCGTGGGCACGTTGTGGTCCATCGTGGCCACCGTGAGATCGGGGCGCCGCACAGTGCGCCGCTTCCCCCGCAGCCCCGCGAACGCCTGCGGCGACGTCACCTCGTGTACCAGGTGGAGGTCGACATACAGGAGCTCCGGCCCCTCCGGGAGCCGGTGCACGACGTGCGCGTCCCAGACCTTGGCAACCAGCGTTTGCGGGCGCGGCGCGTTCATGTCAGCGCGCGGCGACGCGCTCGTCACCGCGCAGCGGCGTGGGGGCCCGGGCCGGCCGGGCCAGCTGTGCCGCGGCGGCCGCCTTTCCCTCCTCGGACCACGGCATCATCGCCCGCAGCCGGGCGCCGACCTGCTCGATCAGGTGTTCGTGATCGACCTGGCGCAGCCGCTGGAAGTTGGCGGCACCAGTCTTGTTCTCGTCGATCCACTCACGGGCGAACGCCCCGCTCTGAATGTCCGCGAGGATCTGCCGCATCGTCTCCCGCACCGCCGGCGTGACGATTCGTGGGCCACGGGTGTAGTCGCCGTACTCCGCCGTGTCGCTGATGGAATAGCGCATGAACTTCATGCCGCCGCGATACATGAGGTCTACGATCAGCTTCAACTCGTGGAGACATTCGAAGTATGCCAGTTCGGGGGCATATCCGGCTTCGACCAGGGTTTCGAACCCCCCCTTGATCAGCGCCGTCACCCCGCCACACAGCACGACCTGCTCGCCGAACAGATCGCTCTCGGTCTCCTCGCGAAACGTGGTCGGGAGGACGCCGGCCCGCGTGCAGCCGATCCCCGCGGCGTACGCCAGGGCGTTGGGGAGCGCCGCGCCGCTCGCGTCGTTGGCAACGGCGACCAGGGCCGGCACTCCGCGCCCCGCCTGGAATTCGCTGCGCACCAAATGGCCCGGGGACTTCGGGGCGACCATCGAGACGTCCACGCCGGAGGGCGGCGTGATCTCCTTGTAGTGCACGTTGAAGCCGTGCGCGAACATCAGCGTCTTCCCCGGCGTGACATGGGGCGCGACGTCGCGGTCGTACACCGCCCGCGCGTGCTGGTCGGGCACGAGCATCATGATGACGTCGGCGGCGGAGGCCGCCTCGCTCACGGATCGGACATCGAGGCCGTCCGCCTTCGCTTTGGCCCACGACGGGCCACCGCTGCGCAGCCCGACGATGACGGTCACGCCGCTCTCTTTCAGGTTCAGCGCGTGGGCATGGCCCTGACTGCCGTACCCAATTACCGCCACCGTGCGCCCGCGGAGACGGTTGAGCTCCGCGTCCGTGTCGTAGTAGACCTGCAATGAGTTGGTCGCCATGGGTTCTCTCTGTCGTGAGGGGTCAACGGGGACGGTGCGTAGTTCGGTCGTGGGAGCCAGCGCCACCGCACGCGCGCCGGACAGACGACGCAGCTTGCGCGCCGCGGTGTCGATCGACGCACCGTCGCCCTGCAGGGTGACGGTCAGCCAGTCGAGGCCCGGGGTCTCCGCAGGGCCGAGCCGGAGGCTCTCCATCGGCAGGTTGACGCGGCGCAGCGCCCCCACGGCACGGCTGAGCGCCAGGAGATCCCGATCCAGCAGCAGTTGCAACGTGTGCGACACGCCGGCCGGATCCATCATGCGGGCGTTGCTGCCACCGGCTCGGCTTCGATCGCCTCGGAGAGCGACGCGCCCGGTGGAATCATGGGGAACACGTTCGCTTCCTGCTCGATGACGAACTCGATCAACACCGGGCCCGGCGTGGCGTTGGCGCGCGCCACCACCGCGGCGAGCTGCCCCGCGTCCTCCACGCGCCACCCCGGGATCCCGTAGGCAAGAGCGAGCTTCACGTAGTCGGGGCTCCAGATCGGCGTGGCTGAATAGCGGCGCGCGTGGAAGAATTGCTGCCACTGGCGCACCATGCCGAGGTACCCATTGTTGAAGATCCCGATCTTCACCGGAATCTTCTCCTGCACCATCGTGGCGAGCTCCTGCAGGTTCATCTGGAACCCGCCGTCCCCCGAGATCGACCATACCGGCTCGCCGGGCCGCGCCAGCGCGACGCCCATCGCGGCGGGGACGGCGAAGCCCATCGTGCCGAGGCCGCCGGAGGTGATGTGCGAGTTGGGACGCTGGTAGGGGTAGACCTTCGCCACCCACATCTGATGTTGACCCACGTCGGTAACGATCGTCGCGCGGTCCCCAGCCACGCGGTGAATCGCAGCCATGATGTTCTCGGGGGAGAGATCGCCGCGGAAGCTCTCGTGCCGCTGTCGCACGAAGCTCCGGATCTCGTCGCGCCACGCGTCGCACTGCCGGGGCGCGACCGTGCTGAGCAGGTCGGCCACGACGGCTTTTACGTCGCCGACGATCCCGAGCTGGGTCGGGACGTTCTTCCCGATCTCCGAGGCGTCGAGATCCACGTGGATGATCCGGGCCTGGGGCGCAAAGCCGGCCGTGTTCCCCGTGACGCGATCGTCGAAACGCAGGCCGATTCCCAGGATGAGGTCGGCGCGCTGGATCGCCCGGTTCACGTGCACCTCGCCGTGCATCCCCGGCATGCCGAGGTGCAGCGGGTGCGACTCGGGGAATCCGCTGATCCCGAGCAGGGTCGTAATCACCGGGAACCCCGTGCGCTCGGCCAGCCGGCGCAGCTCGTCATAGGCATTGGCGAGGATCACGCCGTGGCCCATCATGATGAGCGGACGCTGGGCCTCGGCGATCATACGGGCCGCGTCGCGGACGGCCGCCTCATGGGTTCCCGGGCTGGCGCCCGGGGTTAGTGGGTGCTTCTGACCCCGGGCGCCAGCCCGGGGTGCCGTTGCCGGGACGTACTCCGTCTTCTGGTTCTGGACGTCTTTGGGCACGTCGATCAGGACCGGTCCGGGGCGGCCGTCCTTAGCGATGGCGATCGCCTCGCGCACCCGATGGGCCAGCTCGCTCACATCCTTCACTTGATGGCTGTGCTTGGTGACGGGGAGCGTCACCCCGATCACGTCGGTTTCCTGAAACGCGTCACGACCGATCATTGAACGCGATACTTGACCCGTGATCGCCAGGATCGGCGAGGAATCCATGTGGGCGGTCGCGAGCCCCGTGACCAGGTTGGTGGCGCCCGGGCCCGACGTCGCCACGCACACACCGAGGCGGCCGCACGCCCGCGCATATCCGTCGGCGGCGTGCGCGGCGGCCTGCTCGTGGCGCACGAGGATGTGACGCAGGCCAGGGTAGTCGGGCAGGGCGTGATAGAACGGCATGATGGCGCCGCCGGGATACCCCCACAGCAGCTCCACCCCCTCTTCGAGCAGCACGCGGCACAGGATCTGCGCGCCCGACAGCGGTTCGCCCACGGTCAGACGCCCCACAGGTCGACCGAGTTCAGGGCCTCATCCTCGAGCTGGTCGGCGTAGTGTCCCTTGTTCATCGCGTTGACGAGGGCCCGGGCGCTCGCCTCCACGATGTCGGTGGAGGCGCCGTGACCGGACAGCGACTTGCCGTTCACCCGGGCCTGCAGCGAGACCTGGCCCAGGCTGTCGCGCCCCGGCGTTACCGACTGGATTGCAAGGTTCGTGACTTCGACCGGAAGGCCCACGATCTCGCTCACGGCCGCGAACGTCGCGGCGATCGGTCCATCCCCGGTCCCCGTCGCCTGCCGCTCGCCCCGCCACGGTCCGGTCATCCGCACTTCGGCGGACGCCCCGACCGTCCCGCAGACCACCCGAAGGTGCGTGAACAGATAGCGCTCCGGCGCGTCGGGGAAGCCGTCGTGCACCAGCGCCAGCAGGTCCTCATCGAGGATCTCCCGCTTGCGGTCGGCGAGGGCGGTGAACTGGCCGTAGAGGCGCTCCAGCTCCGCCTCCTTGAGCTCGTAGCCCAGCTCGTGGAAGCGGCGCTCCAACGCGTGTCGCCCGGAGTGCTTGCCCAGGACGAGCGTGGAGCGGGGGACGCCCACCGTCTCCGGTTTCATGATCTCGTAGGTGAGGCCCTTCTGGAGCATGCCGTGCTGATGGATCCCGGCCTCGTGGGCGAACGCGTTGCGCCCGACGATCGCCTTGTTGCGTTGCGGGTGGACGCCGGTGAGGTGTGAGAGCAGCCGGCTGGTGCGGTAGATCTCTTCCGTCGCGACGTTGCAGCGAAACCGTGCTACCGTCGGGCGCACGCGGCTCGCCATCACGATCTCTTCGAGCGCCGCGTTGCCGGCACGCTCGCCGATGCCGTTGATGGTGCACTCGACCTGACCTGCGCCCGCCTCGATCGCCGCGAGCGAATTCGCGACGGCGAGGCCGAGGTCGTCGTGACAGTGGCAGCTGAACACGACGCGGTCGGCGCCCGGGACACGGGTCCGCACCGTGCGAAACATCGCGCTGTACTCGGCCGGGAGTGCATAGCCCACCGTGTCGGGGAGGTTGATCGTCGTTGCCCCTGCGGCGATCGCGGCCTCGACAATGCGGCAGAGAAAGTCGACATCGGTGCGACTCGCGTCCTCGGCCGAGAACTCCACGTCGTCGGTGTAGCGCCGGGCGTGGCGGACGGACTCCCGCGCTGCCGTGACGCACTCCTCGCGATCGATCCGCAGCTTGTGCTCGAGGTGGATGTCCGAGGTCGCGATGAACACATGGATCCGGGGACGCTCGGCGGCCCGCAGCGCCTCGCCCGCCAGGTCGATGTCCTTGGTCAGGCAGCGCGCCAGCGCCGCCAGCACGGGTCGCCGCACCTCGGCAACAATGTCTTTCACCCCGAGGTAATCGCCCTCCGACGCGGCGGGGAAGCCGGTCTCGATCACGTCCACGCCGAGCGCGTCCAGCTGCCGGGCGAGGCGGACCTTCTCCTCGGGGGTCATCATGTTGCCCGGCGCTTGCTCGCCGTCGCGGAGGGTGGTGTCGAAAACCAGGACATCGCGAACCATGGTGTGCTCCGTCGCTCCCCTCGACTGGAGCGATGCAAATGGTGAGGAAACAAAAACGCCGCGGATCGAAGGGATCCGCGGCGTCGGCCAGTGACTCTCTGCTTTGTTACCTATTCAAGACGATGCTCTCGAGTCGTGACGCGCCGCGGTTCCCTGCTGGTCCAAGCAGGACCAGCAGCAGGAGGACGACCAGCAGCGCGACCGCGGTGAACATCGGTGTATCCCTCTCCCTGTTTGCGGAGGACGGCGTCGGCCAAGCAGGTTACGTGTTCTGTTTGGCGTTGTCAACTCCGGGGAAAGCGGCCCGGTCGGATCTGCCGCGCGCAACTTCCTAACGGGCTGGCCCGACTCGCGTCGGGTGGCTCGACACGCGCGGGATCGGGTGATTTTCTCTACCGCCACCTCGGTCAGGCGCGACACCGCTCCGAAGCTGTGGAGTACCGGATCGAACAGCACGCCGCTAAGTTAGGGGCCTGCCGCCACCGTAGCTCAGTGGTAGAGCTCTCGATTCGTAATCGAGCGGTCGTCGGTTCAAGTCCGACCGGTGGCTCTTGGAGAACAACGACTTAGCCCGCCCGAGATCCTCGACGTAACCAGAGGAGCACACCATGGCAGAGCCGATGAATGAGGCGGATCTGGTCACGATCGTGTCTGCCATCCTGCTGACTTCCGAGTACACGACGAAGGGTCCGACCGAGGCAGCGGGGATCAAGACCGCGGTTAATGCGGCCGTTGCGTTGCTCGATGAGGTCAGGACTCGTCCGAGGTTTCAGGGGTCGCTCAAGACAACGCCGTAGCGAGCTTTGCCCGCAGAACTCGGATAGATCGCCGCCGCCCACTCGCCTAGCCTTCCGTCACCACTCTCGCGGAAGGCATCATGCCCGCTTATCGAGTCATCGCGCTGGCGCAGGAGGTGGCGGACGCCGTACGCGCCACGCGGCTCTCCCCGTTCTCCTCCCATCCCACGCACGTGGAGATCGCCCGGGGACACGGACCATGCCGGCTCTGCCTGCGTGCGTTCGCCGTCGGCGAAGACCGCCGCCTCCTCTTCACGCTCGATCCGTTCGCCGGTCTCGAGCCGCTGCCCCTTCCGGGGCCGGTCTTCATTCATGAAGCGGCGTGCGCCCGGCACGCCGAGGATGCCGGGTTCCCCGAGGACATCCGTACCCGGCAACTCACGATCCAGGCGTACGGAGCCGGACGGCGGCTCGTCGGGGAAGAATTCCTCCAGGACGGCAACGTGGATGCCGTGATCGACCGGCTGCTCGCACGACCGGACGTGCTGTACCTCCACGTCCGCGACACCGCGGCGGGGTGCTACGATTTCCGCGTCGAACGGGCCGCGTGATCAGTAATTGAAGCGGAGCGAGACCCCCATCGTGCGCGGCTGGTTGGTCAAATACCCGACGCGCGCCAGGTCGCCGCGCTCGCGATCCAGCGCGAGAAACGCGCGCGTATCGGTCAGGTTCGTCGCGAAGACGCCGGCCTCCCACCGGTCACGGGCGAGGCCGAGCCGCAGATTGACGATGCGGTACGCGGGCAGCAGCGGATCGAACGTGAAGGTGGACTGGGTCAGCGGCCCGCCGATCGTGTTCGGGGCGAACGCGTTCAGGTTCACGGTGCCGAACCCCGGCGCCTCGTCGTCGATCAGCGTGTAGCGCGACCCGGTGTACTGGAAGCTGCCGCTCAAGAACGCGCGCGATCCCGCTGTGACGAACCAACCATAGGTGGCGGCGCCACTGAACTGGACCTGCGGCACGCTGGGAAGGCGATTCCCTTCCTTGATCCCGGAGATGATGTTGCCGGCGCCGTCCTTGAGACTGGAGCGCAGCTTGCCGTTGTTGAACGCGGCGGACAGCGAGAAGTCCCAATGGTCGCTGGGCGCGAGGGTCACCTCCGCCTCCACCCCCTGGCTGCGTGCCTTCGGCGCGTTCAGGATGAGCCGCGACGTGCAGGACCCCGCCGTGATCGTCAGCTGGAGATCGGTGACTTCCATGTCGAACGCGGACAGGCTGACCGTGGCGCGGCCGGTCTGCGCCTTCACCCCCGCCTCGTAGTTCCAGGCGGTCTCGTCCTTCCACGAGTTGTGGCCGCTGAAGATGACCGAGTCCGCCGACGTGCACACCGGATAGTTGAGCGGATCGTTGATGCCGCCCAACCGGAACCCCTTGGACGCCTGAGCGTTGACGATGACCGCGTCCGACACCTTGTAGCTCGCGATGAAGCGCGGCGCCACGCCGTTGGCCGAGGTCTTGCCGGGCTGCGAAAGGAGGGCGGTGCCGTTGTCATTGTTGCCGAAGAAGCCGTCGAAGATCTGATCGCGCTGCTCGTGGAAGTTGTAGGAGCGAATGCCGGCGGTGAGATCGAGCCGCTCCCCCACGGGCACCGTTGCTTCGCCGAACGCCGCGGTCTGACGCAGGTAATAGTGCAGGTCGGACCAGAAAAGGTGGTCTTTCGGCGCGTCGATCCCCCGCGTGAAACCGTACGGCGCGCCGAAGATCGGCGCCGCGAGCGTGTCGAACCCCGCGATCAGCAGATCCTGGCCGTAGTGCCGGTGATTGCCGACGTAGAACCCGCCCACCACCCAGCGGAAGCGGTTGCGGCCACCGGACAGACGCACTTCCTGCGTGGCGACGTTGGTCTTGGTCGCGTCGTTCAGCCCCGCGTCGAGCGAGTAGATGTTCTCCGGCAGCCCGATGCTGCCGCCCAGGATGCTGGCGCTCAGCGCCCCGCCGTCGCGCACCACGAGGACGTTGCGGTGCGTCCAGGAGCTGACCGAGGTCAGGGTGACCCCGCCGAAGTCGTAGCGCAGGTTCAGATCGGCCAGCAGGAAGTCGTCGGTAAACGGCTCCGCCATCTGGGTGAACAGGCGACGCCCGCCCAGCGTCACCGCGGGACGCGAGGTCGTGTAGGGATTCGCGAGGATGTTGAACGTGTCGATGCGGTTCCAGCCGTTCATGCTCACCCGCTGAAACGCGAGCCGCGGCGTGACGGTCAGGCGACCGCCCGGGTTGAGGCGGAACGCCACCCGGGCGCCGCTGCGGGACCCGCTGTTGACGTTCTGGTCGACGCGCAAATTGGGCTGCACGGCGTCCATGTAGCCGCCCAGCTGATTGCTGTAGCCCACCACCCGGGCCGCGGCCCGCGCACCGAGCGGCACGTTGAACCCGAGCTTGGCCTCGTTCCCCGCGCCACCGCCGTCGATCCAGCTCGCCTCCGTCTCGGCGAAGTTCTCGCGGACGCCCAACTCCGGTTGATTGCTGATGTAGCGCACCGTCCCGCCGAGCGAGCCCGCGCCGAACAGGGTCCCCTGGGGACCCCGCAGTACCTCCACGCGGGACATGTCGAACAGGTCGAGGTCCGGCGTGAACAGGGAGAGGGAGATCGGGACGTCGTCGAGGTAGGCGCCCACTTCTTCCTTCACCCCGGGCTGGTCGCGCGCGATCTGGCCCGAGGAGACGCCCCGCATCGCCACCTGGCTCTGCCCGGGACCGAGGTTCTGCACGCTGAAGTCGGCCACGTTGGCCGCCACGGCCTCGATCGTTTCGGCGCCCCGCACGCGCAGCGCTTGCTGGGTTGGGGCGGCGATGGAGAACGGCACTTTGGCCAACTCCTGTTCGCGCAGCATCGCCGTGACGGTGACCGCCGCGAGCGTGAGCGGCTGCAGGTCGAAGTCGAGCGTCACCGCGCCGTCCGCGGTGACCTGCACGTTCGGGTTGGTCCGCGTGCGCAGACCGGGGAGCGACGCGGCAACCGTATAGGCGCCGGGCGCGAGGCCGGAGATGGAGTAGCTCCCGTCGCTGGTCGAGGTCGCGCGGGTGACGGCGCTCGTGGCCTGGTTCGTGGCCGTGACTCTGGCGCCTGACGCCGCGATGCCGCGGGCGCGGACCGTGCCGCTGATGCGACCGGTTTGGGCATCCATGGGTCTGCCGGACAGGCCGGCGACGAGAGCGGCGAAGGTGACGAACACAATTCGTGTGTGCACCATACCCCCTGATCGAAGGAGAGCGTGCGACCCGTGACATCTGCGACAAAGGGTGGCCCGCCGTCACAGGCCACCCTTGTCGTCCTCATCCAGCCACTACATGGGATTCAAGACTGTACGACAGACGATATACGGTGATGTCGAGAGATGCGCAACTCCAAATGCTTCCCTTTTACTTCGACAGGAGTTATCAGAATTGACGCGGTGGTCCGTGAGCCGCATACTACTGTCTCCCTTCGACAGGAGACGCTCGCCTTGTCGCATACGGCGGAGGTCATGCAAGGCACGCTGGACGTGCTCATTCTCAAGGCGCTGGCGCTGGAACCGATGCACGGCTGGGGAATCACCAACCGACTGCAACGACTATCGCGGGAG